>NZ_JAMLJL010000049.1 GCF_023634845.1 Flavobacterium amniphilum | reverse complement strand
TAACGTTCCGCCTTTAGTTTGTATTACTAAAAATAATTAATTTTCCGAAGAGGAAACGGGTGAACTAAAACGTTCCGTAGGGTTGAGACCTATAAGCCGCATAAGTCCCGTTTCCACTTTCGGTCTTGCCAGTACTACTTGGAATGATGGGTTTTTAGACCCGCTAAAGGCGATAGCACAGCAAGGTATTTATTTTTCCTAAAAACAAATCTATGAAAAAAGTTACACAAACCATTGGTATTGACGTATCGAAATTGACATTAGATCTTTATGTCAGAACGACTAATGTTCACAAGAAATTCACTAATGATCTGAAGGGGTTTAAGCAAGTTATTAGTTGGGCGACAAAGCAGAAAATAAATCTGGAGGAAACCTTGTTTTGTTTTGAGCATACAGGTTGGTATTGCTTAATGTTGAGTTATTTTCTTTACGAAAACAACTATCGTTATTGTTGTGTCAATGCAATAGAAATTAAACGGTCTATGGGATTGAAGCGGGGAAAGAGTGATAAAGCAGATGCATGGGAAATAGCCAATTATGCATGGCTTAGACGGGATGAATTAACACCATCAATACCTCCTGCCCGAAAACTGATCGAGTTGCAGCGTATGATGAGCCTGCGTGAACAATTGGTCAAACAGCTCACGGCAAGCAAGAACCTTTACAAAGGGATGCAGGAGATTGTAATTGATGAATCAGATGTTTCGATGTCTATTTTACAAGAGAATATGAACCAATTAGAAAAGCAAATTCTAAGAGCAGAGAAAGCAATGAATGAGTTGATAAAACAGGACCAAACAATGGCAACTAATTACAAACTGTCCAAGACAGTCAAAGGAGTTGGGATGGTCCTGGCTGTTCAAATGTTACTGCACACGCATAATTACACCCGTTTTGAGAGTTCAAGACAGTTTTCTGCTTATTGTGGATTGGTGCCTTATCCTTATCAATCTGGAACGAGTATAAATGGACGCAATAAAATACATCCGATTAGCGATAAGAAAATGAAGAGTCTATTGTCAATGTCTGCTATAAGTGCCATTCAACACGATAAGGAACTGAAATTGTATTACCAGAAACGAGTAGAAGAAGGTAAGCCTAAAATGTTGGTTTTAAACATTATCAGAAATAAAATTGTATCAAGAGTGTTTGCAACTGTAAACAGAGGAACACCATATGTTGAAATCAATAAATTTTTAGCTTAAAAATTTGGATTTGATCTTGGAATGCGGCTT
>NZ_JAMLJL010000048.1 GCF_023634845.1 Flavobacterium amniphilum | reverse complement strand
TGTCCCGTCCTGAAATAGCGATACAATAAAAAAGAATCGACATGGAAAGACATGACACTTATGTAAAGCGCACCCAGAAGGATTATACGCTAAGTCTAAAGATCCAGATTGTAAAAGAGATTGAATCAGGTGAGTTGTCAGCTTATTCGGCCCAGAGGAAATATGGCATTCAGGCTCGCTCTACAGTTCTGGCCTGGCTCAGAAAATATGGTAACTTTGATTGGGAGAATCAAACACCGTCGAATATGCCAAAGACACCGGAACAAAGAATCATGGAGCTTGAGGCCAAAGTAAAGCTTTTGGAAAAACAGAAGGCCCAGCTTGAACATCAAAATCATATATCGGACTCCAAGGCCATTATTTTTGATATGATGATAGGCCTTGCTGAAAAAGAGTATAATATCGATATCCGAAAAAACTTACCTCCCGGACAATCCAACTCTTCGGCAAAAAAAGGCAGCAAAGCATAAGCTTCGGCTGTGGTTTGTTCGGGATAAACAGACAGGTTTACTATCGAAGCATTAAGCGTGCCAAGCTTAAGCAAAGCCTTGCTGGCCAGGTTATAGGGCTTGTAAAAGAAATACGTATGACCCATCCCCGGCTTGGCACACGTAAATTATACCATGTCCTTAATGCCAGGCTTAGGGAATTAAAAGTTGGCAGAGACAAGTTCTTTGAAATCCTGAAGGCTAATCACCTATTGATAAAACCAAAACGGAATTATCATGTTACTACATGGTCACATCATCGCTTCAGGAAGCATATGAACCTGATAAAAGAATTAGACATCAACAGGCCAGAACAGGTATGGGTATCAGACATTACCTATATCGGAAAACGTGAAAAGCCTTGTTATTTAAGCTTAATAACAGATGCTTATTCAAAAAAGGTAATGGGATATGAAGTGTCTGACTCTCTCAGTACACAAGGATGTATCAAGGCTTTAAAAATGGCTCATGGGAACAGGATCTTTAAGCCTGACCCATTGATACATCATTCAGACAGGGGAATACAATATTGTTCTGATCAATATCAGTATCTTCTGCAAAAATGCAATATAAAATGCAGTATGACCCAAAACGCTGACCCCTATGAAAATGCAGTGGCTGAAAGAATAAATGGTATATTAAAACAAGAATATATGATAGATACTTATCATCTTGAATTATCTTTAATGAAGAAGTTGATTACTGAAGTGATTGCAAAATACAATCAGCACAGACCCCATTGGTCAAATCATATGCTGACTCCTAACCAAATGCATTTACAGAGTAGCATTAAAATGAAAACTTATGAAATAAAAAACAGAAGTAACTATAAAGCTACTTCTGTCTAAAAATGTATTTTTACTATTATTAATCCTGTATCGTTATTTTAGGACTAGTCA
>NZ_JAMLJL010000047.1 GCF_023634845.1 Flavobacterium amniphilum | reverse complement strand
TATAAAAATTATCCATGGGAACCAATTGATCTAAATTGACAGTGGTAAATAACTTGGGAATAAATGTCTTTGTGCCTTGCATAGCTAAATATACGAAATTCTTATATTTGAGTTGTACAACAGGCACCGCTGTTGTGTGCAGTTATTGGGTGTATAAATAATTCAAAATCTTCATTATTTTTTATTGAAATTAAATCTCCTCCCATCATATTCAAACCACCTCTAATTTCCCCTTTTTCGTATTGTAAAGTTATTGGATCCATAAAAGTAAAACCATAATTGTCAAAATTATGTTTATGTAAACCGTCTTTACTTTTTGGATAGTTCTTAAAAAGGATTTTATTGTGTTTAGGTTGCATTGCCTTTATCAAAGCCTTTTCCGCATCCAAAAAAACAGTTTTTTGCTCAGGATAATTTTTACCCATTAAGGAATCTGTCATTTCTTCAGGAGAAGAATTAACATCGAATGTTTGCATTGTAAGATTATCATGAAATTCGAAAAGAAGTAATACGATTTCATGAGTTGGTAATGAGCCATAAACAAACGGATATTCCAAACTCAAAATATCTTGTAAAGTTTCGTGTCCAGTAAGTCTTTTCCAAATGTCTTGGTCGGTTGCCTTTCCGACATAATGAACTTTATATTTTAGGAAATCTCTAATATTTCCTTCTATTTCGGCTTCAATGTATCCTCTTGAGAAGTTACTTAAAAATTTTTCAGGGGAAAACCACACTAAAAAATTCTCTTCATCATTTGAGATTTCATAAAATTTTAACCCATGAACATTTGTAATGTTATTTCTGTCAAAAATATGATTTGGGTCATTTGAACCAATTACAAGCATTACGTCTTTTTCATAATCAGTTGCTATATTTTCCTGAAAGAAAGGAAGTTTGAACTTTATTATTGAAGAGTTTCCTTTTTGATGAATTTCAAAAGTAATGTACTTTTCATCGTCATTCATCGTTAAGTTTTCAAAACTTAGAATTGGTCTTTGCCCAATTATATATAAACTACTTTGGCGGAGTAGTTCTTGAACAATTTCGTCTGATTTTAAAATACTAAAATCATAACTACTCATTGGACTATAAGCTAATTGTAATTGACTTATTAACGATTTGAATTTCATATAGTTTTTTATAATTGCACACAGCGTCCCGCGGCTTGGCGCGATAGCGGTATCAGCGAACGTTTCATTTTATTTCATCCGTTCGGCTTTCAGCCTCGGGTCGGTTAAAGATAAAGTTTTTCGTGAAGAAAAACGTCAAGTTGAAAAACAACCAGCTATTACGTCAAACCGCTGTGCCTGTTGTACAACTCAAATATAAGAATTTCGTATATTTAGCTATGCAAGGCACAAAGACATTTATTCCCAAGTTATTTACCACTGTCAATTTAGATCAATTGGTTCCCATGGATAATTTTTATA
>NZ_JAMLJL010000046.1 GCF_023634845.1 Flavobacterium amniphilum | reverse complement strand
CTGAAGCCATTTTCTTCGATTTAAAGGATTAAATACTAAAAAAGCAACCCGAAGGTTGCTTTTAAATTCTCAATTATAAAGTTATAAATGTTTGATTTTCAAAATAGTTATTAGCTAAAAATAGGTTACCAACACATCTGATACATTACCACTCCGTTTGTAGATATCTATAAATTTGCATCTTAATTTTTTAATTAAAGTTGTTTTTTATCATAGAATGCGCTATCGGGTTTCATGTTCCCGTTGGCATCATAGTTACATTACCCCTAATTTGATACATTACCAACCTTTACTGTTCTGTCATTCTCATCCCAATACAATTTACTTTTGTTGCTTTTATACCAATTTTTCCAACTCTTTAAATTTCTTTTTGAAGGAGTGTAAAGTATTACACGTTGATCTTGAGAATCACATTGTATCTTTGTTATACTCTCTAAAAAAACAATTGAATTATCTAAACAAGTAGTATTATCAGTATATCCAATATTGACATAATTTTCAATTACTCCGATATGATAGGAGAAAATTTGATTTGATATTGTTCTATTTTCTTTTACTGACTTACAGGAAATTAAAACAAAACCCAACAAGAAAAAAAAATGCTTCATTTTATATTTTTTATTATTATCGTTTAACAATATTTCCATCTACAACTCGATAAGTAAAATATCTTGTTCGTGATCCTTTTTTAAACTCTTTAGTTATTGTCCCTGATTTAACAGTTCCGGTCTTCCTTCCTCCTCCTGGAAGTCGATATGAAACCTCCCGTTGTGTACCGTTTGTTGTAACTGCATTACCACCAATCCATCCACCATTTGTTCTTGACATTTCTCTGTCTGCAATTTGATGTGCACCTGTCCCCTCAGCATTCTTGTATGCTGTATTGTTATGCACCTGTTTTTCATATGTTTCATAAATCTCGTGCGAAAAAGAGACAGTTGAATTATCTAATTCACCTGAACTTCCCACATTCATTATATCGTCAATATCAATTATTCCTGGACTATCTGGATGATTTTTATCCATCATCCCACCCATCACAAAATTATCACTTTCCAAAACATCAACTTTCACATCTTTTTCAGCTTGCATAGCTGTATCTAATATATCATAAAAACCTTTTTGTTCTTCAGTTTTCAAATCATCCCTATTAACGTTAAGAGTCAACTTGCCATCATTTCCTATTTTAGCGAAATCTCCTCCTAATCCATTATTGATGACCGATTCGACTTTACTAAAAGCAGATTCAGAGTTTGCTTCTTTCGATGTACCACCAATAGATCTAAAAATTAAGTCATCCGCCTGCATCCCGTCAGGGTCAACAAAACGCAATGGGTTATTATAACAATAATTATAAGGAGACCCCCCGCTGCGCATTCTATGATAAAAAACAAGTAAATAGCATTAAAATTATGATGCAAATTTATAGGTGTTAATATATGGTGTTTCTCCCGCTGCGCATTCTATGATAAAAAACAAGTAAATAGCATTAAAATTATGATGCAAATTTATAGGTGTTAATATATGGTGTTTCTCTGTTTATAACAGCAAATACTCTACTTATAAGTTTGCATCTTATATTAT
>NZ_JAMLJL010000045.1 GCF_023634845.1 Flavobacterium amniphilum | reverse complement strand
GTGCCTGTTGTACAACTCAAATATAAGAATTTCGTATATTTAGCTATGCAAGGCACAAAGACATTTATTCCCAAGTTATTTACCACTGTCAATTTAGATCAATTGGTTCCCATGGATAATTTTTATAGGATTGTAAACGATTCGTTAGATTTTCATTTCCTAAGAAAAGCAACCCAACAGTATTACGGTACAGAAGGTCAATTGAGTATTGATCCGGTAGTTTTCTTTAAAATGTTGTTAGTAGGTTATTTGAATAATATTAATAGCGATAGAGGACTCATCCGTTATTGTTCCGATAGCTTATCTATCCGATTGTTTTTAGGCTATGATATCGACGAAGAATTACCTTGGCACAGCACCATCAGCCGTACACGAGGGCTGTATGGAGAAGAAGTATTTTTAAGTCTGTTTAAAGAAGTATTGAAAATGTGCGTTAGCAAAGGCATGGTTCGGGGCAAACGTCAGGCTGTGGACAGTGCTTTTATCAAAGCCAATGCTTCAATGGACTCCTTGGTTGAAAAGGAAGTTTTGGAAGATGCGAGTGCCTTTGTCAATGAGCTAGAAGAAAACAGCGAATTCAAAACCACCACAACCCGTAGAAAGTTAGTGGACCAACACCATAACTGGAAGGAGCAAGCGTATCAAGGCATGCCCAAGGCAACAGGAAAAGATAAAGTAGACGAATACGGGAATTTAATTAGACCTAAATACCTATCTAATCACACGCATTATTCACCCACAGACAATGATGCAAAAATAAGCGTCAAACCGGGTAAAGCCAGACAGTTAAATTACTACGGACAATTAGCGGTAGATGATGCCCATCATGTGATTACAGGCGCCTGTGCGGACTATGCAGACAAACGCGATGCCCAGTGTTTAGAAAAAATAATCGAACTTACCCAAACCAACTTACATCAAAATGATATTGAACTGGAAGAAGTTGTAGCGGATGGCGGCTACAGCAGCGGCGAAGCCTTAGCCTATCTTGATAAAAAAGGAATCAACGCTTATATTCCTAATTTTGGACAATACAAACCCGAACGGGAAGGTTTTGTTTATAATAAAGAACACAATCAATACGAATGCATAAAACCAGAGGGTAAGCAAGCCAAACTACTTTTCAAAGGAGAAAAGATCGATAGCAAAGGTTACACCAAGCGCACGTATCGAAGCAGTGAATCCGACTGTAAAAACTGCCCATTACGAGAGCAGTGCTGTGGAAAAACCACCAAGTTCAAGAAGATAGACGATAGTATTTACAAGGAATACTACGATAAAATGCATCAAAAACTTACTCAAAACCCAGTTTATGCAAAGAAAATGGTACGAACCAGAAGTAAAACGGTCGAGCCGGTGTTGGGAACATTGATTAACTTTACCAATATGAAGCGGGTCAATACCCGAGGCATCAAAAACGCCAACAAACATGTACTAATGGCAAGTTTAACCTATAACTTGAAAAAATACCTGCGTTTTACAGTGAAAATCCCATCCATAATTACCCAAGTTGTGTCTTTGAAACAAGGGAAGTGCAACGCTTTTTTTAAAACACTCTTATTAGAAATAAAAAGCCTGATTGTGAGCCATTCCAATTTTGAAATTGTAGCAGTAAGGTAAAAAAAAACCTCCTTTAAATGGCTTTAAAAAGAGGTTTTATAAAATGTTTTTTGGAGTTATTTTGAAAAAATAGTAGTTGTGCAACAGTTACCGC
>NZ_JAMLJL010000044.1 GCF_023634845.1 Flavobacterium amniphilum | reverse complement strand
AATTCTTCATAACTTTGAGATTAGGATAAACAAAATGTTGAACTTCTTTAGAGCCTTTATTAGACCGCTATGTCTATCATTCTATTTGAAGCAATTCAACAGGGTTCAAGGAGAAGGCAGAGGACTATGGTTCTAATCCAGCAAAGTCTAAAGTTCACCTCTGCTTTCCTTTGAATAAATTTAAAGTTTTTTATCAAATTCAAAGTAAAGGCAAAGTCTCCCGACTTTGAGCAATTACTAACTAATATATTTATCGAAAGAAGAGACTTTCAAAACGTCAACTTTTGGAATTTCAATTAATTCAATATTTACAATCCCAACTCCATTAATATAATTACTGGCGCTCGAATAAACATACTCTGAAGCTTTAGAAACAATCCCTGCGCGAACAGGATTTAAATGGATATAATCTAATTTCGACCACATAAACTTTTCAGAATAAATTTCTTCTGCATGATTCCCATATTGCCAAAACTGGTATTTTTTGTTGCGACCATGAGATTCTGTAGCTATTTTGAACCGTTCAAGCATCCATTCCCGGCGACTTTCAGGTTCTGTTTGGATTTTGTCTAGAATTATTTTGGCAGTAAACTTTTTAAAATCCCTTACTAAATCTGACAATTTTCCCTCCTTTGATTGTACAATGAGATGAATATGATTACTCATAATAACATAACCATAAACAATCATTCCTTTATTTTTAATACAAAAATCCAAACAATCTATTATACAATCCCGATAGTTCTTTCTGGTAAAAACATCTATCCAATCTACCACTGTAGCGGTAATAAAATGTACCTTTTCTTGGTCTCTTATAACATATCCTTCTTTCATGGCGTGTAAATAATTTCTCAAATGTAATATTAATAAAAAAGCTACAACATTACTGCTACAGCTTTATGTATTTATTGCTCAAAGTCGGAGACTTTGCGCAGCGGGGGGGGGGGTGTATATAAAAAAACAAAACTACAACTTTTAAGGTTGTAGTTTATATTCTTTGCGGGCACGGATTGCAAATCCGCCTTTACTTTGTCTTAGATAAAAAATGATTATCTTTTTCAAAGGAAAGCAGAGGTGAACTATCAAATCCGCCAAGCTCGTTACTTATATAGCGCAATAGTCCTCTGCCAACCCTTTGAACCCGTTGAATTGCTTCAAATAGAATGATAGACATCAAGGTCTAATAAAGGCTCTAAAGAAGTTCAACATTTTTTATTCTTCTAAAATCAAAGTTATGAAAAAGTATTTGTTCCATGTTGGTATTGACATCTCAAAACTAAAGTTGGATGTTGTTGTAATTAGTACTGAAACCACAAATTCAGTTGAGCATTTTATAGTTGATAATACTCAAAAGGGAGTAAAAGCCATTATAAGATCGTTGATAAAGAAAAAAATTGATTTAACTACGATTTTGTTTTGTTGTGAAAATACTGGTGTTTATACTTTTCCCTTAAGTGCTTATTTGTCTGAAAAGCATCTTGATTATTGTATTGTTCCAGCTATTGAGATCAAAAGATCCAAAGGTATTACCAGAGGAAAAAATGATAAGACAGATGCAAAGGATATTGCCTTGTATAGTATTAGAAATATTGATAAGCTTCAGCTTTCTGCTATTGCAGAAAAAGAAATACAACAGCTAAGATTATTATATACAGAAAGAGAAAAAGTAATGAAATCCCTTTTGTTGTTTGGAGCATCTAAAGAAAATGAAGTTTTTACCACGAAAGAAATTTACAAAGTAGTTGCATTAGTAAATGCTAAAACAATACAGGCATTACAAAATTCATTGAAATTCATTGAGGCAAAAATGAAAGAAATTATTAAAAATCATGTTGAGTTGAATCAACAGTTTGAGTTGATAAAAAGTGTTCCAGGTG
>NZ_JAMLJL010000043.1 GCF_023634845.1 Flavobacterium amniphilum | reverse complement strand
CGCCACTGCGTTTCTGAAATATTCCCATTGAACAAGGCTTTGCTGTTATCACTCGGATTGTTATACGTAATCTTGAAAGCAAACAAATCGTCTTTGCTGCCTAAATCGGTACTGATCAGTCCGTCTGTATCGTTAATCGATTTCAGCCAGCCACGGATGTTGTATTGATAATCCACGTTTTGCAATGCAGTATAAGACGTAGCACTTCCACCCACTTTTTTATCCTTTAACTGGCCCAGTTGATCATAGCTGTTGTCGGCCAACAGCTGCACATCGCCACCATCAACTTGGTGGGTATGCAATTTCAATCGGTCCTGATCGGTATAGGTGAACGTATCGGTCGTCAATATTTCAGTATCATTGCTGGTTCTCGTATGCCTTGTAATGGTATACAAGGTCTTGCCCATGAAGTCCAGCTTGCTGTCCACCTCCGTGTACCCTTCCAGATAGTTGTCGGTATGGTTACGGATGGGACGCATTTTCAGGTCATAAAAAATATACGAATAATCCCAGTAACCGTCATTTGGGCCTGTCAAAATTCGCACAAGTGTTCCTGTAGTTTGTCCTTTTACCTGGGTATTTACCGTCTGTCCTTCAATCTGTCCTGGTATCGTAAGCCCTGGATTGTAGTTGTCGTAATAATTCTTGCTCAGTACATCATTGCTCCCTAAGGTATACGGATTGCTCCCGCCGTTAATACTGGTTTGTTGTGTACTTCTTGCATTCGGGTCAATGGCAGTGGGTAGCCAACCCGTTTGCGTTGGTCTTCCGTACACATCATACTGGGTGACCATCACACCTTGTGTTCCCGTTCCCCATGGTGATAAAGCCGGTCCGGTCGCAACGGGGCGGTCCAGCAAGTCATACACGATGAATTCCCATTGCTTGCCAGGCAGTTTCTTCGATACCAAACGGTTGCGGTTGTCATACTGGTACTGATAACACAGTCCGTTAAGGGTGTTGTTGTCGTAAGCCGCATTGGCCAGTGGCGGGATCACATACGCCAGATTCCCGAACTGGTCGTACACATAATAGGTCTCGTGTGCCACATTAATGTTAAAGGTTCTTTTCAAGACCACTTTACCGGCTTTGTCTTTGAACTCCTGAGTAGTATGGTTGTTCCCGGATACCCAGTTTTCGTCTTTCGTTATCGTTAAATATAGTTCATTGGCCGCATAATTTGTGGTTTGGGTCAACGTATTGGTATACGCCAGTAACGTTTCGTTCAAGGTCGCTGTAGCCTTGAACAGTTTCACGGCGTTGGTTCCTGTGGCCTCATTAGTACCATACTCAAACTTGATTTCGTGATTGGAACCCATCTTCCAGGCTTCGCCCGGTGCGGCCTGTTTCAATACACGGTCCAGAGGTGAGGCTTCCAACAGTTTTTCACTGTACGGGTAAGCGGTGGTTTCCCCGTTGGCCGGAGTGGTATAATGCGTATTTTGGGCCGTAACGGCACTGCTTAAATAATCCAGTGTCGATACACCCGACACAAACGGTAAATAGTCTTTTACCGGTCTGCCGTAGGCATCATATTCGATGTGGGTCACGATGTTATGGCCCGTACCGCTCATCGCATTGTCCACTTTCTGAATGGGACGTCCCAATCCATCAAAATAGGTTACCGTAGTTTGTGGCAACGTACCGTTTTCCCCACGGTAGGTTGTCGCCTTGGTATAGTTCTGGTTGGTGCTTTGCGCTAAGGCAAATCCCGGTACCAACAATAGTAATAACAGTTTTTTCATCATAGAATGCAAACATAAGAGATAAATTCTTACAGGGCAATCAGGGTAAATACTGATTTTTTAATTTGGTTGATAATGATTTACAGTACCGCAAATTCGCAGATTTTTATTTTACTATTTTGGAATATTTAATTGTTATGTAGGC
>NZ_JAMLJL010000042.1 GCF_023634845.1 Flavobacterium amniphilum | reverse complement strand
CTGAAGCCATTTTCTTCGATTTAAAGGATTAAATACTAAAAAAGCAACCCGAAGGTTGCTTTTAAATTCTCAATTATAAAGTTATAAATGTTTGATTTTCAAAATAGTTATTAGCTAAAAATAGGTTGCCAACACATCTAATACATTACCCCCTATCGGACATTTACGTCAAAAGTAATTGTATCATTCTCAGCTAGTATAATTTTATCATTAAACTCATACCTTACAACTGCCCTAATTGTATTTTTACCTTTTTTAGTTAAAACTTCTTCAACATCAATTCGAGTTGAAGGGACATGCTTTATGGTTCGTTTAGTTTTTGAGTTATCAATACCTAAATTTTCTATTTTTAAACTACGTTTAGTATTGGGAATATTAGCAACAATATAAGTATATTTTAAAACATCACCTACTTTTAGCTGTTGATCATTTTTAATATTATTTTGATAAATTTCTTTTATTGTGGGGCCTTGGTAGCCTTTTATTCCTTTTTCATCAAAATCAATAATAAAGTAAGGCTCTCCCAAATCATTATAAAATATATATTTTCTAATTAAACCATTGGAATTATAAAAAGTACTTTCTTCTGTAATTTTACCATTTTTTTTAAACTGAATGGATTCTATTTTTCCATCGTCAAAATAATAAAGATACTTCCCGTTAGGTTCGTTGTTAACAAAATTGCCTTCAGCTATTTTAATTCCTTTCTCGTTAAATTTTAAAAATTTTCCGTTTTGAATTGGATTACCATCCCGAATAACATATTCGTTTATACCTATTAGTTTTCCTGAAGGGCTATATTCTTTATAAATATAGACTTTTTCATCTTTAAAATATAAAAACAAAACTATCAGACCAAGTAGTATAGCAAGTATTATTAAATATTTTCTTTTCATTTTATTATTTCTTTTTTTGTTGAGCTTCTAAGAGATCCCTTCTTACGTACACATTATTATTGGGGTTTTTAGGGTCATTAACTGTTTGAACCATATCCGAAGATTTATCACCTTTCCCTGAATTTTCTTTAACAGCTTCTTTTACTTTTTTTTCTGCTTTATCAATTTTATCAGATAAACTACCTGCATCAGCCGCTGCATCCATAATATCTTTAGCTTTTTCAAAGTTATTACCTTTTTTTGCCGAACCAGGAGCACCATCAAGAAAAGGGTCAGCATCAATGTTTCCACCAACTTTTTTACCTGTTGATTTTTCATTTTCACCGCCACCTTTTTTAGAAGTAGAAGTGGTAGTTATTTCTTTATCACTTGGAGCAATTTTTTCTCTTACATAACTATTTATACTACTTAAAAAATCAGCAGTTCCATATACCAACCATTTAACAAGATCGGTATTATATGTTTTTGGATTATATGCTCTTTCCTTTGCAGTTTTCTTTTTACCTGGCGGGTCAGTGCTATCTATAGGCGCCATCCCATCCGGATCTGTAAATCGTAACGGATTATTAAAACAATAATTGTACGGGCTAAACCTTCTCATTTTTTCAGCTAGTGGATCAATATTCATCCAACCCGCTCTTGCAGAGTCATACAATCTCGCACCATAATCATACATATTAAGTCCCAGCTCATCCTGAAACTCCTTGCCATTGTATTTATACTTGTGGTTCAAATAACTTCCACTGGTAACAATATTACCCCAATTCATCGGGTTTTGATCCGGTTCGTTGTATCCTTTGTGTTTTAATCCAAAAGGGTAGTAGTTACTTTCCTCCACCACATAAGGCGTTCCACTACCGTCATCGGTATAGGTCACCCTTACATTTCCTAAATGGTCGGTATAATTGAAATAATATACATAACTACCTTTTTCGCTCTTCACAAACCCTTCCGCATGCGGGATAAATTCAATTACTTCATCCTTGTATTGAAACCCTCCGGCCATATAATCCGTTTGCGTCATTTTCTGTAAATACGTTGTCGGGCCTACGGATGAATTCACTGGTGCGGCATTGTTGCTTGCTGTAGCTCCTTTCATCTCCGATCCGCCGCCGCCGCTGTAATCCGGTTCATAATAATGAACTTTCTTTGCTTTTTTACTCCCTACCGCATCGTAAATATACTCAATTTTGGTCTGCTTGCCGTGTGGGTTGTAAAAAGTAATATTTACTGGCAGGTTCAAATGGTTGTA
>NZ_JAMLJL010000041.1 GCF_023634845.1 Flavobacterium amniphilum | reverse complement strand
CATTTGAACCTGCCAGTAAATATTACTTTTTACAACCCACACGGCAAGCAGACCAAAATTGAGTATATTTACGATGCGGTAGGGAGTAAAAAAGCAAAGAAAGTTCATTATTATGAACCAGATTACAGCGGCGGCGGCGGATCGGAGATGAAGAGAACAATTGTAAGTACTAACACTACACAAACTAATTCTTCTGTAGGCCCAACGACTTATGTGCAAAAAATAATGCGAACGGATTATTTGGATGGAGGCTTCCAATATAAAGACGAAGTACTTCAGTTTTTTTCACATTTCGAAGGATTTGTTATGAGTGACAAGGGGAATTATGTGTATTATTTCAATTACACAGATCATTTAGGGAATGTAAGGGTAAAGTACACCGATGACGGTAGTGGAACACCTTATATTGTGGAAGAAAGCAACTACTACCCATTTGGACTAAAACACAAAGGCTACAACGAACCGGAGCAGAACATGAAGGACTGGGGGTATATTCTGACGATGGAGAGTTCTTTGAACCATAAGTATAAGTTCCAAGGTCAAGAGCGTCAAGATGAACTTGGACTGAATTGGGATAGCTTTAAATGGAGAAACTATGATTATGCTATTGGACGTTTTATGAGTGTAGATCCATTAACAGAAAAATATAATACTTGGTCACCTTACACATTTAGTGGTAATATAGTAATTCACGCAAGAGAATTAGAAGGTTTAGAGCCTCATCTTCCATTTGATGATATGGAAAAAGCAGCTGAAAATTTTGGGAGCCAATATAATGGATATTCTATTGCTAACAAGAGAGAAGTTGGTACTCAATATTATAAAATTAAAGTAGGTGACGTATATAAATATTCTTATACAACACCAGTTGAAGGTGATCCCGTTGATTTGAATGGAAATGCAAAAGTAAATATTCTTTCCTCAAATGATTTACCTGAAGGGGGTCAATATGTTGGAGATGGTCATGGTCATGGTAATGACTCTAATCAGAGATTTGCAATCCTTACAAGAAAAGAGTATTCTTTAAAGGATTTTGATGAAAAAGCAACAAATTCTGAATTAAAATATTTACAAACAGGGAAACTTAGTGTACTAAAGAACTTTAAAATTGTGGAAGGAGCTAACGGTCCAAGTGTTGGTTCAGGAGATATGCCTTTTTGGCAAAATCAAATTAAGCGTTTGGGTAAAAATTATGAAGGATCTTATACATTTACACCTAGTGGTTTGGTTTGGATCACAAAAAACAATGAAGGTAAACCTCAATTTAAAGTAGATTATAATTTGTCAAGAATTACCCCTAGTGATCCAAATTCAATTATGCGCATGAATAATGTTTCGGGTACTGTTACCCCTGTTGTTAAGCCATTACCTGATTACAAAAAAGTGGACCCTAAAAAAGATTAATTATGAAAAATATTTTTTATTTATTATTACTATTTGCATTTAAAAGTTATGCAGATTCAACTAAGTATGCTACCGCAAAGTATGGCAATGTTGAAGTAATATCATCCACTTCATTTTATACAGAGAAAAACAATAAAGTATTCATATTGGGACAGTATATTGATTTACTTACTAAAGAGAAAAAATTTAAAAAAAATATCCAATTCTTTTTTTATGAAAGACTACCTGGGACAGATTCAACAGCATGTCATAAAACAAAAAAGAAACTTACCATCTTTTTTTATAAATACGATTTTGATGTTGAGAAATCGCTAAACTTTATAGAGAATTTAATTAATAATTATGAAAAAAATATTGAATTTGATAATAGTGATTTAACTAACATAGACTTTAATTCACCTATTGTAAATAAAGTATTGACGCATAAGATCTATAGACCGAGAATAATTAAATGGCTAAATAATAAAGGAAATATTTCTTATTATTTTCAAAATAACCAATATGTGTTCTTTAACATTAAGGATGATAAGAAGAAAACAATAATAACTTTTAAAAATGTTTTTGATTATGAAAGTTTTTATGATCAAATGATAGTTGTTTTTAATGAGAATGACAAGATAAATTTTATAGAAGATATAAATAAGCCTATTCTTAAGTCATTGAAAATTGAAGACTATAATTTGCCTTATTATCCTTTTAAAACTTTCTATCTGAAAGGAGGAATATTAATGTTTGAATTTTTTCCAAATTATTATAAAGAAAGGGTCTTGTGTTACTTGATTAATGAGGATAAGATTATTCAGGATTTAAAATATAGTTTGGGTAATGTATCAAATTAGGGCATACTGGACTTTATGGGGAAAAATGAGTATACCATCACCCCGATAGCGCATTCTATGATAAAAAACAACTTTAATTAAACAATTAAGATGCAAATTTATAGATATCTACAAACGGAGTTTGTCTGCTAACCACAGAGAAAACCCTACTTATAATTTTGCATCTTATATTGTTTAAAACTAACATGCCATTTTTGCCTGGTAATGTATCAGATGTGTTGGTAACCTATTTTTAGCTAATAACTATTTTGAAAATCAAACATTTTTAACTTTATAATTGAGAATTTAAAAGCAACCTTCGGGTTGCTTTTTTAGTATTTAATCCTTTAAATCGAAGAAAATGGCTTCAGAGTTGAGTTCGTGTATCAGATGTGTTGGTGATTGTTTAAGAACTATAAAGTATGGCAAAACAAAATCCGGGAATCAAGGTTTATTTGTAAAGTTTGTGGAAAAACTAAAGTTGAAACTTATATTTATAAAGCCTATAATTCAGAAGTAAACAGTAAAATTATCTTGTTCACTAAGGAAGGACTTGGCATAAGAAGCACGGCAAGAGTATTGAAAATATCCACCACTACCCTATTAAAAAGAATTATTTCCATCGCTAAAACCATACAACAGCCTGTAATTTAAATGCATAAGATTTATGAAGTCGATGAAATCAGAACGTATATCAAGAGAAAAGACAGGTTAGTATGGATTGTTTACGCTTTGGAAAGGGAAACCAGAAAGATTATCAGTTTCCATGTTGGACGAAGGACTAACAACACATTGAATGTAGTTTTAAAAACGGTGAAGTTTTCCAATCCGCTAGCTGTATACACTGATAAGTTGAAGCATTACAAATATTTGCTGGATGCTCATGTTCATAAAACAAAGCGATTCGGTACTAATCATATTGAACGGATGAATCTTTCATTACGCACCCATTTAAAAAGACTGAACCGGAGAACGATTTGCTTTTCCAGAAGCCAGTTGGTTTTACAGTCGGTTTTGAAAATTTACTTTTGGGTGTAGTGAATTGGTTTGATTGAAGGATAATTAGACCTGACAGGTTTTTGAAAACCTGTCAGGTCTGGAATGTTCAAGTATTGAGACTGGATTTTGAGGAGTCAGAT
>NZ_JAMLJL010000040.1 GCF_023634845.1 Flavobacterium amniphilum | reverse complement strand
AACAAATCATCAATCTTTAAATCATCCTAATAGACAATAAAAAACAGCGTTTAAATTTTACGTTAAACACTGTTTTTCAATAACTTATTTTAAAATTCTAGGTCATGCCCTAATTTGATACATTACCCATTACCGATTGTCATCTATCAAATTTATTTGCTTCTTGATAATTATAAATATCCCCCATTTGATTTTTACATTCAATAAAAAAATCTTTTGGAATTTTCTTACTAAAATCAATTTTGTTAATCATATTACAATCATTTACTGTATCAGGGGGGAAAATCAAATTATTAGCTTTTATATAAGGAAGCTTTTCTAATTTGGGGCCAATATTATAGAATCCTTTTAAGATATTCTTTTCATCAAAAATAGTCAAAATCGAAGTAGCACTTAATGAACTAGAAGTATTTCCATAATACCCAACTGAATAGATTATTTTGTATTTATTGAAATCTGAATTTAAATTCCCTAAATAGATCGCCTCAATTTCTTCAACTTTATCTCCTAAAGTCTGTTTTATTTTATAAATATGACCTGGATTTTCTTCATTTAATACAAATAGGAGATATTTTAAATAAAAACTTCTTTCTTTTGGTTCTTTATTACAACCAAAAGTTAAGGTTGACAATAATAAAATTCCTAAAATTATTTTTTTCATTTTGTTTGTGGTTTATATTTATAATAATTATCTGGTGTTGGGCTAAATGAATTGTTAATCATATCTTCTATAAATTCTTGGTAACCTTCTATTCCACCTCCATTATAATTACCAGCGGCCTTAGACCAACCTTGAAATGTAAAAGTCTTTTTTCCAGTTTTCCTATCATAAGTTACACCTTTTCTAAATCCTTTAGTTGCAAGAAATCTAATTCCAAAATATAAAGAATTATTTTTATTCATTAAGTTTGCTTCATATAAATTATAAGCATTTTTATATTTCCCTTTATCTAAAGGATTGTTTGCTGTTGCAATATCTTTACTATCATCCTTTCCCATAGTTGATTCTTGCATAACGATAGCTTTAACAAGTGTTGGATCTAAATCATCAATATCATCAATAGCTTCTTGTGGAATTAAATCTCCTCCTTCTGTATAGAGTGTTAATAATCCATTATTTTTGGTTTGATTAAACAAACCTGTACGTGCTGCAATAAGGTAATCTAATTCTTGATATTCTGGACCTGAAACATCATGTGAAAAAGAAATTCCTTCTTCAGTAATACCTTTTTTTTCACTGATCACATTAGGCATAGGTACTTGGGTAAAGCTAAGCATTTCTTGATTTCTTGCAATATATGTTTCATGAATTTCATTTGAAACTACTCTTTTTGAAACAATTTCCTCTCCATAAATATCAAAATATCTTTTGTCATTTCCATCAGGATCATTAAAAATAATTGGATTATTACTACAATAAACGAATGTAGATTCGAAAATATTTTTTTCAGCTAAATTATCAATATTCATCCATCTCCCAATCGCCGCATCATAATTCCTCGCCCCATAATCATACATATTCAGTCCCAACTCATCCTGAAGCTCCTTTCCATTGTACTTATACTTATAATTTGTACTCTCTGTATAATTATAATCATGTTTTAATCCAAAAGGATAGTAATTATTCTCCTCCACGACATAAGGCGTACCACTTGCGTCACCTGCATACGTTAGCCGTACGTTTCCTAAATGATCTGTGTGATTATAATGGTACACATAATTGTTTCCGTCTTTCTTAACATAACCTTCCGCATGGGGAACAAATTCCAATACATTATTTAAATACTGAAAACCTCCAAACAGGTAATCCGTTTTATCAACAACGGCAACCTGTTCCATACATACATCACCAAAACCACCACCACCGCCTGAGCCACTACAAGGAACCATCTTGTGATAGGACACTTTTTTGCTTACTTTCCTTCCCGTAGCATCATAAACATAATCAATCGTCGGGTTTTTAAAGGTACTGAATTCAATTCGTACCGGCAAATTCAAATGATTGTAAGTAATTTTATTGATTCCTTTATTCTGGTCTTTAGTCATATTACCGCTCGCATCATAGGTATAATCAATACTGTCATTGACACCGTCACTGTCTGGATCCGTACTTTCATTAAAACCTTCACTCCACCCACTGCTGTCGGTCACTTTTGACAATCGGTTTTTGTTATTGGAATCGTATGCATAAGTAAGATTGTCAATTTCGTACTCATACCCTTCCTCCTCAAATGAATTACGGTTCAGCGATAGTATATTCCCGTTTTTATCATAGGTCAAATGCTCTTTGTAGGAATTCAGGATATTAATATTACCCGGTCTTGAATAATCGGCTTGCAGCAAACGGTTTAAATGATCATAGCTGTAGGTATATTTCCGCAACTGGTCATCATTATATGTACGCCAGTAGGTTTCCGAGATGTTTCCGTTGAACAGCGCTTTATTATTGTCAGTCGGGGTATTGTAACTGATCTTGAAAGCAAACAGGTCATCTTTGATGCCCAAATCCGTGCTGATCAATCCATCGGTATCGTTGATTGATTTCAGCCAGCCTCTGACATTATATTGATAATCGACTTGCTGAAGTGCTGCATTGCCCGTAGCACTGCCTCCCACTTTCTTGCTTTTGAGTTGGCCCAACTCGTCATACGAATTATCAAACAACAGCTGTACATCACCGCCATCAATCTGGTGGGTATGCAGTTTCAGACGGTCTTGGTCGGTATAGGTAAAGGTATCGGTAGCCACGATTTCGGTATGACTGCCGGTGCGTTTGTGGCGCGTGATAGTGTAGTGGGTTTTCCCTATGAAGTCCAATTTACTGTCCGTTTCAGTATAACCGCCCAGATAGTTGTCTGTATGCGTGCGGATAGCACGGCCTTTCTTGTCGTACAACGTATACGACAATTCACCAGTGGTTTCCGTTGGGATTGTCAAGATTCTGACCCAGCTTCCCGTGGGCATTCCTTTTACGGCAGCCGATACATCTTCGCCTTCAACTTGGCTGGGTAGAGTAGGCGCTCCAGCATAGCTGTAGTTGTCATAATAATTTTTGCTCAGTATACGATTTGTAGTTAAGGTAAATACATTATCCCCGTTGTTCATATCAGTTTGGTAATCATAACGCGAATTCATATCCATCGGGAGTTCAATCCAGCCGGTCTGAGTAGGTCTTCCGTATACATCATACTGGGTCACCATCGACCCGCTTGTACCCGTTCCCCAAGGCGATAAGACCGGTCCAGTGGCTACCGGTCGATCGAGTAGATCATACACGATAAATTCCCATTGTTTTCCCGGCAGTTTCTTGCTCACCAACCGGTTGCGGTTGTCATACTGGTACTGGTAGCACAATCCGTTAAGGGTGTTGCTGTCGTAAGCTGCATTGGCCAATGGAGGAATCACATACGCTAAATTCCCGAACTGGTCGTACACATAATAGGTTTCATGCGCCACATTATTGTTAAAGGTTCGTTTCAACACGACCTTACCGGCCTTGTCCTTGAACTCCTGTGTGGTGTGGTTGTTGCCTGATGTCCAGTTCTCATCCTTAGTCACTGTAAGGTATAATGTATTGGCCGGGTAGTTCTCAGTTTGAGTCAATGTATTGGTATACGCTAGTAACGATTCATTCCACGTAGCAGTAGCCTTGAAGAGTTTCACGACGTTGCTTCCCGATGCCTCATTGGTACCATACTCAAATTTGATTTCATGATTGGAGCCTATCTTCCAGGCTTCACCCGGAGCGGCCTGCTTGAGCACGCGGTC
>NZ_JAMLJL010000004.1 GCF_023634845.1 Flavobacterium amniphilum | reverse complement strand
ATAATATAAGATGCAAACTTATAAGTAGAGTATTTGCTGTTATAAACAGAGAAACACCATATATTAACACCTATAAATTTGCATCATAATTTTAATGCTATTTACTTGTTTTTTATCATAGAATGCGGAGCGAATGGGCAAATCACTGTTAGCAACAATCATTATGTAATTTCTTCATTTTCTTCATTTTTATCTTCGTCAATCGAAAGAATTCTATCTAAGTTTTGTTCAATTTTTTTTGATGCTTGTTCAACTTTTTGCTTCGCTTTTTTCTCTAAGAATCCTACAATTTTATCCATTCCTGGAATTTTTTCAAGTTTTTCAATTGAATTTTCAAGTTTGTTAGAATTCTCTAAAAGTTCTGAGACTGGATGGTCTGATTTATTGTAATCAGAAATAAGTTTTCCTGGATTTTCTGAATACATTTGTAGAAAATTTTGTAATAATTTAGTTTTCAGGTCATTTGACACATCATCATCGCCCAGATTTTTTATTTGTCCTGATAGACCTTCAAAAGTTTTGCTCAATACTTCTTTATGTGAATACTCTTCGATTAATCTTTTTGACAAATTCATTTTTTTACTTGAAGAAATAGATAGCCATAAAACGGGAATATACAATGGTAAAATTGCAATAACAATTTTAGGTACTCTATTAATTACAGTATCAAGTGGAGCATCATTTAACAAGGTCACAACACTAATAATGAAAGGTATTAGTGAAACACAAACCATTCCAATAATTCCATTGCCAAATTGAGTTTTATGTTTGTCATAAGCTATAACTTCTTCATTTTTCTTTCCTGAAAAAGCATGGCTTAATCCTGCGGTTAATGCATTGGGTAAAAGACCTTCTATTTTTTTATTCAATAGTCCATATTTTTCTTCCCACTCCGAAATAATATTTTTCCCCTTTTCGCTGAAAGTTTTTAAGAAATGATTAAAATTTTCACTTGTATTTTTTTCTAAATTTTCAAAACGTTCTTTTAAAATTACAATTTTCTCGTCTAAACCATCGTAAGTGTTTTCTAAATCATCTTTTAAACCATTTACAAATGTTTCTTCTCCGTTTTCTTCATCAATCTCAGTATAACCTAAAATTTGATCATAGAGTGTGTCAATTTCATTTTTCCTATTTGTAATGGACTTGATAAGTTGCGAAGATTTACTTTCATTGTCTTTAATTCTACTGATAATTATTTCAAAATCAGAAATTTCACCTTCAAAATCAGGATGGTTTGCATAAATTTCTTCAAATGAAGTTAATTTCTCATCAATTTCATTAATTCTGTCGAAAATTATGTTTTTAGAATTTTCTATTTCTTCTTTTCTTTCTTGTATAGTATCATATTCAGTTTTTAAATTTTCAAACTGCTCACTCAATAATTCTTTAATTGAATCTATATCACTTCTGGTTGAATGAATATTATTAAGAATGTCATTTATATCACCAAGTGTTTCTTGTGCTTTATTTCTAAATTCAGATGCTTTTTTTGAAGATTGTTTTGCTTCTTTTTCATATTCAGGGCTTCTTTTTTCGACTTCTTCAATCTCTTTTCTAATTTGTTTCAATGAGTCAATGATTTTAGAATGTGATTCATTGATTTTATTGGAATTATTTTCCAACTTTTTAATTCTGTCTAAAGTGTCTTTACTGTCAAAAATTCCCATTTGTTTCTTGTTTATTTCTTGTCGCAAACTTGCATCATGGACTGTTTTTAACTTTTTTTAAAAAACAGCTCCTGCTCCAAACCTACCCATTTCCCTCCACACCCACAATCCGTATAAATACTGAATTTGACCCCGTTACCAAAAAATAATTTTTCCAAAAAAGTAACACAAACTGTTACTAATTTTTATTTTTTTTCAAAAAAGGCACAACTCTTGTTACTTGTTTTGGAAAATGGAAAAAAAGTAACACATTATGGACAGAGGTGAAATCAAAAAAGAGTTGGGTTTAACCCAGGAAGAAATGGCAATGTTGCTGGGTGTTGCCCTTGGGCAGTGGAAGATGTACAAATCCGGCCAGCGGAGACTCCCGCCAAAACCCATGCAAAAACTAACAGCTTTATCACAAAACATCCAAATGGAAAAAGGAACGCCTGAAGAAATTTCAAAATTCTTATCAGATGAAGAACGGCAAACAAAAATGAAACTTAAAGACGATGCGCTTAAGATGGAAATCAAGATCAGCCGCATCCAAAAAGAAATAACCATTTTGGAAAACAACCGCTCCGAAGCTCTCGCTGCATTTCAAACCATAGCACAGTTAAGAAAGGAGGAAGTGCCCGATGAAGGACTCATTTTAATCATTAGGGACCGCGCCCTGAAAACACTCAACAAATACAACAGTTACAGTCTCGGGCAATTGCAACTCAAACTGCAGGGTTTTGAATTGATGAAGGCGGTGATCCAACAGAAAATTAAATTAGCCGGAGCGTAGAGACGCCATTCTTGGCGTCTCAAAAGGATAAAAAATAAAACCCTCCCGCTACCGAAAGGGTTTTATTATTGTTCCGGTGGCTGAGCGGAGCCGAAGCCACATCTCAGCTGACTTCGATACTTCGACAAGCTCAGCAACCATCTCAGTCACCGTTGCTCATCTCCCTAACACAACAGAAACCACAAGGTTGTGAAATCCAATTTCCCGTTTTTGAAATAAAACAAAAAGGCATCATCATGATCCTTTCCGGTTGGGATCCTGAATCTGAATAATGTAGGATCATCGGTTTCTTCCTTCTCAAGTTTCGGGAATAGTTTCCGGAAATTTTCGATGGTCGTATGCTTATCTAGAATGATGTTGGCTGAAATAATCTTGAACATATTCTTGTCGGCTTGGGCCGTGTCAAAAAGAACCACGTGGTTATTCGTAATGAACTGAACATTGTGGGTGTAAATACTGGTGATGCTACCGTCGAATTTTTCAAATGCCCCAGATTCTCTTTTTCCGTAGGTTTTGGTCATCCATTCTTCGTCAAGAAAGTCGAGCGGATTTCCGCACTCCCAAAGATCGGTTCGGGTAGAATCTGCTTTGCGGTAGATTTTTTCAAAATCAGTTTTGTCCAGCAATATTTTGTTGCCGTTCAGTAAAACATCTTCCATGGTCAGGAACGCAAGCGAATAAGTTTTGGAACCGACTTCAACCGGTTTCTCCTCAACTACAGTTTCCTGAGTTTCCTGTTTTTCTAAAGATGGTTTCGGATCTTCTTTTGAATCGGTTTCCTTGCAACTGAATAAGGCGAATAAAGCGAATAGTAGAGACGCCATGTATGGCGTCTTTATTGTTAATTTTTTCATTTGAAATTTTGAGATAATGATTACAGCCAAACCTAGTCATATAAATTTACCTACGCAACAATTGAATTAATTTCGTTGAGGTTAACCAATAAAAAAACCTCCCGGTTACAGAAGGTTTTCTTTTATGCTTATCGGTTGCTGAGATGGTTGCTGAGCTTGTCGAAGTATCGAAGCCACATTGCCGGTGACTTCGAGAGCCTCAGTCACCTTTGCTTTTTGTTGAGATTTTCTTAAAACTTATAACTAGCTACGCTCCGTTCGCTTGCGGCTCGACTCATAACTTATAACTTATAATTCATAACTAATAACGGTACACAATCGCATTAATATTCATTCCCGCGCCTACCGATGCAAAAATAACCACATCGCCTTTGTTCAGTTGTTGGTCATCGATTTCACCTTTCACGATCAAATCGTATAAAGTGGGAACCGTCGCCACGCTGCTGTTTCCCAGTTTGTGGATACTCATCGGCATCACACCGTCCGGAGGCGTTTGTTTGTAAAGGCGGTAAAAACGCTGGATGATTGCTTCGTCCATTTTTTCATTCGCCTGGTGTATCAGTACTTTTTTGACTTCCGAGATATCGATGCCGCTTTCGTTTAAACACGAAGCCATCGCTTTCGGAACCTGGCTCAAGGCAAACTCATATATTTTACGTCCGTGCATTTTGATGTAACGCACATCCGGGTCGTGGTCTTTATTAAAAGAATTTCCGAAGAATAAATAATACGCTTCATCATGTGTGAATGACGCCGATTCGTGGGCTAAGATTCCGCCTTCTTCATCGGTCGCTTCGATAATGGTTGCACCGGCACCGTCCGAATAAATCATCGAATCCCGGTCGTGAATGTCCACAACGCGCGATAAGGTTTCGGCACCAATCACTAAACATTTTTTAGCCATGCCGGCTTTGATGAATGCTTTCGCCTGAATCACACCTTCCACCCATCCCGGACATCCGAACAGCATGTCATACGCCACACATTTCGGGTTTTTGATGCGTAAATCAAATTTAACGCGGGTAGCCAGACTCGGTAAAAGATCCGTTTGAATGGCGCCGTGTTTTACATTTCCGAAATTGTGCGCAAAAATAATATAGTCGAGTTCTTCCGGATCAATGCCGGCATCAAGGATGGCTTTTTTGGCCGCGATGCTCGCAATGTCAGAAGTCAGCAAATCTTCAGTTACATACCTTCTTTCTTCGATTCCGGTAATGTCGTGAAATTTTTCGGTGATGGTTTCATTGGGTAATGGGAATGGAGTTCCGTCGTCATTTAAAAAAACATGCTTGGCGAAATCTTTATTCGTAACAATCTCGGTCGGGATGTAACTCCCCGAACCTGTAATTCGGATATTCATAAGTTCAGATAAGTTTACACTAAATTAACCATTATATTAATCTATTGGCAGTAATAGGGTTTATTTATTTTATTTTTGCCAAAAATATAAAGAAGAAGTTATAAAATTATTGATGTTGTTTTTATTTGGCTATTTTTTTTAAATAACTTAATTCGTTTTTACCCGATTTTTGAAGATTTTAAGGAAAGGAAAGAAAAAAATGGCGGATATAAAAAGCTGAGATGGTTAGCCTTTTCTGTTGTTTGCAATTTTGATCTGCATGACGGTAGCAATGCTAAGGGCTTGTGTTTTTATTTTTTCGGCTTTTTCGCCTTTGAACAACTCATTGACGGTGGCGTCAAAATAACCCAGCCAGATGTTGAAGAGTTCCGGTGTGAGGTGTTCTTTTTGGTCAATGTCCAAATGAATCTGAGCGAGATTGCCGGAATAGCCTCCGGTGCCTAAAACAGCCTGTGACCAGAAGGTAACCAATATAGGTAAGTGTTCTTCGATTTTAATTTTAACCACATCGGTAAATATATAACTGATCGCCGGATCGGCTAAAAGCTTCGTGTAAAATTGATCCAGTAAAAGCTGTAGGTCTTCCTGGTTTTCGATGTCTTTCATGGCGTAAAATTATAAAAAATTAAAACAACCGGTTTTGTTTGTCCGTCTGTTTGGAAGCTGTGGCAATTTCGTTTGTAAAAATCTTTTTGCCACAGCTTTTAATTGGCAAAATGGAATGCAAACAAAAAAGCCGAATGTCTGAGTTTTTTGGACTTTATGACATTCGACTTTTAAACGTTATGACTTATTTAATTAGTGTTCCATGTAGGCTTCGATTGGAGCACAAGAACAAACTAAGTTTCTGTCACCGTAAGCGTCGTCTACGCGGCGTACAGATGGCCAGAATTTATTGTCGTAAATATAATCAAGCGGATACGCTGCTTTTTCTCTTGAGTAAGGTAAATCCCAAGCATCTGAAGTTAACATCCCTAAGGTATGCGGAGCATTTTTCAACGGATTGTTTGTGTCTTCTGCATTGGCTTCCGTAATTTCTTTACGGATGGAAATCATTGCATCACAAAAACGGTCTAACTCGGCTAAGTCTTCAGATTCTGTCGGTTCAACCATTAAAGTTCCGGCAACCGGGAACGAAACCGTCGGTGCATGGAAACCGTAATCCATTAAACGTTTGGCGATGTCACCCACTTCAATGCCGTTTTGTTTGAACTCGCGGCAATCCAAGATCATTTCGTGGGCAGCACGTCCCATTTCCCCTGAATATAAAATCGGGTAGTGTTCTTCTAAACGCGCTTTCATGTAGTTCGCATTTAAAATTGCGTGCTCAGTCGCCGAACGTAATCCTTCAGCACCTAACATCGTGATGTATCCGTATGAAATCAAACAAACCAAAGCTGATCCGTAAGGCGCAGCAGAGATGGCAGAAATGGCGTCTTTTCCTCCAGTTGTTACAACCGGGTTGGTTGGTAAGAAGTCTACTAATTTTTCATTCACACAAATTGGTCCAACACCTGGTCCACCACCACCGTGAGGAATAGCGAATGTTTTGTGTAGGTTCAAGTGACAAACGTCGGCACCGATTGTTGCAGGATTTGTTAAACCTACCTGTGCATTCATGTTGGCACCGTCCATATATACCAATCCGCCGTTTTCGTGGATCAGTTGGGTAATTTCAATAATGGTCGATTCGTAAACACCGTGGGTTGAAGGATACGTTACCATCAAACACGATAAGTCAGCGGCGTGTTCAATAGCTCTTGCTCTTAAATCTTCTACGTCGATGTTTCCTTCCGGAGTGGTTTTGGTTACGATGATTTTCATTCCCGCCATTGCTGCAGAAGCCGGATTGGTTCCGTGAGCCGAAGAAGGAATCAAACATACGTTACGGTGACCTTCGCCGCGTGAAATGTGGTACGCACGGATCGCCATCAAACCGGCATATTCTCCCTGTGCTCCCGAGTTGGGTTGTAATGAAGTGCCTTTGAAACCGGTTACTACGTTCAATTGTTGCTCCAGTTTTTTCAGCATGGTCATATAACCTTGTGCCTGATCAGCCGGTGCAAATGGGTGGATGCTGTTCCAGTTTGGCATTGAAAGCGGTAACATTTCTGCTGCTGCATTCAATTTCATGGTACAAGAACCCAATGAAATCATCGAGTGGTTCAATGATAAATCCTTACGCTCTAATTTTTTGATGTAACGCATCAACTGGCTTTCCGAATGGTGGTTGTTGAATACGTCGTGTTGTAAGAAAGCTGAAGTTCTTACTAGATTATTTTGAATGCTGTTTTCAGTTGTCAGTTCAGAAACATGTACCGCCGATTTTCCTGCTGCTTCAGAGAAGATAGCGATAATCGTGTTGATGTCGGCAATTGAAGTGGTTTCGTTGAAAGAAATGGAAACACAATCTTTATTAGGGTAGAAGAAGTTGAATTCGTTCTTCTCTGCAATAGCTTTTACTTTTTCAGCATCTGCTTTTACCAGAAGGGTATCGAAGAAAGCAGAGTTCACCTGGTTGATTCCCAAAGAAGCCAATGCTTTTGCCGTAGTCGCAGCCGAAGCGTGAACTTTGTCGGCGATATATTGTAATCCTTTCGGTCCGTGGTATACGGCATACATTCCGGCCATAACCGCTAATAATACCTGAGCCGTACAGATGTTTGAAGTTGCTTTTTCACGTTTAATGTGTTGCTCGCGGGTTCCCAATGCCATACGTAAAGCACGGTTCCCGTTTACATCAACAGAAACTCCGATGATTCTTCCTGGCATTGAACGTTTGTATTCTTCTTTGGTAGCGAAGAAACCGGCGTGTGGTCCTCCGAATCCCATCGGGATACCGAAACGCTGTGTGGTACCAACCACAACTGCCGCTCCAAGTTCTCCGGGTGAAGTTAATTTAACCAACGATAAAATGTCGGCCGCAACCGCAACTTTAATTTCGTTTTCTGCTGCTTTTGCTATAAATTGGGAATAGTCATGAACCTGACCGAATTTCCCCGGATATTGTAAAATCGCTCCGAAATAATCAGCCGAGAAATCAAAATTTTCATGATTGCCTACAACTAATTCGATATTTAACGGAGTCGAACGGGTTTGTAAAATGGATAACGTTTGCGGTAAGATTTCTTCCGAAACGAAGAACTTGCTCACATTGTTTTTTTTCTGGTCACGTGTTCTTACGTCAAAAAGTAAAGCCATAGCTTCTGCAGCAGCCGTACCTTCGTCCAGTAATGAAGCATTTGCGATTTCCATTCCGGTCAACTCGATAACCGTTGTCTGGAAATTCAACAAAGCCTCTAAACGGCCTTGTGCAATTTCTGCCTGATACGGAGTATAAGCAGTATACCATCCCGGGTTTTCAAAAATGTTTCTTTGAATCACCGGCGGAACAACTGCCGGATGATAACCCAAACCGATATAAGATTTGAAAACTTTATTTTTTGCGCCTAACTGGGTAATATGGGTTAAGTACTCATATTCGGTCATGGCAGGGTCTAATTTGATATCTTCTTTTAAACGGATTCCATCAGGAAAAGTTTCGTAAAGCAATTGGTCCATATCGTTTACGCCAATCGTTTTGAACATGTGTTGTAGATCAGTTTCCCTCGGACCAATGTGTCTTAATGCAAATGCGTCTGTTCTCATTTTTCTTTGATAAATGCTATGTGTAAAGTTGTGTGTTTGAAATCAGTGGTTAGCAGTTGTTTTTTTCTGGCGTCATTGTTCTTTTTCTGCTGGAAATCATCGCTGTAACCGGCTGATTTTCGAGGAACAAAAATAGCTATTATTTGTATAAGAAAATCGTATTTAACGAAATTAATTTTAATGTTAAATTTCAGCAAAATCTTCTTACATTTACTACATAAATTTTTTTAAAAACATCTTTCACATTCTATGAAACTAACAAGGTTTATCGGGATTTTCCTGATTTTTTCCGTTCTTTTTTCCTGTGGTAAAAAAGCAGCCGATTTTGATTCTGATTTCGCGCTTTTCAAAAATCACATTTCGGCATTTACTTCCGGATTTGTTTCCGTTAAATCCGATGTCAGGGTGCAGCTCGCATTCAATAATCCTACCTGGAAGGTCAATCAGGAATTAGACAGTGATTTGTTGGATATTTCACCAAGTGTTGACGGTAAGGTTGTGGCTTTGTCACCGAATACCATTGCTTTCGTACCGGATGAAAAATTAGACCAGAATACCTTGTACCAGGTTTCATTGAAGTTGGACAAAATTACCAATGTCCCGAAAGAATTGTCGGAGTTCAATTTCTCCTTAAAAACAATCAAACAGGATTTTACGGTGACTACCGAAGATGTCCAGTCGACGGATAAGGAAATCTATTACCTGAACGGAACGTTGAAAACAGCCGATTTCCTGGAATTTGACGATGCTAAGGAGTTAGTGGAGTGCGGTCAGAACGGTGATGACCTGAAAGTGACTTTTGATAAAGACAACAGTTCAAACACCGAATTCAAATTCAGGGTGGAAGGAATCAAACGTTTCGATGATGCCAGTGAAATAACATTGGAGTGGGACGGTGATCCTGCCGATATCGACCGTGACGGGAAATCTAAAATTGCCATTCCGGCCAAAGGGGATTTCAAAGTGATGGATATCAAAATAGGAGACGAGAATAACCAATCGATTATGATTAACTTTTCCGATCCGTTAAAAAAAGACCAGGACTTTAAAGGGTTGGTGGCCATAGAAAATACGAGTGATGTGAAGTATGCCACGATGGGTAACGTACTGAAAGTTTATTTTAATAACCAGACTCCCGTACAGACCGATCAGGCAGTGGAAGTTATCGCAACAGAAATAGTTACGGAAACAGTTGATTCGGCTGCGGTAAGTGCTGCTGATGCCGCAAGTGCCGTAGATGAAACGTTTGATGCAGTTGACAGTGCGGCTGCGGCTGTTGATTCTGCAGCTGCTGCGGTTGCAGAACCTGTTGATGAAGTAGCAGAGGAAGAAGATTATGAAGAGGAATATGCGCAGCCTGCCGTAAGTGAAGTGAAAATGTCCGGGAATAAATTAGTTGAGGTATTTCAGGGAATCAAGAATATTTATGGGGATGAAATGACCAAAAATTATTCAAAGAGAATTGATTTCGATCCGATCAACCCTGCGGTTAAATTCGTTAAAAACGGAACGATCCTGCCAAGTTCGAATAACCTGAAAATTAATTTTGAAGCGGCCAATCTTAAAAAGCTTGACGTTAAAATCTATAAAATCTATAAAAACAATATCCTTCAGTTTTTACAGGATAATGAACTGAACGGTACGCGTGATCTCAAGAAGGTCAGCCAGCCGGTTGCTAAATCTACTTTGGAACTCAAACAAAATGAATTACTGGATTATACAAAGTGGAATACTTATGCGCTTGATCTGTCCAAAGTAATTACACCTGAACCGGGAGCCATTTACCGTGTGGAGTTTTCATTCAAGAAAAAGTATTCGTTATTTAAATGTGCCGAAGCAACAGACGGTGATAATGAAAATGAAGAGGAGGAAGTTGATGAAGACGATGTGAATTACAGCGAATCGGATTATGACTATTATTATGAGGAAGATTATGAATGGAGACAAAGTCAGGATCCCTGCACCGATTATTACTATTATAATACGAAAGTATCGACTAATATCCTGGCAACCGATTTAGGAGTAATCGCCAAAAGAGGAAACAATAAATCGGTGACGATTGCCGTAAGTGATATCGTTAGTACCGATCCTGTTTCGGGGGCAAAAGTGGAATTGTACAATTACCAACAGCAAAAACTGGCTTCGGCACTGACTGACGGTGACGGTATGGCGAATTTCGATCTGAAAAAGTATGCGTACTTTGCAGTTGTCACTAAAGGAAGCAACAGTACTTATGTGAAACTGGATGATGAACTGTCTTTGTCCGTCAGTAATTTTGATGTGTCGGGTGAAACGCTTCAAAAAGGATTAAAAGGATTTATTTACGGGGAAAGAGGTGTTTGGCGTCCGGGCGATTCCATCCATCTGTCTTTTATATTGAATGATAAGGCGAATAAGATTCCGTTGAACCATCCTGTGAAATTCCGTCTGAATGATCCAACCGGAAAAACAATTTACCAAACCATCCAGAAAGTAAATGACCTGAATCATTATAAATTCGGATTGGTTACCCAAAGCTCAGCCATAACCGGAAACTGGGAAGCAGTGGTAAGCGTGGGAGGTGCACAGTTTTATAAGAGTGTGAAGATTGAAACCATTAAACCGAACCGTTTAAAAATCAAAAACAGTTTTAATGAAGGAGTGCTTTCTGCTTCTAAAAAGAATACCAATACGGTTCAGGTGCTGTGGATGCACGGTGCCATTGCCAAAGATTTGAAAACGGAAGTCCAGGCCAAGTTCTCCCAACAGGTGACTACTTTTAAAGGGTACGATCAATATGTGTTTGACGATCCGACAAGAAATTTCTCAACGGAAGAAGTTAATGTGTATTCGGGTAAAGTGAATCAGGAAGGAAAAGTAAGTTTCCCGATCAATCCTTCATTACAGGGACACGCACCGGGTATGCTGAGTGCGGCTTTTATTACCAAAGTGTATGAAAACGGAGGTGACGTGAGTACCGATGTTTCTTCGGTTAAATATTCACCGTATCCGACTTACGTGGGTATCAAAACGCCGGAACCTAACAAGTATGGTTTATTGGAAACCGGAAAGGCGAATCATTATGAATTCGTGACGGTTGACGAAAAAGGAAGACCGAAAGCGGTAAGAGGACTGGAAGTTAAAGTGTACAAAATCGATTCACGTTGGTGGTGGGATGAATCCTCAGATAATTTATCTAGTTATAACACCGGAACATCAACAACAGCCTATAAATCATATGTTATCAATACTGATGCTTCGGGAAGGGGAAGTTTGAACTTCTCAGTTCCGGAACAGGATTGGGGACGTTATCTGATCCGTGCCATTGATCCTAATGACGGTCATGCTTCGGGACAAACGGTGTTTTTGGATTATCCGTATTGGTCGGAACGTTCTAAAAACACCGATGGAAAAGAGGCAACGATGCTTCGCTTCTCTACCGATAAAAAAGAATATGCTGTTGGCGAAACGGCTAAAATTTTCTTCCCATCAAGTGAAGGCGGACGTGCTTTGATTTCTGTTGAAAACGGATCGCGTGTGGTTAAAACGTTTTGGACCAAAACCAAAAAAGGAGAAACACAGTTTGATTTGAACATCACTTCTGAGATGGCTCCGAACGTATATATTAATGTAACGATGCTGCAACCGCATGCTTCGACCAAAAATGATTCACCAATCCGTATGTATGGTATTGTGCCAATCAGTGTAGTCGATAAGCAAACGGTTCTGGAACCACAAATTTCAATGCCTGATGTATTGAAACCGGAGCAGAAAGTGGCCGTAAAAGTGAGTGAGAAAAACGGGAAAGCGATGACTTATACGATTGCTGTTGTTGATGAAGGCTTATTGGATTTAACCCGCTTCAAAACCCCGAATGCCTGGGATAGTTTCTATGCCCGTGAAGCGCTGGGTGTGCGTACCTGGGATATTTACGATAATGTAATTGGCGCTTACGGTGGAAAAGTAAACCAGATTTTCAGCATTGGAGGAGATCAGGATGCCGGCGGTTCGCAATCTAAAAAAGCAAACAGGTTCAAACCGGTGGTGATGTATTTCGGGCCGTTTAAATTAGGTAAAGGGGATTCGAAAACACATCAGATCAAATTACCAAAATACATTGGTTCCGTGAAAACAATGGTGGTTGCTGCCGATGTTGATAACAGTGCTTATGGTATGGCCGAGAAAGTAACGGCCGTGAAAAGTCCGTTGATGGTATTGGCTTCTTTACCAAGAAAAATATCACCTTCGGAAAAAGTAACATTACCAGTGACTTTATTTGCCACTGAAAAACATGTGAAAAATGTGACGGTTCAGGTGAAAACCAATAGCGCCGTAAGAATGGCGGGACCTGCTTCGCAAAAAGTATATTTTGCAACACCTGATGAAAAAATGGCGTATTTCGATCTGGTCGTGGGCAACACAACCGGAATAGGGAAAATCCAGATTATTGCAACTTCAGGTGCTGAAAAATCGGTTTATGATGTTGAAATCGATGTTATGAACCCGAATCCTGTGACGACTGCGTTCACCGATGCAACCTTAGGCTCGGGAGGAAGTAAAACCATCAGCTGGAACAGTTTCGGAGTGGCCGGAAGTAATAAGGCGATGGTGGAAATTTCATCGATCCCGACCATCGATTTCGGAAGAAGACTGGATTATCTGATCCAATACCCACACGGATGTGTCGAACAAACAACATCTTCTGTATTCCCGCAATTATATTTAACCGATGTTATTGATTTGGATACCAGCAGAAAACAATCGATTCAGCGCAATGTGTCGGCGGCTATCGAAAGACTGACAAGCTTCCAGTTGGCTAACGGCGGATTCAGTTATTGGCCGGGAAGTCCTGAAGCAGATGATTGGGGCACCAGTTATGCGGGGCATTTCCTGATTGAAGCGGAGAAAAAAGGTTACGCATTGCCGGTTAGTTTCAAAAATAAATGGATTGCGTACCAGCAAAAAATGGCGAAACAATGGCGTTATGAAACGCAATACCAAAACGATCTGGGTCAGGCGTACCGTTTGTATACATTGGCTTTGGCGGGTTCTGCCGATTTAGCTTCGATGAACCGTTTACGGGAAACGAAGAAAATTTCGAATGAAAGTAAATTAAGACTGGCAGCCACTTATGCGGTGGTGAAACAAAATTCAGCCGGTTTGTCTTTATTGTCCAAAACAAATATTTCCGAAAACTATTCGCCATACTATTATTACAGTTATGGTTCTGAAGACCGTAACCGGGCAATGACACTGGAAACTTTGATTTTATTGGGGCAGAAACAGAAAGCATTTGCGATGGCGGTAACTTTGGCCAAAAACCTTTCTTCGGATAATTGGATGAGTACGCAAACGACGGCTTATTCATTATATGCGATGGCAAAATTTGCAAAATTCAATGGCGGAAAAGGAATTGATGTGCAGTACACTTCGGGTGGTAAAACAGTAAAAATCACTTCGACAAAAGCAATTGCACAGCGTAATTTGGTTGTGGGCGGAAAAGGAAATAAACTAACGATTAAAAACAATAAAAAGAATACGCTTTTTGTCCGTGTAATCAATAGTGGTATTTTACCGGTAGGTCAGGAGAAGGTGATGAGCAATAATGTTATGGCCAAAGTGACTTTCAAAGACCGTAAAGGAAATGTTGTGAACGTAGGTAAAATCAATCAGGGAACCGAATTGATTGCTGAGGTGGAATTAACGAACCAAAAAGGTGAATTTGTTCCGAATATTGCTTTGACACAGATTTTACCATCCGGGTTTGAAATTGTAAACACACGTTTCACCGATTATGGAAATGCAACCGAAAATCTTGCGGATTATATTGACATCCGTGATGACAGGGCCAATTATTATTTCGGATTGAAAGCAAGGGAAACACGGGTTTTCAAAATGCTGATTAATGCTTCTTATTTAGGTAAGTATTACTTGCCTGGTGTACAATGTGAGGCAATGTATGACAATAGTTTCATTGCCCGGAGCAAAGGACAGTGGATTGAAATTGTAAAATAAAGTTTTTTAAATCTGGCAGGTTTTAGGACCTGTCAGCTTTTTTATGATATGAACGATAAAATGAAGCTTGATAAGTTTCCAAAACTTGTCAAGGGAATCAATTGGATTAAAAATAACCGTATAAAATCGGTAATAGGTTTTGCTTTATTGCTGGTGTATTATTTTTCATTGCCGCGGACTTTGTTCGAAGAGCCGTATTCGACAGTAATTGAAAGTAATGAAGGGGATTTGCTGGCAGCCAAAATAGCCCGTGACGGTCAATGGCGTTTTCCGGAACAGGATAGTATCCCGGATAAATTCAAACAATGCCTGATTTATTTTGAAGATGAACATTTTAATTATCACTTCGGGTTTAATCCGGTTGCGATGGTGAAAGCAATCAAACAAAATAAATCCGCAGGGAAAGTAGTCAGGGGAGGAAGTACGATTACCCAACAGGTTGTACGTTTGTCCCGGAAAAATAAAAAGCGGACTTACTTTGAAAAAGTTATTGAAATTGTTCTGGCAACCCGTTTGGAATTCAGGCATTCTAAGGAGCGAATTCTCGAATTGTATGCGGCACATGCTCCTTTTGGCGGAAATGTTGTTGGACTGGAAATGGCGGCCTGGCGGTATTTTGGCGTTCAGCCACACCAACTGTCTTGGGCTGAAAGTGCTACTCTTGCGGTCTTGCCTAATGCTCCACGGCTTATTTACCCCGGGAAAAATCAGGAAAAACTGCTCCGTAAACGAAATGCTTTGCTGAAAAAATTAAAAGATAATGGGATCATTGACGAAATGACTTATGACTTGTCGTTACGTGAGCCACTTCCGCAAAAACCGTATTTGTTACCTCAAATTGCTCCGCATTTATTGGAGAAAGTTGCTCTGGAACATGAAGGTCAGAAAATAAAAACAACGGTTAATGTTTCCCTGCAAAACAGAATCAACCAAATCGTAAGACAATATTACAGTCAGTACAGTCAGAACGAGGTTCATAATATGGCTGTAATGGTGATTGATGTTAAAAACCGTAACATTGTGAGTTACGTTGGGAATTCGCCAACAGATCTGATGCACGATAAAGATGTGGATATCATCACGGCACCCAGAAGTACGGGAAGTGTTCTGAAGCCTTTGTTGTTTGCTTCGATGCTGGATAACGGTGAAATTTTACCGAATACACTTGTCGCAGATATTCCAACCCAAATTTCAGGGTATTCACCGCAAAATTTTAATCTGACTTTTGATGGCGCCGTACCGGCTCAAAGAGCATTATCACGTTCACTTAATATTCCGTCGGTATTGATGTTGCAGGAACATGGGGTGCATAGGTTTTATGAAACATTGCAACAGTTCAAATTGAAAAATATCAATAAGCATCCGGATCATTACGGTCTTTCGCTTATTTTGGGCGGAGCCGAAAGTAATTTATGGGATTTATGCCGCACGTATGCCAATCTTACCTCTACATTAAATCATTTTAACAAGTCCTCCGGTAAATACAGGGAAAATGAGTTTTCGGAATTGAATTACCAAAACGGGTTCGATCAGGATTTTGGAGATGAAACAAGTGAAAAACCTATTTTGGGTGCGGGTTCCATTTATCTGACTTATAATGCCATGAAGGAAGTCAACCGTCCGGAAGCCGATGAAGCTTGGCGTTTTTATGATTCATCGATGGAAATTGCATGGAAAACCGGAACAAGTTTCGGAAACCGTGATGCATGGGCTATCGGAACAAACAGTGATTATGTGGTGGGAATCTGGGTTGGAAATGCTTCGGGTGAAGGACGTCCGGAGTTAACGGGTATCGACAGTGCTGCGCCGGTTTTGTTTGATGTTTTCAATCTTTTGCCACGGAAAAAATGGTTCGGGAAGCCAATGTATGATTTGGAAACGGCCGAATGTTGTGCGCAAAGTGGCTATCTGGCCCAGGATAATTGTCCTAAGATTGAGCAGTTTATTCCGAAAAATGGAAAAAAAACGAAGGCCTGTCCGTATCATCAATTGGTTCATTTGGATCAAACAGGACAATTCAGGGTAAACAGTACCTGTGAAAATGTTGACAATATGATTACGAGAAGTTGGTTTGTATTGCCGCCGGTCATGGAATGGTATTATAAAAACCTGCATATCGATTACAAACCGTTGCCGCCATTCAGAATTGATTGTCAGGGAGCGCAACAAGCCAGTATGGGATTCATTTATCCGAAAGGAAACAGTAAAATTTATTTGACCAAAAATTTTGAAGGTAAAATCCAGCCTGTAGTCCTAAAAGTTGCACACAGTAACAAGGATTATAAATTGTTTTGGTATATTGATAAGGAATATAAAGGTGTTACACAAACTTTCCATGAGATGCCGGTTGTTGTCAATACTGGAAAACATCTGATTACGGTTGTGGATGAAAAAGGTAATGAAATTAAGCAATATGTTGAAATTGTGAATGATTAGTCTTTTGAAAAAAATACTCGATTTCTATATTCACGGAAGTATCCATGTGGCTTTGGCTGTGTATGCTTTAGTCCGGATGACTTTTCATTTTTTTCATATTGAATATAATGCACCGATGGCTTTCTTTGCTTTTTTCGGAACCATAGTCGGATATAACTTTGTGAAATACGATGAATTGGTCAGAGCCAAAAAACTCAAACTGAATTTTGAACGGAAAGCAATTGTCGTGTTGAGTTTCATTTCTTTTTTAGGAACCGGCTATTGTTTTTTTTATTTGTCGTTCCATACACAGTTACTGACTTTGTTTTTCCTGGGATTGACTGTCTTATACACCTTGCCGGTTTTTCCTAAAATTGGGAATGCCCGTAACTGGGCCGGTGTCAAAATTTATATCGTGGCTTTTTGTTGGGCGGGAGTAACGCTTTGCCTTCCTATTATTAATGCCGGACTGCCTTTTAGCAATGATGTGTGGCTTAAATTCTGCCAACGCTTTTTATTGGTCATTATATTGATTTTGATTTTTGAGATTATCGATTTAAAAAAAGATGCGCTTTCATTGCAGACAGTTCCTCAAAAGTTGGGGATACAAAAAACCAAAATTCTGAATTTATTCCTGCTGATTCCTTTTTATTGCCTGGAGTTTTTTAAATCTGATTTTAGGGTTATCCAACTTTGGATTAATTTGTTACTGATAATTGTTCTGGCTTTGTTTACTTTATTCGCGAGTCCGAAACGATCTGAATATTATACTTCTTTTTGGGTTGAAAGCGTTCCTTTCTTTTGGTGGATTGCTGTGTTGTTACTAAATTGATTTTTAGGTATTTATACGTGTTTACGGCTCTTTTTTAAAATCAGGTGTTTATACGCTGTATAACTTTTCTTACTGTTCCTAAGTTTGTCCTGTAATATTACAGTGACGTCAGGATAGAGTTGAAACTATTTAAAAAAACAAGGCGGAATCTGAAAAGCCGTACGAGTAAGAAAACTAAACTAAAAAACTATTATCATGAGCAATAATGCATCACTTCCAAATTCAACGGCGGGGCTATACAATACCCTTTGCCAAGGCTTAAATTTAAGCAATAAACAATTTCAACTGATACAAGGAGTATTACCGGTTCAAACAAGTGCATCGGGAGTTTATAACTTTGTTGACGGTATCCCGCCTGAATCAGTTGCTACTTTGTATACAAGTAATCCAATTAACGGATTAAACGGTAATATGCAGATAGTTATTGGAAATGCCATTCCGGGATTTTTAAGCAGACTGGCAGAAAACAATTATATGAACCCTAAATACTGGGTTGACGGTAATGTAGCTGTGGATCCTATTTATGCACCAGCGTTTGAAGATTTAAGAAGTCAGGTAGAAAACGGTTCTTCTGCATTTGTAAGTTTTGATTCGGCAACTGCAGATAGCAATATCAGCTCTTCATGGGCCAAAAGTACTGATTCTGCAGGTGTGGGCTTCTGGGGAACTTCTTCTGAATCTGTATCAAAAACATTGAACGAAAAAGCTTCATCTTCAAGAATTACTGTAGACATAAGTTTTGATAAGTTTGCCTTTTTGCAAGTACGTGCCGGAGGTTGGTTTACACAGGGATTCTTTACGGATCAATATAAAAACCCTCAAAAATGGGTTGACGGTCAAGAAGCCTGGGACAAAGTTTTTGGACCTTCCGGATCTTGTCAGAATGTAGCAAATCAAGTGTTATTAGTTAGCGGTTACACGATTACAACTACTTCTCATGCTTCTTATTCACAATCTGATTATTCAGAAATTGTAAAAAGTAAAGATACTAACGTTTGGCCTTTTTATACCTCTTCTTCAAATTCTATAGCAACTGAGTCCTATAAACTGAATGAAGATAATTCGATCACAACAACGATTACTTGTAAACCGGGAAGTTTACAGATATTTGGTATGGGAGTTATTCCCACAAGCTTTGCTATAACAGGTGGTAACTCTGTTTCTAAAATGATTTAATTTCATTTGGAGCATAAAATGATGGAGCACAGTGTATTACTCTGTGCTCTTTTTTTTCAATAACCGGATATATCTAAAATGTCAGGTTGTTGTCTGGATGATTTACTTAATAAATTAATAACTTTAGCCATGATAAATACTTATGAAGAATTGATTATCAGTGAGATTGCTTCAAGTCTTTCTCTCGATTTGACAAGTTTGAGATGGTTCCCCATTATCCCCGTACTTCCGGATACAGATTGTGATTTGTTTCAGTTATTTGATCTGGTACCGGGTTTGGGATTTGTTTTTAAAGCAAACGATGGTACCCCAAAATTCAGTGCTCTTTATGGAGAATTACTGCAGGCTCAAAAGCAATCGTTTATAAATGATATTGCAATTAAAAATTTCCAGAATACAAAATACTGGCTGAATTGCAACAGCACCGAAGTACCAATTTATGTGCCGAGCGATGCAGATTTCGTTACAGCTGTCGGAGCCGGTTCTTCTTTTGACTTTACTTTTGATTCTACAAATTATCCAAATGCACAGATAAAACCTTTTCCGGCTTATCCGAGTTTTGTAATCAATCAGCCGTTTCTGTATTTTAACGAAACAGCCATGGATGAGCGATTTGTTTTTTCATTGCATTTTGATAAACTGGTGCATATTCCTATACAAAGTGGCAGTTGGTTTACAAGTTCGGCCTTTGTGACGGCGTATAAAAATAAAACGAACTGGCAAACGGGATCAGCGGTTACCTGGGACAGTTTATTCGGAAAAGGCGGGGCACTGAATTATGTTACAAACGGAATATTGGCAGCTTCGGGAATGACCTTGACCATCCAGAGTTATGGGAATTATGACGAGAGCACATTAAACGATTTGAAAAGTAATCAGCAAACTTCCGTTTGGCCTTTTTACATGAATCCCGAAAATACAACACAGGATTTTATACTTGGAGATGATGGCAGTATCACAATTACCGTGACGACAACAAGTTCGGAAATTTCGATGCTGGCTATGCAGGCTATAAGTGTTAAAAATCTTGTAGGTTAAAATGGTTGGAAAATCAGGTATTTATACGCTGAAATATCTCCTTTACTCTTCCTAAGTTTGACTGGTAATATTACTTAGACGTCGAAGTTGAGATTGACACAACTTAAAAAAACAAGGCGGATTCTGAAAAGCCACATGAGTAGGAAAATAAATTAAACAAATTAATTATGTCAACTAACACAGCATTGAACGACAAAGAGGTTATCGTAGGGGGATGGTCTCCATACCACCCATTAACAGTAGAAGATAAAGTAGTATTTGATGAAGCTATGAAAGGTTTCGTTGGGGTGAAATACACACCTAACACGGTTTCAACTCAAGTAGTTGCCGGAACTAACTACCGTTTTAAATGTACTGCAAGCATGCCGCCGGCATTAGTGGTTTGGGAAGCTATTGTTGAAATTTTCCAACCGTTAAACGGAGCGCCGTATGTTACAGGAATTGTAAGACTCTAATTTTTTAGATTGTTTATATATTAATTGGAATTCGAAGCGGTTTATACAAACCGCTTTGTTTTTCAGTTATTTTTTTACTTTTGCTAACGGTTCAGGTATACAAGAGTGAAAACAGTAGTCAGATACATCCAGAATACTGAAAAAAAGATGTGTACTGTAGTTTCAAAAATTTTTCCTTTCCAAAGTTCGGTTGAATAGCCAAAGAACTGAATCAATAGTCTTATAAACCAAAATAGACCTAATCCCATTGCAATTTTTCTTCCTAAAGGTGTTGTAACCAAATCATGGCTGCAAAAAGCACAAAGTATTCCCATTAAAAAAACGGTAAACGCAATAAAGAATGTGTGAACCTGCATCACTTGTCTGTTGAATAAACTTAATGAAGCCAACTCCTGTTTCCAGTTGAAATATTTCGGGAAGATGATATGAATTAAGGCGAGGCAGATTAGAAAGATTCCGATGATTTTTAAATGTAGTTCCATATTATTTTTTGAGAATGAAGGTTGAAAGATAAGGTGTGATTTTGATTTCGTTTACCAATGTCAGATTAGCTTTATTAAAAGTCTTCAGCCAGTTTTTTTTGGAATAAAAGTGAAAGAAGCCAATATTGAAAGCCAGGAAATTTGGGATATCACGTAAATGTTCCGTAACGATAATTGTTCCGTCCTTTTTAAGTATCCTTCTGATTTCGCAGAAAAACTGTACTCTTTCTTTTGGGTTTCGGATTTCATGTGCAGCCAATATCAGCATTATTTTATCGATTGAATTGCTTTCTAACTTAATCTGGTGTGTATTTATTTTTTGACTCGAAGGATCGGGCGGGTATAATTTTCTTGCTCGTTCAATAGAAATTTCAGTATGTTTTTCAGCATTGTAAAAATCAAACTGCAGAATTTTGGCATTTGGGTATTTTTCAGCAAATAGCCTGCCGGTTTCATCAAATCCCGCACTGATATTGGCTATTTTTTCTTCTTTATTTACCTGTATTCCATCAAGCCAATTTAATCGGAACAAATCTGAAAGATCATAAATGTAATGCGACACAAGCAATGAGGCCAGACAAGAGACTGAAGTCAGTATGCTTACGCAGATTAAAATAAAACGTAAATTTCCTGAGGTATGAAAAAGACATCCAAATGCAGCTAAAGTAACAATCAGCCCGATAGTATAGAAATGCCAGTTAAAGCAAATGATGTTGATTACTCCCTGATAAGGTTTTCTAGTGGTTTCCATAAATCGGTTTTTCCTTTTTTCCAAACGTAAGGGATTGCATCGATTTTGAATGCATTAGCCAGAACGCAATCGTTAAGATTCATTTTGTTTATAAACGAAAAGTGATGTTCAGTAACTTCAATTGGCTCCGGTTTCCATTTTTCGCGTACTCCTTCAATAATTAAAACTTCATTTTTGCCCTCATTGTATGTGAAAGTGAATGGTAACGGGCCAGCGTAACGTCTTGCTTCTTTCCAATTATTAAAAGGTGATTTATCAGGAAGGTTTGCTACTTCATTATTTTGCTGAAAAGTGACTTTGAAATTTGATTTTTCGGAACTGTAACCCGTTAAAAGATTTGTTTTGTGTTTTGTAATATCAATTTTCCGGTAATGGTAATGAGTGAATAAATTTCCAAAAAAAACCATTTTGCTTTTGTCGGTTTCTGATTGCAGAATGTAAAGTCCGCGTAGCCTCTTGCCGGAGCTGTTCGTATACCGTACAAATATGCGGTAACCCGTCAGGAAAAAGTCATTGCCTAAAATCTTCGGAAAACCTTTCGGACGTAAACCGGAAGTTTCCACCATAGCCACGGCAATAAAAGCCCACTTATCTTCAAAAGTATCAAGACTGAGGCATTCAGGTATAAAATGCTCAAGCTGTTCTTTTGGCACTGCATACGTAAGTACTACCGAGCTTTTAAAAAAAGCTTCAACCGGGAAGGGATGGTTTTGAAGTGATTCTAACATGTCTGTTTATTTTTTAAACCTCTAAATTCTTGATAGTAAAGAAAGATTATGAAGATACAGGCGAATATAATGTTCATTTTACCCCAAAGCAGTAAATCGGATGCAAAAATGAATTCCAGAATATTCATTAATCCGATAATGATAATTTGTGTAACCGTGTTCCATTTTGATTTTATTCCGCTTACGATCCAAACCGCCATTAAAATTTCCAGAAAACCAATCACAAGAGTCATTTCCCTTGCGGCTTCTTTTCCGAAAAATACCGAAACTATCTCCTGATGTCTGGGAACAAGATTCAAAATTTTACAAAACAGACCATTACAAATCCAGACCAATGCTATGATAAAGATTGGAAACTTCGGTTTTTGAAATTTATTTTCAGTTGCCATTTTCGGTTATTTTTCTTTTGTTTTCCACTTTGATGTCAGAACCTTCGGCTAAAAATACTGAAACGGGTTGTAAATTATTCAAAAAGGCAAAATCATTTCCGTATGTGTTTTGGAAATCAACTTTTATATCATGGTTTTTGATAAGATAATGTTTCCATTTTGGGTGTTTGACTTCGTATTCATACGTTTCTTTTTCGTTGTATTTTGTATAGCCAAAGTAGTGTTCCATAATAAATTCAGCTTCACTGCCTTCTTCAATTTCTCCACAAAAATCATATGCATTCACACTGATGTGGTTTGTCTTTTTTTGGTTTTCCCAGCTGTAACTGACTTTAAGTACTTCGGCTTCCAGTTTGTTCTGATGCTGCATGACTAATGTTCTGTAATTTTCCTTGTAAAAGGTATTGGCTACAAAAGTGATGGCTTTTTTGGGAACGATTTCTTGAATGAAGACAACACCGCGTTTCCATTCACCATTTTCAAAGCGTTTGACATAAAATCGAAGGTTGACTTCTTCAAAATCGGTGTGTTTCGGAATTCTGAAGCCCAATACTTTTGTGTCCTTGAACAGAAATCCAACCAGGCTTACATAACAGTTTCCATTCCAGAAATCAAGTTCGGTACCTGCCGGTATATATTTTTTCAATTGTTCCGGATTAATGGCATAATTGGCCATGATCAGGTTTTTCCATTGTGCGGTTAAAAAGCTCATGATGTTATTGTTATGATACTTAAAAATGATTGTGTTTAGTTCTTTTTTAAATGTTTTTTCTTCTGATAAATGATGAAGGTCAAAAAGAAAATTAAACCAATCGGTATGCTGAATAACCAGTCAAACGATTTGCGATCCCATAATGCAAAGAAGAAAAGAACAAAAGCGAAGTATATGTAAATCAATTTATTGGTTGGATATAGAGTTACAAAAAATATAGCAGCTATCACTTGTAATAAACCAGTTACTGGAAGACCATATCCGCCAATTAAAAGGAAGAGTAGTGCGACTATGTTGACGATTTCAATTATTTTGAAAGTTGGTGCGAGTACCATAATGCTATTGTTTTGTGTTGTTTTCAATTTTGCTTTTGAGTGAATTCAATAAATTGGTTTCGAAGTCGGATAATATTGCGTCAGCAAGAAAACTTCCGTATGATTGTAAATTGGATTTGATTGTATATTTGCAACTGAGTCTCACTTCTGTTCTGTTGTTGTTTATGGGTATAAGTTCGTAGCTTATTTTTTCGAATTGTATCGATTTTTCTTTGATGACATTTTCTATCGTTGGACTGTTTTTGAGTACTGACCGACTGAAATCAATCGAAAAACTCAACTTTTGGCCATATTTTTCTTCAATTACTTTTTCATTCAACACAATACCATTGTCAAAATAACCTAATCGGACATTTTTTACTGAATCATAGTCTGATCTGACTGGTTTTGGTATTCCCATTCTATTTAAGTAACCGGTTGTTGTATACCCGGATAGATTTGGTACTGCATGAAGATTGGCCCATATTTCTTTGTTGTTGGCATTCATAATAATTGAAGTCTCCGTCGTATAATCTATATTGGTTTCTTTCGTGTTTTTTTCAATGACGCCTGTTAATAATGGCAATATCAGTAGGGGAGGAAGGTAATTACGGTTAATGTTTTGTGGCATTCGGTTCATTTTATAGATTCGGATCATTAAGCTTACTATTATGGAAACGATGATATAGGGTAAGCCAATAATTATGAAGCAAAGCAATTCTTCAATATGGGTTATGACCGCAATAAGTAAAAATAGCAGTGTGGAAAATAAGGGGAAAAGTATGCATTCAAAAACATTCTTAATAAACGATTCGGCATTGTAGAAAAACGGAATGAAGCCCACAATAATCGGTACAATAACTAAATAGGATGCTGAATTGATGTCTATATAGCCAAATTCAGCAGCATAGCGGATTGCCAATGAATATATGATGCTGATAAGTAAACCTAAATAGGAGCTGTATTTTTTCATAATGTTTGTATTTATTAAACTTTCAGAAAAAAATGAAAGTTTTTGTTTAAAAAAAATTATCTAATTCGATTTTTACTATTGTTTTTTAAAGGTATCATAGAATAGTTTTGATTTAAGATTTTGATGAAAACTATTTCATGAATTTGACTAAAATTTGTGCCAACCAATTGTCCTTGTATTCTGTGATTTTGTCCAACACATTATCTGCTTTTAACACAAAATCATATAATTTAGTGGTTTGATCCACAAAGTGTTTTTCCTCGTCCGAATTGGCATCTTTTAGTGAAGACACTTCTTTCAAAACTTTTAGCGCCGGTTTTATTTCCCTTTTGCTCCTTTCTTTTGAGATTTTTACGGCTAATTCATCCAAGTCCTTTTCGGCAGTGAAAAATTCGCGGCGCTCCCCGGCTTTATATTCTTTGTAAACAATTCCCCAATCCATCAAAGCACGTAAATTCATACTTGCATTTCCGCGGGAAATCTGTAATTCTTCCATAATGTCTTCCATTGAAACCGGCTCGTTCGATACCATTAACAAAGCATGAATCTGGGCCATGGTTTTGTTAATTCCCCATTGTGAACCTAATGCTCCCCAAGTTTGTACGAATTTATTTTTTGCTTCTTTGAATTCCATAGGACAAATGTATAACAAAGTTTTTAAACTTTCAAAAAAAAATGAAATTTTGTTTTAAAACAAAACCGAAGCACTGAACTTCGGTTTTTATTTATGATTGTTTTTAACTTAAATCAACCCGGCCCTTTTTAATAAAGCTTCAGGTTTTGGTTCCTGTCCCCTGAATTTTTTATACAAGGTCATCGGATGATCTGTTCCGCCTTGTGAAAGGACATATTTCTGGAATTTTTCGGCCACTTCTTTATTGAAAATGCCTTTTTCCTGAAAATAGGCAAAGGCATCGGCATCTAAAACTTCAGCCCATTTGTAACTGTAATATCCGGAAGAATACCCGCCTTGGAAAATGTGTGAAAAGGAAACACTCATGCAGTTTTCATCTACGTCAGGATATAATGCAGTAGCTGCCATCGCATCTTTTTCAAATGATTTGACATCGCTCACATTAACCGGTTTTCCATGGTATTCCATGTCAAGCAATCCGAAACTCAATTGGCGCATAGTGGCCATTCCTTCTAAAAAGGAAGCACTTTCTTTTATTTTATCAACGTATTCCTGAGGGATAATTTCTCCTGTTTCATAATGTTTTGCAAAAATGGCCAGGGCTTCGGGTTCGTAACACCAGTTTTCCATTACCTGACTTGGTAATTCCACAAAATCCCAATACACAGAAGTTCCTGACAAACTAGGGTAGGCGGTATTGGCCAGCATTCCGTGTAAGGCATGCCCGAATTCATGAAATAAGGTTGTAACTTCATTAAATGTTAACAGTGAAGGCTTGGTTTCAGTCGGTTTGGTGAAATTACAAACGATCGAAACATGTGGTCTCTCGTTTAGTCCTTCTTTAGTATACTGTGATTTGAACGAAGTCATCCATGCACCGTTTCTTTTTCCTTTTCTCGGGAAGAAGTCGGAATAAAAAACAGCAACTAAATTTCCGTTTGAATCATTCACCTCAAATGTATGTACATCTTCGTGGTATTTATCGATATCAAAAACTTCCGTAAAAGTTAATCCGAATAAGCGTTTCGCTACTTCGAAAGCACCTTCCTGAACATTTTGCAATTTGAAGTACGGTTTTAATTTCTCGTCGTCAAGATTGAATAATTCCTGTTTCAGTTTTTCCGAATAATAAGCACCGTCCCATTTTTCCAATTGGATTAAATTGTCAAGTTTTCCGGCAAATGAAGTCAATTGTGCAAATTCCCTTTTGGCTGCAGGTTTGGCTTTGTCCAATAAATCATTCAGGAACGATTTTACTTTTTCAGGATTTTGGGCCATGCGCTCTTCGAGTACAAAATGGGAATGTGATTCATAGCCTAATAATCGCGCTCTTTCATGACGGCGGCTAACTATTTTCTTTACATTTTCCTGATTGTCAAAAGCATTGTTTTGGAATGCTTTTTTACCGTAAGCGATGGCGATTTCTTTTCTCAGTTCACGATTATCGGCATAAGTCACAAAAGGAGAATAGCTTGGAATGTCTAAAGTGAAAATCCAGCCTTCTTTTTCTTTGCTTTTGGCCAAAGAGCGTGCCGTTTCAATTGTATCTTCCGGTAAGCCTTTTAAATCACTTTCATTTGTGATATGCAATTCGTAGTTGTTGGTTTCAGCCAATACATTTTCACCGAAGGTTAATTTCAGTTTGGCTAATTCAGCATCGATCTCACGCAAACGTGTTTTTTTGTCTTCTGCTAATAAAGCTCCGTTTCTTGAAAATCCTTTGTATTTTTTTTCAAGTAAAGTAGCCTGTTCGGTATTTAAATTCAACGATTCTCTTTGGTCATAAACCAATTTGATTCTTTCAAATAAACCGGCATTCAGGGTAATGTCATTTGCCAATTCTGTTAGCATCGGAGAGATTTCCTGTGCCAGTTTCTGCATTTCATCACTGGTTTCAGCCGAGTTTAAATTGAAGAAAATGCTGGTTACACGGTCTAATTGTGCTCCTGAAAATTCCAATGCTTCAATCGTATTGGAAAATGTCGGTGCTTCCGTATTGTCTACAATCGCATCGATCTCATTTTTGGTTGATTCAATCCCTTCTTTTACAGCCGGAAGGTAATCGTCCAGTTTGATTTGCGAGAAAGGTGCAGTATTGTGCTTGGTATTAAAATATTTAGTAAGAATATTCATTTGCTAGTGTATTTCATCGATTTTATTTGTTGTATATCTAAATAATATTTAAGTTTGAACTGAAAACCAATTATCTAGGTTTTAGACACTCAATTTCTGGATTACAATATATAAAATTTAAATATTGATTTAACCCATATCGATATTTATGTTTGTGTTACTTAAAAGCTCCTAAATACCACATTCTGGAGCTTTTTTCTTTTATAACCTTTACTTCTTAAGATTTTCTGATGCTGTAAGAACGGCTTGTTTTAATCCTTCTTTATAAGCAATTATTTTATCCAAAACCGTTTTGTTGTTGGAACCGATAATTTGTGCAGCCAGAATACCGGCATTTTTAGCACCGTTTAAAGCTACAGTCGCAACCGGAACTCCGCCAGGCATTTGTAAAATTGATAGTACCGAATCCCATCCGTCTATCGAATTGCTTGACTTTACGGGAACTCCAATTACAGGAAGCGGACTCATACTCGCGACCATTCCCGGTAAGTGTGCTGCTCCTCCGGCTCCGGCAATAATTACCGAAATGCCTCTGTTGTGGGCATTCTGACTGAAATCAAACAGTTTTTCTGGTGTTCTGTGTGCAGAGACAATATCAACTTCGGTTTCAATATCAAAACTCTTTAATATATCTATGGCTTCCTGCATGACCGGCATGTCGGAAACGCTTCCCATTACGATGGCTACTTTCATTTTTGTTTAAATTTAAGGATTTAAAAGATTTTAAAATTTAAAGATTTCAAAGGCACTTGTTATAATCTTTCAATCGTTTAATCTTTCAATTATTCAATGCTATTACTAATCACTCTAATTGTATTCTTAACTTCTTCGGCAATTTTCCGTGCTTCGGCCATGTCTTCATTGATGATGGTTACGTGTCCCATTTTCCGGAACGGACGTGTTTCCCTTTTACCATATATATGTGGCGTTACGCCCGGGATGGTCATGATTTTTTCGATGTTTTCATATATAACCGGCCCTGAAAATCCTTCTGCGCCCACTAAATTAACCATGATTCCGGCTACTTTACTGTCGGTACTGCCTAAAGGTAAATTCAAAATGGATCTTAAATGTTGTTCAAATTGCGAAGTATAACTGGCTTCTATACTATAGTGTCCCGAATTGTGTGGTCTTGGGGCCACTTCGTTAACCAAAATTTCATCATCTTCAGTCTGGAACATTTCAACCGCCAATAACCCTACATGATTAAATGCTTCCGAAACCTGTAAGGCTACTTGTTGTACTTTGTCGGCTACTTTTTTAGAAATCCTCGCCGGACAAATCGTGTATTCTACCTGATTGGCCTCCGGATGAAATTCCATTTCAACCACAGGATAGGTTTTGATTTCTCCTTTCGGACTGCGGGAAACTATTACGGCCAACTCATTTTTAAAAGGTACCATGTCTTCCGCGATACATTCCACATCGGCTAATCCAATCAGATCAATAGTGGAACGGACAATTTTTACACCGTTTCCGTCATAACCGAATTGCGCACTTTTCCATACAAAAGGAAAATCCAACTCGTCTTTTTCAATTGCTTTTTTCAAATCTGCCAAATCCACAAAACGTTGGTGTGCAGATGTCGGTATGTTGTTAGCAACATAAAAATCTTTTTGTTTTCCTTTGTTTTGGATTAAACGCAATGTTTTTGGTGACGGATAAACCGGTAAGCCTTCTTCTTCCAGTTTGTCTAAAGCGTCAAGATTAACGTTTTCAATTTCAATGGTCAGCAAGTCGACCATTTTTCCAAATTGGTAAACCACGTCATAGTCCATTAAACTGCCTTTGTAAAAAGCATTGCATCCGTGTTGTGCAGGTGCTTCTTCGCTGGGGTCAAGAACTAAGGTTTGGATGTCGAATTTGCGGGTTTCGGTTAGGAGCATTTTGCCCAATTGGCCTCCTCCAAGGATTCCCAATTTAAAATCAGAAGAAAAATAATTCATCGTGTTGTTGTTGTGTGTGGTGCAAAGATAATATTTTTTGAAAAACACCGAAGTAAGTCTGTGGGAAGAGTTTAGATAAATCCAAAAAAAAGCCCTGAAAAATCAGGGCTTTCAAATAAAAATATAGAGTGTTTTTGGGGTAGAATTTTGGTCTTTGCTGATTACTTTAGATATTTTGGATAAATTTTCATTTAACTAAAATCGCCTGATCAAAGAGCTGAATTCTGTCTCATGTGGTATTTGAAATGTAAAATTAATTCAAAGAAATCAAAACCATTTACGGTTTTTCAGCGTGATTTGTTAAAATTGAATCATTTGTTTATCTTTTTTAAAGTATGACGCGCCACTGCTTTATAAGCCGCCGTATGATGGGCATAATCCTGTTGCAAGATGTTTTTGAGTTCATCGTGTATCCAGTCGTATTTTTTGCCGAGTATGAATAAAGTCTTTATGGAATACGCTTTTGCTGCTACTTTTTCATCCCGGATCAACCAGTCTAAACAAGATTCAATAATTTGTGTCTCCTGTAATTGCGATAACGAAATACCATTGGCGCGGTGATTACTTTTGGTAAGGAACAAACAAATCTTTGAGGCGGGTCTTATCGCCGAATCATTTTTTAACCTTGGAATGGTTTCCAGAAACGATTCTATAAAAGGAACAAATGTTTTTAATTTCTTTTCGCAAACTAATTCCAGTATCCAATACGCTTTGTGGTGGTTTTTATCATCTAAATCAAGTGACATCCGAATAATTTCGTTTAAGTAGTCGGGATTCCGTAAAGCGAGGTTCCGGTTCTGCTCACGGTCTTTCCGGTAGGCAGATGAGTTTTCAATTCGAATGTAAAAGTCTGATTTCATTGCTTCAAAAATAATTAATTTCTGCATACTCAACTCTTTTATTATCTTTGCCCTTTTATTTCTGAACACAACTATGGAAGTTAAATTACACGATAAGTATTTCGAGCCTTTTATTTCGGCACAGGAAATAGATTTTGCTTTGGCCAATATGGCAAAACAAATTGAAGACGATTTTCAGGATGATGTTCCTGTTTTTATTGGCGTTTTGAACGGTGCATTTATGGTGCTTTCTGATTTGATGAAGCATTACAACAGTCCGTGTGAGGTTTCGTTTGTGAAAATGGCTTCTTATGAAGGAACAGAAACAACAAATGAAGTAAAACAGTTAATCGGTTTGAACCAAAATCTGGAAGGTCGTACCGTAATCGTGGTAGAAGATATCGTCGATACGGGAAATACAATTGAAGAATTGAAACACATCTTCAAAAGCCAGAACGTGAAGCATTTTAAAATTGCAACTTTGTTTTTAAAACCGGAGGCATACAAAAAGGATATCAAACTGGATTATGTGGGAATCAGAATCCCTAATAAATTCATTGTAGGTTTCGGATTGGATTATGACGGTCTGGGAAGAAACCTGAAAGATGTATATCAATTATCAGTATAAAACAAACAACATAACTTTAACTATAAACTTTTTAAAACCAAAATGATCAATATTGTTCTTTTCGGAAAACCAGGTGCAGGAAAAGGCACACAAGCAGAATTTTTAAAAGAAAAATATAACTTAACACACCTGTCAACCGGTGATATTTTTCGTTACAACATGAAAAATAATACAGCACTGGGCTTAGAGGCTAAAGTGTACATCGACAGAGGTGACTTGGTGCCGGACAGCATTACCATCGGTATGTTACAGGATGAAGTAGACAGAAATCCGCACTCTGCAGGGTTTTTGTTCGACGGTTTCCCAAGAACATTGACACAGGCCGATGCGCTGGATCAGTTCCTGGCTTCAAAAGGTCAGGGAATCACAGCGACAATCGCATTGGAAGCTGACGATGAAATTTTGGTAAAACGTTTATTGGAACGCGGAAAAACGTCAGGAAGAGTAGACGACCAGGATGAAGAAAAAATCAGAAACCGCTACCAGGAATACAATGAAAAAACAGCACCTTTGATGGATTATTATAAAAATCAGGATAAGTTTTACGCTGTAAACGGAATAGGTACTATTGCAGAAATTACGGAGCGATTGAGCAATGTAATTGAAAATTTGTAAATTAGTACAAACGATAATCAAATTAACAAAAATTGGAAATAGTCATAATTTTCTTGCTGATTTTACTTAATGGAGTTTTTTCCATGTCAGAAATCGCACTCATATCAGCAAGAAAGAACCGGTTAGAAACCGCTGCCAAAAAAGGCAACACGAGTGCAAAAACAGCTTTGGATCTGGCAAATTCGCCAAACAAGTTCCTTTCAACAGTACAAATAGGAATCACACTTATCGGTATTCTTACGGGTATTTATTCCGGAGAGAAAGTAACCGAAGATGTAAAACTTTTCCTTGACGGATTCACTTCTTTACAGCCCTATTCACAAAGTATGTCGGTTGGTATCGTGGTGGTTATCCTAACTTTCTTTTCATTGGTATTGGGAGAATTACTGCCGAAACGTATCGGATTGAATTATCCTGAAACCATCGCAAAAGCTGTGGCTGTTCCCATGAAAATGGTTTCGATCGTAGCGGCTCCTTTTATCTGGTTGCTGACAGTTTCTACCGAATTTATCCTGAATGTTTTCAAGATTAAACCTACGGCCGACGGTAAAGTGACCGAGGAAGAAATCAAAGCCATCATTAAGGAAGGTACCGAAGGTGGTGAAGTACAGGAAATCGAACAGGATATCGTGGAGCGTGTATTCCATATTGGTGACCGTAAAGTGAATTCCCTGATGACGCACCGTATGTCGGTAGTGTATCTGTCACTGGAAGATGACATGAAGGAAACCAAAGAAAAGGTTCTCGATGAACTGCATTCGGTTTACCCGGTTTGTGAAGATAACTTGGATAATATTATTGGTGTTGTATTGCTGAAAGATTTGTTCTCAGGTTTCGAAAAAGGAAGCTTGGACTTAAAATCAATCGTGAAGGAACCTGTTTATTTTATCGAACATACTTCAGCTTATAAGGCACTTGAAATTTTCAAAAAGACGAAAGTGCATTATGCTTTCGTAACCGATGAATACGGAATCCTGCAGGGAATCATTACATTAAATGATATCCTTGAAGCTTTAGTGGGTGATGCTGCCGAATTCTATGAAGAGGAGTTCCAGCTGATTGCGCGTGAAGACGGTACTTGGTTGGTCGACGGACATTATTCGTTGCATGATTTCCTTACGTATTTCGATATGGATGATCTGATTACCGATTATGAAGTGACTACTGTGAGCGGATTGATCATGACCGAGTTGTCATACATCCCAAAAGTAGGTGAGAAGCTGATCTGGAATAAAATGGAACTGGAAGTAATCGATATGGACGGTGTCAAAATCGATAAGGTTTTAGTGCGTTCGCTGAAAGATGCCAATTAATCTGGCTTAAAGAAAAGTAAAGAATTTGATGTAAAGTGGCAGTTAATTAACTGCTTGAAAAAAATAGTTAAGGAGGAGAGGAAATGACAGAGGATTTGAGATTAAGAGGAGGACTGCCAGTGGCAGTCAGGTATTTTTAATCTTCTGTTTATAATAAAGGAAAAGAAAAAATGACAGAAGGAAATTTCGTAGACTACGTAAAGATTTATGCTTCTTCCGGTAAAGGAGGAAAGGGATCTTCGCATCTACACAGAGAGAAATTTATTGAAAAAGGTGGCCCTGACGGGGGTGACGGAGGCCGTGGAGGTCACGTTACACTTGTGGGAAATAAAAATTTATGGACATTGTTCCATCTTAAATTCCTTCGCCATGCTAAAGCAGGTCACGGAGGAGATGGTGGTAGTTCACGCAGTACCGGGCATGACGGTGAGGATAAATTCATCGAAGTACCGCTTGGAACTGTGGTAAGGGATAAAGATACAGATGAGATTTTGTTTGAAATCACTGAACACGGCGAACAAAGAATTCTGGTAAAAGGTGGTAAAGGTGGTCTGGGTAACTGGCACTTCAGAAGCTCGACTAACCAAACCCCACGTTATGCCCAACCGGGTATGCCGGGTCAGGAAATCGACGTGATCCTGGAATTGAAAGTCCTTGCCGATGTCGGTCTGGTGGGATTCCCGAATGCGGGTAAATCAACTTTATTATCGGTGCTGACTTCCGCTAAACCTAAAATTGCCGATTATCCGTTTACAACATTAAAACCTAATCTTGGAATTGTAGCCTACAGGGATTTCCAGTCGTTTGTAATTGCAGATATCCCGGGTATCATCGAAGGTGCGGCCGAAGGTAAAGGTCTCGGACATTACTTTCTCCGTCATATCGAACGTAACTCTACTTTGTTGTTCCTGATTCCTGCCGATGCGGATGATATCAAAGAACAATATGAGATTTTATTGGACGAGCTCAGACGTTATAATCCGGAAATGTTGGATAAAGACCGTCTGGTAGTGATTTCAAAATGCGATATGCTTGACGACGAACTGAAAGCTGAGATGAAAGCACAATTGGATAAAGATTTTAAAGGAATGCCGTATATGTTTATTTCATCAGTAGCCCAACAAGGACTACAAGAACTGAAAGACAAATTGTGGCAGATGTTAAATACAGAAGCATAATGAATCCCTCTCCGGAGGGATTTTTTTATGCTGATAATCAGGAGTTTTTCTTAAGACAAATCCTACCGAATTCTTTTTCCGCGTTTCGATTTGTTGTACTTTTACCAGTCAAATAAAAACAAATTAAAAATGAAAAAACTACTGACTCTGGTTTTTTGTTTTTCTTTCTTCATGTCAAATGCGCAGTTACTTGACCTGATTAAGGATAAGGCAAAAGACAAAGCGCTGAATTTAGGTGGGGATAAAGCAGCGAAACTATTAACTAAACAGGCTATTACTACCAGTTTCAAAGACTGTGATGTAAAGAACACTAAACCGGAAACGTTCGGGAACGATAAGAAATACAAGGAATTGTGTAAGGAAACGTTTACTGCCGAAGGGTTTCTTCTAAAACCGGGATTCTATTCCTTCAAAGCGAAAAGTTTTTGCCTGAAAGCCGGTACACACGGTCCAAGCAAAGGGGATGGTTATCTGTATGCTCCGGTTAAAGGACCAAAGGAGGAAATCGTAATCGCGATCATCAAAAACTGGAAAGAAAATCCTAAAATCGAACAAACGAAAGTGCAATGTCTGTTATGGGCGATCATTGCGCACACTAAATTTAAAAACCTGCCAACTGAACTTCAGGAAACGGCAATCAAATTGTTGAGCAAGGAGCAAATTCTGGATCTGACCAATAAAGGACTTGATTTCGTGCCGCAAAATGTAATGGATAATGCTACCGCCGAATTGCCAAAACCGGTCCGTTTGGTTATGGAGGCCGAAAATAAAATCAGGGAGTTTTTTAACTCTTCTTCTTCCTATAATTATCAGGAAATTGAAAAACTGGCGATGCTGGCCGGAATGAATACTGAAACGTCCGAAATTCAAAGAGGAACCTGGGGACTTCACCCTAAAGGCTACTACATTGCCTATCTGCCTAACGGATATTCTTCTGTTGAAGTACATATCTATGTGCCTGATACGGTAAAAGAAGTGCACTACCTCCCGTCTGATGATGTGGCGGTGCCGGCTTCTACAGGGAGCCAGCGTCTGGCCATCAGTGACATGACGTATTGTAACGCTAAGTAAAAAATTAAAAGCATCCGGGAACGGATGCTTTTTTGTTAGATGTAAACTGTATTTCCCAATATCGTGTTACGTTGAGCCTTGTGTGTTTAACGTTGACCTTTGTGTAAAATACGTTGGGGCTTGTGCATTTAACGTTGAAGTATGTTTAATCTACGTTAGGCCTTGTGTGTTTAACGTTAAGCTTCGTGCAAAGTTTGTTAGGTCTTATGAGGAGTTTGTTAAGTTCCGTGTAATGTTTGTTAGGTCTTATGCGGAGTTTGTTAAGTTCTGTGTAATGTTTGTTAGGTCTTGTGTAGAGTTAGTTAAACCTCGTGCAAAGTTTGTTAGGTCTTATGTAGAGTTAGTTATTTCTTGTGTAATGTTTGTTAGGCTTTGTGCGGCTCATCTTGTTTGAGAAGTAAAACATTTTTCGTTGATCTAGTCTCTTTTCTTACTAAATCATCTTGCCATAATGGTTCTTGAGTGTTGTGCATAATGAAATTTATATAATGTATTGTTTCATAAACGGTTGAATGTTTTCCGATGAAGGTTTGAAACGTTAAAATTATCTTAACAAAAGAGTAAAAGGAACAGCAAAATTTTCTAAAAAAGGGCAAATCGACTATATTCGCGCCACTAAAACTAAATTTTATTATGAAAAAATTACTTTTATCCCTAATCACGGCGATTATGCTTGTTCCTGCAAGCGTTAAGGCAGATGAGGGTATGTGGTTTTTAATGTTCATCGAACGTTTGAACCACAGGGATATGCAAAAAATGGGTCTTCAGTTAACAGCTGAAGAAATCTACAGCATCAACAACCACAGTTTAAAAGATGCTATCGTACAATTCAACGGTGGATGTACTGCCGAATTGATCTCAAAAGACGGATTAGTGTTAACAAACCACCACTGTGGATATGACGCTATCGCCGAATTGTCTACTGCCGATAAAAATCACCTGAAAAACGGTTTCTGGGCAGGTTCAAGAAAAGAAGAAATCAAGCCTTCAAGTTTATTCGTACGTTTCTTCGTTCGTATGGACGATTGTTCTAAGCGTATCTTGGGTGTGGTTAATGATAAAATGACAGAAGCAGAGCGTGAAAAAGCGATCAATGCTGAAATCGCTAAAATCGAAAAAGAAAATAACGAAGGCGGAAAATATGTGGTTTCCGTTCGTCCTTTCTTCCAAGGTAATGAGTACTACTACTTCGTATATCAGGATTATAAAGACGTTCGTTTAGTTGGTACTCCTCCTGAAAGTTTAGGTAAATTCGGTGGAGATACTGACAACTGGGAATGGCCTCGTCACACTGCCGATTTCTCAATGTTCCGTATCTACGGCGATGCTAACGGTAACCCGGCTGAATATTCTGAAAACAACGTGCCTCTTAAACCGAAACATTACTTACCGGTTAATTTGGGTGGTGTTAAAGAAAATGACTACGCAATGATTTTAGGTTATCCTGGACGTACTAACCGTTGGATGCCTGCAGGCGGTATCGAGCAAAACGTGAAGTTTGCTTACCCTGCTTGGGTTGAAGGTGCAAAAGTTGGTATGGATAACATGAAGAAATACATGAACCAAAGCGATGCTTTGAACTTAATCTATGCTTCTAAATTTGCTTCAACGGCTAACTACTGGAAAAACCGTCAGGGTATGATCGATGCTTTGTCTAAATTCGGTACGGCTAAAACAAAAGCAGCTCAGGAAGCTAAATTCAACGCTTGGGCTAACAAACCTGAAAATAAAGCTAAATACGGAGATGTTGTTGCAACAATCAACAACTTCTATAAATTGACGAATGAGAAATCACGTCATGATAACTACATGAACCAATTGTTCAGAACGACTGCTTATGGTGCGGTTGGAAGAACAATCGGTAAGCAATTGGAAACATACGCTAAAGCAGATCCTGCTAAACGTGCGCAAATGGCTCCTGCTATCTTGGAAATGGCTGATGAAATGTTCAAAGAATTACATATCCCGGCTGAAAAAGATTTATTGGCTGCACAATTGAAATTGTATTCAACTAAATCTGTTGGATATGCAATTGCTCCAATGGTTGAAAAAATCGGAAAAGAAAACAACGGTGACTTCTCTAAATATGTTAACGCTGCATTCGATTTAAGTATCCTTACTTCTAAAGAAAGAATCAAAGCATTCCTTGATTTACCAAGTGAAGCTTTATTGGCAAGCGATCCTTTATATGTGTTGTCTAACGATATGTTAACGCACTTTGCTTCTAAGTCTGATGCAATCGCTAAAGCACAAAATGATTATGGAGCTGCTTTCCGCAAATTGGTTGAAGGTTTGAGAGAATCTAAAATAGGTTCGATCAAATATCCGGATGCTAACTCGACACTACGTTTAACGTATGGTAAAGTTCGTTCGTTACCTGCTGACAAACGCAATGATGCAAAAGTTAACAACTATACGACTTTGTCAGGTCAGGTGAAAAAATACAAAAAAGGTGATGCCGAATTCGACTTGCCTGCACGTGTATTGGAAATGAACCAAAACAAAGACTTCGGCCGTTACGCTGATAAAGACGGAACGTTACACGTTAACTTCTTAACTGATAACGATATCACAGGTGGTAACTCAGGTTCTCCGGTATTAAACGGTAAAGGTGAGTTAATTGGTTTGGCTTTCGACGGAAACATCGAAGCTATGGCTGGTGACGTTATCTTTGACAAAAACTTACAAAGAACAATCAATGTGGATATCCGTTATGTGTTATGGGTAATCGAGAATTTCTCAGGAGCTAAACACATCGTTGACGAAATGACATTGGTGAAGTAATCAGTTCTGCTGATTGAAAATATAAACCGGATTCAATTTGAATCCGGTTTTTTTATGCGCTTTGTGTATCTTTACCTACAATTAGGCCATGAAAAAAATACTTCTGTTATCGGTTTTTGTATTGCTGCTTTCCTGCGAAAGTAAAGAGGCTCCTTCGGTTTCTTTTTATTACTGGAAAACTTTTTTTAAGCTTACCCCAAAAGAGCAATCTGTCTTGGATGCTAATGAAACCGAAAAAATATATATTCGTTATTTCGATGTCAAACTGGTAAATGATATTCCGGTTCCGGTTGCTCCCGTGCGTTTTGATAAGATTAAACCAAAGAGTAAAATTGTTCCGGTAATCTTCATTAAAAATGAAGTGTTTCTTTCGGATAAAGTAGATGTGTATGATTTGGTGAAAAAGATGCTGCATTTAATTCATCAGATAAATACCAAAAACCGCTTGACAATTCAGGAAATTCAAATTGATTGTGACTGGTCGCTGCAAAGCCGTGATAAATTCATGCTCTTCCTGAAAGAATTAAAAAAGAAATCACCTAAAACAATTTCGGCTACCATACGTTTACATCAAATCAAATATTTTAAGGATACAAAAGTTCCTCCTGTCGATTATGGTGTACTGATGTTCTATAATATGGGTGAATTAAATGCAGATAAAGGAAATTCGATTTACGATAAAACCATCGCCGAACGTTATTTGCCTTCACTGAAAAATTATCCTTTGGAACTTAAAGTGGCTTTGCCGGTTTATTCCTGGATTATCCACAGCAGGAACGGACATGTCGTGAACCTGATTTCTAAAATTGATGCCAAAGAATTTCAAAATAATGCTAATTTTGAATGGAAGGATGATAGGGCAGTGGTAAAAAATAATACCATGACCAAAGGATTCTTTTTTAAAGAAGGGGACCAACTCAAAGTCGAAGCGATTCATGAGGAGGATTTAAAAGAGATGATCGGGTTACTGAAAAAGTACATGCCCAAAAAGCCAAAAGAAATAGTATACTTTGATTTAGATCAAAACAATTTTAATAAACTGACTAATGACGATTTTTTCAAAACCTGTAACGCTGATTTTTAGTTCGATTGCTGTAGTTACAACAGCTGTTTTTTCCTTATGTTCCGATGACGGTTGGGGTATGTATGACTGGACTTCAAACTTTGCTCCTGAATCTTATGTGGATGATAAATCCTATGAGCAGTTATTTTACAGTGCTAATATGTTTTATGGAGATGAATGGTATGATAATGCACATTCAAACCGGTTTGGTTCTTCCATTGTTAACGATTGGAAAAGTTACCTTGGAAATAAAATCAGTGATAAAGATTTGAATTATTATATCCTTAATGACTCTTCAACCAAGGATGTTAAGACTATCACTAAATTGATCTCTACTAATAAAACAGATCAGAAATGGTCAAAAAAATACGATTTGAAAGATGATAAAACACGCAAGTTTTTCACTTTTATCAATCTTGCAAAGTCATTGGAACCTTACACGAATAACACGGCGAATTGGAATTACAACACAGACAGCATGGATGCCATGAATTACATGACTGTTGCCGAAGCTAAGAAAATTGAAAATATTTATAACCTGGCTAAAGACCCATTCCTGAAAAGCCGTTATTGGTTTTTGACCATGAAGGCTTATTTCTATTCTGCAAACAAAAATGAAGCGGTTAATTTTTTCAATAAAACACAGGCTACCCAGGAGCGTAACGATTTATACTATAGAGGAGTTGCTTATTTAGCCGGTGTGATGTATAAAAAGAAAGACTATGCAAGGTCGAACTTTATGTACTCGCTCGTTTTTGATCAATGTCCGAAATTGAGAGTAGTGGCAACTTACTGTTTCCATCCACAGGAAGATAAAGATTTTCAACAGTCATTGGCTATGGCTAAAAGCAACTCGCAGAAAGCATCTCTTTGGGCGCTGTATGGTTATTATGCAGATCCAACACAGGCAATAAGTAAGATTTATGAGTTGGATCCGAAAAACAAACACTTGGATTATTTGCTAACGCGTGCCATCAATATTGAAGAAAATAAACTGAATGCCATCGATTGGAGTTATGAGTACGGGAACAAACCGACAATGAAAAATCAGGTGTTGGATCCTAAATTATACCAATTGGCCACTACAATCGCGAATGCAAAAAATACGAATTCACCTTATATGTGGAATACCGTAGCAGGTTATCTTGAAATTATCAAAGGAAACCATAAAGGAGCAGAAAGTTATCTGGCACTTGCCGAAAAGAATATCCCAAATACGATATTGGCAAAAGAGCAATTAAGGTTATTCCAATTATTCAATACAATTGCTTCTGTTAAAAAAATGGATGCTGCTTCTGAAAGTAAACTGCTTCCTGAATTAAAATGGTTGTTCAATGCAGAAAAATTACGTGCCGAAGGTTCGAAACTCCGTGCCAATTTCTTAACAGCCTGGTCGCGTAATTACATTGCTACTTTATATAAAAAACAAGGGAATGAGGTTTTGGCCGAATTGTTTTTCAGGGAAAAAGAATTCTACCTGAATCCGGAACGCACCGAAAAAATGCAAAATCATTTATTGAAAAGTAATTTTACCGATTGGGAAAAACTTGCGCAATCCTTATATAATGTAAGTCTGGATGATATTTATGAATTTAAAGCAATTAAACTGGCTTATAAAAATCAAATCCAACAGGCAATCGCCGAATTGGAAAAATCAAATAAGAACAAAGAAACGGTTTTATATGGGAATCCTTTCAATGGAAATATCATGGATTGTAACGATTGTGACCATGTCGCTTACCAGAAAACAAAATTCTCTAAAATTTCATTCTTGAAGAAAGTACAGGAAATGCAAAATAGTTTAGCATCAGGTAATGATAAATTCAATAATGCCATTTTATTGGGGAATGCATTTTACAATATGTCCCATTATGGAAACGCAAGATTGTTTTATGCAAATAAGATCATCAATCAATATGGGTATGACATTGATAAGTTGTATCAGGATATGTTGTTCAGTAATAAGTTAAGCCAGGATTATTACCAAAAAGCATTTGCAGCTGCATCAAATGATGAGCAAAAAGCAAAAGCAGTTTATTTGCTCACTAAAATTGAACGGAATGATTTTTACCTTTCTTCTACGTACAAGCCTTTCGAAGTAGATTATATTGTTTTCAACGGTTATAAAAAACTGATGAAAGAGTATTCAAAAACAAAGTACTATCAGGAAGTAATCAGGGAATGTGGTTATTTCAGAAATGTAGCAGGGAACTAATGAAGCATTTCAGATATATACTATTATTGACGGTAAGCAGTCTTTGGTCACAGTCTAATTTTGAAAAAGCGGAGAAGTTGTTTCAGCAGAAACAGTTTGCCCTGGCAAAACCTTTGTTTGAAAATGAGTATAAACAAAAACCGAATGACGTCAAAACCACCGAATACCTCGGTGACATTGCCGGTCATCAAAAGCAATGGGATGATGCCATTTTCTATTATAAAAAGCTGAAAGAAAAATATCCGAAATCGGCTAATTACCATTTTAAATACGGTGGTGCTTTGGGTATGAAAGCTAAAAACAGCAGTAAGTTCAAGGCTTTGGGTATGATAGATGATGTTAAGGAAGCTTTTGAGACAGCTGCAAAATTAGATCCGAAACATATAGAATCACGCTGGGCTCTGGTTGTTTTGTATATCGAATTGCCAGGGATTATTGGTGGTAGTGAATCCAAAGCACAAAAGTATGCAAGCGAACTGATGCAACTGTCAAAAGTGGACGGTTACCTGGCCAAAGGTTATATCGATGTGTATTTTAAACGGTATGATAAAGCCGAAGTTAATTATAAAAAGGCGCATGAAATTGGTCATTCCAAAACTACGTTTGAAAAATTATATGACTTATATTTGAACAAATTAAAGGATAAGGAAAAAGCACAAAAATTAAAAACCGACTTTACTTAAGCCGGTTTTTTTGTTATTCGGTTACTTTAATTTTTGCCGAAGTAGAATGAGCACTGAACTCAGGTGCATACATGCTTTGAAGTGTTGCGATGCCATTGTTGAAACTTCCTTGGTTGTTTACCCTTACGTCATATTCAATAATGTAGGTTCCTTTTTTGATATTGTCGAAAAAGAAATGAGTGGCAACATCTTTAGTGCTTTTGTAATAGCTTAATCCTGCATTGTATTTGTATTCGGAAATCACATCCACAGGTTCTAAGCAAGAAGCTCTCAAATCTTTCAGCTGGACAAATTCCAGATCATTATCGGTTCTTATAATTAAGCGGAACGTAACAATATCACCTAATACAGTTTTTTGATTTTTAATCGGCATTAATTTTTCGCCTTGACTGTCTTTAACTTTCAGGAAAATTTCCTTTTGAATACTCAATCCAGACTTTGATTCGGTTTTGATATTCTCCAAGTTTTCAAAATATTGCCAGTAAGCTCCGCCAAATCCAGGAACTTCTGATTTATTTTCAATGGAAACGGTCTCCATGTCTTTAGTTATTTCTTCGGCTTTCCAGTTTAGTTTTGTATAACCGGTGTTGGTTTCCTTCTTCTTTTCAGTTAATTTCTGCTGTAATACTTTGTCATCTCCAATTTTAAAAACCGTGTTGTCTTTTGTTTCCAGCCAATTAGTTCCCTGAAGAAGCAAGGCATAAATAGCTTCTGTTGTTGCTTTAGTAGTTGCCCAATTATTGGTTTGCTTATTTTTGATCAACCATACTTTTAAGGCATCTACAGTAGTTTTATCATTTTCAATTTCAGAAAAAGCTTCAATGATAAGCGCTTGAGTTTCTATAGGAGATTCATACCAGTAGAGGCCATTTTTATTAGCAATCCAGTACATTCCTTTTTCAGTATCGTGAGAAGCCGTTTCTTTGAAATGTGTGATGATTTTTTTGGCCCAGTCTTTTTCTCCGAAGCGATTGAAAATTAGCGCCAGCTGTGCCTTTTGATACAAGTTATATTGTAGCCAGTTGGTTTTTAGATTGGTTAATTGATTCACAATGTGTTTCTTTCCTTCCTCATTAATTGGATGTGATTTTACATAGAAACTTCGGGTATATAAGTATTGCAGTTCGACCGCATGCTTATTGGAGTCTGTTTTCGTTTTCTGTGAAGACAAAGCAAATTGTTTGTCGATATATAAAATTCCTCTCTTTGTAATTTCTTTGAAGGAAGTCTGTGAATCCGGAAACATAGTATTTAAATGTCCAATACCTGATAGGATGTGCTGCGTGATAAAAATATTATCATCACCGTCTTCAAACCATGAGAAACCTCCTGAAGCTGATTGTTTGTCTTCCAATTTTTCAGTGATTTCTTCAGAAGAATCTTTTAGTTTTTTTAAATCGAATAAATACGCCAAATGCTTGTTTTTTGCTTCCTCGTCGGCATCCAATAACCAAGGAGTTTCCTGTAAAACCAAAGATTTCAGTTCTTCATTCATTTCAAGGCGTGATTTTTTAGTCTCTTTTTTCCATGATTCGAACAATTCGGAAATTTTAGGATTACTGTTAATAATCTGCGTTGCGATAAAATTAGCATAGTAACGTGCAAAAGTCTGTTCGGCACATTCATGTTCGTATTCCATTAAATAGGGCAATGACTGCAAAGCAAACCAAGCCGGATTTGAGGTGTATTCAAAAGTAAACAGATGATTTTTTAAAGTTTTAGAATCATTGTTTTTAAAGTTTTCGAAAGATAATTCTTTTTTAGTTTTTTCCCTTACCCAGATTGGCAATGTTTCTGTAACTAAGATCTTATTGCTGAGGACAGGTAATAAATTTTCTTCCCCGTCACTGAAATTACCGGATTTAGCTGCTATTTTATATTGAATTCCCTGTACACCTTCCGGTACTGTTATTGACCAGTGTAACGGTGTGCTTTCCTTAGGTTTACAGCTAAAGTTTTTCGAGTTGGCAGTATTATGGCATTCCGTGTTGATCAGGTTACCGGTGGCAGCATCATACAATTGTAACACAGCTACGCCTGATTTTGTTTCAGAAGTCATGTTGACCACTTTGGCAGATAGCCTGATTGTGTCATTTTCACGTAAAAAGCGAGGCATGTTCGTCATGACCATTACCTCTTTTTGGGAGATGATTTCGGATTCAAAATAACCGTTTTCTGCTTTTTTATTGTGACCGAATAATCGTAGTCTCCATTTTGTTAAGGATTCCGGAGTGGTAAAGTTAAAACTGATTTTACCATCTGTGTCAGTGGTTAAATGCGGGTAAAAGAAAGCAGTTTCGTTAAAGTTTTTACGTGTTTTAACATTTTCTAACTCTTTTAAAGCCTTTTTGGTGCCAATCAGAATTACTCCGTTTTTGCCTTTTTCACCATATAAATTGGTTGCTTCTTTTTCGGTTAGAATAGTAATGGATGTAATGTCATCCTGCGGGATTTGCTTTAGTGCTGCTAAATCTTGTATTTCCCCATCAATAACAATTAAAGCTTTTTCGTCTTTATTTACCGATGTAATAGTTGGCAATTCAGAGTTACTTACAACGGAGTAGGATGAGGTTACTGCTGATAGTTTTCTTTTAATACCTATTTCATCATCTTCTTCGTAGATTGCTCTTCTGTATCCTTTGAAGAAAAGTAAATCTTTGTCGTTTGATGTTACTACAATTATATTTGGGTTTTTTAATAGTGGCGGGCTTATTTTAAACCCTACTGCGCCAACAACGACTTCTTTTAATTGGTTTTGGTTATCCTCCATAAGAATATTAATGACAGTTTCTTCTCCAACTGTTTCAATAATATCATTCATTCCCATGAAGGAATAAATCAGTTTTTCACCTTCTGCAGCATAGATATGGTAATCTCCGTCAAAATCACTTTGAGTACCCCGGGTTGTGCCCTGAACTACTATGTTTGCTCCAGGAATCGGGCCACTGTGATCAGATATTACACCTGTAATTAATTTTCCGTTTTTTGGAGCATCTTTCATTAACCTTTTCATTTTGTTGATATAGTCTGTTGAGCCTGTTGAATTTTTAAAGTCAAATCCAAACCAGTTCATTTCCGGGGTAAGATTAAATTTCCTGAAATAGATTTTTTTAGACCCCAGATTGAAGGAGATGTATTGATTGTTGTTTTTTTTATAGTTTAAGTGAAAGAAATTGGGAGAATTGGTTTTGTAGAAATACGGCAATTCCCAGTATGTTTTCTCGAATTGATCGAGAGAAGTGTCGTACATAGATGCCAGTATTTCGGTTTCCAATAGGCTGTTATTTACTTTAAATGACCATTTTTCGTTACTGCCGGGTTCGATTTTGTTTCTGAAGGAAATTATTTCAAAGTCGAGTTTATGTTCTATTTCTTCTTTTGAAATTTTGGTGGTTTTATAATAAGTATTATTTTCCCATTGTGTGATAAAATGAAAATCGATGTCTTTTTCTTCTGTAGTCTTAGAAGTTACATAGTAACCTTTACCGTTTTTGATTTCAATGGTTTCAATGGCGGTTAGTTTGAGTCCGATATATTTTCTGACTGTAAGATATAGTTGTGGTAATACCGATTGAAACTCAAATTCAATTTTTTCTTTTGATGTGTTTTCCAGACGTTTGAATGTGAAAACTTCAGAATCGGATTTAATATCAATAAGCGATGCCATTTCAAATGAGCCAGTATCTTCGATGGTGTTGTTTTTGCTGTCTTTAGTTATGGCAATTACAGAATATTCGCCTTTGTCTAAATTTGTAATCTCTATGTTGCGGTTGATTTTGGTATTGAATGCCAGTGTTTGCACCAATGTATCCTGTTCAGTCTTATCTGAGGTATATGGTTCGTGAGGGAATAAAGCCTCGAAATCCTGTTTTGAAATTACGGGTAGATCCGGGCTTTCAAATTGTCTGTTTTTTAAATAGTTTTTTTTCTTTTTTTTGAAAATCTGTAACGTTCCTTCGGTATCAATAGGATAGTTATTATAGGTTGTTGATTGAATTGTGATTGTGTTTTTGTCTTCCTTGAAGAACTTTGCAAACGGACCTCCGTTTCGAGGTATGTAAATGTTTAACCGTAATGTTTTTTGACTTACTTCAACCTTTGTTGAGATACTTCTTGTTTCTCCGTTGCTGTCGGTTACCTCTGCATTAATATTAAAATGGATGTATTCGATTGTTTCATTTTTTGAGTCACTGTCATTGGCAATGAAGTTAATGGTGAATTGCCCGTTTTTATCTGTTTTTATTTCCTCCTGAATATAGTTTGACTGACTTTGGTACCCTTTCACTTTACTGCTGATATTTTTACTAATACTGTATTTTACAGTAGCTTCTGTAATAGGACTTCCTGCTAAGGATTTAGCCGTTCCGGTTATTTTAATGGAATCACCAATGGTTGCATTTTCTTTTAGTTGTTCGAAAACTACTTCAAATGTAGGTCTTTTGTATTCTTCAACTAAAAAGCGGAAACTTCGATTATCCCAATTGCAATAATTCCAAAAGGCATGTTTGTCTTCTTTTTTGTTGTAATAAGAATTATCTTTAGTATTATCTTCGGGTTCATCAACAGTAATTTCAAAAGTCCCAGTCTCCGCATTTTTTGGAATGATAAATTCTCCGGATGCTGAACCAAACTCATTGGTTTGCACTTCAAATTCTTTGAATGTTTTTGATCGGTCGCTAACTTCAAAATTCAAGGTTAGGAAAGGTACTATACTTTTAATGTGATTTTTATCCTGAAAAACAATAGCCTTAAAGTAAACCTTTTGTCCGGGACGGTAAATAGCCCGATCAAAGTATAATTTTATTTGCGCATTGTGGTAACCTTCAGCTTTCTTGTTTACTTTAGTTGCAATGCCAGGTTGGTATTCGTGGCAAAGCGTGTCATTTTTTCGGATAAAATAAATAGTTGAAGGGATACGCTTCTTTGCCTTTTTTTCTTTATCCAGTACTGCTTTGCCGGAAGTGTTTGTTTTTGTAGTTCCGTACAGTGTTTTAATGATTACATCGTTCAATGGTTTACCACTTTCTCTTTCAACAAGAAAATAATCTTCCTGCTTTTCATTCTCGTCTTTGACAAAATCAATATTGGTAACACTGATAATCGCATAGTTTTTATTCAAAACGATGTCTTCATCTTTTTCGGTATCTTCGGTAATAATGAAATAATGGCCAACAGGGAGTTTTTCCAACAGAATTTCAGTAGAATGTTTAGCGTAATCATTTTTATCAGGAAGTAAATGAGTTACTTGTCGAAAAGGAGTTTTACTTTGAATTACAGTAAATAAAGAATCCTTTTTTTGTTTGTTTGTTTCCTTTTTGAATAATTTATTTATTTGGATCTTCTGTTTTGAGTCAATTTTGAAATAAGAAAATTTAATGCTTTTGATGTTTTTGAATTCTATAAAAGCACGGCTTTTTTCGTTGGGATATAGTACTTCTTTCAGGCGGATTAGCAGCTCTTTGTTTAAGATTCTTTGCTTTTTCATTTGAGCATCGGTGATGATATATTCTATTGCTTTAGAATTAATAACCGAATCCAGAATAGCCATTGCCTGAATATTTTTTTGAGGGTTATTCTCTTGAGATTCCTCTAAAATGTTATCTACCTGATCTAATTTTAGTTGTTGTTGTAGATTGTGGTTGTTGGTGCTTTTTGTTAAATTGCTTATTGCAGCATAATGTATTGAGTAGTTGTTAAAAATCTTCTTTATTGTATTATATCGGTTGTATATGGCAAAATCAAGCAATGACTTATCATTAGTAGCATAGTACTTTTCGTCTTCTTGAAGTATTTTGAGGGCGTTTTGTAAATCTTTAGAGAATTCATTGAGAGGAAGAACGGAAAACTTTTCTGAATCCGAATAAAAACCTGAAATGATTTTTTTATCATTAGGAAGTTCTTCTCTTTTCTTCCATTCATTGTTTTTGGATATATAATACTGCAGGATGTTTTTGCTTAGAAACTCATATAATGAATAGTTTTTTGCGTCAGTAAATGAAGGAATTTCAAGGATGTCTTTGTATTGACTGATTGATTTGTTTCTAAGTGTTATTGCGTTTTCCAGCGTTTTAGAAAAAGCCAGATCTATTTCAGCTGTGAAATCTGCCGAAGTCCAAGTTGTAAAATTTTGATTTTTTTCAGATGTTCGGGTTAATTGGTTGATTTTATATTCATTATACTGATAATAATCTTTTAAGATTGTTCCATAAATGAAGTAAAGTATTCCTTTTGAAGCAGGAGAAACTTCATTGATTTCTTTTCTTAACGCTGTTAAAATACTTTCTTGCGCTTTTTCTTCAAAAACCTGTCTGAACTTGGATATGTAAAAAAAGCATTTGATGATTTGTGGTTCATTTTTATCTTTTTTAGCCTGATTGTAAATTTCCAACACTTTTTTGTTAGCCGTTTCGGTTTTGCCATCAAGTTCATTTTGGATTACAATATTCCAATCGGATGCATAATCCTGTGCAAATGCATTGAAAGAAAATAAAAAGGCAGATAAAAATAGAAGTAACCGCATATGTTTTGTTTTTATTTATGGAGGATAATTTTCCTCAAAAGGTTGTGGGCTGTTATGTTTTTACAAAACTAAATTGAAAATAGATGCAGCGAATAGATTTACAACTAAAAATTTCATAAAATCACTTTAACCGCTATCTTTGAGCAAGCTAAATTTGCTTGTAAATTAATAACTGAATTACGAATACATAGATAAACTCCATGAGAACTCACTTCATAGCCATTGGCGGAGCTGCAATGCATAACTTGGCTTTGGCCTTACACAGTAAAGGATATCACGTAACCGGTAGTGATGATGCTATCTTCGAACCTTCAAAATCAAGATTGGAAAAGAAAGGTTTGTTACCTGAAGAAATGGGATGGTTTCCAGAAAAAATCACTGCCGATATCGAAGCAATTATTTTAGGGATGCATGCCAAAGCAGATAATCCCGAATTGTTGAAAGCACAGGAATTAGGATTGAAAATCTATTCGTATCCGGAATTTCTTTACGAACAGTCAAAAAATAAAACCCGTGTGGTTATTGGCGGTTCTCACGGAAAAACAACGATAACCTCGATGATTTTGCATGTGATGCATTACCACAATATAGAAGTGGATTATATGGTAGGCGCGCAATTGGAAGGTTTTGATACCATGGTGCATTTAACAGAAAGCAATGATTTTATCGTTTTGGAAGGAGATGAGTATTTGTCTTCACCAATGGACAGAAGACCGAAGTTTCATTTGTACCAACCTAATATTGCCTTGATTTCCGGAATTGCCTGGGATCATATCAATGTGTTTCCAACATATGAAAATTACGTGGAGCAATTCGAAATTTTTATCCAAAAGATTACAAATGGCGGAATTTTGGTGTACAATGAAAACGATTCGGAAGTTAAACGTGTAGCCGAAAAAGCAGAAAACCCAATCCGTAAAATTGGTTATCATACGCCTGAATATACCGTGCAAAACGGTGTAACATTGTTGGAAACTCCTGAAGGTCCAATGCCTATCGAAGTATTTGGTGCACACAATTTAAATAATCTTGCCGGTGCCAAATGGATCTGTCAGAATATGGGTGTTGATGAAGCTGATTTTTATGAAGCGATCGCAAGTTTTAAAGGTGCGTCAAAGCGTTTGGAAAAGATAGCTGAAAGTGCCAATAAAGTAGCTTATAAAGATTTTGCCCATTCACCAAGTAAAGTGGCGGCCACTACTAAAGCAGTTAAAGAACAATATCCAGACCGAACTTTAGTAGCTTGTCTTGAATTACATACCTATAGTAGTTTGAATGCTGAGTTTTTAAAGGAATACGAAGGTGCTTTGGATCATGCCGATGTGGCAGTGGTATTCTATTCTCCGGATGCAGTTAAAATCAAACAATTGGAAGAAGTGACTTACGAACAGATTGCCAATGCATTTAAACGTGATAATCTGGTGATTTATACCAATCCTGCCGAATTCAAACAATTTCTTTTTAGTAATGACTTTGATAATTCTGCTTTGCTTTTGATGAGCTCCGGAAATTATGGCGGACTCAATTTTGATGAAGTAAAAGAAATGATTAAATAATTTGAAGAGCGATGTAAAAGTCGCTCTTTTCTTTTGTGCGTATTCTAAAATTTATTTTATTTGTCAGTATATCTATAAGCCAATAAATTATGTACACACCAATCAATCAGTGGGCCGAAGACGACCGCCCACGCGAAAAATTCCTTCTCAAAGGAAAATCTGCCTTATCCGACTCCGAATTACTTGCTATTTTAATAGGATCCGGTTCCCGGAATGAAAGTGCAGTTCAGTTATGCCAACGCATCTTAGCTTCTGCTAATAACAATCTAAATCACCTTGGTAAATTAACCGCTAACCAACTGATGCAGTTTAAAGGTATCGGTGAAGCCAAAGCCATAACTATTGCAGCAGCTTTGGAATTGGGCAGACGGAGGAGGGAAGAAGAGACTCCCGAACCTGATAAAATTACTTCCAGTAAAAAGGTTTTCGAAATCATGCAGCCCATTATTGGAGAACTTCCGCATGAGGAATTTTGGGTATTGTATCTTAATAATTCCAATAAAGTTATTCATAAATCGCAAATCAGTAAAGGTGGAATTACAGGAACTCTTGTTGATACGCGTTTGGTTTTTCAAACGGCTCTGGAATATTATGCAACTTCCGTGATCTTAATCCATAATCATCCTTCGGGAAAATTACAGGCTAGTGATGCTGATAAACAAATCACCAAAAAATTGACTGAAGCCGGAAAACATCTCGATATTTTAGTATTGGATCACATTATTGTCACCGAAAAGAGTTATTTTAGCTTCGCCGATGAAGGCATTCTCTAAAAAAATGATTGCAACTAAAAATCTTTCTTTTTCATATAAAAATGAAACTCGTTTTGAGTTTCCGGATATTACCTGCAATGCATCCGAATCAGTTTTGATAACCGGGAATTCCGGAGTTGGTAAAACGACATTATTGCATTTGTTGGGAGGTTTGTTGCGACCGGCTTCCGGAGAAATTATTTTTGATAATGTCAATATCAATCCGTTTTCAGAAAAACAATTAGATGCTTTCCGTGGGAAAAACATCGGAATCGTTTTACAGCAAAGCCATTTTGTGGAATCTATTTCTGTCTTGGAAAATATTATGCTGGCGGCTTGGCTGGCTACCGGGAAAAAAGAGAAGTCAAAAGCAAAAGCACTTTTAGAGCATCTACATCTCGAAAAACACTGGCATAAGCTTCCGTCTCAACTTAGTGTCGGACAGCAACAAAGGGTTTCGATTGCACGTGCTTTAATCAATAATCCCAAAGTGTTGCTGGCTGATGAGCCAACATCCAGTCTGGATGATGCTAATACGCTCAAAGTAGCCGATTTGCTTGAAAATCTGGCAAAGGAATACAATACCGCTTTGATTATTGTAACTCACGATTCAAGATTGAAGCAACGATTCAGTAACCAAATAAATTTGTCATGATCGCTAAGTTAGCCTGGAGAAATATTTGGTTCAAACCTTTGAATACTTTGTTAAGTGTATTGCTCTTGTCGTCAAGTGTGGCAATCATCACACTGTTGATTTTACTACAGAAACAGTTTGAAGAGCAATTTTCCAAAAATGCAGATAATATTGATTTGGTGTTAGGGGCGCAAGGTAGTCCGTTGCAGTTAGTGTTGTCATCGGTGTATCAGGTTGACGCACCAACAGGAAATATCAATTACGATTCGGCGAGGGTATGGATGAAGCATCCTTTTATTCAGTCAGCTATCCCATTGGCCTTCGGTGATAATTACTTAGGTTACAAAATTGTTGGGACAACTCCGGAGTATTTGGAAAAGTTCAATGCGAAAATTGAAAAAGGGAAAATGTTCCGGAAGGAATTTGAAGTGGTTGTCGGAAATGCTATAGCGCAAAAACTTAACCTAAAAGTAGGAGATAAGTTTAATGGAACGCATGGCGATGCCAAAGAAGGTGAGCCACATGAAGAGTTTCAATATGTGGTGACAGGAATCGCTTCGCGCACCGGGAAAGTGATTGATAATCTTGTTTTGTGTACTATCGAAAGTGTTTGGGCCATGCATGGCAGTAATCACGAAGCACATGAAGGTGAGGAGGAACATAATGAGCCTAAGGAAATAACTTCAGTTTTGTTGAAATTCAGAAGTAAAATGGGAATTGTAACCTGGCCGAGAATCATTGCGCAAAACACCAAAATGCAAGTGGCATCTCCGGCAATAGAGATTAACCGTTTGTTCACATTGTTCGGTATTGGGTTGAAAACACTGGAATACCTTGCGTATGGCATTATGTTTATTTCGGGTATCAGCATATTTATTGCACTTTATAACCGATTGAAAGAAAGACAGTATGAATTTGCATTATTGAGGCTTCACGGCGCATCACGTTTGCAAATTCTATCGTTGGTTGTAATAGAAAGTTTATTTTTGTGCGCCGTAGGTTACTTTTTTGGAACAATTATTGGTAGAATAGCATTACGATACCTTTCCAATGCAGCATCAGATGATTTTAAAATGGAATTCAATCCGAATGAAATAATCTGGGAAAAGGAAAGTTATCTTTTTTTAATTACATTGTTTGTTGGTGTCATTGCGGCATTAATTCCCGCAATCAAAGCATACCGTATGAACATATCAAAGACTTTAGCAAATGGATAAAATAAAAATTGTTGTGGTATTATTGGTTTTTGCCCTTTTCGGGTTTCAGAAATCAGAATTGATCAAATCAGAAAAGCAAAAAATAATATTGACAGACACACTGACGTGGAAAAAGCTCGGCCAAATTAAATTCATTAAAAAACCACATAAAGATTATGGATCAATTGATTTTCCGTTAATCAGTCCTGAGGTCAAAAAATACCATAATAAACGAATCTACATGTCCGGGTTTATAGTTCCAATAGACAATGTGAACTATGCCTTGAGCAAAAATGTATTTGCTTCTTGTTTCTTCTGCGGAAAAGCAGGACCGGAAACCATTATGGGAATTAAATTCAAAGCCGGTAAATTGAAATTGCGTACCGATCAATATGTAACACTGGAAGGAATCATGAAAGTCAACGAAAATGATCCGGACAACTGGATGTATAATATTGAAGAAGCAGTTATTGTAAAAGGGAATTAGGGCGTGCCCCTTCGGGTCGCGTGTTACGCGCTACGCGGTAGCTTGCTTCACCCGCTCACGCAAACCATCGATAAAATTATGTATTCAGGTATCAACCATATTTTTTTTGATTTAGATCATACACTTTGGGATTTTGATAAAAATTCAGAGAAAGCATTTGAAGTTGTTTTTGCCGAACTATTGCCGGATCTCAATATGAACGGTTTTATTCAGGTTTATATGCCAATTAATCAGGCGTGCTGGAAATTGTACCAGAACAATCTGATAACCCATAACGAACTGCGGTACAAAAGGTTGAAAGATTCGTTTGATGCTATCAACGTGTCTGTTTCTGATGAACTCATTGATAAGATTTCCGATGAATATATTTTACATTTACCCAATAGCAATCATTTGTTTGAAGGCTGTATTGAAACGTTGGAATATCTGCATAAAAAGTATAAACTGCATATTATAACAAACGGTTTTGCTGAGGTTCAGTTTAAAAAACTCAATAATTCAGGAATCCATCATTTTTTTGATACTGTAACCAATTCTGAAATGGCCGGAGTAAAAAAACCGCATGCCGGTATTTATGAGCATGCCTTGGGTAAAGCACAGGCCGCAAAAACTGAAAGTGTTATGATAGGTGACTGTTTGGATGCTGATGTGGCCGGAGCCATAAATTTTGGGATGAAATCCATATTTTTTAATTCGGAAAATATCGAAGTGTCAAAAGATATTAATCAAATTACTACCTTAGTAGAACTCAAAAATCTATTTTAATTATGAAAAAGATATTTTTTACACTTTTAATATTATCATCGCTTACCGGTTTTTCACAATCTTCCTTGAATGATTATAATATGGCAGTTATTCCGGCAAAATACGAATTTCAAAAAGTAGATAATGAGTATCGGATCAATACAACTATAAAATCATTCCTGAAGCAAAAAGGATTTGAGGCTTATTTGTCGAGTGACCAAATACCGGAAGGTTTTATGGATTATAATTGCAATAAGCTTTTTGTGAATGTTGTGGAAGAAAGTTCTATGTTTTTTACAAAAATCCAGGTTGAATTCAAAGACTGTAAAAATAAAGTCTTATTTGCTACTGATTTAGCTGAAAGTCGTTCAAAAGACCGTACAAAATCGTATAACGAAGCGTTGCTTTTGGCATTGAAGTCTTTTGATAAAGCAAAGTATAAATATTCAGGGAAAACCTATTTTGATGAAGAAGCCCAAGAGAAGCTTAAAGTTAGGGATGTTGAAAATGTTACACTTCAAGTTGTGAAAACTGAAAAAAACGAATCGTTTATCAGAGTAGTTAACCAAATGAACCAGAAAGAACTGATTCTTTATAAAACGTCTAAACCGAATATTTACCTTTCTTCTTATAATGGTAGAAATGGTATCGTGTTTTCTAAAGAAAACGTTTGGGTTTTTGAATATATAGACGGTGATAAAACAACTTCTGAGCCTTTAGAGATTAAGTTGTAATTCTTTCAGATCAATAACCGTATTTGTTTTTCCATCTGTTTTTCAAAAACAGGCGTAACTCTCTTTCCCTTGAATTGTCACCCGGTTCAAAGAATTTCATATCTGAAATCTCTGTTGGCAGAAACTCCTGTTCAGCAAAATTATTCGGGAAATCGTGAGAATATTTGTATTCATCGCCATAACCGAGTTCTTTCATCAGTTTTGTCGGAGCATTCCGTAGATGCAACGGAACAGGTAAATCACCGGTTTGTTTTACGATTTGCTGAGCTTTTCCGATAGCCATATAGCTTGCATTGCTTTTTGCAGATGTAGCCAGATAGACGGCACATTGACTTAAAATGATTCTGCTTTCCGGATAACCTATTGTTGTAACCGCCTGAAATGTATTGTTTGCCATAATCAGGGCCGTCGGGTTCGCATTCCCGATATCCTCTGAAGCCAGTATCAACATGCGTCTCGCAATGAATTTAACATCTTCGCCGCCTTCAATCATTCGGGCTAACCAGTATACAGCGCCATTTGGGTCGCTTCCTCTAATTGATTTAATAAAAGCAGAAACGATATCATAATGTTGTTCGCCTGTTTTGTCATATAGAACGGTATTCTTCTGGACCAATTGCATTACTTTTTCATTGGTGATTTCAATGGTTGATGAGCTTGTCGAAGCATCAGATGCATTAATGACCAATTCGAAAATATTTAACAATTTTCTTCCGTCACCACCCGAAAGACGCAGCAAAGCTTCGGTTTCTTTCATCTCTATGTTTTTTGCTTTTAAAATAGAGTCGGTAGCTAAAGCACGATGTAATAATGCTTCCAAATCTTCTTTGGTAAATGCATTTAATATGTAAACCTGACATCTTGACAATAAAGCGGGAATAACTTCAAAACTTGGGTTTTCGGTAGTAGCGCCAATCAATGTTACCCATCCTTTTTCGACGGCAGCCAATAACGAATCCTGTTGGGATTTGCTGAACCGGTGTATCTCGTCAATAAACAAAATTGGGTTTTTGGCAGTGAACAATCCACCACTCTGTTTAGCCTTGTCGATAACTTCCCGTATGTCTTTTACGCCTGAGTTTATCGCGCTTAGCTCAAAGAAAGGTCTTTGACTTTCACTTGCCATAATTTGTGCCAAAGTAGTTTTTCCAGTTCCCGGAGGTCCCCATAAAATCAAAGAAGGAATGATGCCACGGCCAATTTGGTGTGTAAGGGAACCATTTTCACCAACCAAATGTGACTGGCTTATATATTCCTGTAATGATTTTGGACGGATACGTTCTGCTAAAGGTGCTTCCATGCTTGAAACTGTCATTCTGACGATTAGGTTATTCGAAATAAAGAGGTTCAAATTTAGGATATTTAGAGCATCCAATCATAAAATCAATTAAACAAATCAATCGTTTATGACAAAAGTTCATTAAATTAGTTTTGGATAAATTTTTGATGTGCTTTCAATATGAGAGAATCAGATTTTAAGTTTTCAACTTCTGTAATTGCCTGGCCTTTATTTTTTGTATTGGCTTTGTGGGGTGTTTTTTTATTGGAAATATTACTCCCCGGTGATTTATTACACTATGGGGTTTTGCCAAGAACCGTTTCGGGATTGAAAGGAATTGTTTTCAGTGTTTTTTTACACGGAGATTTGAACCATTTATGGAATAACAGTGTTTCGCTTTTTGTTTTGCTGATGGCTTTACGTTATTTCTACAGGAAGGATTCTTTCAAAGTTTTACTTTTGGGTGTATTGCTTTCAGGTGTTGGAACTTGGCTGATTGGCCGGGAAAGCTATCATATTGGTGCCAGTGGATTGGTTTATGTTTTAGCCAGTTTTATGTTTTTTGAAGGTTTTCAAACGAAACATTACCGCTTGATAGCCTTATCATTTGCTATTGTTTTGTTGTACGGAGGAATGATATGGTATATGTTTCCTTCTGCCGAAGTGCATATCTCCTGGGAAGCGCACTTAAGCGGCTTTTTGGCGGGATTTGTTTTGTCCCGTATGATTGATTCAGAGGTTTATGAAAAACCGATAGTTTACGATTGGCAACGTCCCGATTTTGATCCTTCCGAGGATGAATTTATGAAGCATTTTGATGAACAGGGTAATTTTGCGCCAAAACCTAAAGAACCTGAGCCGGAAGACGATGCGGATAGCTTCTTTAATTCTGATTTCCGTATTTTTTACCATTATAAAGAAGAAAAAAAAGACAAGCAGTAAGCTTGTCTTTTTTGTGCATATTTTTTTGGAATTACATTCTTTGGCGTAATGTTTCGTATAAAAAGGCTCCACAGGCAACCGAAACATTTAAAGATTCGATTGTTCCAAACATTGGAAGTTTAGCTTTTTCATCCACAATTTTTAAAACAGAAGGGTTTACACCACGGTCTTCGCTTCCCATGATGATAGCCACCGGTTCATTAAAGTTGATGTCGTAAATATTATTGTCTGTTTTTTCAGTGGCAGCAACCGTTTTGATTCCTGAACCTTGCAGATAAAAAACAGCATCTTTGATATGGTCTACTTTGCAGATCGGAACATTAAACACTGCTCCCGCTGAAGTTTTTACTGTATCACCGTTTACTGGTGCTGATCCTTGTTTCTGGATGATGATTCCGTCAACTCCTGTGCATTCGGCTGTACGGATAATAGCACCAAAATTACGTGCGTCTGATAACTGGTCCAAAATCAACAATAACGGTTTCTTTTCTTTTTCCAAAAGTGATTCCACTAAGTTTTCAAGTGAATGAAACGAAATAGGAGCAATGGTTGCTACTGCTCCCTGATGATTATTGTGGGTAAGTTTGTTTAATTTTTCAACAGGAACATAAGAAAAATTGATGTTGTTTTTCTTCATGGTTTTCATTAATTCCTGCATCAAGTCTCCCTGAGCTTCTTTTTGAATAAAAACTTTGTCAATTTCTTTCTTGGCATTGATCGCTTCAATGATTGCTCTTATTCCGAAAATTTGGTGTTCTTTTTCCATGGCGCAAAGATATAAAAAAACCACCAAGCTTTAATGCTTAGTGGTTTTTCATACATAACCAACTCAAATAGACTAGAATTTATCCCAAAATAATTTGGTTTTTAGTTTGTCACCTCCAATAGCATTGGAAGCTGCATCATGATTAGCTCCGTTCAGTGTTTGTTCCAAAACAGGATATGTATATCGTTTCGGTACAATTCCTTCGGCAGCTGAAACTGCGTTAGCAGGAGCTATTAAATTAGGATAATCCAATCGTCTGTATGTTGTCCAGGCTTCAAAACCTCTGTTGTAGTATCCCAACCAGGCCTGTTCGCCAATTTTTTGTCTCCATGTTCCTGCAGCAGTTGTGTAGGCTACAGATGGTTGTGTCAAATAAGCTAAAGCCTGTGCATTAGTAGCTCCCCAATACATAATTGATGAAGTAATTGCAGTATTGTAATGCGATTCTGCTGTTCCGCCTACTAAAAATCCTCTTTCGACAGCTTCGGCTAAAAGGAATTGTACTTCTGTGTAATCAAGTAAGATGCCTTCCAGTGTTGGCTCAAGCAAACGTGTGTGTGGTCCGTTTGTCTGTGGATCTCCTGCAGAAGAATAATTTTCAAAATCACCACCGGCAGCATAAGGACATCCCACATAAACTCCGCTCACATCTGTAAAATATAATCCACGTCTTGGATCGTTGAGTGTGTTCATTTTGTCAACCAAAGGAGATGCTGCAACGAAATCATATCTGCCACTTGTCACTAAATCTGAATATAGCGGATTGGAATTTGGCTCACTTGACAGATAATGTAATACAGCACTGTCAGCTGTTGATTGGAAAATACCATTGCTTACTGCTTCTTCTGCTTTCGTTTTAGCTACGGCCGAAAGTGTTGGTTCATCAGCAATTGTGATTGCCATGCGCAGTTTTAATGAATTTCCGAATTTTTTCCAATGTGCGATATCTCCATCATAAATGAAATCATATTCGCCAAAGCTGTCGTAATTTTCATCCAATTTTGACAAAGCGTCTTCTAATCTTGCAAATAAATTCGTGTAAACTGTTTTAGCATCGTCATATTTAGGTGACGGATGGTTAAGCGGATCAAGAGATTCTGAGTAAGGAATGTCTCCATAAGTATCCACTAAAATACTGTATGCATACACATTTAACACTTCAATCAAAGCTAGTTTATTGTCTTTTACTTTTTGTGCACTTGGAGAAGAAGGTTGCTCCTTGTTCGTAATGTCATAAGCTTCCTTTAAATCTCTTAGGATATCTCTGTAAAGAGTTCTCCAGTGGTTGTCAGGAACGTTACGCTGTAAAACGTCATATCTTGATTCGTCAAGGTATGTGGTTTCAGTCCAGTGTTGGGCAAATAACCTGAAAACATTTGCATTTACATTTGTACTGGTCATTTGGTCAAAAAGGTTTTTCTCTGCGTTCCCTAATAAAGTACCGGCCGGAACTGTAGTCAGGTTTTTTGGGTCATTATTTAAGTTGGTAAGGGCATCGTCGTTACAAGAAGCAAATGCCAGTGCCAGACCCATGAATAAATATATCTTTTTCATTTCTGTAATTTTTAGAATTTAACTTTTAAATTGAAAGCAATATTGCGGGTCGTTGGTAATACACCTGACTGGAATCCTTGTAGGTTTCCTGAGCTTAAACCTGATTCCGGATCTGCGTCAGGAAGGTTTTTGTGTATAATCCATAAGTTAGAACCTGTTACTCCAAAGTACACATCCTGAATTTTATCACCTAAGAATTTTTTAGGTAAAGAATATCCTAAAGTTACCTCTCTTAATTTGATGTAAGATGCATCATAAACATAATCGGAATTTGCTGAACCTAAATATCCGAAATAGCCGTCTGTTCCTGTGCTGGTGTCAATTCTGATATCATTCGGTGTACCATCTGCGAAAACTCCCGGAAGAATTACACCTCCACCGTCAGCTAAAGAATTACGAACCGGATTTCCTAAGTCGTTTGTGAAAACAGTATTTCCGTACAATCCAGTTCCTTCTCCGTACCATCTGTCCAAAGAGAATACATCACCGCCTTTTTGCATGTCAACTAAGAAACTGAATGATAAGTTCCCGTAAGAAAATTTATTGTTGATACCACCATTCCAATCCGGAGTGAAATTACCGATTACGTTATCGTTTGTAGGTGAAATCAAATATTTTCCTGTTGTTGCATCAACAACTCTTTGTCCGTTTAAATACACATAATCAGTTCCCTGGATTGTACCGTAAGGTTTTCCAATTGACGCATTAATTGAAATACCACCTTGAAACTGTCCTAATTGATAGTTTTCAATTCCTTCGTCTAATTCCAATACTTTGTTACGGTTCATTGACCAGTTTACAGCTACATCCCATTTGAAATTGTCATTAACAACCGGTGTGATGTTAACAATAGCTTCCAATCCTTTGTTTTCAATTTTACCAACGTTTTTGAAAACTTGCGTTACACCTGTTGATTCTGATACAGGGATGTTAACGATTTGGTTGATTGTGTTGGTTTTATATGCTGATAAATCAAATCCGAATCTCTTTTTAAAGAATTGCATTTCTAAACCGGCTTCCCAGCTTTTTGTTCTTTCAGGCTTTAAATTCGGGTTGTTTTTGACGTTTGGTACCGAAAATAAAGGAGAAGTGAACGGTGTTACACTTACATAGGTGTCTTTTAGGATTGCAAAGCGGGCATCGTTACCTACTTCTGCATAACCAAGTCTCAATTTACCTAAATCCAACCAGTCTTGTTTAACAAGATTTGAAAATAAAATACTTGATGAAACTGATGGATAATAATATTCATTGTTGTTTACCGGAAGGGTAGAAGCAACATCTCTCCTCATAGTTGCATCAACATAATAAGTGTCTTTGTATCCTAAAGAGGCACTTACATAGTAGCCATTTACACCTTGTTTTGCTTCAAATTCAACTGGTTTTTCAACCGGGTTCAATGAATTTGAAAGTGAATAGATTCCCGGAACAATAAGCCCGCCTGATGTAGAAGCTAAAATTGAACTAATGTGTTGTCTTCTTAAGCTTATACCGGCAATACCTTTAAGGTTAAGGTCAGGAGTCAGGTTTTTGTTGAAATTTAACATTAAGTCATAGTTGAACTCAGTGTAATTTCTGTTGAATCTTTGGTAACCTGCAGGGTCATTTGTTTGTGAAATACCAAACGGATCGCCGGCATATGAACCATACGCTCTTCTTTCTTCCTGGATTTGCCCATATGTATCTACCGATATTCTTCCCATGGCATCTAACCAATCATTGAATTTGTAACTTAATGAAGTGTTTCCAATGAAACGGTTTCTGCTGTCATTCTGATAATTTTCAAAACGGTCAAAGTATGGGTTGTTCCAATAAGCTGGTGATGTGTTATTAGGGTTGTTAGCGTTCCATGTATAATTTTGTTTATGTTTTGTATAAATGTCTTCTAATTCCTTAATGTCTGCATTTGTAGCCCACCATTGTCTGAAATTTGAAACAATGTTTCCTAAGTAACCGGTTCCGTTTCTTCCCAATGTTTTGGTGTAGATATAATTACCCATGAAATTTGCAGTGATCTTGTCGTTTAATTTCAAGCTTGCATTTCCGATAAATGAGTTTTTATCCTGTTTGCTGTTTGGTAAAAGACCAGTTGAAATCATATTTGTGTATGACAGAGCAAAGCTTCCTTTTTCATTTGCACCGTTAAGCGACAATGTGTTTGTTGTAGCTACCGGAGATTTGAAAAAAGTAATAGCACCGTTTTTTGCAATTTCCCAAGGGCGTGCAGTTTTGTAGTATGGTGATTCAGGAATGAATGAATCCCATCCGTATACCATTAAATTTGAATCGTAAGCAGGTCCATATGAAGCATCATGATTAGTTCTTACAACTAAATCATTGACTCCGTCTCCATCAACGTCAAAGGCAGTTCTGAATGAAGGAGCATACCCTTGTCCGTATTTGGTTTGATAGCTGGCAAACGTTGATTTGTCAACTTTACCGATGCTAACGCCTGAATCTAAAGTAATACCAATTCCCTTTTGGCTGTTTTTTCCTTTTTTAGTGGTAATCATGATTGCTCCGTTAGCGGCTCTTGATCCGTACAAAGCAGTTGCGGCAGCACCTTTTAATACGTTGATGCTTTCAATATCATTCGGATTGATATCTGCAGCTGCATTACCGTAATCATATCCAATTGTACCAGTTTGCTGTAAATTTGTGTTGGTGTTTGAGTTGTCTACCGGAACACCGTCAATAACGAATAAAGCCTGGTTATTCGAGCTGATTGACTTAAAGCCCCTAATCACAACATTGGTAGATCCGCCCATGTTATTGTTGTTTTTGATCTGAAGTCCGGCAACTTTACCAGATAAACCATTGATGAAATTACTTGTAGGGCCTTTAGAAACTTCGCTACCGTCTATTTTTTGTGTACCATAGCCTAATGATTTTTTTTCACGGCCAACACCCAAAGCAGTAACAACAACTTCGTTTAAGACTTTGGCGTCTTCACGCATAACAACATTGATGGTGTTTGAAGCTCCAATTGTTCTGGATATGTCAACCATACCCATAAATGAGAAAACTAAAACTTCACTTTCCTGTGCTTTGATTGTATAACTTCCGTCAAAATTTGTCTGAACTCCTTTTGTAGTTCCTTTTACGACAACATTTACTCCGGGTAAAGGGCCGGCGTTGTCAGATACAACACCTGAAATTGTCTTTTCCTGTGCAAATGCCATTTGCACAAAGAGCGCGACAAAGAGCGCAATCATCCATTTGAATTTCGATTTCATGACTTGTTTGAATTTATAATTATTTAGAAGGGTTAATTCTGGAAATTAATTTCAAACAATATTACTGTAGAGTTATATGAAAGGTAGTACTTTGGCTACAAACTGCAGTTTTTAGTCTATCAATATAAGGATGGAAATAGTGTTGGGTTAGAAATTGGCTTTGAAACTTATCTGAACGATAGAGTTGGAAAGTTTTACCGGTTGGTTTTTGTAGCTTCCATTGGCGTAAACCAGATTGAATAAGCCGTTTTTGCTGAGTAATCCAAATCCGAATCCAAGTCCAAGGAGACTTTTGTTTTGATTTGTTGATTTGTCTTGGATGTATCCGTAATCGATTATGGAATGAAGGTATAAATTCGGGGTGGGTAAGTAGCGGTATTCGGTCAGGATTGATGAAAAGAAATTGCCTTGTAAACTGTTTTCGTTGAAGCCTCTGATTGAATTGATTCCGCCAAGTCTGAATAATTCATTGGTGAGATAATGATCGCTTTTGAGGTATGTATTCTGTGATTTTACAAAAAAAATGTTTTTAGGATTTAAGTAAAAATTATGAAAGACATCAAACCTGGCTAAAACCTGTTTGTTATTATATTCAACAGCATCTCTTTTTCCGGTACCGATTTTGATTTTTACTGATGATTTATCCGGAAATAAAAACGAATCCGGATCATAGTTGAAGTATTCGAATTGTGCCGTAAAAAACTGATTGCTGAAATCGCTCAGAGTGGAACTGTTTGTATTTTGAATGTCGCTGGATTCGGTTTCCTGATAACCTAAATAAGCCCGGGTGTTATAATTGAAATAGTAACCTAGATCTAAATTAGTTTGTGTGTTTTGAAAAGTGGAATCCTGTTTAAAAATATTGAGTTGGGCTTTTATTCCAAGTGGGGATTGGAAAATATAGGGTAATTCGGTTGATGCGTTGAATGTTCTCTGATTATTTCCGTCGCTTTTCCAGAAGATGTTTATTTTTTCTCCTCCGTTTATAAGGTTTTGTAATTGTAGATCCAGATAGCCGTTAAAGACAATTTTTTTCTGTTCGTTATTGGTGAAACCGATGAAGCCGTCAAAGGAATTGGCTTTATTTTTTTCTAAATAGACATAAACTTTAGTTGAATCTTTGGTGAATAAAATTTCAGGGAAACGTGTCTGTTTAACAAATCGGAATTTTGAAATATCCGTGTGAAGTTGCTTTAAATTCTCCTGATTGAAAATTTTATTACGATACAAGCGGATTAAATTTTTGGAATGGCTTTTGGGGAATTTTTCGTAGCCGTTAATGATGATTTGATCCAATTTGCGTTTCTTTTCATTAGTAATTTCAAGTTCAGCAAATAGATTTTGTCCTTTCTGTTGTAAGTTTTTTAGTCTTAGTTTTGCCAACGGATAACCGCTTTTTTCAAAACGGGCCAAAAGTTGGTTGAGGTAGTTTTCTACTTCCGATGTTTTAACTATGACAGTATCTTTTTCAGAAGGAAATATTGAAGGATTTTCTCTTTTGATCCGATTGCTGATGTAGATATTGGTGAATTGAATTTGATTGCCCAGTTTTACTGAAAGCTGAAAAGTTGAATCATTGGTTTTTTTGAGATTTTCATAAGTGGCTTCAAAAAAACCAATGGTATTAATTTTTTGTTTGAATTTTTTTTCTTCCTCTAATATGGATTTAACAGCGGTGTGTTTTTTTGTATAACCGACGCTGTCAATGATTTTGTTTTCCTTTTGGTTTTCTGAAATTATTTTGAAATAAAATTGTTGTCCAAAACCATTTTGGAGGCTGAAAAGGAGGAATAAAAATAGAATTCTGTGCTGCAATGAAGATATTTTTGGATAAAAATAACGTAAAAAAACCAGAAACAGTACTTGAAAAAGAACTGTGCTGAAAATTAATAAATTACAGTTTGTTTTTACAAAAATAATATATACATTTGCAACCCCGTAAAATGCGGGATTTTATAAACAAGTAATTTTTAGTATTTAATTATGCCAACAATTCAACAATTAGTAAGAACAGGGAGAGCCCAAATGACTAAGAAGTCTAAATCGGCTGCTTTGGATTCTTGTCCTCAAAGAAGAGGTGTTTGTACGCGTGTTTACACTACTACTCCAAAAAAACCAAACTCTGCAATGCGTAAAGTTGCGCGTGTACGTTTGACTAATGGAAATGAAGTGAATGCTTACATCCCGGGAGAAGGACACAATCTGCAAGAGCACTCGATAGTATTAGTTAGAGGCGGAAGGGTAAAAGATTTACCAGGTGTTAGATACCACATCGTACGTGGTGCTTTGGATACTGCCGGAGTTAACGGTAGAACTCAAAGAAGATCTAAATATGGTGCTAAGAGACCTAAAGACGCTAAAAAGTAATTTTTTAAACTTTTAAGAAAAAGACATGAGAAAAAGAGCGGCAAAGAAAAGACCACTTTTACCAGATCCGAAATTTAACGATCAATTAGTAACACGTTTTGTGAACAACTTAATGTGGGATGGTAAGAAATCGACTGCTTTTGCAGTATTTTATGATGCATTGGATATCGTAGAATCTAAAAAGCAAGATGCTGAGAAATCAGCTTTAGAACTTTGGAAAGATGCATTGACTAATGTTATGCCTCACGTAGAAGTGCGTTCGCGTAGAGTGGGTGGAGCTACTTTCCAAATCCCAATGCAAATTCGTCCGGATAGAAAAATTTCTATGGCGATGAAATGGTTAATCCTTTATGCAAGAAAAAGAAATGAGAAATCTATGGCAGGTAAACTTGCTTCTGAAATTTTAGCAGCAGCTAAAGAAGAAGGTGCAGCTGTTAAGAAAAGAATGGATACTCACAAAATGGCAGATGCTAATAAAGCATTCTCTCACTTTAGATTTTAATTCATAAAGAAATGGCTAGAGATTTAAAATTCACAAGAAATATCGGTATTGCTGCTCACATTGATGCAGGAAAAACTACTACTACAGAGCGTATTTTATTTTACACTGGAAAATCACACAAAATTGGTGAAGTACATGATGGTGCTGCAACAATGGACTGGATGGCGCAAGAGCAAGAAAGAGGTATTACAATTACTTCTGCTGCTACAACTTGTGAGTGGAGTTTTCCAACTGAGCAAGGTAAGTTAGTTGCCGATTCAAAACCATACCACTTTAATATTATTGATACTCCGGGACACGTTGACTTTACTGTAGAGGTAAACCGTTCGTTACGTGTATTGGATGGTTTAGTTTTCTTATTTTCTGCAGTAGATGGTGTTGAGCCTCAATCAGAAACTAACTGGAGACTTGCTGATCAATATAGAGTTCCTCGTATGGGATTCGTAAATAAAATGGACCGTCAAGGTTCTAACTTCTTAAACGTTTGTCAACAAGTTAGGGATATGTTAAAATCTAACGCTGTTGCAATTACTTTGCCAATTGGTGAAGAAAACGATTTTAAAGGAGTAGTTGACTTAGTAAAAAATCAAGCTATCGTTTGGCATGATGCAACTCAAGGGGCGACTTTTGATATTGTTGATATTCCGGCTGATATGGTTGATGAAGTAAAAGAATACAGATCAATCTTAATTGAAGCAGTTGCTGAGTATGATGAAAATCTACTTGACAAATATATGGAAGATGAGAACTCGATCACTGAGGACGAAATCAATGCTGCATTAAGAGCTGCTACAATTGACATGGCTATCATCCCGATGATTGCTGGTTCATCTTTCAAAAACAAAGGTGTTCAGTTCATGTTGGATGCAGTATGTAAATATTTGCCATCTCCTTTGGATAAAGAAGGTATTGAAGGTATTCACCCTGATGATCAAGATTTATTAGAAGAAGATCAAACTAAAATCTTACGTCGTCCAGATGTAAAAGAGCCGTTTGCTGCTTTGGCATTTAAAATTGCTACCGACCCTTATGTAGGTCGTTTGGCTTTCTTCCGTGCTTATTCTGGTCGTTTAGATGCTGGTTCTTATATCTTGAATACACGTTCAGGAAACAAAGAGCGTATTTCTCGTATCTACCAAATGCACGCTAACAAACAAAATCCAATCGAATACATCGAGGCTGGAGATATTGGAGCTGCTGTAGGATTTAAAGATATCAAGACTGGAGATACAATGTGTGATGAAAAACATCCAATCATTCTTGAGTCTATGAAATTCCCTGATCCGGTAATTGGTATTGCGATCGAGCCTAAAACAAAAGCTGATGTAGATAAGATGGGTATGGCTTTAGCTAAATTAGCTGAGGAAGATCCGACGTTTACAGTTAGAACTGATGAGGCTTCAGGTCAGACTATCATCTCTGGTATGGGTGAGCTTCACTTGGATATCTTGGTGGATCGTATGAAACGTGAATTCAAAGTTGAGGTTAACCAAGGTGAGCCTCAGGTTGAGTACAAAGAAGCTTTCACTAAGCCTGCGCAACACAGAGAAGTTTATAAAAAACAATCTGGTGGACGTGGTAAATTTGGTGATATCGTTTTCCGTTTAGAGCCTGCTGAAGCTGGTGCGATCGGTTTAACTTTCGTGAATGAAGTAAAAGGTGGTAACGTACCGAAAGAGTATGTTCCTGCAGTTGAAAAAGGATTCAGAGAAGCAATGAAAACAGGACCTTTGGCTGGATACGCTGTAGATAGCTTAAAAGTAACTTTATTGGATGGATCTTACCACGCGGTGGATTCGGATGCATTATCATTCGAATTGGCGGCTAAGATGGGATACAAAGAAGTTGCTAAAGCTGCTGGTGCTGTAATTCTTGAGCCAATCATGAAAATCGAAGTTATCACTCCGGAAGAAAATATGGGTGATATCGTAGGTGACTTGAACCGTCGTCGCGGTCAGGTTAATGACATGGGTGATAGAGCTGGTGCTAAAACTATTAAGGCTAATGTGCCTTTATCAGAAATGTTTGGATATGTAACTACTTTGAGAACTTTATCTTCAGGTCGTGCTACTTCAACTATGGAATTCTCTCACTATGAGCAAACTCCATCTAATATTTCAGATGAGGTAATTAAGAAAGCAAAAGGTAACGCTTAATTTTTAAGAAAATGAGTCAAAAAATCAGAATAAAATTAAAATCTTACGATCATATGTTGGTTGATAAATCAGCAGAGAAAATCGTAAAAACTGTAAAGAGTACAGGAGCTGTGGTAACTGGTCCAATTCCATTGCCAACAAACAAAAAGATTTTTACTGTATTACGTTCTCCGCACGTTAACAAGAAGTCGAGAGAGCAATTTGAAGTAATGTCGTACAAAAGATTATTAGATATCTATTCTTCATCTTCAAAAACAATCGACGCTCTAATGAAATTGGAGCTTCCAAGTGGGGTTGAGGTAGAAATCAAAGTGTGATAATTCACTGAGAATAAATATTTAGGCATTATGTTTTGAAATTCAAAACATAATGCCTACTTTTGCACACTCAAAAAATAAAATTTTAATAAATAATTAATAATTAGTTAATATGTCTGGGTTAATCGGAAGAAAAATTGGCATGACTAGCATCTTTGATGAGAACGGGAAGAATATTCCTTGTACTGTTATTGAGGTTGGACCATGTGTTGTTACCCAAGTCAGAACCAATGAGGTTGACGGGTATGAGGCTCTTCAGCTTGGTTTCGATGACAAAACTGAAAAGCACACTACAAAAGCTGCTGAAGGTCACTTCAAAAAAGCAGGTACTGTTGCTAAGAAGAAAGTTGTTGAGTTCCAAGGATTTGAAAACGAGCACAAATTAGGTGATGTTATCACTGTAGATCTATTCTCTGAAGGGGAGTTTGTAGATGTTCAAGGTGTTTCTAAAGGTAAAGGTTTCCAAGGTGTTGTAAAACGTCACGGTTTTGGTGGTGTTGGACAAGCTACTCATGGTCAGCACAACCGTTTAAGAGCGCCGGGTTCTGTAGGAGCTTCATCTTATCCGTCAAGAGTATTCAAAGGAATGCGTATGGCTGGAAGAATGGGTGGAGATAATGTAAAAGTACAAAATCTTAGAGTTTTAAAAGTGGTTGCTGAAAAGAACCTGCTTGTTGTTAAAGGATGTGTTCCTGGTCACAAAGACTCTTATGTAATCGTTCAGAAGTAATGGAAGTAAAAGTTTTAGACATCAACGGAAAAGAAACTGGCAGAAAAGTTCAACTTTCTGATTCAGTTTTCGCAATTGAGCCTAACAAGCATGCTGTTTACTTAGATGTTAAGCAATATCTTGCTAATCAAAGACAAGGTACGCACAAAGCTAAGGAAAGAGCTGAAGTTGCTGGTAGTACTCGTAAAATCAAAAAGCAAAAAGGAACAGGTACTGCTCGTGCAGGATCTAAAAAGAGTCCTTTGTTCAAAGGAGGAGGAACTGTTTTTGGTCCGAGACCAAGAAATTATTCTTTCAAATTGAATAAAGCTTTAAAGCGTTTGGCTCGTAAATCAGCTTTGACATTAAAAGCACAAGATTCAAATTTAATCGTAGTAGAAGACTTCAATTTTGAAGCTCCAAGTACTAAAAATTTCATTAACGTGTTGAAAGCGTTAGGATTAGAAAACAAAAAATCTTTATTCGTATTAGGTGATGCAAATAAAAATGTATATTTGTCATCTCGTAATTTAAAGGGTTCTTCTGTGGTAACTAATTCAGAATTAAGTACTTATGCGATATTGAACGCAAATAATTTAGTTCTTTTAGAGGGATCTTTAGAAGGAATTGAAGAAAATTTAAGCAAATAATAGGCCATGAGTATCATTATTAAACCTATCGTTACAGAAAAAATAACTAAAGATGGTGAATTATTCAACCGCTTTGGTTTCGTTGTAGACAAGAAAGCTAACAAAGTGCAAATTAAGAAAGCTGTTGAGGCTGCTTATGGAGTTACTGTTGTAGAAGTTAATACAATGAACGTACGTCCTAATCGTACTACTAAATATACAAAAAGTGGTATGATTTCAGGAAAAACTAATGCTTACAAAAAAGCAATTGTTCAAGTACAAGAAGGAGAAACAATAGATTTTTACAACAATATCTAAGTAAAAAAAGATGTCAGTAAGAAAATTAAAACCTATTACCCCGGGTCAGCGTTTTAGAGTTGTTAATGGTTTTGACGCTATTACAACTGATAAGCCGGAGCGTTCGTTAATCGCACCGAAAAAAAACTCAGGAGGTAGAAATAGTCAAGGAAAGATGACCATGCGTTATACAGGCGGTGGTCACAAACAAAGATATCGTATCATTGATTTCAAAAGAACTAAAGTTGGTATTCCAGCTACAGTAAAATCAATAGAATATGATCCAAACAGAACTGCTTTTATCGCGTTATTGGCTTATGCTGATGGTGAGAAAACGTATATCATTGCTCAAAATGGTTTACAAGTAGGTCAAAAAGTGGTATCTGGTGCTGATGCAGCTCCGGAAATTGGTAACACCATGCCATTGAGTAAAATTCCTCTAGGTACAGTTATTTCTTGTATCGAATTACGTCCAGGTCAAGGTGCGGTTATCGCTCGTTCTGCAGGTACATTCGCTCAGTTAATGGCTCGTGATGGTAAATATGCTACTATCAAAATGCCTTCTGGAGAAACTAGACTTATTTTGTTAACATGTTCTGCAACAATTGGTGCAGTTTCTAACTCTGATCACCAGTTGATTGTATCTGGTAAAGCAGGTAGATCTAGATGGTTAGGTAGAAGACCTAGAACGAGACCAGTAGCTATGAACCCGGTTGATCACCCAATGGGAGGTGGTGAAGGACGTTCATCTGGAGGTCACCCACGTTCAAGAAAAGGTTTACCAGCTAAAGGTTACAGAACCCGTGCTAAACAAAACCCGAGCAACAAGTATATTGTAGAACGTAGAAAGAAATAATAAGATATGGCACGTTCATTAAAAAAAGGACCTTTCGTACACTATAAATTAGAGAAGAAAGTACAAGAAAATATCGAAGGTGGAAACAAGGGAGTTGTTAAGACTTGGTCTAGAGCTTCTATGATTACGCCAGATTTCGTAGGACAAACAATTGCAGTTCACAACGGTCGTCAATTTGTTCCGGTATATGTTACTGAAAACATGGTAGGACACAAGTTGGGTGAGTTTTCACCAACTAGATCTTTTAGAGGTCACGCTGGAGCTAAAAATAAAGGTAAAAAATAAAAGAAGACATGGGAGTTCGTAAAAGAGAAACGGCAGAAGCAAGAAAAGAGGCTAATAAGTCTTTGGCGTTTGCTAAATTGAATAACTGCCCTACTTCACCTAGAAAAATGCGCTTAGTAGCAGACTTGGTAAGAGGTCAGAAAGTTGAGAATGCACTAAATATATTAAGATTTAGTCAAAAAGAAGCTTCAAGAAAATTAGAAAAACTATTATTATCTGCAATCAATAACTGGGAGCAAAAAAATAGTGAAGGTAATGTTGCTGAAGCAGGCTTATTCGTAAAAGAGATCAAAGTTGATGGTGGTATGATGTTGAAAAGACTTCGTCCAGCTCCACAAGGTCGTGCACACAGAATTAGAAAACGCTCAAATCACGTTACAATCGTTTTAGGAGCTATTAATAACACACAAAGCAATTAATAAAGATGGGACAAAAGACAAATCCAATCGGAAATCGCCTTGGTATCATCAGAGGATGGGATTCTAACTGGTATGGTGGTAATGACTACGGTGATAAAATCGCCGAAGACTACAAAATCAGAAAGTACATTCATGCTCGTTTATCAAAAGCTAGTGTATCTAAAGTGATCATCGAGAGAACTTTAAAACTTGTAACCGTTACTATCACTACTGCTAGACCTGGTATCATTATCGGAAAAGGTGGACAAGAGGTAGACAAGTTGAAAGAAGAACTTAAGAAAATTACTGACAAAGAGGTTCAAATCAACATCTTTGAAATCAAAAGACCTGAATTAGATGCATATTTAGTTGCAAATAGCATCTGTCGTCAAATTGAAAGCCGTATTTCTTACAGAAGAGCTATCAAGATGGCAATCGCTGCGTCTATGAGAATGAATGCAGAAGGAATCAAAGTTATGATTTCTGGTCGTTTGAATGGTGCTGAAATGGCACGTTCTGAAAATTTCAAAGAAGGAAGAATTCCTCTATCAACTTTCAGAGCAGACATCGATTATGCTTTAGCTGAAGCACACACTACTTACGGTAGAATGGGTGTTAAAGTTTGGATCATGAAAGGTGAGGTTTACGGAAAGAGAGATCTTTCTCCGCTTGTAGGTATGGATAAAAAATCTGCAGCTGGTAAAGGTGGTGATGCTCCACGTGGTGGAAAATCAAACGGTAAACCGGGAGCTCGTAAAAGAAAGTAATTTTTAAATTAAAGAAAAATGTTACAGCCTAAAAGAACAAAATACCGTAAGGTACAAAAGGGTAGAATGAAAGGGAACTCTAACAGAGGTCATGAACTTTCAAATGGAATGTTTGGAATTAAATCTGTACATGAAGATGGTATGTTTTTAACGTCTCGTCAAATCGAAGCGGCTCGTATTGCAGCTACTCGTTACATGAAACGTGAAGGACAATTATGGATTAAAATTTTCCCAGATAAGCCAATTACAAAGAAACCTCTTGAGGTACGTATGGGTAAAGGTAAAGGTGCAGTTGAATACTGGGCTGCTGTTGTTAAACCAGGAAGAATTATGTTTGAGGTAGGTGGTGTGCCACTAGCTGTTGCAAAAGAGGCTTTACGTCTTGCTGCTCAAAAATTACCGGTAAAAACTAAATTCGTCGTTGCTAGAGATTTCGAAGCATAATAAATAAGATTATGAAACAATCAGAAATTAAAAATCTATCTGCAGCTGAGTTACAAGAGAAGCTAGTTCAATTAAAAAAGACTTATGCCGACCTAACAATTGCTCATGCTATTTCTCCAATCGAGAATCCACTTCAAATTAGAAGTCTTAGACGTTCAGTAGCAAGAATTGCAACTGAAATTACTAAAAGAGAGCTTCAATAATATTCAGCTGAAAAGATGGAAAAAAGAAATTTAAGAAAAGAAAGAATTGGTGTTGTTACATCTAACAAAATGGATAAGTCTATTGTTGTTTCTCAAGTAACAAGAGTTAAACACCCATTATATGGTAAGTTCGTGTTAAAAACTAAGAAATATGTTGCGCACGACGAAACAAACGACTGTAACATCGGTGATACAGTAAAGATCATGGAGACAAGACCTTTATCTAAGTCAAAATGTTGGAGATTAGTTGAAATCATTGAAAGAGCTAAGTAATTATGGTACAACAAGAATCAAGATTAAGAGTAGCAGATAACACGGGAGCTAAAGAAGTTTTAACTATCCGTGTGCTTGGAGGAACGAAACGTCGTTATGCCTCTGTTGGTGACAAAATTGTAGTAGCTATCAAAGATGCAACCCCTAACGGAAACGTTAAGAAAGGTGCGGTTTCAACTGCAGTTGTTGTTAGAACTAAAAAAGAAGTAAGAAGAGCTGATGGATCTTATATCCGTTTCGATGATAACGCTTGTGTATTGTTAAATGCAGCAGGTGAAATGAGAGGAACACGTGTATTTGGTCCTGTAGCTAGAGAACTTCGTGAAAAACAATTCATGAAAATTGTATCATTAGCACCAGAAGTGCTTTAATTATTATTTACAATGATAAAGCTAAAAATAAAATCAGGTGATATCGTAAAAGTTATCGCAGGTGACCACAAAGGTGCTGAAGGTAAAGTTTTGCGTGTATATCGTGAGAAAAACAAAGCGGTAGTTGAGGGAGTAAATATGGTGTCTAAACACACTAAGCCTAGTGCTAAAAACCCTCAAGGTGGAATCGTTAAGAAAGAAGCTCCTATGCATATTTCTAACTTGTCTTTAATCGATCCAAAATCGAAAGAGGCTACTAAAGTTGGGTTTAAAGTAGAAGGAGATAAGAAAGTAAGATTTTCAAAAAAATCTAATCAAGTATTATAGTAATGGCTTATATACCTAGACTTAAAGAAGAATATAAGAGTAGAATTGTTTCTGCTCTTACGGAAGAATTCGGTTACAAAAACGTAATGCAAGTTCCTAAATTGGAGAAAATCGTTTTGAGTAAAGGAGTTGGAGCGGCTGTATCTGATAAAAAACTTATCGATTATGCTGTTGAAGAATTGACAAAAATTACTGGTCAAAAAGCGGTAGCTACTATCTCTAAAAAAGACGTTGCGTCTTTTAAATTGAGAAAAGGAATGCCAATTGGTGCTAAAGTAACTTTGCGTGGAGAGAGAATGTATGAATTCTTAGACAGATTGATTACTGCTTCTTTGCCACGTGTAAGAGATTTCAACGGTATTAAATCTACAGGTTTCGACGGTAGAGGAAATTACAATCTTGGAGTTCTTGAGCAAATTATCTTCCCTGAAATCGATATCGATAAAGTGAATAAAATTTCTGGTATGGATATTACTTTTGTAACATCTGCAGAAACTGATAAAGAAGCAAAATCATTATTAGCTCAATTAGGTTTACCTTTTAAAAAGAATTAAGACATGGCTAAAGAATCAATGAAAGCCCGCGAGGTGAAAAGACAAAAGACGGTAGAAAAATATGCAGAGAAAAGAAAGGCTTTGTTAGAAGCTGGAGATTATGCTGCTTTACAGAAATTACCGAAAAATGCTTCGCCGGTTCGTTTACACAATCGTTGTAAATTAACAGGTAGACCAAGAGGGTATATGCGTCAATTCGGTATTTCACGTGTAACTTTCCGTGAGATGGCTAACCAAGGATTGATTCCGGGAGTTAAAAAAGCTTCTTGGTAGTTTGCGAAAAAGTATTATATTTGCAAACTTAAAATATTAAAGTTTAATAGGTTAAAGGTTCAACTCACTGAGGGTGAGTTGAAAACCGTAACCGTAATATTGTTTATAATGTATACAGATCCAATTGCGGATTATCTTACGAGAGTTAGAAATGCAGTTATGGCAAACCACAAAGTGGTTGAGATCCCAGCATCTAATTTAAAGAAAGAAATCACAAAAATCTTATTCGATCAAGGTTACATCCTTAGCTACAAGTTCGAAGACAGTACTGTACAGGGTACTATCAAAATTGCTTTAAAGTATGATAAAGATACTAAAGAGCCAGTAATTAAAGATATTCAAAGAATTAGTAAACCAGGTTTACGTAAGTACGCAGGTGCTACGAAATTGCCTAGGATTTTAAATGGTTTGGGTATTGCTATTGTGTCAACTTCTAAAGGAGTAATGACAGGAAAGCAAGCTAAACAGTTAAATGTAGGTGGTGAAGTAATTTGTTACGTATACTAAAAAAGAGATAAGAAATGTCAAGAATAGGTAAAAATCCAATTGCAATTCCAGCTGGTGTTACTGTAGAAGTAAACGGAGCTGTTATTACAGTTAAAGGAAAACTAGGGCAACTTTCTCAAGAGTTTACAAACAATGTTACTGTAACTGTTGAAGAAAATCAAGTTCTTGTTGCAAGAGCTGCCGATAGTAAAGAAGAGAGAGCTCAACACGGTTTGTATAGAGCTTTAATCAATAACATGATTGCTGGTGTATCTACTGGTTTTACTAAAGAATTAGAACTTGTGGGTGTAGGTTATAGAGCTTCTAATCAAGGAAATAAGCTTGATTTGGCTTTAGGATACTCTCACAATATCGTTTTAGAGGTTGCGCCTGAGGTTGTTGTAGAGACAATTTCTGAAAAAGGTAAAAACCCTATCGTAAAATTAACTTCATACGATAAACAACTTTTAGGGCAGGTTGCTGCGAAAATCAGAGGTTTCCGTAAGCCTGAGCCATACAAAGGAAAAGGTATTAAGTTTGTGGGTGAAGTATTAAGAAGAAAAGCAGGTAAATCAGCTTAAAAATTGAGATTATGTCATTAACAAAATCTGATAGAAGACAAAGAATACAGTACAGAATTAGAAAGATTGTTAGCGGAACCGCTGCAAAACCTCGTTTATCTGTATTCAGAAGTAACAAAGAAATCTATGCTCAGCTTATAGATGATGTGAATGGTGTTACATTATTAGCCGCTTCTTCTCGTGAGAAAGGTGTTGATACTAAAGGAACTAAAATTGAAATTGCTACTGCAGTTGGTAAATTAGTTGCTGAAAAAGCTTTAAAAGCTGGTATCGAAAATGTTACATTTGATAGAGGTGGATATTTATATCACGGTCGTGTTCAATCATTAGCAGAAGGTGCGAGAGCAGCTGGATTAAAATTCTAAGAAATTATGTATCATAATTATAAAAACGTAGAGTTAGTAAAACCAAGCGGTCTTGAATTGAAAGATCGTTTAGTTAGTGTAAATCGTGTTACTAAAGTTACAAAAGGTGGTAGAGCTTTCGGTTTTTCTGCTATTGTAGTTGTAGGTGACGAGAACGGTGTTGTTGGACATGGTTTAGGGAAGTCTAAAGATGTTTCTGAGGCAATCGCTAAAGCGGTGGAAGATGCTAAGAAGAATTTAGTTAGAATTCCTTTAAGTGGTCAATCTGTGCCTCATGAGCAAAAAGGTAAATTCGGTGGAGCAAGAGTATTCTTAATGCCTGCTTCTCACGGTACCGGAGTAATTGCTGGTGGTGCTGTGCGTTCAGTACTTGAATCTGTAGGTATTCACGATGTATTATCAAAATCTCAAGGATCTTCAAATCCTCATAATGTGGTAAAAGCAACTTTTGATGCTTTATTGCAAATGAGAAGCGCAGTTACTGTTGCTAAGCAAAGAGGAGTGTCTTTAGAGAAAGTATTTAAAGGTTAATTCAAGGAAATTATGGCAAAGATTAAAGTAAAACAAGTAAGAAGCAAAATCAACTGTCCTGAAAACCAAAAAAGAGTTTTAATCTCTTTGGGTTTACGTAAAATTGGACAAGTTGTTGAGCACGATGCAAATCCTGCTATCCTTGGAATGGTAAATAAAGTTAAACACTTAGTTTCTGTAGAAGAAGCTTAATAACTGATATTGTTATGAATTTAAGTAATTTACAGCCAGCTGAAGGGTCAACACACAATCAAAACAAAAGAGTAGGTAGAGGAGAAGGTTCTGGTAAAGGTGGTACTGCTGCACGTGGACACAAAGGAGCTAAGTCTCGTTCTGGTTATTCTAAAAAGATTGGATTTGAAGGAGGTCAAATGCCGCTTCAAAGACGTGTTCCTAAATTTGGTTTCAAAAATATCAATAGAGTAGAGTATCAAGGGGTAAACCTTGATACGTTACAAGCTCTTGTTGATAACGGTTTGGCTACAGATACAGTAGATTTCACTACTTTCGTGGAAAACCGTTTAGCTACTAAAACTGAAGTTGTTAAAATTTTAGGTAGAGGTGAGCTTAAAGCAAAATTAAAAGTAAGTGCACACAAATTCACGGCTACTGCTAAAGCTGCTATCGAAGCTGCTGGTGGTGAAGCTATAGAATTATAATTTTCTGAACACGATGAAGAAATTTATTGAATCGTTACAAAACGTTTGGAAAATTGAGGAACTAAGAAACAGAATCCTAATTACATTAGGATTTCTGTTGGTTTATCGTTTTGGTGCTCAGGTAACACTACCGGGGATTGACGCTACTAAATTACAGGGATTAACTAATCAGACTGAAAAAGGTATTGGTTGGTTAATTGACGTTTTCACAGGTGGTGCTTTCTCGCAGGCTTCAGTGTTTGCATTGGGGATTATGCCTTATATTTCAGCTTCAATTGTTGTTCAGTTGATGGGAATTGCGATTCCTTATTTGCAAAAACTTCAAAAAGAAGGTGAAAGCGGAAGAAAGAAAATGAATCAAATCACAAGATGGTTGACTATCGGTATTACTCTTGTTCAAGGTCCTGGTTATATTTATAACCTTTACAGAACATTGCCGGGAGATGCTTTCATGTTAGGTTTTAATTCGTTTGAGTTCTTATTCTCTTCTGTAGTTATCTTGACAACAGGTACTATTTTTGCTATGTGGTTAGGGGAAAAAATTACAGATAAAGGTATAGGAAACGGTATATCGTTATTGATTTTAGTTGGTATCGTTGCAAGATTGCCACAGGCTTTTACACAGGAATTTTCATCTGTTATTTCAGAAAATAACGGAGGGCCGATGAAATTGGTTTTTGAAATGATTGTATGGTTGCTTGTGATTATCGCTTGTATATTGATGACAATGGCTGTTCGTAGAGTACCGGTTCAGTATGCGCGTCGCACAGTTTCTGGTGACATGGAGCAAGACTTAATGGGAGGCAACCGTCAGTTTATTCCACTAAAATTGAATGCATCTGGAGTTATGCCTATCATTTTTGCACAGGCTATTATGTTTATTCCTGCAGCTGTTGCCGGATTATCATCTTCAGAGACTGCTCAATCTATTAGTACGAGGTTTCAAAACATATTCGGATGGGAGTATAATTTACTATTTGCGTCGTTAATCATAATTTTTACTTATTTTTACACCGCAATTACCATCCCTACTAATAAGATGGCTGATGATTTAAAAAGAAGTGGCGGATTTATTCCTGGTGTTAAGCCTGGAGTTGAAACAGCTGACTTTTTGGATAAAGTGATGTCTTTAATTACTTTCCCGGGTGCATTATTCCTTGCTTTTCTTGCTGTGTTCCCAGCAGTTGTAGTGAGTGTTTTAAATGTTCAGGCACAATGGGGATTGTTCTTTGGAGGTACATCATTGTTAATTTTGGTTGGAGTTGCAATTGATACAATTCAGCAAATCAATTCATACTTGTTGAATAAACATTATGACGGTTTAATGAAAAGTGGTAAAAACAGAAAAGCAATAGCTTAATATGGCAAAACAATCAGCAATAGAACAAGACGGATCAATCATTGAGGCATTGTCAAATGCAATGTTCCGTGTTGAGTTAGAAAATGGGCATATCGTAATTGCTCACATTTCAGGAAAAATGCGTATGCATTACATCAAATTATTACCTGGTGATAAAGTGAAACTTGAAATGAGTCCGTACGATTTAACCAAAGCAAGAATTACTTATAGATACTAAAGCTACTAAAATGAAAGTAAGAGCATCAGTAAAAAAACGTAGTGCCGAGTGCATTATCGTACGTAGAAAAGGAAGATTATACGTTATTAACAAAAAGAATCCTAGATTTAAACAAAGACAAGGATAATTATGGCAAGAATAGCAGGGGTAGATATACCTAAAAACAAAAGAGGAGTTATCGCTTTGACATATATCTTCGGAATTGGAAAAAGCAGAGCTATCGAGATCTTAGAAAAGGCTCAGGTAAGTCAAGACAAAAAAGTTCAAGACTGGAATGACGATGAAATCGGAGCAATCCGTGAGGCAGTTTCATACTACAAAATTGAAGGTGAATTGCGTTCTGAAACTTCATTAAACATCAAACGTTTAATGGATATCGGATGTTACAGAGGAATCCGTCATAGAGCTGGTCTTCCATTAAGAGGACAAAGAACTAAAAACAATTCTAGAACTAGAAAAGGTAAAAGAAAAACTGTTGCTAACAAGAAAAAAGCAACTAAATAATAAGTAGTAATATGGCTAAGACAAGCACAAAAAAACGTAAAGTTATCGTTGAGTCGACAGGAGAAGCGCATATTAGTGCAACTTTCAACAACATCATCATCTCGTTAACTAACAAGAAAGGTGAAGTTGTTTCATGGTCATCTGCTGGTAAAATGGGCTTCAGAGGTTCTAAAAAGAATACTCCTTATGCAGCTCAAATGGCAGCAGAAGATTGTTCAAAAGTTGCATTAGAAGCTGGACTTAAAAAGGTGAAAGTTTTTGTGAAAGGTCCAGGAAATGGTAGAGAATCTGCAATCAGATCTATCCACAATTCTGGAATCGAAGTAACAGAAATCATCGATGTTACTCCACTTCCTCACAACGGATGTCGTCCTCCAAAAAGACGTAGAGTTTAATTTATTTAAGTATAACTAGGTAGAACACAGATTATCGGAGGATACCGACCTGAATTCATAATCTCTACCTTAAAAATTTTTAAAATGGCAAGATATACTGGTCCAAAAACAAAAATTGCTCGTAAATTTGGCGAAGCAATCTTCGGAGATGATAAAGCCTTCGAAAAAAGAAATTACCCTCCAGGACAACACGGTTTGGCTAAAAAGAGAGGTAAAAAATCTGAATACGCTATCCAGTTAATGGAAAAGCAAAAAGCTAAATATACTTACGGTATTTTAGAAAAACAATTCAGAAACTTATTCGAAAAAGCGGCTGCTTCAAAAGGTGTAACTGGTGAAATCCTTTTACAATTATGTGAAGCTCGTTTAGATAACGTAGTTTATAGAATGGGTATCGCTCCTTCAAGAAGAGCTGCACGTCAAATTGTAACTCACAGACATATTACTGTAAATGGTGAAGTGGTTAACGTTCCTTCTTACCATTTAAAACCTGGTGACAAAGTTGCTGTTCGTGAAAAATCTAAATCATTAGAGGCTATCGAACGTTCTTTAGCTGGTGCTTCTCAAGTTTATGAGTGGATCACTTGGAATAATGATACTAAAGAAGGTACTTTCGTATCAGTTCCGGCGAGAATCCAAATCACTGAGAACATCAAGGAACAACTAATCGTCGAATTGTACAACAAATAATAATTGACATCAGTCGAAAATTTATGGCAATATTTAATTTTCAAAAGCCCGATAAAGTTATCATGATCGATTCTACTGACTTCGAAGGAAAATTCGAATTCAGACCTCTTGAACCAGGTTACGGATTGACTGTTGGTAACGCACTTAGAAGAGTTTTACTTTCAGCATTGGAAGGTTATGCTATCACATCTGTACGCATTGAAGGTGTTGATCACGAATTCTCTACTATTTCCGGTGTTGTTGAAGATGTTACCGAAATTATCCTTAATCTGAAACAAGTACGTTTAAAACGTCAAATTGAAGATATTGATAACGAAGCTGTGACAATATCAATCACAGGAAAAGATCAAATTACTGCTGGTGATTTCCAAAAATTCATGTCTGGTTTTCAAGTGTTAAACCCTGAATTGGTAATTTGTAACCTTGATAGTAAAGTAAACCTTAATATGGAAATTACTATCGAAAAAGGTAGAGGATATGTACCTGCAGAAGAGAACAAAAAACAAAACGCTGCAATCGGTACGATCTTTACAGATTCAATCTTTACTCCGGTAAAGAACGTGAAGTATGCTATCGAAAACTTCCGTGTAGAGCAAAAGACTGACTATGAAAAATTAGTTTTCGAAATCAAAACTGATGGATCTATTCACCCTAAAGATGCTCTTACCGAAGCTGCTAAAGTATTAATTCACCACTTTATGTTGTTCTCTGATGAGAGAATTACATTAGAGGCTGATGAGATTGCTCAAACTGAATCTTACGATGAAGAGTCATTACACATGAGACAATTGCTTAAAACTAAGCTTGTTGATATGGACTTGTCAGTAAGAGCATTAAATTGCTTAAAAGCCGCTGAAGTTGATACGTTGGGCGACTTAGTATCGTTTAATAAAAATGACTTAATGAAATTCCGCAATTTCGGTAAAAAATCATTAACAGAGCTTGATGAATTAGTAGCCAACAAGAATTTGACTTTCGGAATGGATTTGTCAAAATATAAATTAGATAAAGAATAATTAACTTCATATTTTGCTCTCCAAAGAGGATTGTAGCAAGATGAAGTTCTAAAAGCAATGTCATGAGACACGGAAAAAAATTCAATCACTTAAGCAGACAGACAGGACATAGAAAAGCTATGTTGGCTAATATGGCTTGTTCTCTTATCGAGCACAAACGTATTAACACTACTGTTGCTAAAGCTAAAGCGCTTAAACAATTCGTTGAACCGCTTATTACAAAGTCAAAAGAAGATACTACTCACAACCGTCGTATCGTTTTCGCATACTTGAAAAGCAAATACGCTGTAACTGATTTATTCAGAGATGTAGCTGCTAAAGTAGGTGATCGTCCGGGTGGATATACTCGTATCATTAAATTAGGAAACCGTTTAGGAGATAACGCTGATATGGCGATGATCGAATTAGTGGATTTCAACGAGTTATACAACGGTGGTAAAAAAGAAGTTAAGAAAGCAAAAAGCCGTCGTGGTGGAAAAGCTAAAAAAGCTGAATCTGCTCCTGAAGCCCCTGCTACTGAAGAATCTTCTGAAAGCGCTGAATAATATGAATCTTACTTCATAAATATTAAGGATAAACTTTTTAGTTTATCCTTTTTTTTTGAATAAATTTGCAAAACTTTAAACTACAATGCAACACACAACCACACAGTCTGCAATCTTATTACTGGCAGACGGAACAATTTTTTACGGAAAATCAATCGGTATTTCAGGAAAAACATTCGGAGAGGTATGTTTTAATACCGGAACAACAGGTTATCAGGAAATTTTTACCGATCCTTCTTACTTCGGTCAGATCATGGTGACTACTAATGCCCACATCGGAAATTATGGTGTTAATACTCAGGAAGTGGAATCCGGATCGATTAAAATTGCAGGATTGGTTTGTAAAAAATTCTCAACTTTCCACTCAAGACCCGATTCAGAAAGTAACTTGTTTGATTATTTCCAAAAGGAAAACTTAATCTGTATTTCTGACGTCGACACAAGGGCTTTGGTGTCTTATATCCGTGATAACGGTGCGCAAAATGCAGTAATCTGTACAGATGGTACTCCGGTAAATGAATTGAAAGCTTTATTGGCAAATGTGCCGGATATGAACGGGTTGGAGTTAGCTTCAAAAGTTTCTACCAAAGAACCTTATTTCTACGGTGATGAAAACGCTACTTATAAAGTTTCAGCTTTAGATTTAGGAATTAAAGAAAATATTCTGCGAAACCTGGCAAAAAGAGATTGTTATGTTAAAGTGTTTCCTTATAATGCATCTTATGCTGATATGAAAGCATTCAATCCAGATGGTTATTTCCTTTCTAATGGTCCGGGTGATCCTGATCCTTTAGAGAGCGCTATCAATGTGGCTAAAGAAATTATGGCAAACAACCATCCTTTATTCGGAATTTGCTTAGGTCATCAGGTAATTGCTTTGGCTAACGGAGTTTCTACTTATAAAATGTTTAATGGTCACAGGGGGATAAACCATCCGGTTAAGAATTTAGTAACCGGTAAAGGTGAAATTACATCTCAAAATCATGGATTTGCCGTTAATAAGGAAGAATTGGATAACCATCCTGAATTGGAAATTACACACGTTCATCTAAATGACGGTACAGTTGCTGGGATGCGCATGAAAAATAAAAATTGTTTTTCAGTGCAATACCATCCGGAAGCAAGTCCTGGACCGCACGATTCGTCGTATTTATTTGATCAGTTTATCGAAAATATCAAATCGGCTAAGAACTAAAACGTTATCGTTAATAACATTCGGATTTTATCAGATTGTCATTTCTACAGATTGGATAAATTTGTAATTCGTTGAAAATTATAAACAAAAAATAATAAAACTATGAGTATCATCATAAAAATACACGCAAGACAAATTCTTGATTCAAGAGGAAATCCTACAATTGAAGTTGATGTAGTAACAGATAGTGGTGTTTTAGGACGTGCGGCTGTTCCTTCAGGAGCTTCAACAGGAGAGCACGAAGCTGTTGAATTACGTGACGGAGGTAAGGCTTTCATGGGTAAAGGAGTTTTGAAAGCTGTTGAAAATGTAAATATAACTATTGCTGAGGCTTTGCTAGGAACATCTGTTTTTGAACAAAACCTGATCGATAAAATCATGATTGATTTGGATGGTACTCCAAATAAGTCTAAACTTGGAGCTAATGCGATCCTTGGGGTTTCATTGGCAGTTGCCAAAGCTGCTGCTAACGAATTAGGCTTGCCTTTATACCGTTATGTGGGCGGAGTGTCTGGAAATACATTGCCGGTTCCGATGATGAATATCATTAACGGTGGTTCGCACTCTGATGCACCTATCGCTTTTCAGGAATTCATGATTATGCCGGTGAAAGCAACTTCGTTTACGCATGCTATGCAAATGGGAACGGAGATCTTCCATAACCTGAAAAAAGTATTGCATGACAGAAATTTATCGACAGCAGTAGGAGACGAAGGTGGTTTTGCACCAAATTTAGCCGGAGGAACCGAAGACGCTTTGGATTCTATCAAATTAGCAGTTGAAAATGCCGGATATGTTTTCGGAGATGATATTAAAATCGCTTTAGACTGTGCGGCTTCTGAGTTCTATGTAAACGGTAAATACGATTATACGAAATTTGAAGGTGCAACCGGAAAAGTAAGAACTTCTGAGGAGCAGGCAGATTATTTGGCAGAATTAGCTTCTAAGTACCCAATCGTATCAATTGAAGACGGTATGTACGAAGATGACTGGGCCGGATGGAAATATTTAACTGATAAAATCGGAAATAAAGTTCAGTTGGTAGGTGATGATTTATTCGTAACGAATGTGGAACGTTTGTCAAAAGGGATCAACGAAGGTATCGCAAATTCAATTTTGATCAAGGTAAATCAAATTGGTACATTAACTGAAACAATCGCAGCAGTTAATATGGCGCATAATGCAGGTTACACTTCTGTAATGTCACACCGTTCAGGTGAAACAGAAGATAATACAATTGCTGATTTAGCGGTGGCATTAAATTGTGGCCAAATCAAAACCGGTTCAGCTTCGCGTTCTGACCGTATGGCAAAATACAACCAATTATTACGCATCGAAGAAGAATTAGGGGATGTAGCTTACTTTCCCGGAGCGAGAGCTTTTAAAGTGAAATAAAAGGTTTTTGATAAATATAGGTACCCGTTAACTCAAAAAGTTGGCGGGTATTTTTGTTGAATTATGTTTCATTTCTCAATCTTAGTGTTGTTTTCTTTTAAAAAGTACTGTGTCAAAAAATAAAAAGAGATGATATAGCAAAAAATACTGGTGTAGCGAAGAAATGCCAATTGGTAATAATAGTAGTAAATGCCGTAAAAAAGCTCGCATATCACAATAATCAATGCGTATAGAATTAAAAAAGTATTCTTTTGATTGAGCTTGGTAACATAATTAAAGGCAGCGAAGAAAACAAAAGTAATTAAAACGGAGTCATATACCACAATCACTTTGTGTAATTCAAAAGAGCTGTCAAAAACAATAAGTATGGAAATATATAACAGGCAGGCTAAAAAAATGAACGTTAATATAATTGAGGTGTAATTTTCTTTTTCAATCTTACGTAGTTTTTTATGGCTTAACCTTTTACTTACTTGTAATAATAACATGCAGTAGGCTAAAAAGTTGAAGAATAAAACATAAATTAAATAATCAAAGCCTTCCAGTAAATTTATTATCCCTGAAAGAAAAAATAAAATTAAAATAATGCAATTGTAATAATTGATGTTTTTTTTGCTCTCTTCCAGATAATAAAAACCAATGGCTCCAATGAATAAAGGCTTGGTGAAATAAGATACATATGTCCAATCCATAATAGTGGAAAGGAAATATAGAATTCCAAAAATTATATACAAAGCAAGATGTGATTTCAGAACATTCATTTTGGTCTGCTTTTCAATAGAATGCATAATATAAAGCTACAGAAGATAAAGGTTGTATTGCAAAGGTAGTATATTATAGTGTTATTTTTCTGATAATAAAGTTGTTGTCTTTTTTTAAGGTCAAATTTTTGGGGAATGCATATAAGAACTAATTCTAAACTTTTTTGTAAAAGTCTTACAGATATAGAATTGCAAGGTTTTTGTTTTTTGTTGAAGATTTAACGAAAACGTTTCAGTAAAACTTTTTTATTTCGCACAGTTTTCCATAAATTTGTTAAAATATATAATTTAGATTAATTCCCAAATTACATTATGTCAAAAACAGCGATATTAGAGTACGATGGCAATAAGTATGAGTTTCCGGTGATTGTAGGAAGCGAAAACGAACCCGCTATCGACATTGAGAAACTACGTGCCTTAACAGGCGCGATCACCTTAGATCCGGGGTATAAAAATTCGGGTTCTTGTAAAAGTGATATTACTTTCCTTGATGGTGAAGAAGGTATTCTTCGCTATAGAGGATATGCTATCGAGGAACTTGCTGAAAAAGCTGATTTTCTTGAAGTATCTTACCTGGTTATTTTCGGAGAGTTGCCAACAAAAACGCAGCTTGAAAAATTCGAAACCGATATCCGTAAATACACATTGGTAAACGAAGAAATGAAAAACATCATTGATGGTTTTCCTAAAACGGCTCACCCAATGGGTGTTTTATCTTCATTGACTAGTGCTTTGACTGCATTCAACCCGAAAGTGGTAAATGTGGAAAACGAAGCAGAAATGTATGAGGCAATCTGTAAAACCATGGGTAAATTCCTCGTTATTGCTACTTGGACGTACCGTAAAATGATGGGATTCCCATTAAATTACTACGATAACACCATTGGTTATGTGGATAACTTCATGAAATTGATGTTCTCATTGCCTACAGGTCCTTACGCTACAAACAAAACGGTTATCAATGCGTTGGATAAATTGTTTATCCTTCACGCTGATCACGAACAAAACTGTTCTACTTCTACAGTAAGAATCGTTGGTTCATCTCACGCCGGTTTATTTGCTTCTATCTCTGCAGGAGTATCTGCATTATGGGGACCATTACACGGTGGTGCTAACCAAGCTGTATTGGAAATGTTAGAGCAAATCCAAAAAGATGGTGGTGATGCGCAAAAAGCATTGGAAAGAGCAAAAGATAAAAATGATGATTTCCGTTTAATGGGATTCGGACACAGAGTTTACAAAAACTTCGATCCAAGAGCAAAAATCATTAAAAAAGCAGCAGATGAAGTATTGGCTGAATTAGGAGTAAACGATCCAATCTTAAACATTGCAAAACAATTAGAGGAAGCCGCTTTGGTTGATCCTTATTTCGTAGATAGAAAATTATACCCTAACGTAGATTTCTATTCAGGTATCATCTACCGCGCATTAGGAATCCCTACGGATATGTTCACGGTATTGTTCGCTATCGGACGCCTTCCTGGATGGATTGCACAATGGAAAGAAATGCGTATCAACAAAGAACCTATCGGACGCCCGCGCCAGGTTTATACAGGTTACGCTTTAAGACCATTCGTTCCAATGGATAAAAGATAATTTTGAAAATTTAATACCAAGAAAGCTTCTCTTTTAGAGAAGCTTTTTTTTATATTTGTCCGCAAACAAACAGATTGGACAGTTTCTGCTGTATTTCAATCAAATAAAAGCTTTATGAGTACTAACGTTACTTTTTTAATCAACAAATCTGAAATTACCGCCGGTACGCGTGGTGCATCTTTGGGGCCAGATGCAATTATCACCGCTGCCAGGAAAAAGGAGAGCTACCTTTTTGGTGAAAACGCTCTCGAAAAAATTGCTAATTCTAACGGATATCTGGACAAACCCACAAAATATCCTTTCGCTAAAAGAATAGACGGACTCCTTTCCGTTTACCAGGAACTAAATACTAAAGTTGCCGGTATCATAAATAATAATTCTTTCCCGATTATATTGGCTGCCGATCACGGTTCTGCAGGTGGAACGATCTCCGGACTAAAATCTGCTTTCCCTGATAAACGTATCGGGGCGGTTTGGATCGATGCGCATGCCGATATCCACACGCCTTATACAACGCCTTCGGGTAATATGCACGGTATGCCTTTAGCTTCAGTTATGAACGAGGATAACCTGGAGTGTAAAATCAATGAAGTGGATGCCGAAACGGCTTCGCTTTGGAACCAATTGAAAAATGTCGGGGGTATTACCCAAAAAGTAAAACCGGAAGATGTGGTGTATGTGGCTGTCCGTGATACGGAAGAGCAGGAAGAGGCCATAATCAGTAAATACGGAATCAAGTGGTTTACCGTAAACAATGTACGCACACAGGGTGTGGCTGAAATTGTAGAAGGTATCAATGAACGACTGAAAAATTGTGATATCATTTATGTGACGTTTGATGTCGATTCAATGGACCCGGATATGACTTCTCATGGGACGGGAACTCCTGTTCCTAACGGAATTTCCCCGCAGGAGGCTAAAGATTTAATGATAGCGCTGGCTCAAAATCCTAAAACAGCCTGCATGGAAATCGTAGAGGTTAACCCATGTCTGGACGAAAAGGAAAATACCATGGCCGAAATAACGCTGGATATCGTAGAAGCTATTACCGATGTAATTAAAAAGAAATAAATGCAACAAATAACGAATTCAATTTTAATGATCCGACCGGTTTCGTTCCGTATGAATGAGGAAACCAAGGTGAATAATTTCTACCAAAAGGAATCAAACGGTATGTTGCCGGCTGCAATCAACGCAAAGGCCCAACAGGAATTTGATGCTTTTGTGGATAAATTGAAATCAGTCGGTGTGAATGTGATTGTCGTGGAAGATACGACTGATACCGATACGCCCGATAGTGTTTTCCCAAATAACTGGGTGTCTTTTCATGAAAACGGGGATGTGGCCATCTATCCTATGTTTGCCGAAAACAGACGTCAGGAACGCCGCGAGGATATTCTGGATATATTAGAGGATAAAGGTTTCGTTATCGAAAATGTAATGGATTATTCCGAAGCGGAAGAAGAGCAGGTATATCTGGAAGGAACCGGAAGTATGGTGCTGGACAGGGCAAACGGGAAAGCATACTGCGCTTTGTCACCCCGGGCCGATGAAGAATTGTTTATCGAGTTTTGTGAAGATTTCGAATTTACTCCGGTTATCTTTAATGCCTGCCAAACGGTCAATGATAAGCGTGAACTAATCTATCATACAAATGTGATGATGTGTGTAGGGGATACCTTTGCTGTGGTTTGTGCCGAATGTATCGATGATAAAACCGAACGCAAAAATGTTCTGGAAAATCTACGCCAAGACGGAAAAGAAATTTTACTGATCAATGAAAAACAGGTGGGCCAATTCGCAGGGAACATGCTGGAAGTATTGGGTGCCAACAATGAAAAGTATCTGGTGATGAGCGAACAGGCACGTTTGTCTTTAACTGCAAAGCAAATCGAACAGCTTGAAAAGCATGCTATAATTATTAGCTCAAATATCGAAACAATAGAAAAATACGGCGGCGGTAGTGCCCGCTGCATGATGGCGGAAATCTTCCTTCCTAATGAATAAAAAATAATCATATTAAAAAAGCCCAACACTATTTAGTATTGGGCTTTTTTATAATTGTTAAAATTTAAAATGTTCTTACTTTTTGTTTAACAAAGCATTGACCTGCATTCTTAATTCTTCTAATTTTTTGTTTTGGTCAATAATGTAAAGAGTTAATTCTTCTATTTTTTCTTGTTGAACTTTAACCATTTCACCAAGTGCTAAACCATTTTCGGTAACTTCTTTTGCTGAAGGAACATTTGGTAAGTGTTTGTTCTCCTTGATGAATTTTTCCAGTTCGCTCAGGGGTCTAAGTTGGTATTCGTCTGCAAATACATAATCCGCCCAAGTACTGTAAACCTTAATTTCTTCAGCTCTGATTTTTCCCTTTACCGAAAGTTTATAGGTATTTGCCCCATCGGTAAAATTGCTGGTTCCAATTCCTAAATTGGTGTTCATGAATACATTTCCTTCAAAACATGATGAACCGGTCTTTACCCAGAAATTATGGGCAACCGGCCATACGGCTTTCCCACCTACAGTTAAATAGGAACCTGTTTTTGTTAAGTCAAAAAAGGCGTTGCTTCCATCTTCATAAACAGAGAAAACATTTGATTGTGTTTTGTCATTTATTGTAAAGCTACTGGCTCCGTTAGCTTCTGCATGATGTCTTAATCTGTTTGCATCATTTCGGTCTTCTATGGAAAACCATGTTTCAGCATTGGGTTTTACATTTGAAGAAGGCATGTCAGCAAAAGTCAATAGTCTGAAATAACCATCTCTGTAGGCTCCAATGTTTAATAGTAATGATTTTTTAAAACCATCATTGAAGTCAGTGAAGGTTTGTCCGTTTAAAAGGGCCGGGATTTCAAGTTTTGCATTTGGTGTATTGGTGCCAATTCCTACATTGGTGTTGGTTGTAGGTGAATTGGGTAAAATGGATGTTGCTCCTCCGGCACCGGTGCTAAGTTGGGCAAATGAAGATAAATTGGCTAATGCTAAAAAAGCAAATGTTAATCTGATGTTTTTTTTCATGGTTTGTACTGCGGAAATAATATAGATATTTTCCGGCAAATATACCTTTTTAACAATAAGAGACAATTATGGGTTTGCTTTTTTTGGAAGTTTTTTCTGTCTGTTTTGAATTTGGAAAATACCAACATGGTTAATGGGTTAATTCCACTTGTTCTTCATTAGATAATGGCTTTCCCTGAAGTTTTAATTGTAGGTGATGAATGCCTGCCACTGCTCGGAGTTTTTTTGTTTCAGCACTGAGACTTTTTGCTTCCGCACGGAGACTTTTTGCTTCCGCATGGAGACTTTTCGCTTCCGCACGGAGACTTTTTGCTTCCGCACGGGGACTTTTCGATTCCGCACGGAGACTTTTCGCTTCCGCACGGAGACTTTTTGCTTCCGCACGGGGACTTTTCGCTTCCGCACGGAGACTTTTCGCTTCCGCACGGGGACTTTTTGCTTCCGCACGGGGATTTTTCGCTTCCGTACTAGGTTTGTTAGTTGTTACTCAGAGTGTAATGGTCTTAGTATGAATTATTCTTAATTACTTTAATAATTCATTAATCTGAAAGTCTAATGTCGGACAATCTGATAATCGGACAATCTAACAATCTAATCAAAAATTCGCCTGAATAATCTTGATTAAAGCATTAACGATGTATTGGATACCAATAGCAATTACGAAAAAGCCCACAATTCTTGAAATGGCCACAATCCCTGATTCGCCCAGATATTTTACAAGATAATTAGCGCTTCGCAAGACGAAATAAATAGAAACGGCTACGGCTAATATTGCTCCTATCGCTATCGACATGGCAATCCAGTTGTTGTGTTCCTGGTAAAAAGCAATTAATAAGGAAATCGAACCGGGTCCGGCTAATAGGGGCATAGCTAGAGGTGTTAACGCAATGGCGTGTTTTTGCTGTGCCTCGGTTTCTACCTTTTTGTTAATTCCTTTGCGCTTCTTCACCTGACCGGATAACAACCCAAAACCGGAATTGGCAATAATCAAACCGCCGGCAATTCGCAATGCTTCAAGACTAATCCCGAAAAAACGCAATACATATTCACCCATGAAGTAGGCCACAATCAAAATGATAAATACATTGATTGCTGTCCATAGTGATGTTTTTGATAACTCTTCTCTGGTGTAACCGGTTGTGAGTCCAACAAATACAGGAATGGCACCAATTGGGTTCAATACCGAAAATAAAGCGGCGAAAATGTAAAAGAATAAATCCATAGTTTTTTTGCAAAAGTAGCTCTTGAAGTGCTTCCAAATATGAAAGTATTGTTAAGCTAGGGTTTTTATAAGTTTAAATGTACTAATTTTATGATATAATAAAAAGCAGAATGAAAACATTAGTTATAGGTGCCTCGTCAAACCCGCAACGCTATTCTTTTTTAGCCGTCAATAAATTATTGGATCATAACCACGAAGTTGTGGCAATCGGACGCAATGACGATAAAGTGGCTTCTGTGCAAATCCAGACGGGTTTCCCGGATTTGAAAGATATCCATACAGTTACATTATATGTCAATCCTTTGCATCAACAGGATTACTACGATTATATTGTCAGTTTAAAACCGCAGCGTGTCATCTTCAATCCCGGCACCGAAAATCATGAATTATATAAACTTCTGGAACAAAATAACATTCCGTACGAAGCAGCCTGTACGTTGGTGTTGCTCTCGATTAACCAGTTTTAGTTTTTTTAGAAGCTTTTCCCTCTCGTCCTTAAGACGAGATCACTTTATCTTTTATTGCCCTATGGCCGGATGCTCGTCGAAAAAGAGTAAAGCAATAAAAGGATGACTCTCGGGCCTTCGGAACGAGACTATCGGGGCTAGGACCCGTAATTAAAATCGTGTTTCTCCCGTTGCCGGTTTGCTGATGAACAACAATCCGATAAATGTGATTAAACCATTAATGATAATTAATTCTTCTGCAATGGTATACCCGCCCAGCCATTCCGAAGAATAAGCGGAAATCAGGTAGCAAATCGCCGGTGAAACCAAACACACAAAAGGAACGAGCTTGTCATTCACGGTCTTCGATTTCATAAACAAACCAAAAGTATATAGTCCTAATAACGGTCCATAGGTGTATGAAGCAATCTTAAAAATCATTTTTACTACCGAAGCATCGTTTACGGCATTGAAGAAAACAATTACTAAAAACATCAAAAACGAAAACCCGATGTGTACTAAGTGACGTGTTTTTACAATATTGGGGTTGTTGGCGTTTTCATTTTTTTCCATTCCCAGGAAATCTACACAAAATGAAGTGGTCAAGGCAGTCAGTGCCGAATCGGTTGTGGCAAATGTTGCGGCTGTAAGTCCTAATAAGAATACAATCGCCGGAATCAATCCTAATGATTTTAATGCTATTTCAGGGAATAAAAAGTCGGTCCTGGCAACATCATCAACCATCGGTACGGCAATACCGTTTTTGGTAGCGTATAGGTATAATAAAGCTCCTACGCTCAAAAAGAAGATGTTAATGATAACAAATATCCCGGTAAAAGTAAACATGTTTTTCTGTGCTTCACCAATGTTGGCACAGCTTAAGTTCTTCTGCATCAAATCCTGATCCAGTCCAACCATGGCAATAGTGACAAATATTCCGCCGAAGATTTGTTTCCAAAAATAATTGCCTTTTAAATAATCATCAAAGAAGAATATTTTAGAGTACTGACTTTCTTTTACGGTTTCAAATGCCTGGAGAAAACTTAAATCCAAACTTTTGCAAATGAAAATAATAGTCAGGAATACTGAAGAAACTAAAAAGAATGTTTGTAAAGTATCGGTGATGATAATGGTTTTCAACCCTCCTTTGTAAGTGTAGGCAAAAATCAGTAAAAGCGATAAGAATACAGTAACCGTGAACGGGACGCCATAATAATCAAATACATAACGCTGCAAAACAATGACTACCAGATATAATCGGAATGATGATCCAATGGTACGGCTGATAAGAAATATGGTAGCGGCTGTTTTATAGCTTATTTTACCAAGGCGTTGTTCGATATAACCATAAATCGAAGTTAAGTTCATCCGGTAATACAACGGGAGTAAGACCGTAGCAACAATAATGAAGCCTATGGCGTTTCCTAAAACAAACTGGAAATATTTGAATTGTAAATCGGGATTGCCCACTTCACCCGGCACCGAAATAAACGTTACACCGGATAATGCCGTTCCAATCATCCCAAAAGCAACTAAATACCACTTCGAGTTTTTATTGGCTTTGAAAAAAGTATCATTATCACTGTTTTTTCTACTTACAATATGGGAGATAAAAAACAATAACCCGAAATAAACAACAATCAGTGATAAAATGGCAAATGGACTCATTTGTGATAAAATTTTAGAAGTGCCAAAATACGAAAAATTGTCAATTTGCCGATTGGGTTGCCTGTTTATTTGTAAAAAGTGAAATCGGGATGGGGATTCTCATCAAAGTCTGAAAATCTAAAAATATAATCATCAAAATCACTACTTTTGTGCCATGGAATTTTCGTCTAAACTTTTGGAAAAAGCCGTGGGTGAAATGGCGCAATTACCCGGAATAGGAAAGCGAACTGCTTTGCGTCTGGTATTGCATCTGCTAAAACAGCCTAAAGAGCAAACGGGTTTCCTGGCTGAGGCGCTCACAAAGATGCGGGAAGAAATTAAATTCTGCCGCAGCTGTCATAATATTTCCGATGTGGAAGTTTGTGAAATCTGTGCAAATCCAAACCGCAACCATAAGGTGATTTGTGTTGTTGAAGATGTGAGGGATGTAATGGCTATTGAAAATACAGGCCAGTTTAAAGGGATATACCATGTGCTGGGAGGGAAAATTTCACCTATCGACGGAATAGGGCCAAGCCAGCTGAATATCACTTCGCTTGTGTTAAAAGTTAAAGAAGGAAAAACAGAGGAGATAATTTTTGCCTTAAGTTCCACCATGGAAGGGGATACCACTAATTTTTATATCTATAAACAAATTAAAGACACAGATGTAGTAACTTCTTCAATTGCAAGAGGGATTTCAGTCGGGGACGAATTGGAATATGCCGATGAAATAACACTCGGAAGAAGTATCGTAAACAGAATTCCTTTTGAAAATTCATTGCGCAATATTTAATGAATTTAATCGTTTTATGGTTTCTTTTTTGGGAATGAACAACTATATTTGTTTTTTGGAAATACTAGCTAATAATGAGTAAAATATATATTTTTATTGGGATTTTGTCAATTTTTTTAATGACTTCGTGTATCTCAAATAAGGATTTGGTGTATATTCAGGATGCCAATTCAAAAAATCAAGCAACAACCATACAGGAAGTTGCTTTAAAACCATACCGCCTTAAAGTTGGAGATGTGGTGAGTATAAGAATTAAGGCATTGGATCCTAAGTTGGTGGAAATGTTCAATCCTTCTCCAAGTAATGATCTGGCTACCGATGCCCAGTCTTTTTATTTTGACGGGTTTACAGTTGATGATCACGGTAGTATCCGCATTCCCGTTTTAGGTGAAGTTCCGGTTTTGGGACTTACGTTTGAAGAAATCAGACAGAAAATAGAAAAACAACTCCTTGAAAATTATTTCAATAAAGAAGCAGATATCTTTGTTACGGTTAAATTGGCAGGTTTGCCTTACACCATTAACGGTGAAATAAACTCTCCGGGGACAAAAACCTTATTTCAGGATAAAGTGACCATTCTTGAAGCTGTAGCCAATAGTGGTGATATTACATTGGTAGGTAACAGAAAAGAGGTGGTGTTAATTCGTCAGTACCCGCACGGAACTGAAATCCACTCGGTAGATTTAACCAGTGTGGATGTAATGAAATCACCCTATTACCACATTCAGCCTAACGATTATATTTATATCAAACCGTTAAAGCAAAAAACATGGGGTGTCGGGACAAATGGTCTGCAATCGTTTACTACTATTTTTAGTGCGCTTTCTCTGGTGCTGACGACATATTTAATCATTAAAAACAATTAATCAGGATGCTGGATACCAAAGATTTTACTTTTTTCGAATCACAAAGCAACTTCGATTTTAAGGCGTTATTCTATAAAATCATTGGGTACTGGTATTGGTTTCTGATTAGTTTATTGATCACTTTTACCATCGCTTATCAGGTAAATATCAGAAAACAGAAAATTTATGGGATGTCAACCACGATAGCCTATAAAGAAGAAAATAATCCTTTTTTTACTTCAAATACAAGTTTAGTCTTCAACTGGGGAGGTACATCTGATCAGGTAAGTACCCTGATGACAACGATAAAATCCCGTTCCCACAATGAAGATGTTGTAAAAGAATTACAGTACTATGTTGAGTACCTGCGCGAAGGAAAATACAATATAGAAGATGCTTACGGTGAAGTGCCTTTCTCGGTTGAACTGAATAAGAACCTTCCGCAGCTTTACGGTAAACTGATTACCGTTCATTTCCTGAATAGCAAAGATTTTGAATTGTCCATTCCGTTTGAAGAATCAAAAGCAGCATTGTATAACTATGCGACAGATGAACATTCCCAAACTAATGTGCCAATTGGTGAGTTCAAAAGGAAATACAGCATCGGACAGCAAATTGCACTTCCTTTTTTAAACCTTAAACTGCGTCTGGTGAAAAATCCAGGTTTTTATGATAACGGTAAGTTTATGATCCGTTTTGCAGATTTTAACAGTGTGGTTGCCAGCTATCAGGGAATCGATGTTGAAAATGATCTTAAGGCTGGTTCCATTGTAAGGCTTAATCTTTCGGGAACTAACAAAACCCGTATGGTGGATTACCTGAACGGAACAGTTAATGTTTTGATGAAAAGACAGTTGATGCTGAAAAACCAATTTGCTGCAAATACCATTGATTTCATCGACAGTACATTGGTTGCAATGGAAGGCCAATTGAAAAATACAGAAGCTGAGTTGAAAGATTTCAGCAGAGGCAAAAATATCTACGAAGTGGAAGCAGGCGGTGAAAAATTTACAGCCCAATTAACCGATTTGGATGTTGAAAAAGATTTGATGGACCGGAAAATAAGTTATTACAATACACTTAAAAATTATTTGGTGAGTAATAGCGATTTTTCACGTTTACCGGCTCCCTCGGTAGCAGGAATCGAGGATCCGAATATTGTGTCAAATGTCGCTAAGTTGACTAATCTGTCTGCAGAGAGGGCAGAAATGGCCTATACGATTAAAAATGATAAAAAATTCAAGGACTTCGATGTACAAATGGAAGCCTTGAAAAAAGTATTATTGGAAAATATTGCAGCCGCGAAAGCATCCATGCAGTATGATTTAGGTTCCATCAACCGGAAAATCAGTGTTGCAGAATATAACATTAAACGACTTCCCGAACAACAACAGGAATTGGTAAAAATTAACCGTAAATACGATCTAAATAAAAGTATTTACAATACATTCCTTGAAAAAAGAAGCGAAGCTGATATTGTGCGTGCTGCCAATTTATCGGATATCCAGTTTATAGATCCCGCAAAAGACACTGGTGGTGGGTTAATTGGGCCCAAAACAAGTGTGAATTACGTACTCGCCTTATTGTTGGGATTACTGGCTCCGCTTCTGATAATTTTCGTGATGACACTGTTGGATAATACCATTAAGAATACCGAAGATATAGCAAAACAAACAAAAATCCCTGTTATTGGTGTTATTGGTAAAAAACACACGAATTCCAATCTGGCGGTATTTGAAAAGCCAAAATCGGCATTGGCTGAAAGCTTCAGGGCTGTACGCTCATCCTTGCAGTTTATGTACAAAAAACAACAGGCAGGTTCTAAGGTGTTAATGCTGACATCATCAATCAGTGGTGAAGGGAAAACGTTCTGTTCCATGAATATAGCGACTGTTTTTGCCTTGAGTGAAAAGAAAACAGTGATTGTAGGTCTCGATTTAAGAAAACCGAAAATTTTCCAGGACTTCGGATACGATAACAATGTAGGTGTGGTAAATCATTTGATCGGACAGAAAAGTCTTGAAGAGATTACCTTAAAAACGGAAATCGAATATTTGGACCTGATAACATCCGGGCCTGTACCTCCAAATCCTTCCGAATTGATCATGGGAGAAAGTATGAAGCAAATGATTGAAGATCTGAAGCAAAAATATGATTATGTGATTTTGGATACACCTCCGGTTGGTTTAGTGTCTGATGCTCTTGAGTTAACCGAATATTGTGATGCAACAATTTATGTGGTTAGGCAAAATGTTACTAAAAAGGATATGCTGACTTTGGTAAATAATAAGCACAAAAGAGGGGAATTGGATAACATAAGCATCCTGTTTAACGGTTTTGAAAATAAAGCAAAATATGGTTATGGTTACGGCTATGGCTATGGTTATGGGTACGGCTATGGTGCATACGGTGAAGGATATCTTGATGTTCCGGAAAAAAGAAACAGAATTAAAGAGTTTTTCGATAACTTTTTTAAAAAATAAATGAATGTATATTTCTGAAGTGAAAATATTAATTACGGGTGGTGCAGGTTTTATCGGGTCGAATTTATGTGAATATTTTCTGGGAAAAGGATATAAGGTTGTCTGTTTGGATAATTTAGCAACCGGACATCTTAGGAATATTGAACATTTGAACGGTAATGAAAACTTTACCTTTATTGAAGGTGATATCCGTAATTATGATGATTGTAAGAAGGCTGTTGATGGAGTGAAGTATGTCTTGCATCAAGCTGCTTTGGGCTCGGTGCCCAGATCAATTAAGGATCCGCTGACTTCAAACGAAGTTAATGTGTCAGGATTTCTCAATATGCTTCAAGCTGCCAAAGAAGCTGATGTAAAAAGATTTGTATATGCTGCCAGTTCATCGACTTATGGTGATTCGGAAAGTTTACCCAAAGTTGAAGACAAAATCGGGAAACCTCTTTCACCGTACGCAATTACTAAATACGTGAATGAACTCTATGCTGAAATTTTTGGTAAAACATATGGTATGGAAACCGTTGGATTACGTTATTTTAATGTTTTCGGAAGGAAGCAGGATCCAAACGGAGCGTATGCTGCCGTGATTCCTAAATTTGTGATGCAATTCATGAATCATGAAAGCCCGGTAATTAACGGAGACGGTAATTATTCAAGGGATTTTACCTATATCGACAATGTAATCCAAATGAATGAACTGGCAATGTTGTCTGATAATCCACAGGCCATCAATACTGTTTTTAATACTGCTTTTGGTGACAGGACTACCCTGAATCAACTGGTGACGGTATTGAGGGATGAATTGTCACGTTTTGACGGTGAAATTGCAAACGTTGAGATTAAGTACGGACCAAACAGAGCCGGTGATATTCCGCACTCACTGGCAAGTATAGATAAAGCAAAAGAAATTTTAGGATATAACCCCAAGTATTCATTACAGGCAGGTTTGGAAGAAGCTGTAAAATGGTACTGGGAAAATTTGAAATAGAATGAAGATTGGAGTAATTGGATTGGGTTATGTAGGTTTGCCCTTAGCAAGATTGTTTGCTACAAAATATAATGTGGTTGGTTTTGATATAAACCAGTCACGTGTTGATCAATTGAACCAAGGTAAAGATTTAACCCTTGAAGTAGATGAAGAAACACTGAAAGCAGTATTGAAAAATGAAAATTCAGGAGAAACTGGATTGTTCTGTTCAACTTCACTGGATGATATTGCTGATTGTAATTACTATATTGTTACGGTTCCGACACCGGTTGATAAAAATAATAAACCTGATTTGACTCCCTTGTATAAGTCAAGTGAAACCGTTGGTAAAGTATTAAAAAAAGGAGATATTGTTGTTTATGAATCAACAGTTTATCCTGGTGTAACCGAAGAAGAGTGTATCCCGGTATTGGAGAAAATCAGCGGACTTAAATTTAATACTGATTTCTTTGCCGGATATTCACCTGAAAGAATAAATCCGGGAGATAAGGAACATACCGTTGAAAAAATTCTGAAAGTTACTTCGGGTTCTACACCTGAAATTGGTAAGAGGGTTGATGACTTGTATAAATCGGTTATTACGGCAGGAACTCATTTGGCGCCAACAATCAAAGTTGCTGAAGCGGCAAAAGTCATTGAAAATTCACAACGTGATATCAATATCGCCTTTGTTAACGAACTTTCGAAAATTTTCAATATCCTTGAAATCGATACTTATGATGTTTTGGAGGCTGCCGGTACAAAATGGAATTTCCTTCCGTTTAAACCAGGACTTGTTGGAGGACATTGTATCGGGGTTGATCCGTATTATCTGGCGCAAAAGTCATTGGAAATGGGCTACCATCCTGAAATTATTTTAGCGGGTAGAAGGCTTAATGACAGTATGGGAGAGTATGTTGCCTCACAGGTTATTAAGCTGATGATTAAAAAAGATATTAATTTAAAAGGTGCCGAAGTATTAATGCTTGGTATCGCTTTTAAAGAAAACTGTCCTGATGTACGCAATACAAAAATTGTTGATGTTATCAGTTCATTGAAAGAATACGGGGTTAAAGTTACCGTATTTGACCCGTGGGCCGATGCATCCGAAGTAAAACATGAATATGGTTTGGAAATCACAACATCATTGCCTGATAATAAGTTTGATGCTGTGGTACTTGGTGTAGCCCATAACGAATTTTTAAGCCTGGATTTTGAAGCAATCCGAAAAGAAAATTCTGTTTTATATGATGTTAAAGGAGTTTTGGCTGTCCAAGTCGACGGAAAACTGTAGTTTTGCACAATTAAAAGTAAATGTATGAAGATTGATTCTATTTGTTGTATTGGAGCTGGTTATGTAGGTGGTCCTACAATGGCTGTCATTGCACAAAAATGTCCAAATATAAAAGTAACTGTTGTCGATTTGAATGAGGCGAGGATTGCCGCATGGAATGATGCTGATTTTGATAAATTGCCGGTTTATGAACCGGGATTGGCTGATGTGGTTAAGGAAGCCCGTGGCAGAAATCTGTTTTTCTCAACAGATGTTGATAAAGCAATCGATGAGGCACAAATGATTTTTATTTCGGTAAATACACCTACAAAAACGTATGGAGCCGGAAAAGGAATGGCAGCTGATTTGAAATATATTGAATTATGTGCCAGACAAATCGCAAGAATCGCGAAATCTGATAAAATCGTAGTTGAAAAATCAACGTTACCGGTTAGGACCGCAGAAGCAATAAAAAGTATATTGGATAATACCGGAAACGGTGTAAATTTCCAGATTTTATCAAACCCTGAGTTTTTGGCAGAAGGAACTGCTGTTCAGGATTTACATAACCCGGACCGTGTTTTAATTGGCGGAAACGACGCCGAAGCAATTCAATCTCTTGTTGATGTTTATGGAAACTGGGTGCCGAAAGAAAGAATTTTAACCACAAATGTATGGTCTTCCGAATTGTCAAAATTAACGGCTAATGCATTTTTGGCTCAACGTGTATCTTCAATCAATGCAATTTCCGAATTATGTGAAAAAACCGAAGCAGATGTTTCAGAAGTTGCAAAAGCAATAGGTATGGATTCCAGAATAGGATCAAAATTCCTTAAAGCTTCTGTTGGTTTTGGAGGTTCTTGTTTCCAAAAGGATATACTGAATTTGGTTTACATCGCAAAATCTTACGGATTGCATGAAGTAGCTGATTATTGGGAGCAGGTGGTTATTATGAACGATCATCAGAAACACCGTTTTGCAAAAAACATAGTACGGACTTTATACAACACGGTTTCAGGAAAAAAAATAGCAATGTTGGGTTGGGCTTTCAAAAAAGACACAAATGATACCCGTGAATCTGCTGCTATTAACGTAGCGCAGGATTTATTAAACGAAGAAGCTAAAGTTGCTGTATATGATCCTAAAGTTGAACCTGCACAAATCCAATTTGATTTAGGGGAACAATTTGAAGGGGTTACAATTGAAAATAATCCTTACGAGACGTGTAAAAATGCACATGCAGTTGCCATTTTAACAGAGTGGGATGAATTTGTCACATATGACTGGCAAAAGATCTATGACGGTATGTTAAAACCAGCCTTTGTATTTGATGGAAGAAATATCCTGGACAAACAAAAAATGAAAGCTATCGGATTTATATACAATGCGGTAGGTAGCTCAAATTAAAATGAAAAAAATACTAATCACCGGAGGAGCAGGATTTATAGGTTCACATGTTGTAAGACGTTTTGTGAATCAATATCCCGAATATCATATTTATAACCTGGATGCTTTGACATATGCCGGTAACCTTGAAAATATAAAGGATATCGAAAAAGCCCCCAATTATACTTTCCTGAAAGGAGATATTGTTGATGAAAATTTCATCAATACAATTTTCGGACAATATCAATTTGACGGTGTATTGCATTTAGCTGCAGAATCACATGTGGATCGTTCAATTACAGATCCTTTGGCTTTTGTCAAAACTAATGTAATTGGTACCATGAATCTTTTGAATGCTGCAAAAAACAGTTGGAAGGATAACTATGAAGGGAAACGTTTTTACCACATTTCTACAGATGAAGTATATGGAACACTAGGAGAAACAGGATTGTTTACTGAAACAACAGCTTATGATCCTAACTCACCATATTCTGCTTCTAAAGCGAGTTCAGATCATTTTGTACGCGCATATGGAGAAACTTACGGTTTGCCATACGTTCTTACAAATTGTTCGAACAATTACGGTCCGTTTCATTTTCCGGAAAAATTGATACCGTTATTTATCAATAATATAATCAACAATAAACCCTTACCGGTTTACGGTGACGGGAATTATACCAGAGATTGGTTGTTTGTAAAAGATCACGCTGTTGCGATTGATTTGGTTTTTCATGAAGGTAAAAATCATGAAACATATAATATTGGAGGTTTTAACGAATGGAAGAATATCGATTTAGTCCGTTTGTTATGCCAAAGAATGGATGAGAAATTGGGAAGAACGGAAGGAGAATCTGCTAAACTGATCACTTTTGTAAAAGACAGACCGGGCCATGATTTACGTTATGCTATCGACGCGTCTAAAATCAACAGTGAATTGGGTTGGAAACCTTCGGTAACTTTCGAAGAAGGGCTGGAGCAAACCATTGATTGGTATTTGCAAAATACCGAATGGTTGAATAATGTGACTTCCGGTGAATACCAGAAGTATTACGAGAAACAATATCAATAGTTTATGAATGTTTAAACAGTGTTTTTAATGGTGCTGTTTAGCTGACATAGTCTGAAACTTAAAGCTTTTTACAATGAAAGGAATAATTTTAGCCGGAGGATCAGGAACACGTTTACACCCGCTTACCCAGGTAGTTTCAAAACAATTACTTCCTATATATGATAAGCCGATGATTTATTATCCGCTGTCGGTTTTAATGTTGGCAGGAATTAAAGAAATCCTGATTATATCAACTCCTCAGGATTTGCCTAATTTCAAAAGATTGTTTGGTGACGGAAGTCAGATCGGACTAAAATTATCTTATGTAGAGCAACCTTCTCCTGATGGTTTGGCACAGGCTTTTATTTTAGGTGAAGAATTTATAGGTTCTGATGATGTGTGTCTGGTATTGGGTGATAATATCTTTTACGGAGCCGGACTTCAGAATTTATTATCCAATGCCGTGAATATTGTTACAGAAAAAAAAGAAGCCACAATTTTCGGATATTATGTTGATGATCCCGAACGTTACGGAGTTGCCGAATTTGATACTGACGGTAAAGTACTTTCCATTGAAGAAAAACCAACAGAACCAAAATCTAATTTTGCAGTTGTCGGATTGTATTTTTATCCGAATTCGGTTGTTGAAATCGCAAAAAATGTTAAACCTTCCCACAGGGGCGAACTTGAAATCACCACAGTTAACCAAGAATATCTGGACCAGAATAAGCTTAATCTTCAGCTAATGGGAAGAGGTTTTGCCTGGTTAGACACAGGAACCCATGAGTCGTTAACAGAGGCGACCGAGTTTGTTAAAGCTGTTGAAAAAAGAACTGGATTAAAGATAGCCTGTATTGAAGAAGTGGCTTACCGGAAAGGATTTATTTCAAAAGAAGAGTTTAAAGCTTGCGCCGAAGGGCTTGGTAAAAGTGGTTACGCTGAATATTTAAGAAAAATTGCCAGATAATGGGTGCCATAATATACTGTCTTGGATATAAAGCACTGAAGGCGATTTCTGAATTAGACGATCAATTGATCCGAACAATCGATTCCCTGATTATAGCTAAAGACAAAAGTATTGTAAACGATTATTCCGATGCTATTGAAAAAGTAGCAATCGAGAAAAATATAAGATATAAATTTAGAAGCACTGATGATTCAAAATCAAGTGCTTCTTATCATATTGCCATCGGCTGGAGATGGTTGATTAATGTTGGTGAAAATGAAAAACTGATTGTAATCCACGATTCTTTATTGCCTAAATACAGAGGTTTTAATCCATTGGTTACGGCCTTGCTCAACGGGGATAAAGAAATTGGGGTTACGGCTTTGTTTGGAACGGAAAGTTATGATACGGGAGATATTATTTACCAATCATCCATTACTGTGAATTACCCGATAAAAATTAATGAAGCCATTACATTAGTAAGTAATTTGTATTCTGAGTTGTTGGCTAAGATATTGGTTAAAATTTCAGATGATCAGGATTTGGGAGCTACTTCACAAATTGAGGAATTGGCTTCTTACAGTCTTTGGAGGGATGAAGAAGATTATGCCATAGACTGGCAAAATGATGCGACCTATATTAAGAGACTCGTTGATTCGGTTGGATACCCTTATAAGGGAGCTTACTGTTTCCATGAAAATGAAAAAATCAGGATAGAAGAAGTTACATTAATCAATGATGTGAAAATTGAAAACAGACAGGCAGGTAAATTAATCTTTAAAGAAAATCTTAAACCAATTATTGTTTGTGGTAAAGGACTTTTGAGGATCGATTCTGCTAAGTATGAAAACGGAAATGAAGTAGAATTTAATACTTTCAGGATTCGTCTAAAATAATTTGTGAAGCATGATTTTATTTAATAAACCCCATTTGACGGGTAAAGAAACGCATTATATATACGATGCCGTGAATACCGGGAAACTATCTGGAAACGGAAAGTATACTAAGTTATGTCATGAATATTTTGAAAACAACTTTGGGTTCAAAAAATGTCTTTTGACTACATCCTGTACCGATGCACTCGAAATGGCCGCTTTATTGATTGATATAAAACCGGGTGATGAAGTGATTATGCCTTCGTATACTTTTGTAAGTACTGCAAACGCTTTTATTTTGAGAGGAGCAAATATAGTTTTCGCTGATTCCATGAAGGATAATCCCAATATGGATGTCTCTACAATAGAAGCATTAATAACACCCAGAACCAAGGCTATCGTTCCGGTTCATTATGCAGGAGTTGCCTGTGATATGGATGGTATCATGGAACTGGCCGATAAATACAAATTATTTGTAATTGAAGATGCTGCACAGGCAATCGATAGTTATTATACAGGAAAAGACGGAATAAAAAAGGCTTTGGGGTCCATTGGACATCTTGCCGCTTTTTCATTTCATGAAACTAAGAATATTATTTCGGGAGAAGGCGGTATGCTGGCCATTAATGACGAGCAGTTTTCAGACAGGGCTGAAATTATTTGGGAAAAAGGAACAAATAGATCCTCTTTTTTTAGGGGCGAGGTTGATAAGTACGGTTGGGTAGATATGGGAAGTTCATTTTTACCATCAGAAACAATTGCTGCTTTTCTTTGGGCCCAACTAGAAAATTTAGATGTAATTCAAAAGAGAAGATTACATATCTGGAATTCTTACAATGAAAACCTTTCGGAAGTTAATACAAAAAATAATGTTGGCTTACCGGATGTTCCTGCATATGCTACAAATAACGGGCATATGTATTATTTGGTTACAAATGATTTAGAAGAAAGAACGGCTTTATTGGCACACTTGAAAGAAAAAGGGATTTTAGCTGTTTTTCATTACCTGAGTTTGCATAAAAGTCCGTTTTATGTTGAAAAGCATAAGGAACTTGGCTTGGGTGAATTACCTTATACTGATCATTATTCGGATACGTTGGTGCGTTTACCATTGTATTTTGATTTGTCCGATGCTGAAGTTGATTATATCAGTAATTCGATAAAGGAATTTTTTAAAATTTAGTAAATCGGTTAAATAATGCGTGTTATAAAATCGGGCTTGTATTTAGCCGGTTCTACCGGTTTGAAAGTTGTACTTGGAGTAGTAGGTATAAAGGTGATTTCGTACTACATTGGTGTTAAGGGGTTTGGGATGTTAGGTCAGCTTATGAGTTTGATGGCGATAATAGCGACAACTGCCGGAGGAGGTATTACTAATGGAGTCATCAGTAAAATTTCCCAGTTTAAAAATGATCCCGGAAAAGTCAATAATGTCATTTCTGCAGGATTTTGGATTGGATTGGTATTTTCATCTTTGTTAGGACTTTTTCTCCTTTTTTTTGCCGGTTATATTTCGAAAGAACTTTTTGAAGTTACTGATTATGCTTTTGTAATCAGAATGCTTGCTTTTTTGCAGTTTTTTAATGTGTTTTCGGTTATATACGGAGGATATTTGAACGGAATGCAGCGAAGTAAGTTTTTTTCAATGCTGACAATTGTCGCAGCAATAGTCGGAGCCTTGGGATTGATTTTATTGGTTTATTTTTTTAAAATACCAGGTGCCATGCTCGGACTTATATGGATGGCCATTTCTCCGGGTATTGTTTTTTTGATTTCTTATTTTTTTAAGCTTAGAAAAGAAATCCAGTTGTTTCATTTTTCTTCAGTTGATAAAGAAAATGTAAAAAGCCTTTTGAAGTATTCATTAATGCTTATATTTTCGGCTTGTCTTTTGCCTTTTGCCCAAGTTTTTGTGCGTAAATTGATTTTGGATAATGGGGGCTGGGATAATGTTGGATATTGGCAATCGGCTGTTAAGTTGTCTGAATCTGGATTGATTTTCCTTAATGTCGTGATGGCTAATTATTACCTTCCCGAGCTAGGAAAAAGTGAATCCGTTTCCGAATTAAAAAAAATAATAAAGAATGCTTATCTCATTCTTATACCCTTAGTTTCAGTATACGTTATTATCGTATATTTTATGAAAAGCATTCTTATTTCATTGCTCTTTACAGAATCATTTCAACCTGCTGAGGAATTGGTTACGTGGCAGGCTGTCGGCGATGTGTTTAAAGTGCTTTGTCTGGTTTTCGGATTTTTGATTATCCTGAAAGAAAAGCTAAAGGTATACTTGATGTTTGAACTGTTAATCTTTACGTTTATGATTACTTTTTCATACATTTTTGTACCGAAATATGGAGTGATAGGAGCTAATTATGCACACGTGTTGACCTATTTTTTATGTTTTTTGGTAAGCCTTGGGTTTATGGGGTATTATTTTTACAACGAGGATAAGCTATGAGAATATTGTTTTTATACTCTTGTTTGCCGTTAGGCGGAATTGAAACTTTTTTGGTTAGGATGATAAAACAGTTGCATGGGAGGAATATTCCCGTAACGGTTTTGTTTTTTACCCATAAATTTGATGAGGGGCTGCTTAATGAACTGAAGCAATACGCAACAGTTTGTCATTGGGATGATTATGTTTATGCGCCTCGTTTTTTTAAAAAGGGATTTCCAATTTTGAAATTGCTTTTTCCTTTAAGGATTGACAAATTAAAAAGGGAAATACTTTCAAATGTTACACATATTCATGCTCCGGATACAAATTCAATGCTTTTTAGTGCCAGATTATTGAAATTGAATCCCGGAATAAATCTTACTACCGGAGTTTATCATATAAATGAGTTTAATGTTAAGACGTTTACGGGTAGTTTTTTCGGAAAGAAAATAAATGAATTCCTTCAGAAACTACCTTCACAAAATATCACTTTTTACAGTGAGATGTCACGTTCTTTTTATGAATCTGGATATGATGGGAAATTTGGAGAAAGTAATTTGGTGCCAATTGGAATTAACCTCGAAAAATATGAAGGTTGTCAAAGCGGTGTCCAGAATAAGAGAGTAGTTTCCATAGGGAGATTAACAGCTTGGAAAAAATACAATTTCCAGATGATTGAGATCATTAAAAGCATGAATAAGAAAGGTGTTTTTCTGCACTATGATTCATATGGAGACGGAATTGAAAGGGAAAAACTGGAGCAAATCGTGAAAGAAGAAAGGCTGGAAAAGCAAATCATTTTTCATTCAGGTGTGCCTTACCATTTGTTTAAAGAGACGATTAATGATTCGTTGATGTTTATTGGCGCCGGAACAGCGCTTATTGAGGCTTCAGCCTGTGCTATACCTGCAATGATCGGTATTGAAAATGAGCAGGATCCAGTTACATATGGTTTTTTGCATAACACCCATACATATTCCTATCAGGAAAAAGGATTAGATTATCCGGTTAATTTCATAGAAACATATATTGATAAATTGCTGAATCAAAGCAAAGATGAATATGAGGAGGAATGTAACAAAGCAAGGAAAAGAGCTTTTGATTTCAGTATTCAGAAATCAGAGGAAGTTTTTTGTGAAATGATAAAAAATAGCCGGAATTTTAAATTCACTATTAGATGGACAGAAAGTCTGTTTTTTGTGATTTCGCTGAGTATGCATTTGATAATGTCAAAGATTAAAGGAACTTATGGGGAAAGTTTCTTTAAAAGATTATAAATTTTTTGAAGTAGAATAATGAAGTTAGTAACAATTGGTGTGCCCTTTTTTAATGTTGAGAATCATATTAGTGATTGTGTGAAGTCAATTTTGAACCAAACCTATCAAAACCTGGAGATTATCCTTGTAGATGATGGTTCAAAAGACAGATCAATGGAAATTGTCAAACAGTTTAATGACCCGCGAATTAAAATTATTGCTGATGGGGAAAATAAAGGTTTGATTTTCAGGCTTAATCAGTTAATAGATGTCGCTGAAGGGAAATACTTTGCCCGTATGGATGCAGACGATATTATGTTTCCGGACAGAATTGAAAAGCAATTGGCACTATTGGAAAAAAACCCACATGCAGACGTCACCCATTCTGATGCGGTAAGTATAGATGATGAAAATAATATATTAGGTTATAAACACTCATCAGTAATTAAAACAACAAGAGATACACTCGATGAAAAAGTGCCAATTCATCCAACAGTTTTTGCTAAAACAAAATGGTTTAAAAAGCATATGTATTTGGATGATTATGTTAGAATTGAGGATTTTGAACTTTGGAACAGATCAATCAATGATTCAGTTTTTTTAAATATCACAGAACCTTTACTTTTTTACAGAGAGTTGAGTACAAATAACAGTAGTAAGTTTTTAACATCACTTCCAGGGAAAAAAAAGTTTGCAGATGCTTATAAACTTTCATTTTCTGACCGTTTTAAAATTGTGTACTTGAATTATTTTAAATTCATATATTGCCGTGTTTTAGAAATTTTGAAATTAGATTATTTGTCTGTTAGGCATAGATTCAAAGGAGTTGAATCGGAGAAAAAAGCCATTTATCTGAATATTTTGAATGCTATTAAAGCAGATAAATAAAATTTGAATTATGTATTATCAGGATTCCTATTTGTTTGTATACATATTATCTGCAATTTTTGCTGTATTCTTTTCTATTGAGTATGATATAAAAAAAGAAAGAAGCGCTGGATTTAATTTAGTTTTTGGAATTATCATAGCGCTTTGTTATTCTTTTGTTTTCGGTTTCAGGGATTATAGCATCGGTTCTGATACAAAGATGTATGTTGAACAGTTCCGTTATAATACGCTCAGGGACGCAAAGGATTTCGGATTCTCCATACTTTTGGAAATTTTAAGATTTTTTACAAATGAAAGGGGATTTTTCTTTGGAGTTTCCTTACTTTATAATCTAGCAATAATCCTTTTGTTTTATGTTTGGGATAAATCAAAATCATATTTGATGTATTTTACGTTCACAAGTTTTTTCTTTTTTGAGACTTTTGGGGTGAACGTTATACGAAGTGGCCTTGCTATTGCCTTTTTGTTATTTGCCATTATTCTTATTATAAGGAATAAAAGAATTAAGGCTTATCTGACGACTGCAATGGGAGTTTCTTTTCATGGTACTGTTCTTATTCCTTTTTTGTTTTTTTTGATTGCAAAAAGAAATATTTCCTATAAACTGTTGTATGGTATTTTCTTTTTTACGATTGCTTTAGCATATTTAGATATAGGTATAAATTCATTGCTTGATTTTTTACCCTATGTGAACGTTTTGTTTAAAAACCGATTTGATTCTTATATCAATAAAGAAGATTGGGTTGAATATGAATTAGGATTTAAAGCTTCTTTTGTGCTGTTTAACACCCTTTTCGCTGTATTGGGTTATTTCTTTTATAAGAAGTTTACCAATACCGAAGATCAAAATAAGTATGGTTATTTTTTAAAGGTCTTTTTGATATCAAGCTCCTTTTTCTTTTTGAGTTTTAATGTTGCTTTTTCTGATAGAATTGGTGCCTTATCATGGATTTTCCTTCCTTTTGTATTAGAGCCTTTACTTAATAATAATAAATACAGGTTTGGGGCTATCTCACTGGTTTTTCTGAATGTATTGATGTTTACTCTTTTTTATAATACAATTAGGTGATTCAATGTTTTTTCAAAAAGATTTTTATTATACATTTACGCTCGCTAAAAGACTAATTTTATGACAAAAAATTACTTAAATAATAATGTTATTGATAAAATAAAGGAGCTCAAAAATAATTCCGGCACACATTCACCAAGTGTTGATACTATAATGAAAGAATGTCCGGAACTTGAGATAAATATTGATGCCTGTTTTTTATCAAATCCATATGCTACTGATCTGTTTATGAAGTTTCTTCATGAAGATTTAATCGACAATAACAGATTACGCGATGTTTTGGAATTTTATCCGCCACAAAACAGGGAAATTGCTAAATATATATCAGAAGCAATCAATGTAGATCATAAGAAAATATTTGTAGGGAATGGAGCTATCGAAATAATCCAGGGGATTCTACATAATTTTGTTCAAAATAAAATTTGTATAATATCACCAACTTTTTCATCTTATTATGAGTTTGTCAAAGATGGTATTGATATTGTTTATTTTCCGCTTTTGAAAGAGGATAAATTTCTTCTTGATCCAAAAAAATATGTAGAATTTGTAAAAAATGAAAAGCCTGATACGATTGTAATCATTAATCCGAACAATCCTAACGGAGGTTATTTAAAGCAGGAAGACTTTCTTTATATGATATCAAACCTGACGGAAGTTACCAATATTATCATTGATGAAAGTTTTATTCATTTTGCTTATGAAGATATTGAATTATCGCAAATTACTTCCGAAGAGCTAACTGATAAATATTCAAACCTGATAATTGTTAAAAGTATGTCCAAAGATTTCGGTATTGCCGGATTGCGTGCGGGATATGCTGTAATGAACAGTGAAAAGGTAGATGTTTTATTACGAAACGGATATCTTTGGAATGTTTCAGGTCTGACAAATTATTTCTTTAAAGTTTATTCTGATAAAGCATTTATCGAAAAGTATAATGTTGAACGAAAGAAATACATTATGAATACTTTTATGTTTCTCGATGAACTAAAAAATATAAAAGGAATTAATGTGTATCCTTCAAAAGCAAATTTTGCGCTAATTGAAATAGAAAACGGTATGACTTCTTTTGAATTTACTGTTAATTTATTGGTTAATTATGGAATTTATGTCAGGGATTGTTCTGATAAAATAGGTTTAGATGGTCAGTTTGTACGTATAGCATCACGTACATTTGAAGAAAACCTGCAAATAATCAAAGCAATAAAAGAGTTATTATGCGTGCAATCATAAAAGCCTTATATAATCCTTTTATAAAGTTTTTTTTTATTAATAAATTGAGAATATTTTCCCGGAAATGTAATGCAAAACAGTTTCTGGTTTTAGATATTGACAATACTATTGCTGATACCTGGACAAATCTTAATGATTTTAAAAAAGGAAGATTTGCTTATTTCAGTAATTTAGAGCCTTTGGAAGGTACCATACAGTATGTTAAAAATCACTATGGTGATTTACCTATTGTGTTTTTAAGCAATAGGAATATTGTTGATTATGGTGTAACTAAAAATTGGCTAAAAAAAAGAAGTTTTAATGCTCCCCAAATATTAATACTTACCAATAATCCCCATGATAAACTTGTTTATCTTAAATACCTATGTGAACGTTTTGGTGTTGTTTATTTTGACGATCTAAGTTATAATCATGAAAAAGAAAGTGTGCTTTTTTATGATGATGTAATTAAAGAAGTGAAAAAAATGAACGTGAAATATTATGATTACGACTCAATCTTAAAATTAAATAATCACTAAATTGATCTCTATGAAATTTATTAACCGATTAATTTCAAAAATTCTTGCTTTCCTGTATTTGTTCATAAGAATATCGTTGCTTAAATGGATTAAAAACCATGATAAAAAAGCGGATACTATTGTTTGGATCAAGACGAATCCTTTAACAACATTATTACGATATCTGAAACATAATGATCTATTAAGTGATTTTGCATTAATCGAGGCTATTGCTCAAAGAAATATTCCTTTCAAAATTGTGGTTGGCAGTAATATTGGAAAATATGTTAATAAGAAAGTGTTTTACAATGTTTCTGAAAATTGCAATCCTTATAAGTTAGCCAATTATTCGGAAACACTGCATCAAACCGTAAAGTTGCTTGAAGGTCAAGGGAATATCGTTTTTCCAAAAACCGGCGAGATTGAATATTGGGAAAATAAGGCTTTTATGCAGGAGCAATTTGCCAAACTCGGAATTAGCCATCCTAAAACGGTAGTGCTTAACCGAAATTATGTACAGTCAGAATTGGATAAAATTGAGTATCCTGTATTGATAAAGGAAATTCATTCTGCGGGTTCAAGAGGGATAACAAAAGTGAATTCAAGAGAAGAATTGCTTGTTAATCTTGAAAGAGTCTGGGAAAAAGGACATTCTAGAACAATTGTTCAGAAATTAGTCGATATGCGCCGGGACTTAAGAGTGGTGATATTGAATGAAGAAGTGATTTCTTTTTATTGGAGGGTAAACTCAACTGATGAATGGAAGCCAACAGCTACTTCTTTCGGAAATTCAACTGTTTTCGGGGAATTTCCGGAGCAATGGAGGACTCTTTTTGTTGATTACATGAACAGGATGGAAATGACGACCGGAGCTTTTGATATAACTTGGGAAAAAGATGATTTGAATACTTTGCCTTTAATACTTGAGGTAAGTCCTTCCTATCAGTTAAATCCATCTTTGCCTGACCGCTATAAGTCAATTCCTTACAAAGAGTATAAGAAGAAACTTTTTGTGATGGAGGCTTATTACAAAACATATGTAGATGTTGTTTTTGATTCAAAAGAAAAAATAACAAACAATTATTTTAGAGGAATTTCGTTATAGCATACCTTTGTAAGCTATGAAAAAAAAGAAACTTGTGCGTATCACAACTGTTCCTGTCTCGCTGGAAAAACTCCTGACCGGACAGTTGGATTTTATGAATGGATTTTATGAAGTTATTGCTGTTTCGTCTGAAAAAGAAAGACTTGAAAAATATGTAAATAATGAAGGAGTGTCCGGTTTTTATGTTAAAATGACACGAAAAATAACTCCTTTCAGTGACTTAGTGGCAATTTGGAAGCTGTTTTTTTTTCTAAGACGTGAAAAGCCTTTTCTGGTACATTCACACACACCAAAAGCTGGTATGGTTGGGATGATAGCGGCTAAATTGGCCGGGGTTCCTAACAGATGGCATACTGTTGCCGGATTGCCTCTGCTTGAAGTGTCAGGATTTAAAAGAAAGATTTTGGATCTTGTTGAAAAAATAACATATGCCTGTGCAACAAAAGTTTTACCAAACTCTTTTGGATTAAAGGAAATTATCCTGGAAAGTAATTATTGTAAACCGGAAAAAATCAAGGTGATTGGTCATGGGAGCTCTAATGGAATTGATACTTCTTATTTTGATCCGGAATTATATAATAATGAAGAAAAAGAGGTATTAAGACAAAAATGGGGAATTAAACCTGAGGATTTTGTTTTTATTTTTGTTGGCAGATTGGTTTCTGATAAGGGAATAAATGAGCTGATAAGGTCTTTTGGGGAATTGTCTAAATCAACAGAAAATATGAAATTATTACTGGTTGGTGATTTGGAAGAAAACTTAGATCCTTTGCTGCCTGAAACATTGGAATTGATTAAGAATGATGAATCTGTTATCTGGGTTGGCTATCAAAATGATGTAAGGCCATTTTTCAGTATTTCCAATGTTTTAACTTTTCCTAGTTACCGGGAAGGTTTTCCTAATGTTGTTATGCAGGCCGGAGCGATGAAAGTCCCGTCTATAGTTTCAAATATAAATGGATGTAATGAAATTATAAAGCATGGAGTGAATGGGTTGATTGTGCCGGTTAAAGATGGAAAAGCTTTGTTGGAAAGTATGGAGTTCATTTGTAAAAACCAGGATGTTTACAAAGGGATTCTTGAAAAATCAAGAAATGAAATCCAGTCAAAGTATGAGCGGAAAGTGATTTGGGAAGCATTGTTAAATGAATATCGGAATTTAGAATAGAATGTATATAAAAATCATTAAACCCTTGCTGGATTTTGTGTTTTCCTTTATAGGATTAGTGCTATTGTTTCCTCTTTTTGTGGTGGTTTGTTGTTTTTTGTTTGTGGCAAATCAGGGTAAAGTTTTTTTTATTCAGGAGCGTCCGGGTAAAAATACCAAAATATTTAAGATTTATAAATTCAAAACAATGAATGATAAGAGGGGGGCTGACGGTAAATTGCTTCATGACTCAGAAAGGCTTACTTCGGTAGGAAAGTTTGTCAGAAAGACTTCATTGGATGAAATTCCCCAACTGATTAATGTTTTGAAGGGAGATATGAGTCTGATAGGGCCAAGGCCTCTGTTAACAAGTTATGTACATCTCTATAATGAGTTTCAAAACAGAAGACATGAAGTGAAGCCCGGGATTACTGGATGGGCACAGGTTAATGGAAGAAATGCTATATCCTGGGACCAGAAGTTTGCTTATGATGTTTGGTATGTTGAAAATTGTTCATTTTTAGTTGATGTCAAAATCATTTTCAGGACTTTTCTTAAAGTAATTAAAAAAGAAGGAATCAATGCAGCTGATGCAGCAACAATAGAGCCATTTAATGGGGAATAAAATTATTTTATACGGGGCAAGCGGCCATAGTAAGGTTATTATTGATATTCTGGAGAGAAATAATCAGGTAGTTGACTATGTGATAGATGATAATCCGAATTGTTGTGCTGTTATGGGGATGGAAGTTGTCCGGAGGGATGTACTGAATTTTTCAAGTGATTCTCAAATGATTTTGTCTATTGGGAATAATGAAGTCAGAAAGAAATTAGCAACTGATTTAATGCACGTAAAATTCGCTACTGCTGTTCATCCTAATGCAATAATTTCAAGACATGCTTCTCTTGATGAAGGGACAGTTGTAATGGGGGGTGCGGTGATTAATGCGGAAGCATCAATAGGTAAACATGTGATAGTTAATACAAATGCAGTTGTAGAGCATGATTGTGTCATAAGTGATTATGTGCATGTTTCACCAAACGCTTCGTTGGCCGGAGGAGTTTTTGTTGGTGAAGGAAGTCAGATTGGTATTGGAGCAAGTGTAATTCAAAATGTAAAAATTGGCAAGTGGACCGTAATTGGTGCCGGAGCAGTCATTATTCGGGACGTTCCTGATTACGCAGTGGTGGTAGGTAATCCCGGAAAGGTTATTAAAATTAAAGCAAATGAGTAATAATTCAAAAATATGGCTTTCTTCCCCTCATATGGGAGGAAACGAACAAAAATATGTACAGGAGGCATTTGATACTAATTGGATTGCTCCTTTAGGACCAAATGTTAACGGGTTTGAGATTGATCTTGAAAATTACTTGGGAGATGACGTACATGTTGCTGCATTAAGTTCGGGAACTGCAGCGTTGCACCTTGCTTTGATTTTGTTAGGAGTGGAAGCTGGTGATGAAGTGATTTGCCAGAGCATGACTTTTTCAGCATCAGCAAATCCGATTGTGTATTTGGGTGCCACACCTGTGTTTGTTGATAGTGAGCCGGATACTTGGAATATATGCCCGGATTCTTTGGAAAAGGCTATTGAAGACAGAATCACAAAAGGGAAAAAACCGAAAGCAATTATTGGAGTGCATTTATATGGAATGCCTTTTAAATATGATGAAATTAGAGCAGTAGCCAATAAGTTCGATATTCCTTTGGTTGAAGATAGTGCTGAGGCATTGGGAAGTGTTTATAAAAATCAAAAGTGCGGAACTCTGGGAGATATCAGTATTCTGTCTTTTAACGGAAATAAAATCATTACAACTTCCGGAGGTGGTGCTTTGGTTGTGAGAAATAAAGAATTGAAAGATAAGGCGGTTTTTCTGTCAACACAGTCAAGAGACAACGCGCCTCATTATCAACATAGCAGTATTGGATATAATTACCGGATGAGTAATGTTTGTGCCGGTATTGGGCGAGGTCAAATGGAAGTTTTAGATAAGCATGTTGGATTACGCCGTGAAATGAACAGATTTTATCAGGAATGTTTTGAGAATGTTCAAAATGTAACGATTTTAAAAGAACCAACTTCTGATTATTATTCAAATCATTGGCTTAGTGCTGTTTTGTTTGAGTCGTATGAGCAAAGAGAGGCTTTGCGATTGGCTTTTGATAAAGAAAATATTGAAACGAGACCACTTTGGAAGCCAATGCATTTACAGCCGGTCTTCGAAAATTCACCTTATTATGGCGGTGATGTTTCCGAAAAAATATTCGAAAGAGGATTGTGTCTGCCTTCAGGTTCAAATTTAACAAATGAAGAAAAAAACCGCATAAAAACCGTCTTGCAACAATTTTTTTAGTATTTTGCTATGCCTTTTTTTGTAATTTTTCAATTTTGTAATTGGTTGATTTAAAAAGGATTGGAGTTTAATGTGATGGTTTTTAAATGTTGTTGTTTTGAATATTGAAGAGAAAGCTACCTTAAAATCGGTTGTAAAGCAGTTGTTAATGCTTAACAGAAATGGATTTAACCTTAAGAATCTTGGTTATTTGCCAAGATGGGTTATTCTGTTGTTGGATGTTTTTGCTATTGCTTTTTCGGGAGCAGTTACTTTTTATTTGTTTAAAGGTATTGGTCTTGAGTATTTTAGTAGTAAACACAACGGTTTAAAAGTCATACTGTATTTTGGGTTTAATATTTTCTTCTTCTGGTGGTTTAAAACTTATTCGGGAATTATAAGGCATTCTTCTTTTATCGATGCCATAAAAATATTGTTTTCACAGGTTATAACTTTCTTTTTTCTTGTATTGATTAATTTAGGTTTTTCAATCCTGTATAAGGAGAATTTATTTTTGTCTACTGCATTACTGATTAATATCATTTTTTCATTTTGCCTGCTGTTTCTTTACAGGGTTCTTGTGAAACAAGTGTTTGAAGTTTATTTTAAAGGGATTCAGGGTGAAAATCTAGTCAATGCTTTGGTTTATGGTGCTGATGCAAATGCAATTTCAGTATCGAATGCTTTGCAGTCTGAAATTCCAAGAAGATTTAAATTGTTGGGATTTATCGATAAATACAGTCATAATGAATCGAAACAGATTCTGGGACTACCTATCATTAATCAAAAGAAAAAGATTTCGGTTGTAATGAGGTCACTCGATGCAAAGGCTTTGATTATTGCTGATAAAGGGCTTTCGAAAGAAGAACAATTAGCTATCGTTGACGAATGTCTTGAGTACAATCTGAAAGTTTATACAGTTCCTTTGATTTCAAACTGGGAAGACCAAAAGGAAATTTCCAAAAAAATCAAGAGTTTTCAAATTGAAGATTTGCTTGACCGTAATCCTATTGTGCTGGATAATAAGGTGATATCGTCACAAGTGAAAAATAAAACGATTTTGATAACCGGAGCAGCCGGTTCAATAGGGAGTGAAATTGTACGTCAGGTGATGGAGTTTAATCCGAATACGATAATCGTATTGGATCAGGCTGAAACGCCTTTACATAATCTGAGCTTAGAACTTCAGAAATTACATATTGCAACAAATATTGTCTCTATTATTGCTGATATCAGGGATAAAACCGGTCTTGAAAAAATATTCGAATTATACAGGCCGAATCTGATATACCATGCAGCTGCTTATAAACATGTCCCTTTGATGGAGGATAATCCGTCACAGGCAATTTTTGTAAATGTACTCGGGACTAAAAACCTTGCAGACCTTGCATTGCAGTTTGGTGTTGAAAAATTTGTGATGGTTTCCACTGATAAGGCAGTAAATCCAAGTAATGTGATGGGAGCCAGTAAACGTATTGCAGAAAAATATGTACAGTCATTGTATTTTTATGAACTGAAGAGAAATAAAGGAACCACAAAATTTATTACCACCAGATTTGGTAATGTGTTGGGTTCTAATGGTTCAGTTGTTCCTCTGTTTTCAAAGCAAATTGCCGAAGGAGGGCCGGTTACAATAACGCATAAAGAAATTATACGTTATTTCATGACAATCCCAGAGGCGTGCCAACTTGTTTTGGAGGCCGGAGCTATGGGCAATGGCGGTGAGATTTATATTTTTGATATGGGGAAACCGGTCAAAATTTATGATTTGGCCAAAAAAATGATTCGACTGGCAGGTTATGTTCCGGATAGTGATATTAAAATAAAAGTCGTAGGTTTGCGTCCCGGTGAAAAACTGTATGAAGAATTGTTAAATGACACCTCGAAGACGTTGCCTACACATCATGATAAAATAATGGTAACGCAGGAAGAAATTGATTATTTTGAAAATGTTTCTTTGTCAATTACCGAAATTTTAGAAGCAGCTTCACAATATAACAATCATTTGGTAGTTACCAAAATGAAGATTTTAGTGCCTGAGTTTAAAAGTTTGAATTCGATTTTTGAAATCCTAGATAAAAAAAATAATTAAAATTATGATCAGATTACCCAAGATTGTTGCTGTTTTTCTCCTTATGTCAGCTATGATCGGATTAAACAGCTGCAGTCAGCAAAAAAATATTGCTTATTTTCAAAATATAGACCATTTATCAGCTTTAGATGGCTCAAGTTTTGAACCTACTATTCAACCTGATGATTTATTGTTAATTATTGTTTCTGCTCCAGATCCAGAAGCTGCAGCTCCTTTTAACCTTACTACAGAAAATATTCCAACTGTAAATGGGCAGGCAGGAATGGCCCAGCGTCAGCAACAGTTGTATTTGGTGGATAAAAAAGGGATGATTGATTTTCCTATTTTAGGACAAATGCAAATGGGCGGACTCACAAAAGACGAAGTTGTAAAACAATTGAAAGATAAACTGCTTCAGTATATCAAAAATCCTATTGTGAATATCCGTATCATGAATTATAAAGTTACGGTGCAGGGTGAAGTGAACAGGCCCGGAACTTATCCAGTGAACAGTGAAAGAGTTACCTTGATAGAAGCGTTGAGTATGGCCGGCGATTTAACAATTTACGGAAAAAGAAATAATGTTGTGGTTGTAAGAGAAGTTCAGGGAAAAAAGACAGTTGGACGGATTGATATTACAAAAGCAGATTTCATAAATTCACCTTATTATTATTTGTCACAGAATGATATGGTTTATGTTGAGCCAAACGGAGCCAAAAGCAGCTCTTCAACATTTAACCAGAATACAACCGTTTGGATTTCAATTGCTTCTTTGATATCCTCGGCTGTTTTTTCAATACTCCTAATCAATAAAAACTAAGCTTAAGTATGTTGCCTATCAATAATAATAAAGAGGAAAACTCTTTGAAATTGAGAGATTTATTATTTAAATACTTAATCCACTGGAAATGGTTTTTAATGAGTGTTCTGGCCTTTTTTGCATTGGCAAAATTGTATTTGCGTTATTCGGTGCCTCTTTATAAATCAACAACCACTATTTTAATTAAAGATGATAAAGGAGGTAATCTTGCTTCAGAATTATCTGCTTTTCAGGATTTGGAACTTTTTTCAGGGACCAAAAATAAAATTGATGACGAAATAGAAGTCTTAAGATCCCGTAAGTTAATTGATAAAACGGTTAAGGAAGGAGAATTCAATGTTCGTTATATTGCAGAAGGACGTATCAAATCTTCTGATGCATATGGAGGCAACCCTGTTAAAATTGATTTTTTTAATAAAGAAGGGAGATTGTATAAGAAAGATACAATATTAAATGTTGAAATTATTTCGGCTAACCAATTTGATTTGTTTAATCAGGATAATAATAAAATAGGGACATTTACTTTTGGTCAAATTATAAAATCAAAACCTTTAGGAGATTATAAAATCGACAGACGTGTTGTTCTAAATGAATATGATGAGCCGGAGCCGCTTAAAAAATCAAAGGTAATTATAGAAATTTCGAATCTTAAGGCTACTACTGATAACTTTAAGGCAAGAATGAATGTGATGACTCTTTCGAAGTTTGCAAACGTTGTAGAGATTTCAATAACGGATCAGGTGAGCAAAAGAGCTGAAGATTTTCTTAATAAGTTAGTTCAGATTTACAATAGGGAAGCAATTAACGATAAAAATCTAATTTCTGAAAAGACAGCTAAATTCATTAATGAACGATTGATTATTATAACTGATGAGTTGGGTAGTGTTGAAAAAGATGTAGAGAGTTATAAAAAGAAAAACAAAATAACCGATTTACCTACTGAAGCGGAATTGAACCTTCAAAGTGCAAGTGAGTTTAAAGCTGAGGAAATTTCCATTGGAACCCAGATTAAAGTAGTGGACCTAATGATTCAATACATGAGATCAAATTCTGATTCGGATGTGATTCCTGCTAATATTGTTCCTTCTGATGTAAATGCTGCTGAACTTATCGGTAACTATAATAACCTTGTTGTAGAAAGAAACAGAATACTTAAAAGTTCAACTGCTGAAAATCCTTTGGTAGTTAGAACAAATGATAAAATCAGTGCTCTAAAGCATTCAATTAATGAAAGCTTATTACGTTTAAAATCTTCATTAGCTGTAAAGGATAGGGATGTTCAAAATCAGGGAAATGTTCTTGGGGGAAGAATATCACGTTTGCCTCAACAGGAAAGAGAATTTCGTAATATTTTCAGACAACAGCAAATTAAAGAAGAGTTGTATCTGTATTTGTTTAAGAAAAGGGAAGAAACGGCTATAGCTCTTGCGGGTACAGCACCTAACTCCAAAGTTGTTGACGAAGCTTATTCTCCAAAAATGCCTGTTTCCCCTAAAAGACAGATAATTTACCTGATTTCATTAGTTTTAGGATTGCTTGTTCCTTTTTCGATTATTTATGTGAGAGGTTTGTTGGATACAAAAGTGAAAGACAGACATGATCTTGATCATTTGGGCGTGCCTTTTATCGGTGATGTTCCGCACTCGGAATCTCATAATGAAATTATTAAATCCGATAGTAGGACTAGTTCGGCAGAAGCTATACGTATTGTAAGAACTAATCTGGAATTTATCCTTAATAATACAGAGCGGGATAAAGCAAAAACTATTATGTTGACTTCTACATTACCGGCTGAAGGTAAAACTTTTATTGCTGTTAATCTGGCTGCAACAATTGCAATCTCAGGTAAAAAAGTTTTACTGATCGGTATGGATGTCCGAAATCCAAGAATTGATGATTATGTAACTTTACCTTCGAGAGGCCTAACTAATTTTCTTTCAACTACCGATGCGGTTATTGAAGATTATATTGTAGCCCAAAACGGATACGAGCGTTTTGATATTCTCCCGGCTGGAGTTATTCCTCCAAATCCGGCTGAATTACTGATGAGTGTTAAGCTGGAAACCATGTTCGAAGATTTGAAAAAACAGTATGACTACATAATTATCGATACGGCTCCGGTTAGTTTAGTTACAGATACTTTGTTGATTTCTAAATTCGCTGATGCTTTTATCTATGTTGTTAGGGCAAACTATTTAGAAAAAGAAATGTTGAGAATTTCTGAATCTCTATACAAGGATAAAAAACTTCCAAGTATGTGTATGTTGCTTAATGATACCGATGTTACCAAAGGTTATGGGTACGGATATGGTTATGGTGTGAGAGAAGAAAAGAAAAAGAGCTGGTTTAACAGGATTTTTAGCTTCCTGGGATAATCATAGAATAAAAAAGGGACCTTTTTAAAAGTCCCTTTTTTTTATGGTTTGAAAAACTGGTTGTTTATGATAATGCTTTTCAAATTTTCAACTTCCTTAATCTCAATTTTTTTACTAAAAGATTCGATGTGTTTTTGATGATGAACATCTGATCCAACAAAATCAATCAGATTATTTTTTAGTAACTGGTTGGCAACTTCCATTACTTCATTTCCGTAATAGCCAACTGTAGATAATAAGTTCAGTTGAAGCTGGCATCCTGCATTCTTTAACTTTTTGTATTCATCAATTTTTTTATGATAAAACATATAGCGTTCAGGATGTGCTAATACAGGTTTGTATCCTGCAACCTGCATTTCGAAAAGTAAATCGTACAAATGTATGGGAGCGTTCAGATAAGACATTTCAACTAAAACCAGATTGTCTTTAAGTGTCAGGATTTCTCCTTTTTTGCACAAACTGATAAAATGGTCATCCAGTAAATATTCTGAAGCGGCTTTGAAATTGTTGTGAATGTTGTTTTTTTCGAGTGCTATCTTTGTTTCAGATTCGGTTTGTTGGATTCCGGCTTTGGTATTGTCGTAAAAACCACTGAATGTATGTGGTGTGGTTATAAAAGATTCAAATCCGAAGCTTTTCAAACTGTTTACCAGTTGTAAGGTGTCTTCTATATTCTTAGCCCCATCATCAATTGCGGGTAATAAATGGGAGTGAATGTCGGTGTAACCGCTTGGAATAATATCTTTAAGGCGGACTTTATTTTTTTTAAAGAATAGCATGTTTTTTTTGCAAATGTATGGAATTGCGAAATAGAAAGTTGTTATAAAAAATAAAGATTTTGTTTTTAACATACAGGTTGGTTGCTGAAGGAAAATCTGTACGTTTTGCTATTGTTATTTTCGCTGCTTTTGTTCTTGTTTTCCATGCTTTTTATTGCTAAGTTGCAGGATAAATAATAGGCCTAAAAATGGAGCAGGAAGCTTTGCAGGAAGATCATTGGGATCATGTGATAGAGTCTCGTAATTCGTTGTTTGATTTGCGTTTAAGGGAAATCTGGCACTACAGGGATTTACTTTTTTTGTTTGTAAGAAGAGATTTTGTTACAGTATATAAACAAACGATTCTTGGGCCTCTCTGGTTTTTTATCCAACCTATATTAACGACAATTACTTTCACGGTTATTTTTGGAAATGTTGCACAATTATCTACAGACGGTGCTCCAAAACTTGTTTTTTATATGGCAGGAATCACCTTGTGGAATTACTTTTCAACTTGTCTGACTTCTGTAGCTGGAGTTTTTAATGCAAATGCCGGTATTTTTGGTAAAGTGTATTTTCCACGTTTAATAATGCCGTTAACCATTGTTATTTCGAATCTGATGAAATTTGGCGTACAGTTTCTGATGTTTCTGATATTTGCTATTTATTATTATTGTCTAGGAAATATCCAACCTAACAATTGGATATTTTTAACACCATTAATTGTTTTTATAATGGCAATTATTTCAATGGGAATTGGTCTTATACTGTCATCCATGACTACAAAGTATAAGGATTTGAATATGTTAATCGGATTTGCTGTACAGCTTTTTATGTATGCAACTCCGGTAATTTATCCAAGTTCATCAATTCCTGAAAATTATCAGTGGCTAATCCGTCTCAATCCATTGGTGGCCTTGTTTGATTATATGCGATACGCTTACCTCGGTGTTGGGAATTTTTCTTTCTCTACACTGTTGTACCCATCAGGTTTTGCGATAGTAATTTTGGTTTTCGGTGTTATTGTATTCAATAAAGTGCAAAAGTCATTTATGGATACAGTTTGATATTATGGGCAAAGGGATGACGACGAGTAAAAAAATTATGAAAATCAATGAGTAAAATAGTTATAAAAGCTGAAGGAATATCCAAACAATACCGTCTGGGAATGGTCGGGAGTGGGACTGTTAAAGACGATTTGAAGCGTTGGTGGTATAATTTCAAAGGCAAAGAAGATCCTTTTTTAAAAATTGGGGAAGCTAATGATCGTTCATCAAAAGGAGAAAGTGATTATGTATGGTCTTTGCGTGATATTGATTTTGAAATCAGACAAGGAGAATCGGTAGGTATCATTGGCCGGAACGGAGCAGGGAAAAGCACGCTTTTAAAAATATTAAGTAAAGTTACCCAGCCTTCGACAGGCAAAATTTATACCAGTGGGAGAATTGCTTCTTTATTGGAAGTCGGTACCGGTTTTCATCCTGAAATGACCGGTCGTGAAAATATCTATCTCAATGGAGCTATTTTAGGAATGCGGAAGCATGAAATTACCCGTAAATTTGATGAAATAGTTGCTTTTTCAGGAGTCGAACGCTATATAGATACTCCGGTGAAGCGTTATTCCTCAGGAATGTATGTGCGTTTGGCATTTGCAGTGGCAGCTCATTTGGAATCAGAAATTTTAATAGTCGATGAGGTTTTGGCTGTTGGTGATGCGGAATTCCAAAAAAAATGTCTTGGTAAAATGAATGAAGTGAGCAAAGGCGAAGGAAGAACCATTCTCTTTGTGAGCCATGATATGAATGCGATTGAAAAACTGACCCAAAAAAGCATTGTTCTTGAAAACGGATTAATCTCGTATCAAGGTTCTACACAATTAGCTATCCAAGATTATATTTCAAAAAATACAAAAGTTATTTCATCTAATGAATGGAATAACTTCCAAGAAGCTCCAGGAAATGAATTTGCGAGAATAAAAAGTGTTTCGATAACTGATTGTGAAGGGAATTTAAAATATACCTTTGCATCTTCGGAGAAGATTAAAATAGACATTGAATATTACGATTTCAATGAAAAATATAAAAATACTGCCATTGTTCAGGTAATAAATGAGTATGAAAATCTGTTATTCTCCACAAATGAATTTAATTCACCTGAATGGGATTTTAAAAAACAAGGAAAATTCATAAACGCGACAAGTTGCATTATTCCGGCTGATTTTTTAAATGAAGGGAAGTATTCTATAAACATTGCAATAGGTAATTATAATCCAAACATGATTCATTTGAAACTTGATGAAGTGTTGACTTTTAGGGTTCTGGATGAAATTGACTATAAAACAGGAGTGAAAAGGGAATTCGTAGGGTATTGGCCGGGCTTAATCCGACCAAAACTGGAATGGAGTATCAAGAGTTATAACTATGCTGAAAAAAGTTAAAAAGACAGTCAAAAAACTATTTTTTGGTAAACAGGAGGGCTTAAAACAGGAAAAACAGGCTGCTGTTTTTTTTACCAATGAGTTTGATGCCTATAAAAACCATTCAATTGGCGATTATACATATGGCAATCCCCTTTTGCTTTTTGAAAATGACGCAGCTAAACTGAAAATCGGAAAGTTTTGTTCCATTGCAGGTGAAGTGAAAATTTTTCTGGGAGGTAACCATAGAACTGACTGGGTCACGACTTATCCTTTTAATGACATACCCGGACATTTTGAAGAAGCTAATCACATTACAGGACATCCTGCCACAAAAGGGGATGTAGAAATTGGGAACGATGTCTGGATTGGCTACGGAGCCATGATTCTTTCAGGTGTCAAAATTGATGATGGAGCTGTAATCGCTGCAGGATCTGTAGTTTCAAAAAATATCGGGCCTTATGAAATCTGGGGTGGCAATCCAGCAAAATTGATAAAAAAAAGATTTTCTGATGAAGAAATCAGACAATTGTTAAAAAGTAAATGGTGGGATTGGCCAATTGACGAAATCAGAAAAAATGTTGGGTATCTGTGCTCTGATGAAATAAAAAATATTGTAAAGAATCATCAAGGATAATATGAAGAGAATTATAAAAAAAATTTCCAAATTATTTACCAGGGAAAAAGTAGTCATAAGATATGTTGACAGGACTGAAGAAGATTTTTATCATCAGGACGGGCATAAAAAAACGATGCTGGAAATTGCTAAAACACCAACACGGACAGATATTCTGAACTTTTTGGTAGGTACAACCGGAGCTAATTCAAAATATCTTGAAATTGGAGTTAGAAACCCTAATGATAACTTCAATAAAATAAACGTTAATGAAAAGTACAGTGTTGATCCGGGAATCGAATTTGAAGAAAATCCGGTAGATTTTAAATTTACCAGCGATGAGTTTTTCCAAAAATTGAATAATGGGGAAATATTAAATAAGGATATTCGTTTTGATGTGATTTTTATTGATGGTCTACACTTGGCTGAACAAGTTGACCGTGACATCAAAAACGCCTTGGATTTTATTTCTGATTCTGGTTTTATTGTACTGCATGACTGTAATCCGCCAACCGAATTTCACGCTTCGGAAACTTATTCTTACATGCTTTCGCCTTCAAAAGGCTTCTGGAACGGAACCACTTGGAAAGCCTTTTTCAAATACAGAAAACAAAAAGAAATTTACAGTTGTTGTGTAGATACTGACTGGGGAATAGGCGTTATCAGTAAAAAAACAAATCTGGGAGAACCGTCTCAGGTAGATAACGATTATTATGAATTTAAAGTTTTTGAAGACAACAGAAAAGATAGCTTGAACTTGCTGTCGTTTGAAGATTTTAAAAAGAAAGTTTTAGCTGATAATTAATTTGAAGATCAATGAAAAAGGCATTAATAACCGGTATTAATGGTCAGGATGGTTCTTATCTGGCAGAACTGTTGTTGGAAAAAGGATATGAAGTTCACGGAATTATCCGCAGAAGTTCAACCTTCAATACCGAAAGAATCGAACATTTATATATTGAATCTCTTCTCAGGGATTTGCATAAAGATAAAAAAATTAAATTGCATTACGGTGACATGACCGATGCAACAAGTCTTATTCGGTTGGTGCAACAAATACAACCGGATGAGATTTACAATCTGGCGGCACAATCGCATGTTAAAGTGTCTTTTGATATGCCTGAATATACGGCAGAAACTGATGCAGTGGGAACTTTGCGGCTATTGGAAGCCATCCGTATCTGTAATCTGACTGATAGAACAAAAATATACCAGGCTTCTACTTCCGAATTGTATGGTAAAGTACAGGAAGTACCTCAAACGGAGACAACTCCTTTCTATCCGCGTTCACCATACGGTGTCGCTAAATTATATGCTTTCTGGATTTCTAAAAATTACCGTGAATCTTATGGTATGTATGCCGTAAACGGAATTTTGTTCAATCACGAATCTGAAAGACGTGGTGAAACGTTTGTAACCAGAAAAATTACTTTGTCTGCATCGCGGATCAAGCACGGAATTCAGGAAAAACTGTATTTGGGAAATCTTGATGCCATGCGCGATTGGGGTTACGCCAAGGATTATGTGGAATGCATGTGGTTAATGTTGCAGCAGGAGCAACCTGAAGATTATGTCATCGCTACCGGTTTACAGTATTCTGTACGCTATTTCTGTGAATTGGCCTTTAAAGAAGCAGGAATTGAATTGGAATGGCAGGGTGAAGGGAAAGATGAAAAGGGAATCTGCAAATCCACAGGTAAGATTTTAATCGAAGTAGATCCGAATTATTACCGTCCGGCTGAAGTGGAAACCTTATTGGGAGATCCTTCAAAAGCTAAAAAGCAATTGGGATGGAATCCGAATCGGACTTCGATAGAACAATTGGTAAAAATCATGATGGAACACGACTTACAGTACGTTGTCCGTTTTAAAGACAGGGATTCCCTGCAACGTTATGAATAAAATGAAAATTTTAATAACGGGAAGTAATGGCATGGTTGGAAAAAATATATTGGAACATCCAAAAGCAATTTTCCACGATTTTTTGACACCGTCCAGTTCCGAATTAAACCTTACAGATTTTTTACAGGTAGATAATTATATAAAGAAAAATCAACCGGACTGTATTATCCATGCTGCAGGTTTGGTAGGAGGAATTCAGGCAAATATTGCACGGCCTGTTGATTTTCTGGTGACTAATGTCGACATGGGGCGAAATATCCTCATGGCTGCAAAAGATAATAATGTCAAGAACTTTATGAATATGGCAAGTTCCTGTATGTATCCGCGTCATGCCCAGAATCCGCTAAAGGAAGAAATGATTTTGCAAGGAGAACTGGAACCTACAAATGAAGGATATGCCTTGGCTAAAATCTTCTCAACCCGTTTATGTGAATACATCAACAAAGAAAATCCTGAATTTCAATATAAAACCGTAATTCCGTGTAATCTTTACGGGAAGTACGACAAATTCAAGCCTGAACATTCCCATATGGTTCCGGCAGTGATAAAAAAAATATACGAAGCCAAACAAAATAATTCACCTGAAATTGATATTTGGGGTGATGGTCTTGCCCGCAGGGAATTTATGTATGCCGGTGACTTAGCTGATTTTGTGTTTTATGCTTTGGATAATTTTAAATCGATGCCACAAAACATCAATGTTGGTTTAGGATATGATTATACTATTAATGAGTATTATGAAGCAATTGCCGGGATTTTGGATTTTAAAGGGAAATTCATCCATGATCTGACAAAACCTGTGGGAATGAAGCAAAAACTGATCGATGATAGTAAACTAAAATCTTTTGGCTGGAAACATCAAACTTCATTGGAAGATGGAATAAAAAAAACTGTTGAATATTTTAAATCAGCTGTATTAAATGATTAAGTATCCGTTAGCATCCTCTACTTGGGATGAGAAAGAAATTGAAGCAATTAACGGTGTAGTTGCGAGAGATATGTACACCATGGGAGCGGGCGTAAAACAATTTGAAGAAGATTTTGCACGTTACACAGGTTCGAAATATTGTTTGATGGTGAATTCGGGATCTTCTGCAAACTTGATTGCAGTTGCTGCTATGTTTTATACCAAGCAACCTAAATTGAAAAGAGGAGATGAGGTAATAGTGCCTGCCGTTTCCTGGTCGACGACTTATTATCCATTGCATCAATACGGATTGAAATTGAAATTTGTGGATGTCGATTTGCATACTCTCAATTTCGATCTTGAACAATTGAAATTGGCCGTGAACGATAATACCAAAATGATTTTAGCTGTTAATCTTCTGGGAAATCCTAACGATTTTGACGCAATCAATGAAATTATAGGCGATCGGGATATTATCCTAATGGAAGATAATTGTGAGTCGATGGGTGCCGAATATAAAGGAAAACAAACAGGTACTTTCGGATTAGTAGGTACATTTTCAACTTTTTATTCACACCATATGGCAACCATGGAAGGCGGATTAATTTGTACCGATGATGAAGAAATGTTTCATGTTATGGTTTGTCTCAGAGCTCATGGTTGGACCCGTCATCTGCCTAAAGAAAATAAAGTTTCAGATAAAAGTGACAATGCTTTCGAAGAATCGTTTCGTTTCTTATTGCCCGGCTATAATGTGAGACCGGTGGAAATGAGTGGGGTAATTGGTGTTGAACAATTGAAAAAGCTACCTTCTTTTTTAGATTACAGAAGGAAAAATGCCCAATTGTTTATTTCGCTTTTCGCTGATCATAAAGATTTTTATATCCAGAAAGATCTTGATAATAGCAGTTGGTTTGGATTTAGCTTGATTATTAAGCCTGAATCTTCACTGAAAAGAACAGATGTAGTGAGAAAACTGGAAGAAAATCATATCGATTGCCGACCTATCGTTACCGGGGATTTTACAAAAAATGAAGTACTGAAGTATTTTGATTATGAAATTTTCGGCGAAATGAAAAATGCAGCTTATCTGGATAAAAGCGGTTTGTTTGTTGGTAATCACCAAGTTGACCTGACAAAAGAAATCAATCATTTATATCAAACACTTAGCTTTTAAACTGAAATGATGAAAACTGTAAAAGTTAACTTTGTTGATTTTTGGTCTGATTTTGATAAAACCAATAATTATTTCTACAATCTGTTGATCCGGAAATACAATGTTATTATTGAGGAAGAAAATCCCGATTTAATCTTCTTTTCATGCTTTGGCCAGAAGTATTTAAAATACAAATGTAAACGTATCTTGTATATGGGTGAAAACAGAAGGCCTGACTTATCTGCTTGTGATTTTGCCTTTTCGTATGATTATAATTCATCCAAAAGGCATTTCAGATTGCCTTTGTATTCCCTTTACATTGACCATCATAAAATGTTGGATGAATTAGAAATAAAATTAAACCGTGATGAAGCGGAAGCAATCTGGAAACAGAAGACAAAATTCTGCTGTATGGTGGTTTCAAATCCTGACTGTAAGGAACGTATCGATTTTTTTCATGCGTTGTCCAAAGTAAAACAGGTTGATTCAGGCGGAAAGTATTTGAATAATGTTGGTGGTCCAGTGGAAAGTAAACACGAATTTATCAAGGATTATAAATTTGTTCTGTCTTTTGAAAATGGTGTCCATGACGGATATACTACTGAAAAAATAATGGAACCCATTTTGGCAAAATCTATTCCGATTTATTGGGGAAATAAAAAGGTTTCTAAAGATTTTAATGGCAAAAGGTTCGTTAACTTTAATGATTATGCTTCTCAGGAAGATTTGATCAATGCAATAATCGAAATTGATCAAAATGATGAATTAGGGATTCAAATGATCATGGAATCAACTTTCAGCCCTGACAGATTGCAACATGAAGAAGAACATGAGAAAGTATTGGAGCATCTTTCACAAGTAATCGAAAATAACAAAAAACCAGTTGCGCAACAATATTGGAGTTATGTACACCGGTTAAAAATAAAATGGGCCAGTTATAAACGAAAGCATTGGTCTAAATAGAATAAATCAAATACTATGGATGTGAAATTCTGGACATCAAAGCATTTTGTCTATAAAATCAGAATCAGTAAGCAATTTCGCTCTAAAAAGAGCATTGTGCCCATTGGTTGTGATTGTCATCCGGCTTATATGCTGACCAAAATGGAATTGAGGAAACAGAGTTTGCCTTTCGATTGGTTGGATACAAAACCATCCGGAGCTTTGCAATATGCTTTTGAAAATATCAGGGATTCCTTTTCGCGTTTTATGCTTGATTTAGCTATTAACGAGCAGCAAAAAGTGTTTGCCTCGGCATATCCTGATGCTTTGTTCTATCATTTTGACGATTTGGTTATAAATAAACCATTGCAGGAAAAAATCGGGCAGCGATGCAAAATTTTATTAGATATTTACAATAAAGGAAATTGTTATTTTATACATAATACAACGAGCCTGAATTTCGATGATTCTTCAAAAGTTGATGAATTTATTGCATCTGTTGAAGAATTTCAAACGATTTTAAAACCGGATGATGAACTGCTGATTTACCTGCGTTATGATGAATCTGTCTCCGAAAACCAATTGTATTGTGAGGAATTGATCAAGCAGGTTAATGCGTTGTCAAACTGCAGGATGACTGCTTATGTGAGGGAAAAAGAAAAATTCGGTATTTGGGGAGACGAATCAAAGTATAAAAAACTATTGAATGATTTAGGAGTTGTATGTACGGAGACATTTCCAAAGGTTGAAATCGTTAAAAAGAAAATTTCATAAATGCTGGCGATTGTAATTCCATATTATAACAGCAGGTTTTTTGAGAAAACAATTCATTCACTTGCTTCGCAGACAGATAAACGTTTTCATGTTTATATTGGGGATGATGCCAGTCCGGATGATCCAAATGAAGTTGTTGTCAAATACCAGAATGAAATCTCAATCCATTATACAAGATTCGCTTCAAATTTAGGTTCTAAATCCTTGGTGAAACAATGGGAAAGATCCATCGGTTTGACGCAAAATGAAGAATGGATTATGGTGCTGGGAGATGATGATATTCTGCAGGGCAATTGTGTTGCAAAATTTTATGAAAATCTCGACGAAATAAAAGGATCAGGAAGTAAAGTGGTTAGGTATGCGTCTCAATATATTGATGAAAATGACGCACTACTGAAGGGATATGAACCTTATTTTCATCCCAAAACTGAAAAATCAACTGATTCTTATTTCAAAAATTTTCTGGGTGAATCCAGAAGTTCATTATCAGAGCATATTTTTTCCAAAAAAGCATATGAAAGTATTTTGTTCTATGATTTTCCTCTTGCCTGGCATTCTGACGACAGAGCTTGGCTGGAATTCACAGAATATCAAACTATATTTACCATTAATGAAGCCATGGTTTCTGTGAGGGTTTCAAAAAACAGTATTACAGGCAAAAAGGATAATGTGATTTTAAAAAATGAGGCGACCCTCCGGTTTTTTGAATTTTTGATATCTGAAGCGTATTCAAATTTTAAGAGTAAGCAGCAATCGGTTCTTATTCTGGAATATGCACACAAACTGAAGTTAGAAAATAAACTGAAGTCTGGTGTTGTCATCAAATTGATTTTCAAATTAATAAAAAACGGATCTTTTGTATCGGCATTGAAGCTCTTTAGAAGGTACTTCCGGTTTAGATTCTTAAAAAAATGAAAATGGATTTTTCAGTTTCCGTAATCATACCGGTATATAATGCGGCTGCTTTTGTAGAAAAAGCAGTCAGGTCGGCTTTGATGCATGATACTGTTAAAGAAGTTGTGGTTGTAAATGACGGAAGTACTGATAAGTCGTTGCAAATCCTTTTGTCATTACAAACAGAAGATGACAGGATAAAAATTTACCATCATGAAAATAACAGTAATAAAGGACGTTCTGCAAGCCGGAATTTAGCTTTGCAGAAATCGACTCAACCTTTTATCGCTTTTTTGGATGCAGATGATTTTTATTTGAAAAACCGATTCGCTTCGGATTATGATTTGTTTACATCAGATTTTGAGACCGAAGGTGTTTATAATGCGATCGGAGTTCATTTTTACAGGGATTTTGAGATAAATGAACAAACCGAACTGGAACTGACAACAGTTAGTGAACCGGTGAATTCCGATGATTTGTTCGAATGTTTATTGCACGGCCGGATTGGTTATTTTTCGATTGACGGTCTAACAATTAAAAAAACGGTTTTAGACAAAATTGGTTTTTTTAAACAACATCTGATTGTGGCGGAAGATACTGATTGGATCTTGAAAATGGCTTTGTGCTGTAAACTGGTTGCAGGGGAAATCCGTCAGCCGGTTGCCATGAGAGGTGTGCATGAAGGCAACGTTTTCAATCAGGGAGAGGTTTACAAAAAAAACCGGGATGCAATGTATGAATCAGTTGTTCATTGGTCTTTGCAAAACAATCAGCCAATTTCCAAGGTTGATTTGTTGTTAAAATATCTTTTTCATTACCGGTCAAAAGAAAATTATAGCTTCATGACCGAATCAGCGTATTGGATGCATTTGATTATGAGGAATCCAAAATTGTTTGCCTCAATGCTATGGATTAAATACTGTCCTTTAATTAGGCAGAGAAAAAAACTTTTCCCAATTTTGTTTAGATAAAAATTACTGAATTGAATCCAACTGTTTCGATTATAATTCCCAGCTATAATAAAGCCCAATTCATAAAGGATACACTTCAAAGTGTTTTGGCGCAAACTTACCCAAACTGGGAATGCCTTATCATTGATGATGGTTCTGCAGATGGTTCGGTATCAATAATAAATGAATTTACTGCTAAAGATAACCGTTTTGTTTTTCTGGCCAAAGATGGAAAATTGAAAAAAGGACCGTCTTCCAGCAGGAATTTAGGGCTTAGGGCAGCAAAAGGAGAATATATAGTTTTTTTGGATGCTGATGATTTACTTGCTACCGATTGTCTGGAAAACAGAATAAAACTTTTTGAAGGAAATAAAGAGAATGATTTTCTGGTTTTTCAAATGCAACGTTTTCAAAATCAACCGGATTATTCAATCAAGAAGAAAGTGGTGAGTATTCCGGAAGAACTCGCTTTACAGTCATTTATTCAATTGCACGGAGTTTGGCCCATAACCGGACCGGTATATAAAACAACAGTATTGAAATCAGTTGGCGGCTTTCAGGAAAATCTGATGAATTACGAAGATTTTGAATTGGCTGTAAAAATATTGCTGAAATCAGAGAATTATGCAATTTTTGAAACAGTTGACTGTTATTACAGGAACGATGATGATTATACGTCTAAATATTCCGGTATTGAAACTAAAACTAAAATGATTGTATCATTCGGTAATTTTTTAAAAAGTATAGACGCTTTTTTAATTACTGAAAACATTGAAGAATCTAAAAGTGAATTGATTAAAGGATTATTGCTCGGATCTTATAAAAAAGTTTTCAGGTCAATTATTCTGGAAGATGTTCATACGTTTCGTATGCAAAATAAGCTAATCTTGGATTTTTTATCACAAAATGACTATCTTAATCCATGGCAATGGTTTAAATGTTATTTTGTTCAGCATGTTTTGTTTAAACTATGCTTTATTAAGGGATTAGGGGTGTTCAGAATCATAAAATATCTATATAAGTAAGTGGGAAATTTTGATTTTAAGAATAAAAATGTTGTCATCCTGATAAAGGATACATTGCTTGGCGGTGCCGAAAGACAGGCGCTTGGTGTGGCTAAATACCTCAAAGAAAATTATAATGCCCAAATTGAAGTAGTGTCAATTTATTCGAATGATTATAATCAGGATTTTTATGATTTTTTGAATGAAGCCGGACTTCAGAAAGTTCATTTTTTTGGTCCGCCTTCTTTGGCAGTAACAAATACTCTTTCAATCCGAAATTTAAAAAAAGCGATCCGTGCTTCGTTATATCTACAGAAAATTTCCTCTGAAATCAAAAAAATGCGCCCTGATATTATTATTCCGTATATGAACGGTCCGTCAAAAATTGCGGCTTTGATATACAGGAAAACAGGAGCAAAATATACTTTCTGGCATCAATTGGGACTTGAAAATTATTTCAGGGACTGGTTTGAAAAAAGAGCCGTTGAATTCTCTCCTTTATTTATTGCTAATGCAGAAAACGGATTGGAAGTTTTTAGAGAGTATTATCAAGTTCCGGAAAATAAACTACATGTCCTCCCACAATATGTAGCCATTCAAAGAGAGAATCTCGCCGCCTTAAAAATCAAAGAGGAGTTTTCAATAGATGAAAACGCTGTTGTTATAGGAATGATTGCTCATTACCGTCTTGAAAAATATCAGGAATTGTTATTAAATGCTTTTCTTTCGCTCAATAGAAAGACAAATGTTCATTTAATTTTGTTGGGAAATAAGAGCAACAGTACAGAATCTGCAGAAAAATATAAAAATCTAGAAAAGATAGTTTGCGAATCAGGTTTGCAAAACAAAGTCTCCCTATTGTCTGAAGTTAGTATTCATAAAATATTGAATATACTTGATATAGGAGTTTTAGTTTCACAAATAGAAGGTACGCCTAATGTGGTTATGGAATACATGACTTACGGATTACCTGTTGTCGCAACTCACCATGATGGGTGTAAAGGATTGCTTGGAGATTCTACTTTTTTAATTCCGAATGATGAAAAAATATTAAGCGCTAAATTGATCGAATTGGTTAACAGCAAAGAAAAACGAATGGAAGAAGGAAATAGGAACCTCAAAAGAATTGAGTATTTTTCCCCTGAAAATTACTTTGCTAAATTAACTCAGATACTGAACAAATCAAGGTCATGAAAATACTTTTCGTTTCGATGCCTTCCATCCATGTAATCCGCTGGATTGAAAATTTATCCGAAAGCGGTCATGAATTGTTTTGGTTTGATGTTTTGGACAGAGGTACGATGGAAACTTCGGTACAATTACATCAAATCACAAATTGGAAGAAAAGGAAATTACCTTATTTTAATGGAGAGCATTTTCTGCGAAAAAAAATACCTTTTCTATACAATATCATCCAATCTAAACTCGAAATTACAGTTGATGAATGCCTCACAAAAATCATAAATGAAATCCGGCCGGATGTGGTGCACAGTTTCGAAATGCAACATTGCAGTTATCCGATACTGAAAACCATGCGACGTTTTCCTAACCTAAAATGGATTTATTCCTGTTGGGGAAGTGATTTGTTTTTTTACCAGAATTCCAAAATACATCTTCCTAAGATTAAAGAAGTCTTGCATAGGATAAATTATTTGCACACCGATTGTGGAAGGGATCATTATCTGGCTTTATGTTTAGGTTTTAAAGGCATGCATAGCGGTGATATTCCCGGAGGAGGAGGTTTTCATATGGAGGAGTTTAAACCATACAGTGAAAGTTTCGATAAACGCCGGATCATACTGGTAAAAGGATATGAACACGAGATGGGAAGAGGATTGAATGTCGTCAAAGCATTAAAAGAGATTTATACCGGGTTTGATGATTTGAAGGTGGTGGTTTTCGGAGCACATCAATCTGTTATTGATTACATTCAGGGAAATAAATTACCTTTCCAAGTGTATGACAGGAATGGGTTAAAACATAATGAACTGCTGCAACTGATGGGTAAGACGCAAGTGTATATCGGAAACAGTATTTCCGATGGTATGCCCAATACACTTCTGGAAGCAATAATTATGGGAGCTTTTCCAATACAATCCAACCCTGGAGGTGTTACGGCAGAAATAATTGAACATAATCACAATGGATTATTGATTAATAATGCCGAAGATGTGGAAGAAATTAAAACATTGATTTTACAGGCATTAAATAATAAGGATATGTTGCAAAATGCTTTTGTATATAACGGAGTTATTGCAAAGGGAAGACTTGATTATACGGTTAATCAGCAAAAAATAGTAGCTTTATACCACCGAATGGAAAATTAACTATGCGAATAGGCTTTAATCCAAATAAAGACAAAGAATTACCATCATCTGAGTATTTTCATCAGGTGATAATTCCTGTGTATATACCCAATCAGGAAGGATATTTTAAAGACAGTTTACAAGTGTTGAAGTACTGTCTTGAATCACTCTTTAAGACCAGTCATTCCAAAACTTATTTTACGGTTGTCAATAATGGAAGTTGTACTGTTGTGAGTGAATACCTGGATGGTTTATACCGTCAGGGGAGATTGCAGGAATTGATTCATACCACAGGAATTGGTAAATTAAATGCAATTCTGAAAGGATTGACCGGACACCAATTTGAATTGATTACGATTACCGATGCTGATGTTTTGTTTCAAAATGATTGGCAAAATGCTACTTACGAAGTTTTTGAAGCCTTCCCGGAAGCAGGAGTTGTTTCTCCGTCACCTAATCCTAAAATGTTACGTTATTACACAGCAAACGTAATAGCCAAAACATTATTTTCCGGAAAAGTGTCTTTTAGTAAAGTGGAAGATAAAGAAGCATTGAAATCATTTGCTCAAAGTATTGGAAACGATAAGTTGTATAAGGGAATTCACTTAAATAAGAATTTGACTATTTTTAAAAACGGAATTAGGGCTTTAATTGGTGCAGGTCATTTTGTGGCCACTTACAACGGAGTATGTTTTGAAAACCTGAAACAGCGATATTCTAAGTTTAGTCTTGGAGGAGACAGTGAAGAACTTATATTGGATAAACCAGCGACTGATTTAGGTTTGTGGAGATTGTCCACATCAAAAAATTATGCTTTTCATATGGGGAATGTAAGTGAAGAATGGATGAATGAAAAGCTGAAAAACCTGAATAATGGAAAAACTTTTTTAACAGGAGTGAAAACAGGAAAGGCAAATAAACCTAAAATCTGGAGCTTACTGTTTTTAATTGTTTTTTCGAAGATTATCTTTAGAAAACCAGTTTGGAAATTATATTTGAAAATTAAAGGATTGAGTAAGGAAGAAGCATCACAATATTAATGTTTTATGGGGAAAGTTTATGTTATTGCAGAAATAGGTCAGGCACATGAAGGGAGTTTAGGTTTGTTGTATTCCTACATAGATGCTTTAGCAGGAATTGGTGTAGATGCTGTTAAGTTTCAAATGCATATTGCAGAGGCGGAAAGTAGTGAACACGAACCCTTTCGGGTGAAGTTTTCATTAGAAGATGATACACGTTTTGATTATTGGGTCAGAATGGGATTTACGAAAGAACAATGGAAAGGAATAAAAAGCAAATGTGAAGAAGCAGGGCTTGAATTTCTTTGTTCTCCTTTCAGTAATCTGGCAGTTGAATGGTTAGAGGAATTAGGAGTTTCGAAATACAAAATAGGTTCTGGAGAAGTAAACAATCTGTTGCTTTTAGAAAAAATTGCCAAAACCGGCAAACCGGTTATATTGTCGTCAGGAATGAGTAATTTTTCTGAATTAGATGAAACAACGGCTTTTTTAAAAAGTAGAGGGGTGTCTTATTCTGTTTTACAGTGTACAACTTCTTATCCGACTGATCCTAAGGAGTTTGGGTTAAATGTGATTCAGGAATTAAAGGCAAGATATAATGTAAAAGTCGGATTTTCAGATCACTCAGCTAAAATTGAAACGTGTATTGCAGCTGTAGCTTTAGGAGCAGAAATTGTAGAGTTTCATGTGGTTTTTGACAGAAGACAATTTGGCCCTGATTCAGCCTCTTCATTGACTATTGATGAGGTGACATCAATGATAAAAGGTATAAGGAATATAGAGTGTGCAATTCAGCATCCTGTTAATAAGACAGATAATGACCGGTTTCTTGGATTGAAAAACATATTTGAAAAATCATTGGCAGTCAATAAAGATTTAATAGAAGGACATATTTTGACATTTGAAGATCTCGAAGCTAAAAAACCAAAAGGTTATGGGATTGAAGCGTCAAAATTTCAAAATATAATAGGAAAGAAAATTACACGAAATCTCAAGCAATGGGATTTTATTACAGATAATGATTTAGTATGGCAAAGCGAAAAATAGCAGTAGTAATTACAGCAAGGCCTTCTTATAGCAGGATAAAAACAGCATTAATTGCAATTAAAGAACACCCGGAATTAGAATTGCAGCTTGTTGTTGCAGCTTCAGCATTATTGGATAGGTATGGCTCTGCAGTTAATTATATTATCCAGGATGGTTTTGATATAGCCGCAAAAGTTTTTAATGTACTTGAAGGGGAGAATCTGACAGCTGCAGCCAAAACAACAGGAATAGGAATTTTAGAATTGTCAACTGTTTTTGATAATTTGAAACCTGATATAGTTGTTACCATAGCCGATAGATTCGAAACAATGGCAACAGCAATTGCAGCCTCTTATATGAATATTCCTTTAGCACACATCCAAGGTGGTGAAGTAACGGGAAATATAGATGAAAAAGTCCGCCATTCAATTACTAAACTGGCGGATTATCATTTCGTAGCCTCAGAAAATGCAAAGGAACGGGTAATTAAATTAGGGGAAAATCCTGATTTTGTGTTTAATACAGGCTGCCCATCAATAGATTTAGCAAAACAGGTAATCGAAGAAAATAATATACTACCTTTTGATGCTTACGAAAAGTATGGAGGTGTTGGAGCTAAACCAGATTTGGATAAAGGTTATTTGGTTGTTATGCAGCATCCGGTAACCAACGAATATCAGGATTCTAGGAAGCATATAGAGTCTACTTTGCAGGCAATTCATGAATTGAATAAGCCTACATTGTGGTTTTGGCCAAATGTTGATGCCGGAGCCGACGGGACATCAACAGGAATAAGAGCATTTAGGGAAAAATATACGCTTCCGAATGTGCATTTTTTTAAGAACATGGAAGGAAAGGATTTCCTTTATCTATTGCATAATAGTGATTGTTTGATAGGAAACTCAAGTGTTGGAATCAGAGAATGTGCTTATTTGGGAGTACCTGTGGTAAATATTGGTTCCAGACAAAACAGAAGAGATAGAGGAACTAATGTTGTTGATGTAACTTATGATGTTGAAGCTATTAAAAATGCTATTCTGGATAAAATTCAGGATAAGGAAAGAAAATCATCACCAGTTTATGGCGGAGGTAATACCGGTGAAATTATTGCCGGGCTTTTAGAGAAATTGCCCTTGAAGTTTCATAAAACAATCGAGTATTGATGAAAGTTTTGATTATCATACCAGCCAGAGGTGGTTCAAAAGGAGTTCCGAAAAAGAACATAAAATTATTAGGAGGGAAACCGCTTATTGTACATGCAATCGAATGCGCAAAGCATTCTGCTTTATCAACAGATGTAATAGTTTCAACAGATAATGAAGAAATTGAAGAAATTGCATTAGCTGCAAATTGTAAAGTAATAAAAAGACCGAATGAACTTGCTGATGATAAGAGTAATGTAGTTGATGCCGTATTACATACTTTGGATAACTTGGATGATCAATATGATTTGGTGGCATTGTTGCAACCTACTGCACCACTCAGAACAGGTACAGATTTGGATAAAATTATTCAAATGTTTAATGATGATGATGATGTGGAGGGTGTTATAAGTGTAATCCCAATGGATGACATTCATCCTGCAAGGATGTATAATTTGTCAGAAGAATTAAATATGGAAAGTTATATAGCCGATGGAGAAACTTTAAGGAGACAGGATTTAAAGCCTGTTTATTACCGTAATGGCTGTTTTTATGTTGTCAGAGTAGCTGCTTTGCTGAGAGAAAAAACTTTAATGGTCAAAAATAAAAAAGGCTATATCATGGATCCGAATTGGTTGGTGAATATTGACAACAACAGGGATTTAAAAATTGCGGAAGTATTATTTGAAGATTGGAAAAATGAAAATTTTAATAACTGAATCCAAAGATTTTAGTCAGAAGGCATTGGAGATGTTGACTGTTAATAATGAAGTCGTTATTTCGGATATAAAGGATAAGGAAAACCTGATTGAAAGTATTAAGGATGTTGAGGTGATTTTTATAAGACTCAGATTTAATTTTGATCAGGCTGTTTTGCAGCATGCAAAAAAATTGAAATATATTTTATCTCCAACAACCGGATTGGATCATATCGATATTGAGTACTTTAACAAATGTGGAGGACAGGTTGTTTCCTTGAAGGGTGAAACTGAGTTTTTGAACAATATTCCTTCTACTGCAGAACATACGTGGGCTTTATTATTAACACTTTTTAAAAAAATTCCTTCTTCTTTTGAACATGTCAAAAAAGGATACTGGAATAGAGATCTTTTCAAAGGGAATAATCTCAGAAATAAAAAAATTGGCATTTTAGGCTTGGGAAGAGTTGGAAAACAAGTAGCTAAATTTGCAGATGTTTTTGGAATGGAAATTCAATATTTTGATATTAAAAATGTCGAATCAGAATATAAAAAAGTAAATTCTCCTGAAGAGTTGTTTCTCAATTCAGATGTGGTTACAATTCATATACCCTATGATTCTGAAAATCATAATTATGTGGATGAAAAACTTCTTAGTCGCTGTAAGAAAGGAATAATTCTTATCAATACATCAAGGGGAGGAATCTGGGATGAGGATTATGTAGCCAAATTGATCCATCAAAATAGAATAGGAGGATTAGCCACAGATGTTTTGAAAGATGAGTTAAATGGAGAAAAGCGTATTTCAAATCCTTTGGTAAAATTAGCGTCAGGGAATGATAATATTATCATTACACCCCATATAGCGGGAGCTACTTTTGAGTCAATGAATTTAACCGAAGAGTTTATTGTTTCAAAATTTATTAATTTGGTTTCTTCTGAAAAATAATTTTTTTGTTTTGTAGGAAGCATTTTTTAATGTCATTTTAAATGAGGATATTTGGCGTCTCAAAAAATGTTTAGAGACTAAATTAATTCTCAATAAAGTGTTTTTCAATTCTTTAGCTTTTGCTGTTTTCCTACCTGTTGTGTTTGTACTGTATTGGTTTGTTTTCAATAAAAACAAGGCTACTCAAAATGCAGTATTAATTTTAGCCAGTTATTATTTTTATTCCTGTTGGGACTGGCGGTTTCTTTTTTTGTTGATTTTTTCGACACTTTTAGATTATTTTTGTGCCTTGCGTATGGAAAAAGTCGATACTGTCCAAAAGCGCAAGTTTTGGCTTATCTTAACCATTGGAATTAATCTCGGTTTCTTAGGGATTTTCAAATATTATGATTTCTTTGCCGTTTCTTTTTCTGAATTTCTGCATGTTTTTGGATTTGAAACAAATCCGGTTCTGCTTAAACTGATCCTTCCTGTCGGAATTTCGTTTTATACCTTTCATGGTTTGTCTTATGTAATCGATGTTTATTATAAAAGAATTCAGGCTGAACGTAATTTTATCGATTATTCTTTGTTTGTAAGTTATTTCCCATTATTGGTTGCTGGACCCATCGAAAGAGCTACGCACCTACTTCCACAAGTAAAAATCAAGCGTCAATTTGATCTTGAAAAAGCAAAAGAAGGAATATATCAGATTCTTTGGGGACTTGTTAAGAAAGTCGTAATTGCTGATAGCTGTGCTACTTACGCCAATGCTGTTTTTGATCATTATGAAAGTATGAATACGCTGTCATTAGTATTGGGAGCAGTATACTTTGCATTTCAGATCTATGGTGATTTTTCAGGATATTCTGATATTGCTTTGGGGACTTCTAAACTATTCGGGATTGATTTACTGAAAAATTTCAATTACCCTTATTTTTCAAGAGATATTGCTGAATTCTGGCGCCGTTGGCATATTTCATTATCTTCATGGTTCAGGGATTATCTGTATATACCACTTGGTGGGAGCAAAGGAGGAATGTGGATGAAAGTAAGGAACACTTTTATTATTTTTCTGGTTAGTGGCTTTTGGCATGGGGCAAATTGGACATTTATTGTATGGGGTTTTCTGAATGCAGTATATTTTTTACCATTATTATTGCTCGATAAAAATCGATCTAATATGGATGAAATTCAATTGAATTGGGATTTTAAAACTGTTAAAGTCTTTTTTAATATCATTTTTACTTTTATGCTTACTTGCTTTGCCTGGATTTTCTTCAGGGCTGAAAATATAACAAAAGCAATTGATTACATAAAAAGAATGTTCACCAGCCTTCAGATACAAGGACAATATTTAAGCAATGAACGGTATAATTTTGAATTAGCGGTTATGGTGCTGCTTTTTATTGTTGTTGAGTGGTATAACAAAGAGAAAGTTGAACCATTATCAGGGAAAATAAGTTGGATAAAAGTATCTTTAGCTATTATGGCATTAATGGCTTTGGGTGTTTATTCAGATTATAAAGAATTTATTTATTTCCAATTTTAATGAGCAAATTTTTGATCTTTATCGGAAAGATAGCATTGCTTTTGTTTTTAATTGCTTTGGTATTGGATATTGTTTACACTTCTGTTTTTGCACAATCAGATAAACGTAACAAAATTGAGCATGTTTTTAATTCGGAATCAAAAAGTTATGATGTGGTAATATTGGGAACCTCGAGAGCTAATAATCATTTCGCTTCAAGCGTATTTGAGGATAAAGGTTTTAATGTGTATAATTATGGAATTAGCGGTTCACACTTGTTTGAAACTTCATTGATTTTAAAGTTGATGTTAGAAAGAAACTGGAAAATAAAAAATATTATTATTGAAACTGATTTGAATTTGAGCAATGAAAAAAGAGATGAAAAAACCTTCAGTTTATTCATGCCTTTTTTACATCAGTCTGAAATTATATCTGAGCATTTTAAAGAAGAACCTGATTTCTATGAATTATATGCAGTTCCTTTTTATCGTTATATACAATTTGATTCCAATATTGGTTTTCGGGCTTTTTATAAAACCTTGATTCAAGAACCTACAAATACTCTTAACAATAAAGGGTATTATCCATTAAGTAATTCTTCAAAAGGTAGTATGGAATATAATATTGAAAAATTAAAGCCTTTACGTAACCGTTATTTAGAAGAAATTAAACAACTTTGCGAGAAAAACAAAATTAACCTTATTTCTGTTGCGACCCCAATTTGTTCTAATGTGAAAGGTGTTGATTATTTTAAAAAAGTTAAAGCATTGTATCCTGAAACTAAAATGTATCAACACATAGTTCAGGGTGATGAATATTTTTCATCCTGCGGACATTTAAATGATAAAGGGGCACGTTTGTTTACCAGCTCGGTTTTAAAAGATTTGAAGATTTTGTAATGCGTAGGTTTTTTAAATTTTTAATAAAGTTTTTTCTTGCAATAATTGCTATTATGCTTTTTTTGGATGTTTTGTTTACTGCTATACATGCTAAATCTGAACCAAGGTCAAAATTTGATTATCTTTATAAATTAAAAAATAAAAAATTTGATTACGTTTTTTTAGGATCTTCCAGGGTGGCTAATAATATTGATGCTGATTTGGTCAATGATATTACTAATCAAAAATCTATCAATTTAGGAATTGAAGGAGCTAACTACGATGATAATTTATTGGAATTAAAAATATTGCTTCACAATAAAAATAAGATTGGAAGGTTATATCTCCAAGTCGATCACTTTTATGAAAATAGCGGTAAGGATATGATAACCAAATCAAATATTTTGCCTTATGTAAGAGAAGATCATATTGTTGATCATTTCAGAGAAGCTGGATTAAATTATAGCGCATACTATTATATCCCTTTTTACAGGTATACTGAATTTAGTCATGTTATTGGTACCAGGGAGTTGTTTCTTAGAATTTTGAATAAAAAATCGAAAATAGATTATGCCAATGGATTTATTCCTAAATATGGTAATAATGATAAAATAGAAGTGCTCCCGGAGTATGTATCGAAATCTAATAAATCGATAAGCAGAATACAAAACTTATGTAAGAAAACAGGTATCGAATTGAAATTGTTTTGTGCCCCGTTTAAATCAAACACAATAAATTTGAATTATATTCATAAATTAAAAAGTAAATATCCTGAACTCATTGATTTTTCAGAATTCATCGCCGATAAGTATTTTTTTGACGGCGGACATTTGAATTATGAAGGAGCAAGAATATTTACAAAAGAAATGGTATTAAAAAGTATAAAAAAGGAATAAGTTATGTCAGGATGGAATTATTGGACTAAAAGGGATTATTATCATAAAGAGTTAAGAGATAGGGCAAAAGGGCTTAAAGATGAAATGGAAGCTGCTAAACAGATTGCATCAGTGGTTGAAAGTAAATCGGAAAGTTATGATAGTATTCTGGATGTAGGTTGTGGAACAGGTCATTTTATCCTTAGTTTGGAAAAAAAGCTAAATTCACAGTTTAAATATTTAGGTATTGATATAACACAGCAGCATATTGACGATGCAAATGAAATTTTCTCGGCAAACCAAAACTATAAGTTTGAAGTAGGGGATATCAGAGATTTAAAACTTGATGATAAAACTTTTGAAGTTTCAATTTGTTCAAACACAATACCGCATATTCCAAATATTAAAAAAGCCATTAATGAGCTGATAAGAGTATCAAAAGGTGATGTTTTTATTCGTATGCTGATAGGTGATGAAGTATTGATTACAAAAAAAGCATTATCAGACAAGTTTAATGAATTAGGAGAGCCGGAAGATTTTATGTATGTGAATATTTATACAAAGGATTTTGTAAAGGAATGTATCGGAGATGTAGGCGAAATGTTTGTTTATGATGATGTTTATGATGCAGAAAAAATTATGAAACATTACAACGAACATAAAGAAATCGCAGGAGCTAACATAGCAACAAGAATAGTCGAAGGAATGCAGTTTAAAGGTTGTTTGATGTTGCCTTGGAAGATTGTTCACATAAAAATAAAGAAATAGTTTGATGAAGATTTTGATGTTAGTGCCTGATGGAGTTGGGGTGAGGAATTATTTGTATTCAGAATTAACAAAGGAACTAATTAACAGAAATGCAGAGATATGCTTATATCACAAAATCTCCAAAAATGCCATAAATGAAATAAGGAAAATCAATGATGAAATTGAATTTTATGAAATTCCTGATTTTACAGAAAAAGCCATTCCGAGATTTTTAAGGGAATCTTCAGCTTATGGAAGATTGAAATATTTTAGCAGAAAATTAAAGAATCCTTCTATATTAAAATTTTGGATAATCAAGCCAAAAACATTTAAGCAAAAAGCTTTATATGGTAGTGCTGTTTTTTTCGGAAGGTTTTTTTCAAAATGGTATTCCGTATTGAGATTTCTTGAAAATAAGTATGAGGCCGAAATAAAAAAATCCGGATCTTATCAAAAAGCTAAAAATGAGCTTCAACAAATTAATCCTGATATCGTGATTAATTTGCATCAAAGGGCTTCAATTACAGCGCCCATAATGAGTGCTGCCAAAGAATTGAACATGAAAACAGCAACTTTCATTTTTTCATGGGATAATATTCCAAAAGGGAGATTAATTTCAAGACCTGATAGTTATTTGGTTTGGTCAGATTTAATGAAAAAGGACCTTTGTTTTTTGTACCCGGAAATAAATGAAGCCAGCGTATTTGTTGTCGGTTCTCCACAATTTGAATTTTATTTTAAGTCTGAATATAAATTGTCTAAAGATGATTTTTTCAACAAGTATGGCTTAAATACAAGTAAAAAAACAATATGCTTTTCAGGTGATGATATTTCATCTTCACCATTTGATCAGGTATATCTAAGGGATTTATGTGAACAAATCTTAACTTTGAAGGAAGAAGAACGTCCTCAAATACTTTTCAGAAGATGTCCTGTCGATTTTTCAGACAGATTCGATCAGGTTTTGGATGATCATAAAGAACTAATTGTTGAAATTAAACCTGACTGGAGAGTTGAAAAAGAGACAGACAAGCAATCCTTTAGTTTGATTTATCCATCTCTTAACGACGTTTATTTGTTGGTGAATACTTGTTTACACAGTGATCTGGTGATAAACCTGGGAAGTACAATGGCTCATGACTTTGCTGTTTTTAACAAGCCTTGTCTTTATTTAAACTATAATCCGGTCAGAAATAGTGATTGGAAAGTAGAGGATATTTATGAGTTTCAGCATTTCAAAAGTATGGATGGATTAAATGCTGTTGGGTGGGTTAACAGTAAAGAAGAGTTTATCGATAAAGTTTTTAAATGTATTAATAATCCTGATGAAATAGCAGTCGAGAGAAATTTGTGGCTGGAAAAAATAATTAAGCACCCGCTTGAAGGTAATTCAAAAGAAATAGCCAACCTAATAGCAAATTTATGCACATCTGCTTCTTAACACATGAATATCCAAAATCAGGTTTTCCGCATGGAGGCTTGGGAAGTTTTGTGAAGACCATGGCCGAAGCTTTGGTTAATGCTAATGTAAAAGTTAGTGTTGTGGGACTCAATTATACTTTGATGGATGAGTTTTCGGTCGAAAACGGAGTCGCAATTCACAGAATCAGGCGTAACCGCTCAAAAGGGATCTCATGGTTGTTGAATTCACAGGCTCTCACAAAAAAAATAAAAGAGATTCATGCTGAAAATTCAATCCATATCCTGGAATCACCTGAACTGGATCTGGCATTTATCCCTAAAATAAAGGGTATAAAGTACCTGATCCGTTTACATGGAGGACATCATTTTTTTGCAGAAGGAGAAAATAGAGGGATTAACTGGTGGAAAGGCTTTCAGGAAAAGCGTTCTTTCGCTCACGCTGATGCTTTTATTGCTGTTTCCGATTATGTAAAAAACCACACAGCTAAGTATTTGGATTACTACGGAAAACCTCTACAGGTTATTTTCAATCCGGTTAATTTATCGGTTTTTTCACCTAAAGATGTTGGCATAGAAGCCACTAACATAACTTTTGCGGGATCTGTATGTGAAAAGAAAGGAGTACGTCAATTAATTCAGGCCTTCGGAATTGTTAAAAAAGAATTCCCGGATATGCGTCTTAATATTTATGGACGTGACTGGTTTTTTCCGGATGGAAGTTCTTATATGGAAATGTTAAAGAAAGAAGTATTGCCAACAATTGTTCCTTTTGATACTGATGTGGTTTTTCACGGCGCAAAGGAGTATGGTGAGATTCCTTTTGTATATGCCAAAGCTAAATTGTGTGTTTTTCCATCTCATATAGAAACACTTGGATTAGTGGCGCCGGAAGCTATGGCAGTTGGGAAAATGGTAATATTTACTGAAAAAGGACCCGGGCCGGAAGTAATCCGTCATGGAGAAAACGGTTTGCTTTGCAATCCTCTGGATCCAAATGATATTGCTGAAAAGCTTATTTGGGCTTTAAAAAATGAAGAAAAAATAGTACAAATTGGTGAAGAGGCAAGAAAAAGCGTTTTAAATCGTTTCGAATTGTCTAAATTGGTACTGGAAAATCTTCAGTTTTATAAAAGTATTGTATAGTGAGTGTATTTCAATTAATAGCATCTGATTACAGGAAGTATAAAAAATACGGTGGGAATTTCTTTTCAATATTATTTTTAACCCAAGGGTTTTGGGCAGTTTTTCAATACAGGATAGCACATTTTTTCTTTTCGAACGTGAAAATTCCGGTTGTCCGTCAGGTTATTTTGCTGTTGACTTTATGTTGGCAGAAGGCAATTGAAGTTTTTGCAGGTATTTCGATTCCAGCTTCGGCAATGATTGGACACTCTTTTTATATTGGGCATTTTGGGGGAATAATTTTAAATGCAAATTCTAAAATAGGGAATAACTGCAATATTTCGCAAGGTGTAACCATTGGAGTTTCCGGTATAGGAGAAAAAAGAGGTGTGCCTGTTATTGGAGATAATGTTTATATAGCGGTAAATGCTGTTATAGCCGGCAAAATAAGAGTAGGAGATGGTGTACTCATAGGTGCTTGTTCTTTTATAAATACAGATGTTGAAGCTCATAGTGTGATGTTGGGTAATCCGGCAGTAAAAATTTCTGAAAAAGGGTCTAAAGGTTATATTTAATGAAGTTTCTGATTGTTTCGAACGCGCCCATTATTCAAAAGCAAAAGGGGTATTTTGCTTATAGTCCTTATGTGAAAGAAATGAAGATGTGGGCAAATCATGCCGGTGAGATTGCTTTTTGTTGCCCGCAATGGCATAATGAAAGAGGACTGTTGGTGTCGGAAATCCCTTTCTCTTTCCATAAAAATTTCTGCTTGTCCGATTTCGATATTACATCTTTCAAAGCCATATTGAAAGCATTGATTCAAATTCCTTTTAATTTACTGATTCTTTTCAGGGCCATGATTTGGGCGGATCATATTCATCTGAGATGTCCCGGAAATGTAGGCTTATTAGCCAGTATCGTCCAGATCTTCTTTCCTTGGAAGAAAAAGACAGCCAAATATGCTGGGAACTGGGATCCGAAAGCACAACAACCATGGACTTACAAACTGCAACGGAAAATATTATCCAACACATTTTTGACACATAACATGCAGGTATTGGTGTATGGCGAGTGGGTAAATCAGTCCGATAACATAAAACCTTTTTTCACGGCAACCTATTCAGAAAGTGATAAAAAAACTCCTGTTTTTGAGCGAAAATTTGACGGACGAATCAATTTTTTGTTCGTAGGTATGTTGACAGCAGGGAAAAGACCTTTGTATGCTGTGAAAATAGTTGAAGAATTACATAAGAGAGGTTATGATGCTCATTTAGATGTGTTGGGTGAAGGAAATGAAAAGGATGCAATTGTTCAATATTGTTTGGAAAATAACCTGAGCAAATATATTACCTTACATGGTAACCAAGAGCAGACAGTAGTTAAAGAATTATACAAAAACAGTCATTTTCTGATACTACCTTCCAAAAGTGAAGGATGGCCGAAAGTGATAGCTGAAGCTATGTTCTGGGGAAGCATACCATTGTCAACTGCAGTTTCTTGTGTGTCTTATATGTTGGATAACGGAAATAGGGGTATTATTTTAACATTGGATATTCATGAAGATGTTCAATCGGTTGTTGCCTTATTGAATAATGAAGGAAAATGTGATTTGATGAGCCAAAATGCTTTGCAATGGTCCAGAAAATATACGATTGATTATTTCGAAAGTGAAATCGCAAAATTAGTAATGTAAATCGTGAAAGTAGTACAAATCATAGATAGTTTAGATGCCGGTGGAGCAGAAAGAATGGCGTTAAATTATGCAAACTGCCTAAAGGATGAAATTGAATTTTCAGGTTTGGTTGTTACCCGTGATGAAGGAGTACTAAAAAACCAAATTGAACCGGATGTTCATTTTCTGAATTTGAAACGAAAAGGGACTTTTGATTTTAAAGCGATTTTAAAGCTGCGTAAATTTCTTTCGGAAAATAAAATTGAAGTGATTCACACCCATGGAAGCTCTTTTTTTATTGGTGTATTAGTGAAATTGATTTATTTCAGGATAAAGTTGATCTGGCATGATCATTATGGTGACCGGGTTAAGGATAGTTTGTCTAACAATTTGTATATTAAAACAGCTTCTATATTTTTTAATGGTGTGATTGCCTGTAATAATGAACTGCTGCAATGGGCAAAAAAAAATCTTTTTGGTTCAAATCATGTTTACCTTCCCAATTTTACCGTTAATAATTTGTCACATGAAAGAAAGGTTGTTTTAAAAGGAATTGAAGGGAAAAGAATTGTTTGCCTTTCTAATTTAAGAAATCCTAAAAACCACATGGTACTGTTGGAAGGATTTTATAAATCAGGTGTTTCAGAAAAAGGATGGACATTGCATCTTATAGGTAAAGACAATAATGATCCATATTCAGAAAACATAAAAGAGTTCATAAGAAACAATAATTTAGAAAATGAGGTTTTTCTTTATGGAGCGCAAAATGATGTTTATTCAGTTTTATCGCAGACAACAATAGGGGTTTTGGCTTCAACCTTTGAAGGCTTTCCTGTTGTGTTGCTTGAGTACGGACAGTCAGGTTTAGCAGTAATCAGTTCCAATGTAGGACAATGTCCGGAGATTATTCTTGATGGGAAAAACGGTTTGCTGTTTCAACCCCATGATGCTTCTCAATTAGCCGTAGAATTGCAGAAATTAACTGAAGACGAAGCTCTGCGAGTATTTTATTCTTCAAATTTAAAGTCTTATGTTTATCAAAATTTTTCAGGAGAAGCAATTATTCAGAAAGCAATACATTTTTATAAATCAGTTTAAGTATGGAGTCAAAATCTAGAGGAAGACAAATTTCTTATCTCACACTTGTTTTATTGCATGTGGCGATAGGAGTTGTTGTTTTTTTACTGCCGGTTTTGGCAAAAATTTTTGCATTACTGATTTTAGCAATTGGTTTTTTTATTGTCGTGAAAACCAAAAATAAAAACAACGAAGCACTTTATGTGGCAGCTTATCTTACGGGCGTTGAGGTTTTTTTAAGGATGACAGAAGGAAACTTTATTGAACAATATGCTAAGTTTGGAATCATTGGGGTTTTGCTCCTTGGGATATTATTTACGGGAGTTACGAAGCCTGCTACACCTTATATCGTTTTTTTGATTTTTCTGATTCCGGGAATCATTCTCGGCGTTTTTACGCTTAATTTTGATACCGATATCAGAAAGGCTATCACGTTCAATATTATCGGCCCATTGACTTTGGCATTCTCGGCTATTTATTGTTATGGCAGGAGAATTTCTTTAAAAGAAATGGTCAATATCATTCACAGTGCTTCTTTTCCTATTATTTGCATTGTTGTTTATTTGTTTTTGTATACACCTAATATCAAAGAAGTTGTGACTAATACAGAGTCAAATTTTGCAACTTCTGGAGGATATGGACCTAACCAAATGTCAACCATATTAGGATTAGGAATTTTTCTTTTTTTTACCAAATTGGTACTCTTTTCAGATTCGAAAAAAAATAAAATTATAGATGTTATTCTGCTGATTGTTATTGTTTTCAGGGGAATTGTTACTTTTTCAAGGGGAGGAGTGATTGCAGGAGGTGTGATGATTTTGGTTTTGATGACTATTCTTTTTTTGAACACCAAGACAAAGGCTAAAATGACTATTTTAAAATTTGTCTTTTTAATGAGTTTCATATTAGTTGGAATTTGGACATACAGCTCTATACAAACCGGAGGGTTAATAGATAAGCGTTATGCTAATCAGGATGCGAGAGGGAGAGTTAAAGCAAGTAAATTGACAGGAAGGGAGAAACTTATCGAATCAGAGTTTAAAATGTTTATGGATAATCCCATTTTAGGGATTGGTGTAGGTAAAAACAGAGAGTACCGGCAGGAAACCACCGGTATTGAAGCAGCTTCTCATAATGAAATCTCACGAATGCTGGCAGAACACGGGATGTTTGGGATTTTTGATTTACTAATTCTGTTTTTTACTCCGCTTTTTCTTGCGTTTAACAACAGGATGAATGTTTTTGTGATTCCATTTGTGATTTTCTGGTTGCTTACTATTAATCATGCCGCCATGCGTATTGCAGCACCGGCTTTTATTTATGCCTTATCTTTATTAAAAGTTTATACTATTGAAAAACCTGCTCTACATAGGGAACAAGCTGTCGGGGAAGGGGCTTAATGCAACGACAGTCGAAACGCTGGGATTAGCTCTTGAAGGAGAAGGTTTTGGTGTTTTTTATGCTTCTGCTAAAAGAAATCTGTTGTTCAGATTGTTTGATATGTGCTGGAGTGTGGTTCGTCACAGGAAGCAAGTGTCAATGGTTTTGATTGATACCTATAGTACTTCGGCCTTTTGGTATGCTTTTTTTGTCAGTCAATTATGCCGTTTGCTTAGATTGACATACATTCCGATACTTCATGGAGGGAACTTGCCTGGAAGACTCGATAAAAACCCATATTTGTCAAAATTGATTTTTAAGAATGCTTATAGAAATGTAGCACCTTCTGAATATCTTCAATCGGTATTTGTAAAATTTGGATTTACCAATGTTTGTCATATTCCTAATTCAATAGAAATAAGCAATTACAAATTTCTTGAAAGGGATTTTAATTCTCCTAAATTGTTATGGGTAAGGGCTTTCTCTGAAATTTATAATCCAAAGATGGCTGTTGATGTGTTTCAGAGTATTAAAAAAAAATACCCTGACGCAGAATTGTGTATGGTTGGGCCGGATAAAGACGGTTCTTTGATTAGCACACGCTCATATGCAGAGTCCTTGGATTTAATAGTTACTTTTACAGGACGTTTATCCAAACAGGAATGGGTTTCTCTTTCAGAAGATTTTAATATTTTCATCAATACAACCCATTTTGATAACACTCCGGTAAGTATTATGGAAGCTATGGCTCTGGGATTACCTGTAATATCTACGAATGTCGGAGGTATTCCTTTTTTGCTGGAAAGCAAGGAGACTGCATTATTAGTTCAGGATAATGATGCGTATGCGATGGAACAGGCTATTGAATTACTGATGCAAGATTCTTCTGTAAGAATAATTGCAAGTAATGCCAGAAAGAAAGCTGAATTATGGGATTGGAAAGTGGTTAAGAACCAGTGGATTGAGATTTTGTCTTAAATTTTAAATACTATAGTGCCTATTATTTGCGTTTAAAAGTCCTGTTTCTGTTAAAAAAATCCTTAATTTAGACCAGCGGACAAGTAATGCCATGACAGCAAATCATCAAATACATTTTGAAGTTTCGGAACGGAAGATATTACTCCGTGTAGTGGACATTCTTTTTGTTCTCATGTTTTTGCATATAGTAGGGTCATTGTTTGATTTTCATTATTTTACGATTTCTCCTGTAAATTATTACTGGACTTTGGTTTTGTCTCTTTACTTGTTGTTTTTTGGAACAGTATTCGAAATGTATAACCTTCAGGTAGCGAGTAATCAGTATCAAATTATAAAGAGTACGGTGTTAACTACCTCATTGACTGTTTTAGTTTACCTTCTTACTCCAAAAATCACACCGGCTTTACCTGAAAACCGTTTACAAATCTTCCTTTTTTATCTCTCGATATTCAGTTCATTGCTTTTTTGGCGTATGATTTATGTGAAATTTATTGCATCTAACCGATTTTGGAAGCGTGCAATTTTCATCTGTCATCAAAATGAACTCCCTGAATTGGCTATGAGCCTCCAGAAAACCGACCCGCATTTTAAAGTGGTTGGTTTTATAAACCTCAGTGCGGCACATACGATGAAATTTAAAGATGTTGATACCATCGAGTTGAAAGATTTAGAGGATTATCTTCAAAATAACTATGTTTCCGAGATTGTGATAGCTTCGCAAAAAACTGAAAATATTACAGTTGATTTGTATAATGTTCTAATAAAATTATTGGAAAACGGTATATCAATCCGTGAGTATACACAAGTATATGAAAGTATTACTCATCGTATTCCGGTGCAATATGTGGCGCAGGATTTTTATAAATATTTCCCTTTTTCAAGAAGTAATCAGAATAAATTGTATTTAATTTTTGTACGTTCAGTTGAAATTGCATTGTCGCTGCTTGGGCTAACCATCGGTTTACTAATTTCGCCTGTTATTTTACTTGGAAATTTATTGGGTAACCGAGGCTCTTTGTTGTATACACAAGAGCGTGTTGGTAAAAACGGAAAAGCATTCAAGATTTATAAACTCCGTTCGATGGTAAAAGATGCCGAAAAAAACGGCGCCGTATTTGCTACATCAAATGATGTCAGGGTAACAGCATTCGGAAAGATTTTAAGAAAATCAAGACTTGATGAAGTGCCTCAATTTATTAATGTGCTCAAAGGAGATATGGCAATAATAGGGCCAAGACCTGAGCGTCCTGTTTTTGTTAAGGAAATTGCTGCAATGATGCCTTTTTATGAAACCCGGCATGTTGTGAAACCAGGTTTAACTGGATGGGCACAGGTTAATTATTCCTACGGGGAAACATTACAGGATAGTTTGATTAAACTGCAATATGATTTGTATTACATTAAACACCGCAGTTTATTTCTGGATCTCAATATTATGGTTAAAACAATAAGTACGGTGTTGTTTTACAGGGGGCAGTAACCAAAAAAATATTACTTCTGTCTATATAGTCTTACTAGTTGAATTGCTGAAGTGATAATAATTGGTAAAACCATCCAAAAATGCACTTTATTTAGCATGTAAACCAAATAAATCCCTAAAAGGGGTAAACATGTCAGACTTGTTTTTTTGATCCAATTAACGTTGTTTTTGATGGTGAAATACATCAGAAACAAATTTAGTGGATTGAATAGTAAAACATTATAATTCCATAATACTTCCCGGTGTAAAGAATAGAATCCAATAAGGGTAAACAGTAATCCGATTAATCCTAAAATCCCGAAATAGATTGTATTGGTGAATTTCTGGTTCGCAATCACAAAAACTGCTAAAATTAATAGTAAGGGATAAATGCTGTTGAGGAAATCAAATTCTATTTCAATTTCAGAGGCTTTGTACAGCGTTTCCGGTTTTGGTGCCAAAGACTTTCCTTTGTACTGTGTATTTTCCAATACTTTCATCAAATCTGTAGGCAGAAATAAAACCTTAGCTTCCTCATCCGGTCTATGGCCAAAAATGATGTTAATTCCGAAATTCATCCAGAACTGATCTTTCTGATAAGGAAATAAAACAGAACGGTAGCTCTCGTCTTTATGTAAAGTGTTTTGAATTGGTTTTTTTTCGAGGGCTTCGTTTATAATATCGATTGCTTTGGTTGTACAATTCCTATCGATAAATTTATAAGTGTAAAATTTGTCTTCGGAAAATACAGATTTGCTTAATAAGCCGAATAACTTTTGTTTCTCTTCAAAAGAAATATTTAAAACCTGCTCATATATACTTCTGTTTTCTTCCTGGTAGCTATATTCGAAATCAGCATATGGATAAGCAGCCGCATAGTATTGCAAGTCACCTTTTATGAATTTTAAAATGAAATTTTCGGTTCTGAAATCAAACATTCCGTAATTCCATACATAATCGAAATTATTTGTTTCATCTTTTACCCTGATGGCTGTATGGCCATATAAAGTATGTGATTCATTGGCAACATCTACAGTTAGGATGCTGATTTTTGTTTGTTGTGTGATGGGGTTGAATTGGGGGAAAGCAAAAAAAGGAAGTAATAAAAAAAGAATACGGATAATTGTTTTTTCCATTTTAAAAGTCTTTTCGGTCACTGTTTTTACTCAATTATCTGAAAATGGATAAGTCCACCTTCAGTGAAAATACGTTCGAATATAAAGCTGAACTTTGATTTCCTAAATCGGTCAATGCATAATCTACAGAAATCCCTTTGTATTGGAAACCAAGTCCGATGTTTGGCTGGAAGCTTGTTTTTTCGCCTCCTTCAAGCTGTAATGTTTTTTGGAAATTACCCGCGCCAAGCCTCACAAATGCTAAATTGTTGTATCCCCATTCAAATCCAACTGCCGGTGATATACTGACAAGATTCGTTGAAATAATATCATTGGTTTGCTGGAATTGCATATTCAGATTGGCAGCAGCCAAAAGGCTCATGTCATTGTGAAATTCGAATTTTTTTGAAGCTCCCAATTGGGCTTTTGGTAAAGTGATTTCGCTGCTTTCGGGTAAATCCTGATTTTGTATCGGATCTTCGGTTTGTGCATCCTGGATTTTTTTGAATTCTTCTTCGTTGATGTTCCAGATGTTGTAGGTTGTAGTGATATCGCGTACCATCAAACCGAATTGCCAGTTGTTTTTTTCATATTGCATTCCGAAGTCGAACCCAAATCCCCATGAGCTGGCAAATTCACCGATAACTCTTCGGATAACTTTTGCATTTACGCCGTACTGGAAGTTTTGAACCGGTAATTTCCTTGCATATGAGAAGGTTACACCATAGTCGGCAGTTGAAAACAAGCTGATACGATTGTAATCGATATTGCCGTCTGCATCGATTAATTGGGTTGTATTCAAGATGTCATCAACGCCAAATCGGATGACAGATAATCCCCAGGCACTCCGGTCGTCTATTTTTTTAGCATAAGCAATGTAATCATATTGGGCAATGTTCGCAAAATAATTGGCATGCATTAAAGCTCCTTCGTGATCTTCTATTTTCAATAAGCCTGTCGGATTCCAATAGCCGGAATTGACATCGCCGGTATGGGATACCATTGCGTTAGACATACCGAAGGCACGCGCATCCACACCAATATTCATAAATTCATTGGAATACTTTCGGATTGTTTGCGCATTTAAGGCAAAACCTATCATTAATAGCGTTATAAGGATACTTTTTTTCAAAGGAAAACGTTTTGGCAAAGATGAAATAAAAATCTGATATAATAAACTCAACAACTTATAAAGTTATTGTGTTAAATTTGTCGGGTAAAAATACCATTTAAAACTTATTTTATGTCTGTTAAATCTCAAATCCCCAATGTAATTACGCTTTTGAATCTTTTTTGCGGCTGTGTGGCTGTTGTTTATGCATCACAGGATCAATTCGAATGGGCTTTTCTGTTTGTGTGTTTAGGTATTTTTCTTGATTTTTTTGACGGATTTTTTGCCCGTTTGTTCAAAGTTCAAAGTGAGTTGGGTTTGCAGTTGGATTCTTTGGCTGATATGGTAACAAGCGGAGTTGCTCCTGGATTGGTCATGTTTCAGTTCCTTAAAAGTATGCGCTATGATGCCGAAGTATTTTCTTTCCTGCCTTATGTTGGGTTTGTAGTGACTTTGGGTGCTTGTTTCCGTTTGGCGAATTTTAATATTGATACACGTCAGACCGATTCTTTCATCGGTTTGCCAACACCGGCGAATGCTTTGTTTATTATCAGTATTCCACTAGTGGTTTTATATGGAAATATAAATCTTGTAAATGAAATTTTAGGCAATCCATGGGTACTTGTCGTGATTTGCCTTTTGAGTGCTTTTATCATGAATGCTGAAGTTCCTTTGTTTTCTTTGAAAGTGAAAAATTTCAGTTTTCAGAAAAATTCATTGCAGATATTCTTTCTTTTAGCGTCGGTTATATTATTGGTTTTATTCCGTTATCTGGGAGTTACTTTGGTGATTTTATTGTATGTCTTGACTTCTGTTTTTAATAACTTTTTTGCCAAAAAACAAGGTTAATGCCAGCACAAAAACGAAAGCCTGTATCCAGAAAACCAATACCGAAGAAAAAAGCTGATTCCAAACCTTCTTTTTTCTCAAGTTCACTTTTTTTTAAGTTATTGCTGACGTTCGGATTTATTGCTTTTGTATACAGTCAAAAAAATATATTAGTTAAGTATCTTGGGTTTACCACCGATAAGATTCTTTTTGCCGAAGCCCGGTCCATGCCAATAGATAAGGTTTTGGATACACATATTGAAAAATCGTTTGGGATTGATATTTCGGAGTATCAGGATAAAGTGGATTGGGATGAATTGAAAGAAATTGAAGGCGGTTATCCCATAGAATTCGTTTTTATACGTGCAAGTGTGGGTAACGACAGGGCTGATTATAAGTTTAAAAAGTACTGGAAGAAAGCCAAAGAAAAAGGATTGATTTGTGGTGCTTACCATTATTACCGTCCCAATGAAAATTCCATAGAACAGGCCGATAACTTTATCAAACAGGTTACGTTGGTAGAAGGTGATTTTCCACCGGTTCTGGATATTGAAAAATTACCGAAGGAGCAATCAATTGAACGTTTGAAAGTCGGATTAAAGCGATGGCTTGAAAAGGTTGAAGCGCATTATGGGGTGAAACCTATTATTTACAGTAGTGAAAGTTATTATGAAGATTTTCTCCGCGATGATTTTGAGACATATCCTTTTTGGATTGCCAATTATACTGCTTTTTATAAAGATATTGATGATGAATGGTCTTTGTGGCAATTTACCGAAACCGGTAAGATACACGGTATAAAAGGCCCGGTTGATATTAATATCTATAACGGAACTTCAGTTGAGATGAAAGAATTGTTGATTAAATGATTTTAGCTCTTCTTAGGTAAAAACACCATTATTAAGATAATAATCACTGTAATAGTAAGGAATATGCTGACACCTTTTCTGTTGGCAAAATTCACAGTCCATCCCATCCATTCAATTCTTTTATTTACCCATCCTCTCGGATCTTCCGGATTGTAATAAATTGATCCCCATTTCCAGTTTTTGGGATCATTATGCCATTGTTCAATCTGTTCTTTTGAAGGTTTCATGAAAAGAATTGTTAAAATTCAATTTTTGTTCTTCTTAATTCAAAGTTTTGTCCAAGATAAACGCGGCGTACCATTTCGTCTTCAACCAATTCTTCCGGAACACCGGCTTTCAGAATTCCACCTTCAAACATTAAGTAGGTTTTATCGGTGATGGCAAGGGTTTCCTGTACGTTATGGTCGGTAATCAAAATTCCGATGTTTTTATTTTTTAATTTGGCGACAATACGCTGAATATCCTCCACTGCAACAGGGTCAACTCCTGCGAATGGTTCGTCCAAAAGGATAAATTTCGGATCGGTTGCCAAACAACGTGCAATTTCAGTACGGCGACGCTCACCACCTGAAAGTAAGTCACCACGGTTTGTGCGGATATGTCCTAAGGAAAATTCATTGATTAAATCTTCCATTTTGGCTTCCTGTTCCTGTTTGGTCAAATTTGTCAATTGCAGTACACTCATGATATTGTCTTCAATTGTCATTTTTCTGAAAACAGAAGCTTCCTGAGCAAGATAACCAATACCGTTTTGGGCGCGTTTGTACATCGGGAAATCGGTGATGTTCATGTCATCGAGGTAAATATTTCCTGAATTTGGTTTTACCAATCCTACAATCATGTAAAAGGAAGTTGTTTTCCCGGCACCGTTCGGACCTAATAATCCTACGATTTCACCTTGGTTTACTTCAACCGAAATACCTTTAACAACCGTTCTTTTTTTGTAGGTTTTGATTAAATTATCTGCTCTTAATATCATTTTCTTAAGTTACTGGATTTTTGCAAATTAACGAATAACTGGATAATCAGTTAGCTGAATTAACAATTATTTAGTTTTGTTTTTGTTGGCTTACTGTCCTGATTCTTCGAGTGCTTCCCAAAATTCATAAGCTCTTCTCAAATGCGGAATTACGATTGTTCCGCCAACTAAAGTCGCAACACTCATGGCTTCCATCATTTCTTTTCTGTTGATCCCTAATTTATAACAGGTTTCCAAGTGATATTTGATACAATCATCACAACGTAATACTGCCGAGGCTACTAAACCCAGTAATTCTTTTGTTTTTACATCCAAAGCACCTTCTGCATACGTGTTGGTGTCTAAATTGAAAATGCGCTTGATGACTTTGTTGTCGTCAGCCAATAATTTTTCGTTCATTTTTGAACGATAGTCGTTAAACTCTTGTACTAAGTTGCTCATTTTTTTCTTGTTTTTTTACTACAAATTTAGAAATCAGAATACTTATTTCGTATATCAAAAGCATTGGTACTGCTACGGTAACCTGACTTACAACATCCGGAGGTGTTACGATGGCAGCTATGATTAATACTATAACTACTGCGTATTTTCGGGTGTTTTGTAAGAAGGTTGGAGTTACCAATCCTAATTTGGTCAGTAAATAGATGATGATGGGTAATTCAAAGAATAAACCACCTGCAATTACTGAGGTTTTGATCATACTGATGTACGATTCCAGATTGAATTCGTTTTTTACCACATCAGCCACTGAAAAGGTTGCCACGAAATTAACAGACATTGGTACTATCACATAATAACCAAACAATACTCCGATGAAAAAGAGTAATGATGCGGTAAGTACGAATACTTTTGCATATTTACGTTCGCTCTCATATAATGCCGGACTGATGAATTTCCACACTTCCCATAAAAGATAAGGGAATCCTAAGATGAAGCCGGCTGTGATACAGGTCCATACAAAAACATTAACCTGGCCTTCCATGGTTGTGTTTTGAATGGTGAATGGTAATTCCTCAATACAGATTGTTTCTGCAAAACCTAAGTAATGTGAGGCGTCACAGAAGAAACGGTAGGTGATAAAATCGACTTTTGTAGGGCCGAAAATGATTTCTTCAAAAATATAATCTGAAACAAAATACACCGCAACTGCCAATATTACAATTGCAATTGAACTTCTTACCAATAACCATCTTAATTCTTCAAGATGATCCAGAAATGACATTTCGCTTAAACTTTTCTTAGCCATTTTATATAATTCCTTCTTTTAAAATATCGTGAATGTGCAAGATGCCTACGTATTCGTTTTCATCTTCTACAACCATTTGTGTAATTGAAAAATTCTCCATGGTGTTGAATGCGTCTACTACCATTGAGTTGAGTTGGACTGTTTTAGGATTTACGGTCATAATATCTTTGGCAATCAATCCCGAAATAGTTTCATTCTTGTTGAGCATTCTTCGGATGTCTCCGTCAGTGATGATTCCGATTAATTTTCCTTCTTCAATTACGGCAGTAACACCTAAACGTTTTTCTGAAATTTCAACAATAACATCTTTTATCGATGTTGTAGGTGAAACCATTGGTTTGTGTGTTCTGTCCAGCATATCGGTAACGCGGAGTAATAATTTTTTTCCTAAAGCGCCACCGGGATGGTATTTGGCAAAATCCTCACTTCTGAAGTTTCTCATTTCCATCAAACTGACAGCTAATGCATCACCAAGGACTAATTGTGCAGTTGTACTGTTGGTAGGGGCTAAATTGTTTGGACAGGATTCTTTTTCCACAAAAGCATTTAAAACCAAATCGGATTCTTTGCCCAAAAAGGAAGTTAAATTAGCAGTCATTCCAATTAATGGATTGCCATAACGCTTTAATAGCGGAACCAATACCTTGATTTCTGGACTGTTGCCGCTTTTTGAAATGCAGATGATTACATCGTCAGATTGTACCATTCCAAGGTCGCCGTGGATGGCTTCTGCTGCGTGTAAAAACATACTGGGAGTTCCGGTTGAATTGAACGTGGCAACCATTTTTTGTGCAATGATGGCGCTTTTTCCAATTCCGGTAACCACTAGTCTTCCTTTGCAATTATATATCAGTTCAACAGATTTTGCAAAGTCCCCAGATAAGTAATTTACTAATTGTGCTATCGATTCACTTTGCGATAAGATGGTTTTTTTGGCGCTTGCCAAAATATTTTCTTTTGATATCAAAACAGAATAGTTTTAAATTTGTGTGTGAAAAAGAAATTTGTATCTTTATAAGTGCAAATTTATAAAAATACCTCGATTATAGAATGAATTCACACGAAATTGATATTCATAAGGAATTAAAAAAATATTTTGGTTTCGACCAGTTCAAAGGACTTCAGGAACAAGTGGTTCGGAGCATCGTTTCAGGAAAAAATACATTTGTCATCATGCCTACAGGTGGTGGAAAGTCATTGTGCTATCAATTACCGGCATTAATTCAGGACGGAACTGCTATTGTGGTTTCACCGCTGATTGCTTTGATGAAAAACCAGGTGGATGCTTTGCGCAGTTTGGGTTCTGAATTTGGAATTGCCCATGTTTTGAACTCTTCTTTGACCAAAACTGAAATTAATCAGGTAAAAAAAGATATTTCGTCAGGGTTAACTAAATTGCTCTATGTTGCACCGGAATCTTTGACAAAAGAAGAATATGTTGAGTTTCTGCGTAATGAAAAATTATCTTTTGTGGCAATCGATGAAGCACATTGTATCTCTGAATGGGGACATGATTTTAGACCCGAATACAGAAATTTACGCAATATAATCAAAGCTTTAGGAGATGTTCCGATCATTGGTTTAACGGCTACGGCAACTCCAAAAGTTCAGGAAGACATTCTTAAAAATCTTGATATGAGTGATGCTAATACGTTCAAGGCTTCATTCAACCGTCCAAATTTATTTTATGAAGTACGCACCAAAACCAAAAACGTTGAAGGCGATATAATCCGTTTTATCAAACAGCATAAAGGAAAATCAGGTGTTATTTATTGTTTATCCCGTAAAAAGGTTGAAGAAATTGCACAGGTTTTACAGGTAAACGGAATTTCCGCGGTTCCTTATCATGCGGGTTTGGATGCCAAGACAAGAGCAAAACATCAGGATATGTTTTTGATGGAAGATGTGGATGTCGTAGTGGCAACAATTGCATTCGGTATGGGAATTGATAAGCCGGATGTGCGTTTTGTAATCCATCACGATATTCCCAAGTCGCTTGAAAGTTACTACCAGGAAACCGGACGTGCAGGACGCGATGGAGGAGAAGGTCATTGTTTAGCCTACTACTCTTATAAAGATGTGGAAAAGTTAGAGAAGTTTATGGCCGGGAAGCCTGTTGCTGAACAGGAAGTTGGCTTCGCACTGCTTCAGGAAGTGGTTTCATATGCTGAAACTTCTTTGTCAAGACGTAAATTTTTGCTCCATTATTTTGGAGAAGAATTTGATAATGTCACAGGAGAAGGCGGGGATATGGATGATAATGTCCGTAATCCGAAGAAAAAAGTGGAAGCTAAGGATCAGGTTGTGATTTTATTGGAAGTAATCCGGGATACTAAAGAATTATACAAACCAAAAGAAGTTGTATTGACGTTAATCGGAAAGGTTAATGCAACAATAAAAGCACACCGTACTGACGCTCAGAAGTTTTTCGGTAAAGGAAAAGATTTTGAAGAGAAATACTGGATGGCATTAATCCGTCAGATTTTGGTTGACGGGTTGTTGTCCAAAGATATTGAGAGCTATGGTGTTTTAAAAGTTACTGAAAAAGGTCACGAATTTATCAAAAGTCCTCAGTCATTCATGATGACGGAAGATCATGAGTACAATGAAACGGAAGATGAAGCAATTGTAACGGCTTCTAAATCTTCCGGAACAGCTGATGAAGCCTTGATGGCCATGTTGATGGATTTGCGTAAAAAAGTCGCAAAAAAATTAGGAGTTCCCCCATTTGTAGTATTTCAGGAGCCTTCGCTTGAAGATATGGCGCTTAAATATCCAATTACCATTGATGAATTAAGTAATGTTCATGGTGTTGGAGAAGGGAAAGCTAAAAAATATGGTAAAGAATTTGTGGAACTGATTGCCCGTTATGTTGAAGATAACGATATAATCCGTCCGGACGACATGGTGGTTAAATCTACCGGTGCAAATTCGGCATTGAAATTGTATATTATCCAGAATATCGACCGGAAACTTCCGTTGGATGATATCGCTAAGGCCAAAGGTTTGGATATGGATGCCTTGCTAAAGGAAATGGAACAGATTGTATATTCCGGAACCAAGCTTAATATCAAGTACTGGCTGGACGATATTCTTGATGATGACCAACAGGAAGAAATTCACGACTATTTCATGGAATCGCATTCAGATAAAATCCAGGATGCCTTGGATGAGTTCGATGGGGACTATGATACGGAAGAATTGCGTTTAATGCGTATCCAGTTTATTAGTGAAGTTGCTAATTAATCTTTTAAAAAAATATGAAAAACCGTAATTGATTTACGGTTTTTTTATTCAAATATTTCTCCCCGATGTGGTTTTAAAGCATCACGCACCTGAATCATATTAGTGTCATCCACGACCATAAAAGCTATGGCATGCATATCATTGATGATTTCAAATCCTGTTATGTTTATTGGGAATTTTTCGATGACTATATATTCTTTTAAATGGATTTCATGATGTTCTGCAGTTTTGGCTGCGGCAGGTCCCCGGAAATCCCAAATGAGTTTAATTTGGCGTTGCATAAATTAGAATGACTTATTGTGATCCCGTAAAGTTACAAGTTGACAGCTTCATTTGGATAAAAAATCGCTTTAAATTACTAATTTTGCGGCTAATTCCTTTAGAAATAAAAATCCAATTAAAAGAATCTGTGTAAATGCCAAACGAATTACAAATACAGGTGACTCCCGAAACAGCTTTAAATGATATCTTGCTGAAAGAACATGTTGCTAAGTTAATGCAAACCAAAAGTGCAGAAATTAAACATATAACAATTTTAAAAAGATCAATAGATGCGCGTCAGAAAGCAATCAAAATCAATTTAAAAATCGTTGTTTTCTTTCAGGATGAAAAAGTTGTTGAAGAGACGGCTGAATTACCGGATTATAAAAATGTGGAAAATGCACAGGAAGTTATTGTTGTTGGTGCCGGACCTGCAGGTTTGTTTGCAGCTTTGCAATTGATCGAGTTGGGATTAAAACCAATAGTTATCGAGCGTGGAAAAGACGTTCGTGGACGACGCAGAGATTTGAAAGCGATTAACCGTGACGGAATTGTGAATGAAGATTCCAATTATTGTTTTGGAGAAGGTGGAGCCGGAACTTATTCGGATGGAAAACTATATACCCGGTCAAAAAAAAGAGGTGATGTAGATCGTATTTTGAAGTTATTGGTGGCTTTCGGGGCAACATCAGATATTTTGGTAGAGGCACATCCACACATCGGTACTAATAAATTGCCACAAATTATCCAGGATATCCGTGAGAAGATTATTGAATTTGGCGGAAAAGTCCTGTTTGAAACCCGTGTAACTGATATTGTTGTTAAAAATAATGAAGTGCAAGGGGTAACAATCCAGAACGGTGATGTAATTGAAGCAAAAAAAATTATTTTGGCAACCGGTCATTCGGCACGTGATGTTTTTGAATTACTGGACAGGAAGAAAATATTAATTGAAGCAAAACCATTTGCATTGGGTGTACGTGCTGAACATCCGCAAAGCCTTATTGACAGTATTCAGTATTCCTGTGATTTTAGAGGAGAATTTCTTCCTCCGGCACCCTATTCTATTGTGAAGCAAGTTAATGGCCGGGGAATGTATTCTTTCTGTATGTGTCCTGGAGGTGTTATTGCACCCTGTGCTACAAGTCCGGGCGAAGTGGTAACCAATGGCTGGTCTCCGTCAAAGCGTGATCAGGTAACTGCAAATTCAGGAATAGTGGTCGAATTGAAATTGGAAGATTTTAAACCTTTCGCTAAGCACGGTGCTTTGGCAGGTATGGAATTTCAAAAAGCAATCGAACAAAGGGCATGGCATCTTGCGGGGGAAAGTCAAAAAGTTCCTGCACAGCGATTGGTTGATTTTACACAAAACAAAGTTTCAAGTGATATTCCGAAAACATCGTATGTTCCGGGAACGACATCGGTTGAGTTAGGAGAGGTTTTTCCAGGATTTCTGACCCAGATTATGCGGGAAGGATTTGTACAGTTTGGGAAATCAATGAAAGGATATTATACGAATGACGCTATTTTACATGCGCCTGAAAGCAGAACTTCATCACCGGTGAGAATCCCGCGTGATCCATATACTTTGGAACATTTGGAAGTAAAGGGTTTGTATCCGTGTGGGGAAGGAGCCGGATATGCTGGTGGAATTATCTCTGCTGCAATTGATGGTGAAAAATGTGCGATTAAATGCGCAGAAAGTATATAATAAAAAAGCCTGAAATTTTTCAGGCTTTTTTATTGTTTCATTTACTGACATTTTTCGTAATGACTTATCATTTTTTCAAACATGTTGAATTTGTAATGATGAATTTTTAAAAGATCTTTTTTTTCTTCTTTACTTAGGTTATTGAATTCTTTTGTTAGTTGTTTTTGTTCTTCTCTCGAAGCTTTGAGGTCCTCTTTTGTTGATGACAGGAATTTTTTTTCCATGTTTTCAATTTCAGTTACAGCGGAAGGACAATCACTGAAAAGTTGTCTGAAAGGGTTCAAGATCCTTTCTTTCATGCTGAAAAGGGAAAACAGACCTACATTATAATAATTGATGGCGTAATCGTCTTTAGCGTTTTGATAATAAAAAGCTTCTTCCTGAAATGAACCTGAGCTGTCTCTGCCAGAGTAACGCAATCCATAAATGTTGATTTTTCCTTCTTTTAGCAAGGGTAGAAAAACTTTTAGGGATTTATCTCTTAGGTTTCCTTTGTTGTCAATTTCTTTTAATGCCAAAACTCTGTACACAGCGGTATAATTGTTCTCATACAACAATGTTATTTGTTTAATGTCGTCTATTGATAAATCCTTTACTTCTGCATTTTCCGAAACTTTAAATTTGACAATTTTGTCATCCAGGTTAAGTTCATGTTCTAAATTAGTGCTATAGCCGGCGGTTAAAATTCTTTGTTCAAGAAATGATCTTACCAATCCTGTTTCAGTGTGCCCATCATTAAAAAGGATTGTTGCTTTACTAAATCTCGCATTGACTGCAATATTGGCTAATAATAAAAAAAGTGTTAGGTGGGATTTCATGTGTTTTTAATTGTTTGTTAATTAGGGTTTGTAAGTCCAATTTAAGAATTAATCCCTATTAAAACTTCTTTTACGGTTTGATGGGGCCGAATTATTTTTTTTGTGTTGCGAAATCGTACTGTCTGATGTTTTTGGGAGGCTTGCTTCTTCTGTTTTACTTGAAGGAGCAATTAAAGTGTTTAGCTCTTTGATTTCAGTATCTGTCAGATCACGGTAACGTCCTAAAGCTACGTCGAGTGAAATGTTGATAATACGTGTGCGTTTCAATGCGGTAACTTCATAACCCAGATATTCACACATACGTCTGATTTGTCTGTTTAATCCCTGTGTCAAAATGATTTTGAAGACAAGTTTGCTTACCTGTTCTACTTTGCACTTTCGTGTTACTGTATCTAAAATTGGTACACCATTGCCCATTCTCTGAATAAAGCGGTCTGTTATTGGTTTGTTAACCGTTACAATGTATTCTTTTTCGTGGTTGTTGCGTGCACGTAAAATCTTGTTGACAATGTCGCCGTCATCAGTCATAAAAATTAAGCCTTCACTGGCTTTGTCCAAGCGGCCGATAGGGAAAATACGTTTGGGGTAGTTGATATAATCAACAATATTGTTTTTAACGTTTTGATTGGTGGTGCATTCGATACCAGCAGGTTTGTTGAAGGCCAGATAAACCGGTTTTGATGTTTTTTCCCGTATTAATTTCCCGTCAACGCGTATTTCGTCCTCAAGGGAAACTTTTGTTCCTAATTCAGGTGTTTTTCCATTAATGGTAATGCGTCCCTGTTCCAGAAGTTTGTCGGCTTCACGGCGTGAGCAATAGCCGGTTTCGGAAAGGAATTTATTGATTCGGGTTTTATTGTCTTCCATTTTGCAAAGGTATTGAAAAAAATAAAACCTGCTTTGTTTGCAGGTTTTAGTGATTTATATTGAATGTTAATTGAAATTATGCTTTTCTTCTTAAGTCAGCCATTTTGATTGCTGCAATAGCTGCTTCGGTGCCTTTGTTTCCGTGTTTGCCTCCACTGCGGTCGATGGATTGTTGCATGGTATTGTCTGTTAAAAGGCAGAAAATTACTGGAATATCGGTTTGGATATTTAAATCTTTTATGCCTTGTGTGACGCCTTCACAAACAAATTCGAAATGCATGGTTTCTCCTTTAATTACACAGCCGATGGTTATTACACAGTCTACTTGTTGTGTTTCAATCATTTTTTTAGCTCCGTAAACTAATTCAAAGCTTCCCGGAACATTCCATCTGACGATGTTTTGTGAAAGTGTACCGCAATCTAAAAGAGCTGCTTCCGCACCTTTGAATAATCCTTCAGTAATTTCTTCGTTCCATTCTGAAACAACAATCCCAAACCGAAAATCTTTCGCGTTTGGGATTGTGTTTTTATCGTAATTTGATAAATTTTTATTTTCTGTAGCCATTTTATCTGGTTTTCGGTATGCAAATAATGCTTACCTTATTGCTGACTAATTATTGTGCTAATCCAATTAAAGCATCTATGTTTTGACCTTCTTGGGTGTCTTCATAGTTTTCTTTAATTTGGGTAAAATATTTTAAAGCATCTTCTTTTTTGCCTAATGTTAAAGCAACTTGGCCGGCTTTTAATAAGAAACGTGGAGTTGTTACTTCGTTTTTAGTACTTTCGGCAGCTTTAGCATAATATTCTAATGCTTCTTCCGGTTTGTTTAATTCAGATTTAGCATCACCGATAGCTCCAATAGCCAAAGCATTTACAAATTCGTCTTTTGTAGAGAAATCTGACAAATGTTCGATTGCTTTGTCAAATTTCTTAGTGTTTAAAAAAGCAATACCTGCATAATAGTTCGCTAAATTGCCTGCATCAGAACCGCCGTGGTTTTTAACGATGTCAAGAAAACCTTGTTTCCCGTCTCCACCGTTTAAAGCTAAATTGTATAAGGAATCGCTTGCTTCAGGAGCATCAACTGCCTGTTGGAAATATTTTTGGGCCTGATACATATCGCTTGCAGCATTATTTTCTGCAGGACCTGCGATAAATTTTTGGTATAATAAGTAACCGGCAACCAATAAAGCGATTCCACCAACTACCCCTAAAATGATATTCTGGTTTTTAGCAACGAACTCTTCAGTTTTTGAAGCTGTTTCGTCTAAAGTGTTGAATACATTAGCAGTTGTGCTGTCTTTTTCCTCGATAGTGATTTCATTTTCTAAATCAGCTACATTTTCTACCTTTTCAGCTTCTGGTTTCGGAGCTTTGTATCCTCTTTTATTATATGTTGCCATTTGTATTTTAATTAGTGAGGTGCAAAAATAAAATTTTTATTGAGAAACAAAACAAGTTTTTACTATATTTTTAATAATTTGCGTGCACTTTAGCGACTTTGTTTGCGAACTCACAATTGACAGTATTTTATGTACTTAAAAAAAATTTCAGCATTAAATTTTAAAAATTTCGATGAAGTTCATTTCGAATTTGAGCATAAAATTAATTGTTTTGTGGGAAAAAACGGTGTTGGAAAAACTAATATTCTGGATGCAATTTATCATTTGGCATTCGGAAAAAGTTATTTTAATTCGCTTGCTGTCCAGAATATAAAGCACGGAGAGGATTTTTTTGTAATTGATGGTGAGTTTGAAAAGCAAAACCGTACGGAGCAAATTTTGTGCAGTCTGAAAAAAGGACAGAAAAAAATTCTCAAGAGAAACGGTAAATTGTATGAGAAATTCTCGGATCATATGGGCTTTATTCCTTTGGTGATTATTTCTCCCACTGATGCCGATTTGATCAGGGAAGGGAGTGAAACACGCAGAAAGTTTATGGATAGTGTAATTTCGCAATTGGATCCTTTGTATTTACAGGATCTGATTTATTACCAGAAAGTACTCATGCAACGGAATGCACTGTTGAAATATTTTGCGCTAAACCGGGTTTTTGAAATTGAAACGCTCGAAATCTATAATGAGCAACTTGCTGAATCCGGGACGCGTATTTTTAATAAAAGAAAAGAATTTCTCTCTCAGTTTATTCCAATTTTCAATACTTATTATCAGGATATTTCCAATTCGTCCGAAAAAGTACAGTTGGTTTATGAAAGTCAGTTACAGGAGCTGGATTTGAATACTCTTTTGAAAGAAGCAATTAATAAAGACAGGGCGCTGCAATACACCAGTGTGGGAAGTCATAAGGATGACCTGTCTTTCGAAATAGAAAATTATCCAATCAAAAAATTTGGCTCTCAAGGCCAGCAAAAATCATTTTTGATTGCTTTGAAATTGGCTCAGTTTGAGTTTGTGAAAAACCAAAGTGGGGAAAAACCTATTCTTTTATTTGATGATATTTTTGATAAATTGGATGAAGTAAGGGTTTCAAAGATTGTTTCCATGGTTGATAATGATAGTTTTGGTCAATTGTTTATTTCAGATACACATCCTGAACGTACTGAAAGTATTGTGAAACAGACACATCAGAGCTATAAGATTTTCAATATTTAATTTATATCTTAGCATAAATTTTTTAAAAATGAAGAATGTAATTTTAAGTACTTTAATTATGGTTTCGGCTGTATTTACAGCTTGTAAAGGACAAAATGATAAAGCTGTGACTAATTTAGAACCTAAAGTTTTTGCTGAAAAAATAGCAGCTTCTGGCAGCGCCCAACTTTTAGATGTAAGAACTCCTGAAGAATTCAGTGTCCAGCATTTGGATAATGCCATGAATATAAATATCAACCATACGGGGTTTGATAAAGAAGTAGCGCAGTTGGATAAAAACAAACCGGTTTATGTTTATTGTCTGGCAGGAGGAAGAAGCTCCAAAGCAGCTAATCATTTGGCTGAATTAGGTTTCAAAGAAGTATATAATATGGAAGGCGGCATCACGAAATGGAATGCTTCGGGATTAGGAAAGCCGGTTAAGAATAATGAAGGTATTACTTTGGAACAGTACCAAAAATTAGTAAAATCTGATAAAAAGGTATTGATCGATTTTTATGCCGAATGGTGTGGTCCATGTAAAAAAATGGCTCCTTACATGGAGAAAATGAAAGCTGAGTTGAAAGATGAATTGGTTATCATTAAAATTGATGCCGATAAAAATCAGGAACTGGCGCAACAATTACAAATACAAGGATTGCCAACGCTTATTTTGTATAAAAAAGGTGAAGAAATCTGGAAGAATTTAGGATTTATCAATGAAGCCGACTTAAAAGCAAAGCTATAATGTTTACCAAAGAAGCTATTCAGTTTTTAGAAGATCTCAAAAATAATAATGCAACCGAATGGATGCATGAAAATAAGAAACGCTACGAATCATATAAAAAGGATTATCATCAGTTGATTGCTGAAGTTTTGGGAAAAATGAAGCCATTGGATCCAACTTTAGATCAACTTGAAGTTAAAAATTGTACGTTTAGGATTAACAGGGATATTCGTTTTTCGAAGGATAAATCGCCTTATAAAACCAATATGGGGATTTGGATGACGACTAACCGGAACCGTAAAAACAGCGCAGGTTATTATGTGCATTATGAAAAAGGGAATTCGTTTGTGGCCGGAGGTATTTGGTGTCCTGAAGCAGAAGATCTGAAGAAAATCAGAAAGGAAATCGCTTTCTTTCATGATGATCTTGAAAAAGTAGTCGAAGATAAGGTTTTTAAAAAGGAATTTGGTGCGATCGATGTTGAAGAAGGTAATGTATTGAAATCGGCGCCTAAAGGCTATGAAGCAAATCATCCTGCAATCGAATTTTTAAAACTGAAAAGTTTTACCGTTTCCCAAAAAATTGATGATAAATTGTTTTTGGACAAGGATTTTGCCCAAAAAATTGCCGAAAAGCTGATTTTGATCAAACCATTGAATGACTTTTTAAACCGCGGATTAGAAACAGAAGAATAGTCTGCTATCATATTTTATAATTCACAATTCATATAATTTCATGGAAATTAAACCTAATTTCTCTCTTAAAAAATACAACACATTTGGTATCGATGCTAAGGCAAAAGAATTTGTTGCAGTGCATTCGGTGGCCGATTTGAAAGAAGTGCTTGAAGAAAACGATACAAAGAAAAAATTTGTTCTCGGTGGTGGCAGTAATATGCTTTTGACCCAGGATGTTGATGCTTTGGTTGTTCATATTGACTTGAAAGGGAAGAAGGTTGTCAAAGAAGACGAAAATTTTGTCTGGGTTGAAGGGCAGGCTGGTGAAAACTGGCATGAATTTGTGCTTTGGAACATTGAAAATAATTTCGGTGGATTGGAAAATATGTCGCTGATTCCGGGAAATGTGGGAACAACACCGGTTCAGAATATAGGTGCATACGGCGCTGAAATCAAAGATACTTTTGTTTCGTGTGATGCCATGCATATCGCGACGCGTGAAATGAGGACTTTTAATCGTGAAGAATGTAATTTCGGTTACCGTGAGAGTATTTTTAAACAGGAGGTAAAAGATCAATACATCATTACTTCAGTTGTTTTTAAATTGACCAAAAAGAATCATAAAGTCAATATTTCTTATGGTGATATTACCAAAGAACTGGAAAAAAATAATATTACAGAACCAACTATAAAAGATGTTAGTAATGCGGTGATTGCAATCCGTCAAAGTAAATTGCCTGATCCGAAGGAATTGGGTAACAGTGGTAGTTTTTTCAAAAATCCGGTGATAACAAAGGAGCATTTTGAAAAAATACATCTACAATTTCCCGAAATGAAGTATTATGTGGTTTCACCAACAGAAGTGAAGGTTCCTGCCGGTTGGCTTATTGAACAGGCCGGTTTTAAAGGAATGCGAATCGGTGATGCGGGAGTTCACAAAAACCAAGCGCTTGTTTTGGTCAATTACGGGAATGCTACTGGTGCAGAAATTGTAAATCTGTCCAAAGAAATCCAGAAAACAATTTTTGAAAAATATACCATTGCAATTCAAGCAGAGGTTAACATTATTTAATTTCTAAGAGTTACTGTAGATGGAAAAGTTTTTTTTTCTTTTTGTTTCCCTATTTGTATCGGTTAATGTTTATTCACAGACTGTGACTTATGAAGATTTCAAATTGCTTATTCCTTTTGTTCAGAATGAAAATTATAAGGAAGTATTTGAGAAATCTAATGAAATTCTGAGTAAGACTGTTGATGATTCTTCAGATTTAAGAGGGATTGTGTCTTATATGAATCTGTATGCTTCGGCAGGTATGGTTACTGTTGATCAGATGAGTTATGAAGATTTTGTTAAGCATTCTGATAGATTTGTGGGTAAAAGATTGGTTATGGCAGCACATCCTTGTGTATCTTCTGAAGATATGGCCTCTAATTCAATTAAGTTTGTTGAAGACGATGGAAAGCAAAGAGCTATGGTGATTACTAACAATAAGCAAAAAGTGAACATCCTTTTCTTTGAGTATTTTTCTTTTTCCGAAAAACAAAATCCGGAAGACTATATAGGTAAAAATGTAAGATCAGGTGGGATTTTGGAAAAAATAGAAGTTAATCCGAATAAATCCAAAATCTGGATTGCCCGATTGCATATGAAAGACTCTTTTGTAAGAACAATGACACCCCGTTAATTATGTATATTCCTGATCTTTTTAAAAACGAAAACCAAGAAGAAATCCGTCAATTTTTGAATGAGAACGGTTTTGCTATTTTGATTAATCAAACAAACGGTAAACTTTGGGGAACGCATACGCCTTTATTCCTTGAAGTTGCTTCTGACAATTCGGTTGTTTTGGGCGGACATATCGCAAGAGAAAATCCGCAGGCAGTTCATTTTAAAGACGGACAAGAGGTTTTGGCTATTTTTAATGGACCGCATACTTATATTTCGCCTTCCTGGTATGATCATGAAAATGTGCCCACATGGAATTATATTGCCGTACATGTGTATGGAAAACTTCGGTTGCTGGATTATGATGAATCAGTAGCTTCTTTGATAAAATTGGTGAATAAGTATGAGAAAAATCAGGAAAATCCGATGAGGGTTGAAGAGCTTTCCCGAAAAACCATGATGCAGGCACGTGGTATTCTTGCTTTTGAAATCAATGTAACCGAAATCCAGGCCGTGAAAAAAATGTCGCAAAACCGCGATGATAAAAACTATAAAAATATTATTGGTCATTTAGAAAAATCGGGTCGGACGGATGATCAGGAAGTTGCTGACGAAATGCGAAAAAACAGAACAAATCTGTAAGGCTAATTCTGTAAACTGATAACTTTTTTACTACCTTTGCGCCAAAATTTGAATGAAGTTTATGGAGCAATTTTTACTTGTTTTACTTATCGTTTTCTTAGCTGTGGTCGCCATTCAGGCGGTGTATTACCTATTGATTTTTGGTAAGTTCTCATTTGCTAAAAATGAAAAAATAGCTCCGAAACACATATCGGTTTCTGTAATTGTCTGTGCTAAAAATGAGGAGGAAAATATTAAAAATTACCTCCCGCTTTTATTAAATCAGGATTACCCAAGCTATGAAGTTGTTGTGATTGATGATGCTTCAAGTGATGAAACAATCGCTTTGATTGAAGATTTTCAGACAAGACATGCTAATTTAAAATTGGTTAAAGTTGAAAATAACGAAGCTTTCTGGGGGAATAAGAAATTTGCCTTGACTTTAGGGATCAAAGCGGCTACCAAAGAGTATTTATTGTTTACAGATGCTGATTGCTATCCGGCTTCAACAGAATGGATTGCCGAAATGACTTCACATTTTACCATGCACAAAACATTTGTTTTAGGATACGGAGCTTATGAAAAAGAACCGGGGTTCTTAAATAAATTAATCCGTTTTGAAACTTTATTGACAGCTACACAATACTTCGGATGGGCTAAAATTGGAAAGCCTTATATGGGCGTTGGACGTAATTTGGCTTATAAAAGAGAAGAGTTTTTTAAAGTAAACGGGTTTATCAACCACATGAAATTACGTTCAGGTGACGATGATTTGTTTATAAATGAAGCGTCTACTAAAGCAAAAACTGCCATATCTTTCAATCCGGAAGGATTTACATATTCAAGAGCAAAAGAATCTTTCGGTGCATGGTTTATGCAAAAAAGACGCCATGTTTCTACTGCAAAGTATTATAAAGGATTTGATAAATCACAGTTGGCGTTGTTTTATTGTACCCAACTTTTCTTTTTTATCTTACCAATTCCGTTATTGTTACTTCAATTCCAATGGATAATCGTTTTGGGAGCTATAGGGTTCAGGTATATCGCTTCTTGGATTTCTTTGGGATTCTCTGCAGGGAAATTGGAAGAAAAAGACGTGATGTATTGGTATCCTATTTTGGAAATTATTCTTATCTTCACACAAATAAACGTGTTTTTTAGAAACATTTTTTCAAAACCAGTTACTTGGAAATAAAAAAATACATCGATAAGGCCATTCGCGGGGACCAAGTGGCATTTACGTATTTGCTTGACAAATATTGGAGTGAAGTCTATGGATTTATGTTATTGCGGACCGAAAATGAAACAGATGCGGAGGATATAACCATTGAAACTTTTTCGAAAGCTTTTGATAAAATTGCTACTTACAATCCTGAGTACCAATTTAATACTTGGTTAATTGCTATTGCTAAAAATGTGCACATCGATTTACTCCGAAAGAAAAAATCGTCACTTTTTATAGATATCACCGATGAAGAAGATGATATCGCTTATGGTATTGCTGATGATTCGCCTTCAGCCGAGGATCAGATAATTACAGAGCAAAACTTAAACCGCCTTCTTCAGTATATTAAAGAACTGAAGCCTGCTTATCAGGAAGTCATTCAAATGCGATATTTTCAGGAGATGAGTTATCAGGAAATTGCTGATGAACTTAATGAACCATTGAATAATGTGAAAATTAAATTGCTCAGGGCTAAAAAGCTATTGGCTGAAATTATCAAAAACGGTTAATTTATCAATATTTGTCTTAAAGGTTTGCGAATCTCTAACCTGAATTTTTATCTTTGGCCAAAAACCAAAAACAATGCAAACTTTCTCTAACCAGGAAAAACTCAAACATCTATTTTCTTTACCTGTAATTGTAGCTGCCTTAGGTTACTTTGTTGATATTTACGATTTACTACTCTTCGGTATTGTAAGAGTGCCAAGTCTTAAAGATCTAGGGTTGAACCCTGATATCTCAGGAACTTTGATTATGAACTGTCAAATGTTTGGATTGCTATTAGGTGGCATACTTTGGGGTGTTTTGGGAGATAAAAAAGGACGACTTTCCGTTCTTTTTGGTTCCATTATTGTATATTCTCTTGCTAACATTGCGTGTGGATTTCTTCCGCAATTTCCTATGGATGACAAAACAACAGTATATGCTTTGCTGCGTTTTATTGCCGGTATTGGTTTGGCTGGTGAATTGGGAGCGGGTATTACTTTAGTATCCGAATCATTGCCAAAAGAGCTAAGGGCGATTGGAACTTCAATAGTTGCGGGTTTTGGATTGATGGGAGCTGTGGTTGCACAACTTTCAGTTGAATTAGCAGGCAGTTGGACCACTGCTTATTTTATCGGTGGTACTTTAGGACTGCTGTTGCTGTTTTTACGTGTTGGAGTTGTAGAATCGGGGATTTATAAGGATATAGAAAAAGAAAGCAATGTGTCTAAAGGGAATTTTATTTCTTTTTTTACTAATGGAGAACGTCTTTTGCGTTATTTAAAATGTATTGCTATTGGTTTGCCAACTTGGTTCTGTATTGGGATTCTGGCAGTAATGGCTAATCAGTTTGCACCCGCATTGGGAATTCAGGATATAGTTCCCGGAAAAGCTATTATGTGGGGTTATGTTGGGATTTCTATTGGTGATTTTGCCAGCGGATTCATTTCACATGCGTTGAGTTCCCGCAAGAAAGCTATCTTATACATGATGTTATTTACGGTTGTAGGTGTGATTCTGTTGTTGTATGGAGGAACAAATTCGGAGAATATGTATTATTTCTATTGTGCCTGGTTAGGATTGGGAACCGGATATTGGGCGATGTTTGTGACTGTGGCAGCTGAACAATTCGGTACAAATATCAGAAGTACTGCCACGACTACCATACCTAATATGGTTAGGGGGTTGGTTCCTTTGATGTTGATGGGATTTGATTTTTTTAAGAAAGGTAGCGGAGTTATCGTAGCAGCAACTATAATCGGATTAATTGCTTTTATATTAGGAATATATTCAACACTTACAATAAAAGAAACACACAACAAGGATCTTGACTTTATAGAATAATCTAATATTCATTTCATATGAATTGTTAAATCCCTCTATGATTGATTTCATAGGGGGATTTTTTATACTATTTTTTTCTTCATCAGATTTGGTGATTATTTCAGGGGAAATACACCCTTCTCTTTTCCATTGTTTTTCCTTTTTTTTAGTTGGTTAAAATCCTTTATGAAATAGGGCTAATTGTCTGATAGCTAATAGTTTGATTGTTTGCAATTTTACACCATACAAAATCGGTGAAAATACAGGTAACGAACTAACAGTAAAAAAGATGGCAAAAAAAGCAGTAATTATAGGAATAAATGACTACGCACCGATAGGTGCCGGTGGTCCGGATTTAAACGGTTGTATCCCAGATGCACGTGATATGGCTAATACTTTGGTTATATGTGGTTTTTCTCCTTCTGATATCAGAATTCTGACGAATCAAAACGCCACAAAAAACAACATTATCACTTATATAAAATGGTTGTTGACAGGATGTAAATCAGGTGATTCATTAGTGTTGTACTATTCAGGTCATGGCACAAGAGTAGCTAACATAGGAACAGATTTGGAGTTGGATGGTTTAGATGAGGCAATTTGTCCGCATGATTATGCTACAGCCGGTTTTTTAAGAGATGACGATTTCAAAAGCCTCTTTAAAGGAAAAGTAAAAAAAGGTGTAAGCTTTGATGTGATTTTTGACTGTTGTCATTCCGGTACCGGAACAAGAAAAATGAATATGGGAGGTATAGACGGAATGTTCATGAATGAAACGCCGAGATTCATTCCACCTATGTTAGAAGATGAATTTTATTTCAATTTCGCCAAAAGTATTGAAAGTAAATCTGCTGAGTCAACAGAGGAAACCAAAGTAACAATCAAAAGTCTAAATAAAGTTCCGGATATGAATCATGTGCTTTGGGCCGGTTGTAAAGATAATCAGGTTTCGATGGAAGGTGATGTGTCTGGGATTACAAGAGGCTACTTCACTTATAACTTATGTAAAATACTTAGGGCAACAACAGGTAATATAACCCGTGAACTTCTGGATTCCCAAATTGCAAATTCTTTATCGGCAATGGGAGCGGCCCAAATTAACCAAACTGAAGGGAAATCAACAAAATTAAAACTGAAAATATTTGAATAAAGGTGGAATCCGAAAAACCTAAACAGAGTAGGAAAAATTAAAATCAAATAATATGACAACTAAGAAAAACGACAAACCTATGCTACAGGATGAGGTGAAAGGCTTGAAGCCTGTTAAAGCAAAAAGAAAAGTAGAGGTTGATGAAAATGGTGTCGAACAAATTGAAGCTATCGGTGTAAAAGTTTTAGAAAAGGGGACTAAATCTTTATCTGATCAAGCTCCGTTTTGTCCGGATCATTTAGATCAGGATTTTAATCCGAAAGCTGATAAAGCAGGATCAAAAACTCCAATTTTCATCGACAGAAACACATTCATGCAACAGGAAGGGAGTAGAACAATTTTTGGTGCAGACAACAGAACAGTTTATAATTCAACTGCTTACCCGTGGGGATGTGTAGGTAGGGTAGAAACTGCGCTGGGAGTTGGTAGTGGTGCCATGATTGGACCAAGACATTTATTAACATGTGCTCACGTAATTGATTTTAAAGCCGATGGTACAACCGGTTGGGTGAAATTTTCTCCAATGTACTACAATGGACCAAACGCAACTTTCGGAACAGCAAACGGTATTAAAACGTATTACAAATACAAAGTTAAAGGATCAGATGGTATAAACTCAACTGAACAACAGTATGATTATGTAGTTGTAGTACTTGACAGAAATGTTGGAAATCAAACTGGTTGGTTTGGAGCAAAAGCTTACACAGATTCTTGGGATGGTTTAGCTTCTTGGACTCATGCCGGATATCCAATGGATAAAACCGGTGCACAAAGACCAACTTACCAAAACAGTATTGCATTAGACGGTGATGCTTTTACAACTGATGCCCATGAAGCAATGTATCACCAAGGTGACATCTGGCCAGGACAAAGTGGTGGGCCATTTTGGGGCTATTGGGGTTCAACGCCTTATGTGGTTGCCGTTCAGAGTTGGCAAAATGCATCCAATAACGGTGCGAGCGGAGGTTCTGATTTAGTAGACTTGGTAAACAAAGCCAGAGCAGAATATCCTTAATTAAAAATCAATTTAAACAATAAACAAACATTAATTTAAAAACTAATTATTATGGCAAATGCGTCTCCTCTTGGTTACCCTCATGCGGGTGCCGGAACAGTAGAAATTTTATTAGAAAATGAAGATGGTGTAGATTACACGCTGTTGTTCTCACCAGACCCTAACAACAATGAATTAAAAGCAGCTAATCTTCCAATGCAGTTTTACTATTATCCAAAAGCTCCAAGATTAGCAAAAGAACCGGTTAAAGACGGGAAATATAAATTCTCAATGCAGGTTTTCAAAGGTGTTGTCGATTCAGGAAGTGTACTTGGCGCACAAGGTTTTGAAGAAGAAGCCGGTGCATTCACCACGCTGACTTCAACAATCGATGTGCCGGAATTGGTACTGAAAAAAGCAATCGACAAGTTAAAACAAAAGTTACATACAGATTACCAAAATCATAGACAGTCTAAATTGTTTGGACTATTCTCTTACCTGAAAGGAGTTGACAAGGATTTTAATTCGACTAACGTTAGACCAATCCAGTTGACCCAAAACAATATCTCAATGCATATTATTGGGAAAGAAGATGAGAATATGCCTTTTGACGGACAAAATCCTTGGTCTTTCATCGTACAGGGTGATGGTGCCGGAACAACTTTCGGTCTTGGTGAAAATGCTTTCTCAGTATTGATGGGAAGAAACAGTGCTTCTTTGGTTAAAAGTTCTTTGGAAAACGGTAACAATAACTTAGTTGTTGAAAATGCAATTAAATTTAAAGGTTACTTACCTACAACAGTTATCAAAACAACAATCGATGTAAAAAAAGTGCATACTTATTTTTCTGCTAAAGTAAATGCAAGTTGGGGTGGATTTGTTAATCTTAACTGGGAACATGAATATGAAAAAATAAAAACTGAAGGTGGTATCGTAAGTGAAATCTTTACAGATGAACAATTTTCTAACGAGGAAAAAAAGAAATTCGAAATGGAATTGTTAACTAAACAAAGAGAATTCGCTTTCCAATTACTTCAAAAAGAAATTTTTGACAAACCTGAAAAACAATTTACACCGGCTGAAAATCCAAGTGCAACTTTAGGTTTATTCAGCATATTCACTGGCGGAATCAGTGTTGGAGTTAGCTTGAAATCAGGGACTCAAATCAGAGAGGTTAAATTCACTGATGAGATTAAATTCTCAGCTGTTACCGTAATGGATAGCACTTTGAGCGCAAGTTTAACTCCGCTTACTACAAAATCCGGTGATGCAGCAAAAGAAGACTTGAAAAAATACATCACTGAAGTAAGACTTGATGAAGATTTTTCAAAAGTTCAGGTGACAACTTCATTAAACGGAGGTATTGCCAGAGTCGATAAAGATGGTATGATTACTTCTGACAGTGCAGTAAGTCAAGTAGCTATTGAAGTAGGTTACCCGGATTCAAAAGGTAAGATGGTTTGGAAAAGTTCAGGCAGAAAAATGGCTGTTGGTGGAGTGCCTTTTATCAAAACAACTACAAGTGGCGGAAAAACCATTGACGCTGTATTCCCCGCAAACTGGAATGATACCGCTATGAATGATGATAAATTCGTATTTGATTTTGTAAAAAATCAAACACCAAGCAAAATCAAGGTTCGTACAAACGTAATGTATGAAAAGGATAAAAGGGTGAAAATTGCTGATAAAGTGGCTGAGTATGAGTTTGACGGCAGAAATGTTTTCATTCCGCTTCCAATCAACCAAATGATTGATTATACATTATCAACGGAGGAACTTTATGAGTGTGACACAGTTGAAGTTACACTGAAAGTGGATAAAATGCCAACTCAGAAATTCAAATTTACAGCTGATAATTTTGAAGACATGATCCCGTATAAAGTTTGGTATGAATCAGATTACAGCATCAAACCGGCACAGTACAAAGTCAAATATACTTGTAAAGGTAAAATCGGAACTAAATCTAAAAAAGTTTCCATCTCAACTGATTTCACGCCTATTGATTATTTGGCAGGAGATGTACTTTTTGATATCCCATCTGGAACAGATGCACAAAATAAGGATATTGAAAAAATCAGAGCAGCTTTTAGTGAATAACTAGTGTATAAAGAGGGTGTAAAAGCCCTCTTTTACTCTATTAAACCAAAGTATTATGGATTTTGAAAAAGTACAATTCAGGGTTTCGGTCAAACCGGACTCTGATCTCTCATCTGTTTCATTGCTGAATATTGAAATCGGATATCCTGATTCATACGGGGAATTGAATTGGAAATCAAATGCCAGAATAATCCAGAATGCGGTTTTTTCCAAAACGTTAATTAACGGGGTGGAAACCGAAAGAATGGAACAGGCAACCTGGAAACGATTTGATGAAGAACCTAAAGCTTATGTTTTTGATTTTTCAAAATCTGATTCGGATTCAGCAAAAGTCAGAATCACTTTTTTTGATAAAAAAGGCGCGATACAAATCAATGAGCATGACGTGAATATTGATAAACCGAAAGTTGAATTTGACAATCTGGTTATTGATATTCTAAAAACTAACATCTAATTCCTTTGAAAAATGCCAGAATTAAATACATATAAATTAGTGGGGACAAAAATTGTTCCGCTTAACCGATTTAATTTAGAGGAAGGAAAAGTAAGCACCAGCTATAACACGGCAGCAGTAAAAGAAAATCCTGCCAGTTTTTCGGTTGTTACACATCCTGTTCTGAATTCCATAGCATTGAATCCGGTGATAATCGGTATTTTGAATAAAGAATACCTGCCGCTTATCGAAGACAGTAGTACTATTACGCAGGATTCTGTTTTTACAGATTATAATGAACAAACCATTAAGTTGCAGTTTCCAAGCGTTGAAATTTTTCCGTTAAACAACAATCAGATATTTTATTATGAAGATGTGCTGAACGAAAAAAGTGAAAGCTCCGGATTATTGGGAAAAGTTACCTTGAACTATGCGATTAAAAACAAGGAGGTGTCATCTACACTTCAAAATATTACGATTAATCTGCGTGAAGCAATATTAAACCTGAAAGTAAAGGATAATACAGTAAAAATCAATGGTGTTGTTGATGAGAGCAGAAAAGAAATAACGTTCAATATTAAAGACGAAGCGGTAAAAATCGCATTTACAAACTTGATAACCAATATTGAAGAACTGAAAAGTAACATCGATTTGTTTTTTAGTTTTAAAGGTTACACAAAAGCCCGCAAGAACTATATGCTGGCTAATGCTTTTAATTTTACCAGACTGTCTTCAACAGGAATAATGCCAGTAAGAACTACTGCGATCAGAAGTAAAATGACTATCGAACAGCCTTTGGTAGTACGTGAAAACGTAAGATTAAAAGAATCGGTTTCAAGTATGAGAATTGAAAATAATACGGTTCAGGCTGAATACATTAAGTGTTCTTTTATCCTCAAAATAAATAAGGTTTTGAATTATCCTTTGGGAAGCGATCCGGCTAAAAGTTTGTATAGAAAAGCCGATGGCGGATTTGTACACAATCCGTTCAATTTCAATCAGGATTTTTCGTTATACGAGCAAATTTTCGTTCCGGGAATCAATTTGGATAAATTGTCAATTTACAAATCTAAAATCACGGTTAACGAATTTTTGTTAATATCGAAAAGATACCATATTGCAAGAACATCAGATACGCAAAAGCCTTGTGTTACTACTGTGTTCCATGCAACTGAAGAAGATTCCGGTCTTTCAAATGATATTTCCAAAATCAGTTTCCAGTTTGCTATCAGTCCTGATCTCTCGGAATATGATCTGAATAAATTGAAAATCGATTTGAGAACCCATAACTTTCTGGATGGTGATACCACAAATTATTTTGATAAAGTAAACTTTATTTATCCGAATGATCTGCCGGAAACAACTTATGAAATCAACGGTAATTCTTTCTTGCAAAATGCGAATATCAGTGTCGACGGAAAATATTTTTTAATTGATTTCAGTACCGAAAATTTAAACGATGCCAGTATTTTAATCAACACCATCAATAACAGTTTGTCTCAATATGCTAACATAAATTTCAAGCACAAGGAAATCAGGGATACCAGTGTAATTGAGTTGAATATCCAAAAAACCATTGGTGAAATTTTAACGGTTGAAATTGATAATGTGTTGAAAAGGGTTACCCATAAAAATGAATCGCTATCTACTTGTAAGGTGAAATCCGTACAAACTGTCGATGAGGCTGACAATGCATATTTCTGCAGCTCGCCTTTTACTAATTATGTGGTGGAAAGTGAACAAACAAGAGATGTGAGTTTTAATCTCATCAATACTGCTTTTGGTAGTAAGACGCTTAAAAAGGTGTTTTTTGATTTTGAGTCGATTGAAAATATCAGTAAAGAATTTTCAAATATCGTGGCAACTTCAAATAATTTCAATAAGTATATCCAGGTTCAGATTGCTTCCCAGAAGACAACAACCAGTAAAATTCATGTGGAATTAACCGTTTTGGCGACTGGTGCAATATTCAACCTGGAAAGATTGAAAGCCGATTTTAAAAATCCATTACTGATTAATTTCCTTTTGACCGGTATGGCTGGAGCAGAAAGCAGGATAAACTTCAACGCAACTTATTTTGATAAGGATAATAACATTGCAAGTACGCAAAGTGGTGTTTTTGATTTCTCAAATTCAACGGTTTTGACAATTCCTAAAAAATAGAGTCATGCTAAAAAGTACCGAAACAAGATGGTTTTTAAACGATCAGTCGTTGGAAACTATTGAAAAATGGTTCAATGGGAATGAATTGTTTTTCAAGGATAAGGATTTATTTCCGAGACAGGATTATTACCTGAACTTACTTCATAAAAATTTGGGAATTAAAATTAGGGAGCCCAAAAAAGATGAAAACGGAGCGCTCAAAACCCAACTTGAAATTAAAGTTTTGTCAAGTGATGACGGTGCTTTTAAATTCAACAACGGGAATACTGCTTATGTGAATTCATGGAAAAAGCACAGTTTCAGTTTGGTACCAAATGAAAAAGAAACCAATGAAATAATCAGTTTGTTTCTACCGGAAGCAAGTAATACAAATAATTGGCTGAAGGTCGATAAAGACAGATTACTGGTGAAATTTAATGCACAAAATGAGAAACTGGTTTCTTCTGATTCAATGATTGATGAAGGAGCCGGAATTGAACTGACCAAATTGAAAATTAACGGGAATGTCTATTACAGTCTGGGCATCGAAGCGTTTTCGGTTAGTAGTAAGGAGCATGAAAATTTTCACTCAGCTACTAATTATTTGTTTAACGACCTAAAAATTTCAGGACTGGATAAAGATGATTCGTTGTCTTATCCTGAAAAGCTAATCAGTTTATCAAAATAATTACCTTATAACTGTCCGGAAACTACTGTTTAAATTAATTTTTTGTGGGCGGTTTTACAAACAATCTAAAAAAGAGAAAAATGAAAACAATACAGTATAATGTAAAATGCCCCGAGGTCATAATCCTCTGTGAATTATTAAACAGGATAGGCTTTCAGCTTACTGTTACTGATTCTTTTACAATGGTCGTTGATGCTGCCGTCAAAGAATTCCAGCTGAAAAATAATTTAGTGGTTGACGGAATCGTGGGTGTTAAAACCTGGTCAAAACTATATGAGTTGCAACCTAATCTGACTGTTCATAACGATAAATTTTTATGTGAACAGGATTTAATTGATTTTTCAAATCTGTACAATGTTGATTTAGCAGCAATCAAAGCAGTTAATCAGGTTGAGAGTTCCGGAAAAGGTTTTCTGGTCAGCGGAAAACCGAAAATTCTTTTTGAAGGGCATGTTTTTTGGAAGGAATTGGAAAAAAGAGGAGTTAATCCGGTATCATTAGTCAGCGGAAATGAAGATGTTCTGTATAAAAGCTGGACAAAGTCATTTTATCAGGGAGGTGAAGGGGAACATGACCGGCTTCAAAAAGCAATCAGTATAATTCCGGGAAGTATCGGTCCGGAACCTGCATTGGCAGCTGCTTCATGGGGATGTTTCCAGATTATGGGGAATAATGCAACACATATTGGTTACAATTCGGTTACGGAGTTTGTAGATAAAATGTATTTGTCTGAAAGAGAACATTTAATTGCATTGGGGAGATTTTTGGAATCACATTCGGCAAATTTGATTGCCTTATTAAAGGATAAAAATTGGGATAAATTTGCATATTATTATAATGGATCAAATTATAAAGCAAATAAGTATGATGAAAAATTGGCTATTGCCTATCGTAAGTATTTGTAAATGATTGTTTTAAATGCTTCATTGTGATTTTTTATGAATAATTTAATATTTAGGATAATTTTGGCATGATATTTTCATGTGATTAATTAAATCTGCGCGGATTTATTAATTAATCTATTAAAAATCTTAAATTATGTCTAAACTAAATATAAATAAAACCGAGTGGTTAGAACTCGTTTTTGAAGGAAAAAACAAAGCGTATGGAGCCTACCAATTACGTCAGGAAGAAGGAAAAACTACAACAAAAGCGTTCGTCAGTGCAATGGCTTTGCTTGGTGGAATAGCCGCCCTGCCGTTCATTTTAAGTTCGTTCACTGATAAACCTGAAATTATTACTTGCCCAATTGGACCTGATATTTCAATACATGTAACTGAAGTGAAGCTTCTGCCAAAGAAGGTACTTCCGCCAACATCAAAAGTAATGCCGCCTGCTAAAGCTCCTAAAACAATTGATTTAGTAAATCCAACTGTTGTAGATGCAGAAGAGGCTCCTGATACAAACATTACTACAAATGTTAATTTAGGACAAAATACGCCAACAGATACAAATACTGGAGGAACAGGAAACGGAAGTTCAAATACAGGTGCGGTTACAACACCGGTTCAGCCAGAACCTGTTGATAATGGGAATGAGGTGCTAACTTCGGCTGCTGTTGAAAAAAATCCAAGTTTCCCAGGTGGAATTGATGAGTTTTTAAGAATTGTAGGAAATCGTTTCAAAACACCGGAAGTAGATGAAGAAGGAACAACAAAGAGAGTAATTGTTTTCTTCGTGGTGGAAAAAGACGGAAGTCTTTCAAATATCACAGTGCCGAGAAATCCTGGTCTTGGATTGGATAAAGAAGCCATTCGTGTGTTGAAATCCATTAAAACAAAATGGGAGCCGGGTATCTATAAAGGGAGACCGGTTAGAACACAATATTCATTGCCTATTGTTGTACAAATGCAATAAAAGTCTAAACACCAAAATGTAAAAGCCATTCTTTTCAAATTGAATTGAATGGCTTTTTTCTTTTTTTTATTCAACCCAGTAAACCAGATTGATAATGATGATTCCGTCTTCGTTCTCCAGACTTTCCGAAAGTGTTACCCATTCAGGTGCAACTCCACTCCAATAACCATGGCGGGCATCAAAACGGTAATAGCCGGCAGGAAGGTTTTCGAAGCAATTGCCGTCCTGATTTGTTGGCTCAATGTATTCCCCGGTTGTTTGGTTTTGTGCCCAAAATCCTCGTAATTCTGCATCATAAACCGGATTTCCCAAATGATCTACTGTCTGAAGACAAACATTGTATAATTTGATCGTTTGTTTTAAAGTCTGGATGGCATTGATAACTTCAACAGCTTTGTTATCCTGTGCGTCCAAAACATTTTTTACTTGTGGTAAAAGGTTTAGCGCTGCATTGTTATTGTTGTTGTTCAGTAATTCGTCGATTTGGTACGTAAGTCCGATCAATTCGTCATTCAAATTGATTAAATCAGCCGTTAACGTATTGATGGCTTGTGTCGTAAAAGGAATAACCGAAACGTTTTTGGCTTCGTTTAAAAAATGATCGGTGTCATCTACATTGTTTTGTACAGAGTTTATCTGTTCAAACATTTTGTTGTTGAATAAAACCGCATTCGGATTACCAATTACAGCGATTTCTTTTGCTAATTGATTAACCGCTTCTTTTGAGTTAACAACACCTGTTCTGATGTTTCCTTCTGATTGGATTGCAGAATTCAAATGCTGTTGGGCAGTTTGGGCATAAGTCTGTCCGAAAGCCATGGCTGTCAGCGACAGTACATAAAAAATAATTTTTTTCATGATTAAGTTTATATTAAAATTCCTACAAATTTAAAATATTGTTTTAATAATCTGATGATTTTTTGGTTTACCAAATCATTAATTTTGAAAGTATTGTCTTTTATCATTTTTTAGTAATTGAATCTCATATAGTTAGCTTTGACCGAAGATATTTCGGCAAGATTGTAGTAAAAGTCAAAAAAATCATAAATATCAGGTGGCTACCTATTAATCATCAATCTTTCCATATCTTTGCAATGCAAAAATGTTTTTATGGAAACAGCTACACAATCAAATATATTGCCAACCGGAAAACCAAAATGGTTAAAGGTTAAATTACCAATAGGAGAGAAGTATACCGAACTCCGTGGATTAGTTGATAAGTATAAATTAAATACGATCTGTACTTCGGGAAGTTGTCCTAATATGGGAGAATGTTGGGGAGAAGGTACCGCAACGTTCATGATTTTGGGTAATGTGTGTACGCGTTCTTGTGGTTTTTGCGGAGTGAAAACAGGCCGTCCTGAAGATGTAGAATGGGATGAGCCCGAAAAAGTGGCACGATCAATCAAAATCATGAAAATCAAACATGCGGTAATCACCAGTGTTGACCGTGATGATTTAAAAGATATGGGATCTATCATTTGGTATGAAACCATCAAGGCTATCAGAAGAATGAATCCGGAAACTACTTTAGAAACTTTAATTCCGGACTTTCAGGGAGTGGAACGTAATATTGACCGGATCATTGAAGCAAATCCGGAAGTGGTATCGCATAACATGGAAACGGTTCGGAGGTTAACACGTGAAGTTAGGATCCAGGCGAAATACGACCGTAGTCTGGAAGTGTTGAAATACCTGAAAGACAAAGGTATCCGAAGAACTAAATCGGGTATAATGTTAGGTTTGGGAGAAACAGAAGATGAAGTAATTCAAACCATGAAAGACTTACGTGAGGCGAATGTTGATATTGTTACTATTGGGCAATATTTGCAGCCAAGTAAAAAACATTTGCCGGTGAAAGAATTCATCACTCCTGAACAATTTGCCAAATACGAGCAAATCGGGAAAGAATTAGGATTCCGTCACGTGGAAAGCGGCGCATTGGTTCGATCTTCTTATCATGCCCAAAAGCACATTCTGTAATTTTACTATCGATTTTACTTTAAATGAGTCATAAAACACGCATTGCCATTAACGGTTTTGGCCGTATTGGAAGAAATTTATTCCGTTTACTGCTTGGTCATCCTTCAATTGAAGTAGTTGCAATTAACGATATTGCAGATAATAGAACAATGGCGCATTTGCTGAAGTATGACAGTATACACGGAGTTTTGCCAAATGTTGTTTCGTTTGATGAAGATCATGTAATAGTTGATGATGTAAAATTTGTTTTTCTCCACGAAAAGGAAATTGCCAATCTGGATTGGAAATCCTTAAATATAGATTTAGTAATTGAATCTACAGGAAAATTCTTAAAATATACTTCAGCCCATCAACATATTGGGTCGGGGGCAAAAAAAGTTATTCTTTCAGCGCCGCCTGAGGATGATTCTGTCAAAACAGTGGTGTTGGGGGTTAATGAACATATTTTGGACGGATCTGAAGAAATTATTTCAAACGCCAGTTGTACGACAAATAACGCGGCCCCAATGATTAAAGTAATTCAGGATTTATGTGGTATTGAACAGGCTTATATTACAACTGTCCATTCTTATACTACAGACCAGAGTTTACATGACCAGCCACACAAGGATTTACGACGTGCACGTGGAGCTGCGCAGTCAATAGTACCAACGACTACTGGTGCTGCAAAGGCATTGACTAAAATTTTTCCAAATCTGGATAAGAAAATGGGAGGATGTGGTATCAGGGTTCCGGTTCCAGATGGATCATTAACTGATATTACTTTCAATGTCCAAAAAGAAGTTACAATCGAAGAAATTAATCTGGCATTTAAAATAGCATCTGAAAATGAGTTAAAAGGTATTTTGGCTTACACTGAAGATCCGATTGTGTCAGTCGATATCATTGGAAACCGTAATTCCTGTTTGTTTGATGCCCAACTGACTTCAGTTATCGACAAGATGGTTAAAGTCGTGGGATGGTATGATAATGAAATAGGCTATTCCTCACGAATTATTGATTTAATTGGCCGTATTAGTAAAAAATAAGTATATTTAGGGAGTTTTTTGTATAGTAATTATGTATAAAAAGTCCTTGCTACTTCTTTTTAACCTCTTCTGTTTGTTGGGATTTGCATCCAATGGATTTGAGGATGAGACGACTATTGACAGTTCTTTTTACTATACGGAAACGGCTATCTACTACAAAAACAACAGGGTGTTCGATAAGGCATTGGAAAATGCCAATAAAGCGATTGTTTTTTCCAAAAAAACACTTAATAATTCCAATCTTGCTTCGGCTTATTATACTTTAGGAATCGTTTATGTCGATCTCAGAAAATACGATGAGGCAATTGAGCGTTTTATAAGGGCGGTATCTGTTTTTAATACTATCGAACCGAATGCTAAATTAGCTTTGGCCTATTATAACCTAGGTATCTGCTATATGCAGAAAAACAATTATGGCAGGGCAGAATCATATTTTAACAAGGCAAATTCAGTTTACGAAAGTATTGATCTGAAAAACGGAAAAAATATGGTAAACCTTCAAAAGGCTTTGCTGTATATCGAGAAAAAAGAAATCGGAACTGCTGAAACTACACTTAATGAGTTGGCTCAGTTGGGAAACGGGAAAGATACTTTCAGTCTTAAAGCAGAAGCGTTTTATCAATTGGGAATCATCAAAGCCGGAAAAAAGGAAAATAGCCTTGCACTAAGCTATTTGAACAAAGCATATGAACTTAGTGTTGAAAATAAAAATGTTGAACAGCAGTTGAAAGTTGCTAAAAAATTAAGTGAATTGTATGATCAGATGACCCAGGTTAACAACTCGCTGGCTTTTCTGAAGATTCATCTTAAACTTAAAGATTCTCTTGATGCCATAGCTTTGAGTAAGAAGCAAAATCTTATTTCGGAGCAAGTTAAAGTTGGTGATATCATGCGTGATATGGAAAAATTGGATAAAGAGAAGAAAGAACAGGAAAAAGCAGGTAAATTCTCCAAGTTGATCAATATTTTAAGTATTGCCTTAATTACAATTTTGTCGTTGTTGAGTTTATCATTATATAAAAACAATATCATCCGTAATAAATCCAATGAATTGCTTCGCGAAAAAAATATGGAGTTGGAAGAAGCTAAAGAAAGAATCGAGAAAGCTTCACAGGCCAGAGCCGAATTCCTTTCAACGGTGAGCCATGAATTGAGGACACCACTAAATGCGATAAACGGAATTACCCATATTTTATTAGAAGAGAAACCCAAGGCAAATCAGGTTGAATACTTGAAATCACTTAAGTTTTCAGGTAATTATCTGTTGACATATATTAACGATATTCTTGAAATTAACCGTATCGAGTCCAATAATATTGAAATCGAAAAAATTAATTTTGATATCCGTGAGCTACTTCAGAATATTCAAAACTCATTGAAAGAGCAGGCCAGTCAAAATGATAATGAATTTGTACTTAAGATTGATGATGCTGTGCCGCAGGTTTTAGTTGGAGATCCAACAAAACTTTCACAAATCTTTATTAACTTAATTAATAATGCTTTGAAGTTTACCCAAAGCGGTACCATAGTGGTTTCGGCTAATCTGTTCAATAAAGATGAAGAAAATTGTTCGCTAGGTTTTGAAGTGGAAGATACCGGAATTGGTATTCCGTTAGAGAAACAACAATCTATTTTTGACAGTTTTTCACAGGGATCAGTTGAGATCAACAGAAAATATGGCGGTACTGGTTTGGGACTGACTATTGTAAAACGCTTGGTTTCTTTGATGAACGGAAAAATTGGAGTCAAGAGTGAGGTTGGCGTGGGATCAACTTTTTATTTCGATTTGACTTTTAAAATAGGTGAAGCAATTGTGACCAAAAACGTGAATGAAATCATGGACGAAAAAGTATTCATCAATAAGAAAATTCTTTTGGTTGAAGATAATAAAATCAACCAGATGATCACGAAGAAAATTTTGGAGAAAAAACGTATGATTGCCGAGCTTTGTGAAACGGGTGAAGATGCTATCGATATGATGCGTAAAAATAAATACGATTTAGTATTGATGGACGTTCATCTTCCTGGGATCAACGGGACAATTGCTACGGAAGAAATCAGAAAATTTGATAGTGTAACCCCTATCATTGCCTTAACGGCAATTTCACTGAATGAAAACAGGGAAATGCTGATGTCATTCGGAATGACTGATGTGATTACCAAGCCGTTTAATCCCGATAACTTTTATAAAATTATCGAGATTAACCTGATGGCTGAGCCTAATATTGTGTAATTAATTCTTTAATTAAGCGACGAACCTGTGGCTCTGCTTCGCGTGCAGCTTCCAAAACTTCTTCATGTGTGATTGAATCGATATTGTCAGCATCTCCGATATCGGTAATTACTGAAATTCCGAAAGTTTCCAAATCCATGTGACGTGCTACAATTACTTCCGGTACGGTAGACATTCCAACACAATCGCAGCCTAAAGTTTTAACCATTCTGTATTCGGAAAGGGTTTCAAAAGTTGGTCCCTGTAAGCCTAAATATACTCCATCCAAAACAGTGATGTCTAATTCAGAAGCTATTTCTTTGGCTTTTGCCATCATTTTGCGGCTGTATGGTTCGCTCATGTTGACAAAACGAGGTCCAAAGCGGGAATCGTTTTTTCCGCGTAAAGGATGTTCAGGCATCATATTAACATGATCTTTGATAATTACGATAGAACCTACTTTGTAGTTTGGATTTACACCACCTGATGCATTAGAAACAATTAATTTTTCAACCCCTAAATATTTCATTACCCTTACCGGGAAAGTAACTTCTTTCATGCTGTAGCCTTCATAAAAATGAAAACGACCCTGCATGGCTACTACTTTTTTTCCGTGAATGTGTCCGAAAACCAAAGCTCCTTTGTGTCCTTCTACTGTTGAAACCGGGAAATTCGGTATTTCATTATAGGATAAAATGTAATCTATTTCGATATCATCTGTAAATCCCCCTAAACCTGAACCCAAAATAACACCGTATTCAGGTGAGAAATTGGTTTTGTTCTGGATGTAATCAACGGTTTCCTGTACTTGTTCCCACATACTCTAAAATCTTTTTATCAAATTCATTACTACTGGTTACAAACGATGATTTTATGGGGAGGTAGTATAATTGGTCAATGGGTAATTTTCCTTTTAGACGCACAAAATCCTTTTCGGTTGTAACAATTTTTCTTCCATTTGCTGTTTCCAGAATCGTTTGAATGTCTTTTTCCGTAAAATTATGATGATCCGGAAATACCATCGTTGATTTTTTTGCAGCCTGCAAATATGCGAAAAAAGGTTCGGGTTTTGCAATGCCAGCTACCACTATTTTATCAACAACCTGAAAATTGTCTAATTTGATTTGTTTTTTTTCAGAATACACAAAGTCGTCGTATTCAATATAACTGAAGAAAACGGGTTGGTTGTTATTCAGGTAATGGTCAATTTTTTTCTTGATTTTTTCTTGTTCATTTTTAGAGATATCGGTTGGACATTTTGTTACAATAATTACGTCTGCGCGGTTAGCACCAAATCTGTTTTCACGTAAATTCCCAGTCGGAAGCATAAAGTCATTGTAAAATAAATCGTCGTAAGATGTTAACATGATGTAGAAGCCGGCTTTTACTTTCCGGTGTTGAAAAGCATCATCCAATAAAATAATTTCCGGTTTTTTGTCTTGAAGAAACAATCTTTCGATTCCGTTTTTTCTATTAGCGTCAACAGCTACTTGAATTTCCGGGAATTTCTGAAAAAACTGATAGGGTTCATCTCCTAGGATTTCGGCTGTTGCATTTTTATCTGCAAGTACAAAACCTTCCGATTTGCGTTTGTATCCTCTACTTAATGTTGCTATTTTATGTGATTCTGATAATAAACGGATTAAGTATTCGATTTGTGGCGTTTTTCCGGTTCCGCCCACGCTCAAATTACCAACAGCAATTACAGGGATGTCGTATGAGTGGGATTTTAAAATGCCTACATTGTATAAAAAATTACGGATTCCTGTTATGAAACCATACAGAACCGCAAACGGAAAGAGTAATTTTCGGAGTAAATTCATAGTACGAAAGTAGGATTTTTTATTTTTATGTTGATTCGTTTATTCGTTAATTTGTTGTATGAAAATTAAAGAAATACTCTCGGTTTTAGAAGAAATGGCTCCTTTGGCTTATGCTGAAGACTTTGATAATGTCGGTTTGCTGGTGGGTGATGCAAATGCTGAAGCAACAGGTGTTTTAGTGTGTCATGATGCTTTGGAGACGGTAATTGATGAAGCTATTGAAAAACAATGCAATCTGGTGGTTTGTTTTCATCCGATTTTGTTTTCGGGAATTAAAAAAATAACCGGAAAGAATTATGTAGAAAGATCCATTCTGAAGGCAATAAAGAACGATATTGCTATTTATGCTGTGCATACGGCTTTGGATAATCATCAAAACGGAGTCAATAAAATTTTCTGTGATGCTTTGGGACTGATTAATACTAAGGTTTTGATTCCGAAACAAAACTTTATTCAAAAACTGGTGACGTATACCATTCCCGAAAACGCGGACAAAGTCCGGAATGCAATGCTCTCGGCCGGAGCGGGAACAATTGGGAATTATGATAATTGCAGTTTTAATTCGGAAGGATTCAGTACATATGAGGGTAATGAAAACAGTAACCCGTCGGTAGGTAATAAAGGAGAATTGACAAAAACGGAAGAAATTAAAATTGAAGTTACTTTCGAGAAATACCTTCAATCAAAAATTCTGAAAGGGTTGTTTTCGAATCATGTATATGAGGAAGTGGCTTATGAAATTTATGATTTGCAAAACTCACACCAGAATATTGGATTGGGAATGATTGGGGAATTAAAAGAAGGGATGGATGAAAATGATTTTCTTAAAATGGTCAAAGAAAAGATGGATTGTGGCGGAATCCGTCATACGCAATTACTAGGAAAACCGATTAAAAAAGTAGCTGTTTTAGGCGGGTCCGGAAGCTATGCGATTAGAAATGCAATTTCCGCCGGAGCTGATGCTTATTTAACGGCTGATTTAAAATATCATAATTTTTATGAGGCTGAAAGTAGGATTTTATTAGCTGATATTGGACATTTTGAAAGTGAACGGTACACAAAAAATTATATAGTTGATTATCTTACGAAAAAAATTCCTAATTTTGCAATCGTTTTATCTCAAATAAATACAAATCCAGTTAAGTACTTATAAAATATGGCAACAAAAGAATTGAACGTTGAAGAAAAGTTAAGAGCGTTGTATGATTTACAATTAATAGATTCTAGAATCGACGAAATTAGAAACGTAAGAGGTGAATTGCCTTTGGAAGTGGAAGATTTAGAAGATGAGGTTGCAGGTTTAAGTACTCGTTTAGAGAAACTTAAAACTGACTTGGATAGCATCGAAGATCAGATCAAAGTGAAGAAAAGTTCTATCGAAGAGCACAAAGAAGCAATCAAAAAGTATACTGCACAGCAAAAAGAAGTTCGCAACAACCGTGAATTCAACTCTTTGACTAAAGAAGTTGAGTTTCAGGAATTGGAAATCCAATTGGCTGAAAAACACATCCGTGAAATGAAAGCTTCTATTGAGCACAAAAAAGAAGTTATTTCGCAATCTAAAGAAAAGTTAGAGGCAAAATCATCTCACTTAAAGCATAAAAAATCAGAATTGGATGCTATTATGTCTGAAACTGAGAAAGAAGAGAAGTTCTTAACTGAAAAATCAGAGGAATACCAAGCGCAAATCGAAGAGCGTTTGTTAAATGCTTACAAACGTATCCGTACAAGTGTTCGTAACGGCTTGGCGGTTGTGTCAATTGAGCGTGGAGCTTCGGCTGGTTCTTTCTTCACAATTCCTCCTCAAACACAAATGGAAATTGCTTCACGTAAAAAAATTATTACAGATGAGCACAGTGGAAGAATTTTAGTTGACACTGCTTTAGCGGAAGAAGAAAAAGAAAAAATGGAGCAATTATTTGCTAAAATATAAGTATCTTAAATCCCGATTTTTATCGGGATTTTTTTATGAGTAAGATTACCTATTTTATCGTTACTAAATCGATAGGTTTATATATAAACCTCATGGGATACCTGTCTCTAAAACGAGCAACTAAACTGGCGTATCAGTTTTTCAGTGAGCCACGGGAAGGTAAAATTTCGAAGGAAAAAATGCCTGTTGTTCTGCAAAATGTTACTACTGAAACCTTTGATTATGATGGTAATAATTTTCAGGTTTACATTTGGGAAGGAAACGAGAATATCATCTTGTTGGTTCACGGTTGGGAAAGTAATGCTTCTCGTTGGGCGAATATATTACCTTATCTGAAAAAATCCGGATCAACGGTTATCGCGATCGACGCACCTGCACACGGACTTTCGGGAGGAAAGGAATTCAGTATTCCGCAATACGCCGAATTTATTCATAAAACGGTTCAAATGTATCAGCCGCAATATCTGATCGGACATTCCATTGGTGGAAAAACCTGCTTGTATTATCAGTATTTATACCCAAATGATGCTATTAAGAAGATGGTTATATTAGGAGCGCCGAGTGATTTTAAAATTCTTTTGTCAAATTATATCAGGATTTTGAGCCTTAATTCAAAAATTGCAAAGGATTTAGAAGAGAAGTACATTAGGAGATATAAACAGAAGTTGGAGGATTTTTCGGGACGTAAATTTGCTTCAACAATTAAGGTTCAGGGATTAGTTGCTCACGATATAGATGACGATGTGGTCTCAATCAATGAAGGTAAGAAAATAGCCGAAGCATGGTCGAATTCCCGTTTTATAGAGACTAAAGGGTTAGGACACAGCATGCATGATGATAATTTATATCAATACATTTATCAGTTTTTATTCGAAAATTGAATCGCAGATTGTCAATAATTAAGAATTTATTGGCTATAAAAACCCATTCCTTTTCCTTAAATTTGTCTTATACGAGCTTAATCCTTTTGTTCGTAAACAAAATTATAATTTTCAATGTCAAGCATAATACAATTACTCCCTGATCATGTTGCCAATCAAATTGCTGCCGGTGAAGTCGTACAAAGACCTGCATCTGTAGTTAAAGAATTAATGGAAAATGCTATTGATGCAGGTGCTACTGATATAAAGCTGATTTGTAAAGATGCCGGAAAAACATTGATTCAGGTAATTGACAACGGTAAAGGGATGAGTGTAACCGATGCACGATTGTGTTTTGAACGTCATGCCACTTCAAAAATAAGAAAAGCAGAAGATTTATTTGATTTGCATACCAAAGGTTTTCGTGGAGAGGCTTTGGCTTCAATTGCGGCTATTGCCCATGTTGAACTAAAAACTAAACAGGAACAGGAGGAATTGGGGACACATCTTATTATTGAGGGTAGTAAATTTACTTCACAAGAGCCGGCGGTTTTGGCCAAAGGAACTTCTTTTTCGGTTAAAAATTTATTTTTTAATATACCGGCCAGACGGAATTTTCTCAAATCGGATACCGTTGAGTTAAAGCATGTTATAGATGAATTTCAGCGTGTAGCGATGGCACATCCGAATATTCATTTTAGTTTGTACCACAACGGTAGTGAAACTTTTAATTTACCACAATCTAATTTACGCCAGCGTGTAGTAAATATTTTTTCAGGGAAAACCAATGAGAAATTAGTACCTGTCCAGGAAACTACGGAAATAGTTGAGATAAACGGTTTTATCGGAAAGCCCGAATTTGCAAAAAAGAACAGAGGAGAACAGTTTTTCTTTGTTAATGACCGTTTCATTAAAAGCGGTTATCTGCATCATGCTATCATGGCGGCATACGAAGGTTTGTTGAAAGATGGTGCTCAACCCAGTTATTTCCTCTATTTGCAGGTACCTCCACATACAATTGATATCAATATTCACCCAACAAAGACTGAGATTAAGTTTGATGATGAGCATGCTTTGTATGCTATTTTGCGTTCAGCAGTAAAACATAGTTTAGGACAGTTTAATGTGGCGCCTGTTTTAGATTTTGAACGGGATGCTACTTTGGATACACCTTATGATTTTCAGGGTAAGGAAGCCGAATTTCCAACTATTCAGGTGGATAGTACTTTTAATCCTTTTGCTGAAGAAAAGAAACCAAGTTTTAGTAGTGGTGGAGGAAGTAGCAGCAGTTTTTCATTTAAACCGAAAAAGGAGGTGCAGCCGCATTGGGAAAGTTTGTATGTTGGATTAAAAGAAAGTTTTGAACCTGAACCGGATGAACCTCATGAAATGCAGTTTGAATCAGATGTGGTAACCAGTTCTTTGTTCAATGATACCGAAGTGGAACAATCGAAAACTGCAACATACCAAATTCATAAAAAATATATCGTAAGTCCGATTAAATCCGGTATGTTGATCATTGACCAGCAAAGAGCGCATCAAAGAGTATTGTATGAGCAGTTCTTAACGAATATAACAATCCATCAGGCAAGCAGTCAGCAATTGTTGTTTCCACTCACATTTTATTTTTCAGGAAATGAAATGGCTTTGATAAATGAATTGATTCCTTCATTGGAAAATACCGGTTTTGTATTTGATGCAATTAACCCGGATTCGGTAGTAATATCCGGATTACCTGTAACCGTTTCTGAAAGCGAGGCATCGATTGTACTTGAGCAGTTAATTTCAGATTTACAGGACGAAATTCCGGAAAGCAGTTTTAGTCAGATGGATAGTATGGCTAAATCGATGGCAAGAAGCTTAGCTGTAAAAACCGGGACCTATTTGACCGAAAAAGAACAGGAAAATCTGGTAAACAATTTATTTGCTTGTAAAGAAAATTCAGTATCACCGTTTAATAAACCAACTTTTATTACTTTAAGTGTTGAAGATTTGGATAAAAAATTTAGTGTATGATGCAAATTACGCCCACCGTTAAGCAGTTATTGATTATAAACATTTTGTTCTTTGTGGGTTCTCAGATTCTAAAAGATTTGGCGTATGTAAATTTATCGCTATACTATTTTGAAAACCCTTTATTTAGACCCTGGCAACTGATTACGCATATGTTTATGCATGCAGGTATTTATCAACCGGGTACAACTGGGAACTTATCACATTTGTTTTTCAATATGTTTGCTTTGTTTTCATTCGGTAGTTTGCTTGAAAGTATTTGGGGAAGCAAAAAATTTTTGTTTTTCTATTTATCAGCCGGATTGGGTGCAGCACTTTTTCAATTGGGGGTGAATTATTATATGATACATTCTGCTCTGAATGAGGTGTCAGGTTTGAATTTGAGCCAGAATGATATCAATACAATATTAAGTATGGATTTTAGGACTGTTTTTAATGAAGACGGTCAAATGGTTGCAGGGAAAATCAATGATATATTGAGTAATGCAAATTGTACTCAGGAGCAGTTTGATGTCATTGCAAAAGCGATCCTTCTTTTTCAGACCCCTATGGTAGGAGCTTCCGGTGCTATTTATGGTTTATTGGTGGCTTTTGCTTTCATATTGCCAAATGCACAGTTAAGTCTGATGTTTATACCGATTCCAATTAAAGCTAAATATTTTGTGCCAATATATATGCTATTGTATGATGGATTCTTTGGGATCTTAGGGAATTCTTTTATGGGAATCAATACAGGTGTTGCGCATTTTGCACATATTGGTGGGGCTTTAATAGGTCTTATGATGATGTGGTATTGGAAGAAAAATTCGTTCAATAACCGTCGCTGGAATTGATATAAATGGTTAATTTCATTATTTTAGTATCATGAGCAGTATTTTAGAGGATTTAAAACTTCAATATAGAGTAGGGGATTTGACAACCAAATTGATTTTTTGGGAGGTATTTCTATTTTTAATATTAACTGTAATATCGGTTTTTTCACCAAGTATATTTGAGAGATTTGTAGGTTATATTGCTTTGCCGGGATCATGGCAGGAAATGATTGTAAAGCCATGGACACTTATTACATATTCTTTTTTTCACATCAGGTTTTTTCACTTGCTGTTTAATATGTTAATGCTAATGTTTGCCGGCAGGTTGTTTGCAACATTCTTTACTCAAAAGCAATTTATCGGATTGTATATACTGGGTGGTATTTTAGGTGGTATTGTTTTTTTACTGGGATATCAGTTTCTGCCTTCACTTAGGTACGGAGAGTCCTTAATTGGAGCTTCTGCTTCTGTTATGGCTATATTGGTGGCCACTACAGTCTATCAGCCGGATTACAGCATACGTATTGGATTTATTGGTAATGTTAAGCTTTGGCATATCGCTTTAGTGTTTTTGCTTTTAGACTTAATTCAATTGCCAGTCGATAATTCAGGAGGGCATATGGCGCATTTTGGCGGTGCCTTGTTTGGTTATATTTATATTAAGGCATTGAAATCCGGAATAGATCTTACTTCGGGTTTAAATGTTGCTTTAGACCGAATTGTAACTCTTTTCTCAAGCAGAAAATCGACTCCGTTCAAAAGAGTTCATAAGAATGTAAAAGTGGATACAGCCAAAACAACAAGCCGGGTTGTAACAAAAGATAAAACCCAACAACAAATAGATGAAATTCTCGATAAAATAAGCCAGTCCGGTTATGATAGCCTGACGAAAGAAGAAAAGGAGTTTTTATTTAAGGCAGGGAAATAGGATTTATTTTCTGACAAAAAGTTGTTTATTTGTATTGAATTCAGTTAGATAAGTGGGATGAAGAACCTTTCATGGTTTAATAAAGTGATATTTTTTCTCAATATAGTGTTGACTATATTGACTTTTCTTGCTTATGTATTACCTTTTTTAGCGCCTAACTGGTTTCCTTTTTTATCGGTGCTTACATTGATCCTTCCCTTGTTTTTGATTATCAATGCACTGTTTTTTTTGTATTGGTTTATACAATTGAAGCGACAATTGGTCTTATCCGGTTTGGTTCTGGTTTTGGGAATTACTTTTATCAATAAGTATTATAAATTTTCCAGTAAAGAAAAAGAGGCTACAGATAAGGACTTTGTTGTCATGAGTTATAATGTCCGTTTATTGAATTTATTCAATTGGATTCCAAGGGAAAACGTGGCGCAAGATATTTTGAAGTTTGTAAATGAAAAGAATCCTGATGTTTTGTGTATTCAGGAATATTCTACATCGGCATCAGCTAAAATCGACTTGAAAATTTACCCTTACCGTGCTATTTTCATGGATGGAGAACAAATTAAAACTGGAAATGCGATCTTTTCTAAATTCCCGATTGTAAACGAAGGAAAAATTGATTTTCCAAACTCAAACAACAATGCCATTTTTGCTGATGTTAAGATTGGGAAGGATATTGTCCGTTTTTACAACATTCATTTGGAATCACTGAAAATTTCCCCGGATGTAAATGATATTTCGGAGAATGTTGAAGGAATCAAGCAAAAGGATTCGAAACTGATTGTTAAGCGTATTAGCGACGGTTTTACTAAGCAGCAACAGCAGGCCGAAATCATCATGGAACATAAAAAGACAAGCAGTTATCCACAAATCGTATGTGGAGATATGAATAACAGTGCTTTTTCTTATGTATACCGTGTGATTAAAGGAAATATGCAGGATTGTTTCGAAGAGGCCGGATCAGGTTTCGGAAAAACCTATAATTTTAAACATTATCCGGCCCGTATAGATTACATTTTTGCTGATCCAAAATTGTCAGTTAAAAGTTTTCAGCACTTTCCAGATTTTATAAATTCAGATCATATGCCAATTATGACCAGGGTAGCTATAGAATAGGTTTATTAGATTATAATTCCTGTTTTAATAGATAATCTTTAGCATATTTTCCTTCATTGAATAATAAATCCAGAACGCTTAAATTATTAAGATAACCATGTTTCTCTTCAAAAACCTGTGTGTAAGGTTCAAAAATTGCTGTATCTTTCTTTCCGTTGGCCAACAAACGTAAATCGCTGAAATCCTGGATTTCGTGAAAATATTCAATTGTTTTTTGGGCTTCGAAATTTAACCCAAGACATTTTTTGACAATTTCAATAGTTTCTAGGTTTAAATCCATTAAAAATGTATGCTTTTTAGTAAAAATTGGCATAATTGCGTCTTCATAATATTCAAAGAAAGGTGAAGTCCTGTAAGCTGCTTCTAATGATTTAAAATGCTGTTTCTGCCAGTCAAAAGCAGTTTCTAATTTCACGTCTTTGGTTTTCTGGCGTGTGTCTTTACTGTGTTTGATCGGAATATTCAATAGCTGGATACCATTCGGGCTGTAAATATACATGCGGTTACGGTTTGTTTGCTTTTGGAAGTTGTCTTCCATTTCGAATGTAACCGATTTAGCTTGTGTTATAGCCACAAAATGACTTACTGAAGGGAAATATGTCGGATGAATTAAAATGTCCATGATATTTAATTTAAAAAAATGCTAAACCTTTTATGATTTAGCATTGAATTTTTATTTGCTTACGCTCTTTTTGCTTTTCTTCTCTTGTACCAGTCGTAACCAAACCATCCTACAAGAAGGATTAAGAAATAGTTGAAATATGATGTAGGCTGTCCATCGCCACCAACGGTACAAAATAATCTGTCCCAACGGATTTTGTCGAATGCTTTGCTCCACGGGATATTCGGATCAACACTCCACCAGATGAATACCGGTTTTCCTACTACATGGTCAAAAGGAACAAAACCCCAGTAACGGCTGTCTTCCGAATTGTGACGGTTGTCTCCCATCATCCAGTAGTAATCCTGTTTGAAAGTATAATTTACAGCTTCTCTGTCGTTGATGTAAATTTTTCCTCCTTTTTCTTCTAGTTTATTGTTTTCATATACAGTGATGATTCTACGGTAAAGAGGTAGGGTTTCTTTGTTGATAGCAACTGTTTTGTTAGCTTCCGGTATGTAAATTGGTCCCATGTTATCCTGACTCCATTTCTGGTTGTGAGGGAAAATACCTTTGTCAATTTTAGATGGAGCCGGAGCTATTCTTTTTATTATTGATTTTATTACTGGTATAGCTTTAATTTTACCTAAGTTCTCATCTGTAACAGCTGCAAAAATATATTCGTTAGGTTTGCCTGTTGGGAAAATACCGTCTGTAATCTTCAAATCATTAATCAGATATTCAGCGTAATTATCAAGTGGGCTGCCGTCTGTTGTAACTAAGTATGAGTATTGTGGCTTAGCTCTTTCAGGTAACACAAGTTCTTTGTTATTTATATAAACATCACCGTCTTTAATAGAAAGATTATCGCCAGGAAGACCAACACATCTTTTTACATAATTGGAACGTTTATCCAAAGGTTTGTCGATATGTCTGCCAGAAGGATCTCTGAAAAAGTAAACGGTATCAACCGGCCAATTAAATACTACTATGTCGTTGCGTTGAATGTTTTGGAATCCGGGAAATCTGAATGATGGAAGTTGTGGCCAACTTGAATAAGATTTGCCTTTTACGACCATCAAACTATCATGAACCATTGGTAAGGCAATTGCCGTTTTTGGTGTTCTGGCTCCGTAATGAAATTTACTCACAAATAAGAAGTCACCTACCAATAATGATTTTTCCAATGAGGAAGTCGGAATGTTGAATGGCTGCATTATATAGGTATGAACCAATGTTGCTACTACTACAGCATATAAAATAGAGCTGATTGTGTCACCTACTTGAGTTTTGGCAACTAAGCTACGGTCTTTGATGTATGTAACATCAACAGCATAATTGATGTAATAGGTGTAGAATCCAAGTGTGAATACAGCTAAAAGTGTATCAGTTGTTGAATTTTTACCAAAGCTTCTGATCGTTTCAACCCAGATTACAATGAACATTATCAAATTGACTACGGGAACAAATAGTAAGGCAGTCCACCAGGTAGGGCGGTTGATAATTTTCATCAAAATGATGGAGTTGTAAACCGGAATGAAGGCTTCCCATGATTTTCTACCTGCTTTTTCGTATAGTTTCCATGTACCTAAACCATGAATGATTTGGAGAGTCAGGAAAAAGATAAGCCATTGTAATGCTGTCATATTCTGTTAGATTTATGTGTCTGAATTATTTTTAAATGTTATGGCTAAGAATTCAATGAAAGTACATCTTTCATGGTGAAAATTCCTTTTTTGCCAGCCAGCCATTCTGCGGCGATAACTGCTCCAAGAGCAAATCCTTCACGGTTATGGGCTGTATGCTTGATTTCAATCTGGTCGACTACACTGTCATAGAAAATACTGTGTGTGCCGGGTATGTTTTCAATTCGTTTAGCTTCAATGGGAATCTGCTTTTCTGTCGGATTTTCCATTGTCCAATTCGTATATTCTGAATTTGCAATAATGCCTTCTGCCAATGAAATGGCTGTTCCGCTGGGAGCGTCCAGTTTTTGGGTGTGGTGGATTTCCTCCATCGACACTTTGTACTCTTTCAGATTAGACATCATTTTTGCCAGATAAGCATTTAATTCAAAAAAGATATTTACACCTAAACTGAAATTTGAACCGTATATAAAAGCTCCTTCTTTCTCACTGCAAAGAGAAACTATCTCGTCATATTTTTCAAGCCATCCCGTAGTACCGCTAACTACTGGTACATTAGTAGCAAAACATTCCGTTATGTTACAAACGGCACTGTCTGGAACACTGAAATCAATTGCCACATCAGCATTTTGCAGTCCTTCAAATGTTGAGGAACTCGATTTTCGTAACACTATTTCGTGACCACGTTCCAAAGCAATCCTTTCGATTACTTTTCCCATTTTGCCGTATCCTAAGAGTGCTATTTTCATTATTCTTTGTTTTTGATTTTTTTTAGAAGTGATAAGCTCAATAATCCGAACAGTAATCCCATTGTGAATATCTGTATGAAATCAACCGTTCTTATGCTTGTATGGTCCTGAATGAAGTATCTTCCGGTTGCAGCAAGCAATAGAATTGAAAGAATGATAATCTTGTTTTTTTTCATTTTAAAACCGGTAGTTTAAACTTAAGCCTACGTTTTGTTTGTAGGTAAACTCATTCTGTTGGATTTCAGGTTTAACGGTCAGTTTTCCGTTTACGTTGAATTGTTTCAGATGGGAATCAACATTGGCATCAATGATATTCAGTGCATATATTGCCACTGTCACCAAAAGTGATAAATCTTTATTTCGCTGATGGTATTTCTGTGCGTCAATTAACTGGGAATTGCTCAAACGTTCGTAATCAGGATTTAGATCAGGATCATTGGCCAGTCTTTTTTTGTATTCGGTACGGTAACCGTCGTATTTCTTTTTATTCCAGGAATAAGCATAAATACCGGCTCCCATGGCGCCCCATACGATTGGGGCTTTCCAGTATTTTTTATTGTAAACCTGTCCCATTCCGGGAAATACTGCAGAGAAAAAAGCGGCCTTTGAAGGTGCTAAAGGGTTGATTTTTGTTTCAACAGTATCAGTAGCTTTCAGATTGAGTTCTTCCTGACCAAAACCGGAAAAATTACCAGATAGTGTGCAGAAAATCAGTATGTAAAACCAATATTTCACTAACTTTTGATCAATTTGATGATTCTGTTGAAATCCTCTTCCGATTTGAATGGAATTGTAATTTTACCCTTGCCGTTAGCAGCAATTTTTACGTCGATTTTTGTTCCGAAGTAGCTATTGAATACTTCCTGATCATCATTGGCGACTTCAAACGCAACAGCGGTTGTTTTTGCAGTCGGTTTATCAGGAGTGCCTTCGTGATAGGCTTTTACCAATGCTTCTGTTTCGCGAACCGATAAATTCTGGCTTACGATTTTTTGGTAAATATCTGTCTGTACATCGTGATTGTCAACATTGATGATGGCACGCCCGTGTCCCATTGAAATGAATCCGTCACGGATTCCCGTTTGAATGATTGGATCTAATTTTAGTAAGCGCATATAGTTGGCAACGGTAGAACGTTTTTTTCCTACGCGGTCGCTTACCTGCTCTTGTGTTAATTGGATTTCATCCATTAAACGTTGGTATGATAATGCAATTTCAATTGGGTCTAAGTCATGGCGTTGGATATTTTCCACTAACGCCATTGTCAGTGATTCGTTGTCGTCTGCTAAACGGATGTAAGCAGGAACGGTTTTTAAACCAACAATTTTAGAGGCGCGTAAACGGCGTTCCCCTGAAATTAACTGGTATTTATTGAAGTCCATCTTACGCACCGTGATGGGCTGGATAACTCCAAGTTCACGGATTGAAGTGGCTAATTCCTGTAAAGATTCTTCGTTAAAGTTGGTTCTTGGCTGAAAAGGATTGATTTCAATTGCCTCAATCTCTAATTCAATGATATTTCCTACTACCTTATCTGCGTTTTTATCCGATACTGATTTGATGTCGTTTTCAGGATCTTTTAATAACGCCGATAATCCACGTCCCATTGCTTGTTTTTTTGCCAATGCCATATTCTCTATTAACTGTTTTTCTTTATGATTTCTTCTGCTAAGTGTAAATAATTAGTTGCTCCTTTGCTGGTTGCGTCATAATTGATGATGCTTTCTCCGTAACTAGGTGCTTCACTTAGTTTAATATTTCTTTGTATTACGGTTTCAAAAACCATGTTGTTGAAGTGTTTCTGTACTTCTTCCACTACCTGATTTGATAAACGTAAACGTGAATCGTACATGGTTAGCAATAAACCTTCGATGTCTAATTCAGGGTTATGGATTTTTTGGACACTTTTGATAGTATTCAATAATTTTCCTAAACCTTCCAATGCAAAGTATTCACACTGGATTGGAATTACCACACTGTTAGCTGCAGTTAATGCATTAAGTGTCAATAATCCTAATGACGGAGCACAATCGATGATGATATAGTCGTATTTGTCCACCACGCTTTCCAATGACTTTTTAAGCATGTATTCGCGGTTTTCTTTGTCGACCAATTCGATTTCGATAGCAACAAGGTCAATATGTGCAGGAATAACATCTACATTAGGTGCTGAACTGGTGATGATTGTTTCTTCCGGAGTATTACTATGTTCTAAGATTTGGTAGGTACCTGTTTCGACTGATTCCACATCGATACCCAATCCTGAAGTGGCATTGGCCTGAGGATCAGCATCAATTAGTAATACTTTTTTTTCTAAAACACCTAAAGCGGCCGCTAAATTGATAGAAGTGGTTGTTTTTCCAACGCCACCTTTCTGATTAGCAATTGCGATGATTTTGCCCATTTGATTTTTGAAATTTTGAGCCGTAAAAATACAACTATTTATGGTATATGAAAATGTATTTTGTTAACAATTTAACAAACTTTGAGCCTGTCGTTTGACAGGCTCTTTTATAGTCGCAGTTTACAGTCTTTTAAGTTGTAAAAACGTTAAATTTTTATGCTTATTATTTATTGCCTTTAGATTTGATCATGGCTTCAAGCATGTCCCAAAGTTCGGTTGGAATTGCCTCCAGTAAATTGAATTGGCCTGCTCCCTGTAGCCATTCGCCCCCGTCGATAGTAATCACCTCTCCGTTTACATAAGCTGAAAAATCAGATACTAAATAAGCAGCTAAATTAGCTAGTTCCTGATGATCGCCCACACGCTTCAAAGGCACTTTCTTGGCCAAGTCAAATTTGTCTTTTAAATCACCGGGAAGTAAACGGTCCCAGGCGCCTTTGGTAGGAAATGGTCCTGGAGCGATGGCATTGGTTCTGATGCCGTATTTTGCCCATTCCACGGCTAAGCTTCGGGTCATGGCCAGTACACCGGCTTTGGCCGTAGCACTCGGAACAACATAAGCAGATCCGGTCCAGGCATAAGTGGTAACAATATTCAGGATGTTAGTATTGGTTTGTTTTTTATCGATCCAGTGCTTTCCAAAAGCAAGTGTGCAGTTTTTGGAACCTTTCAATACGATGTCAATAATGGTATCCCATGCATTAGCCGACAATCGTTCAGTCGGGGAGATGAAATTCCCTGCAGCATTGTTCAGTAAAACATCTACTTTGCCGTATGCTGCCAAAACATTTTCAAGCATGGATTCTACCTGATCATAATGACGAACGTCGCATTGTAAGGCAAGGCATTTTCCGTTGGTTTCGGTTTCGAGTTCCTGTGCAGTCGTTTGCAGTTTGTCCAGATCACGGGAAGTAATGGCTACTTTGGCACCCAATTCCATAAAATATTTGGTCATGGCTTTTCCTAAACCGCTTCCACCACCGGTTACCACAATTACTTTGTCTGCCAGTGCATTGTCACGCAGCATTTTTGCTGATAAATTCATAGTCCTTTGTTTTTTAGATGTAACGTAAAGTTACTAAAATTATCAGTGTTTGTGAGCTAAAAGGAGTTATGATTGTAACCTCTGTGATTTTAGGAAATAATAAAAGTTGGAAATTTATTATGCAATTCCAACCTTTTGTCGGTAATTGTACTCTTACTTAATTATAACCCCGCTATTAAATCTATGAAAAAATTATTGTTTTCTTTCTGTTTGCTTGTTATGGTCCATGTACAGGCCCAGAGTCCGCAATTGAATATAAAAGGAGCGGATTCTGCCCAAGTGCGGATGAACAAAATGTATGTGAAAGTGAATGTAGCGGGAAATATCGCTTACACCACCGCAGAAATGCATTTCACTAATTCAGGTTCCCGTCAAATGGAGGCTGAGTTGCTTTTTCCACTTCCCGAAGGGGTTTCGGTTTCAAGGTATGCCTTGGATATAAACGGGGAAATGCGCGAAGCAGTTCCGGTGAATAAAAGCAAAGGAAAACAGGTTTTTGAAGCTATTGAACACAGAAATGTAGATCCCGGTTTGCTTGAAAAGGTTGAAGGGAATAATTTTAAAACCCGTATTTATCCAATCGTTCAGGGAAAGGAGCGGATTATAATAATCGGTTACGAACAGGAATTGACCGGTTTTGACAAAAAGAATCTGGGTTATCAGTTGGTAAGCCGTTATCCAAAAAAACTGGATGAATTTGAATTGGTCATCAATGTGACAGGATCAACGTCAAAACCTTCAATAGAGGAAGAGTCAGGTTCTCTTTCTTCTTTTGAAAAGTCAGAAGATCCACAATGGGTCAAATCGTTTACCGCTTCTGTTAAAAAGAAGAATTATAAGCCAACAGAAAAGATGTGGATTAAAATTCCAATCCGGGAAGAAATTCCAAGTACTTTGGTTCAATCTGTGAAAGGGCAACATTATTTTTATGGAAGTACTACGGTTGAGAGTAGTAAAATACAAAAGAAAGCACCGGTATCAATCGGTTTGGTGTGGGATAATTCGTTAAGCTGTAAAAACAGGGATATTAAGAAAGAATTGCAGGTATTGGATGCTTACTTCAAACAACTGAAGAATGTTCAGGTTGCGTTGTACCTGCTGAATTACAATTTTGAAAAAGGGAAGGTTTATAACGTGTTTAACGGTGATTGGACCGAATTGAAGTCGCAATTGGAAAATACCCAATATGATGGTGGGACCCGTTATTCAAAAATTGATTTGACAGGTCAGGATGAGTACCTGTTTTTCAGTGACGGACTTTCTTCGCTGAGTGATAATCTTTTGGACAAAACCAAAAAGCCTGTTTATACAGTTACTTCATTGCCTTCAGCCGATTATGCTTTTTTAAATTATACCGCCATGAAATCAGGAGGGGATTTTATTAACCTGAATGAGCTTGATGCGACAAAAGCTTTGGATAAATTAGCGTACCAAAGTCTTAAGTTTTTAGGAATCAAGGAAAATTATATGGTAACTGATCTATATCCGATGGCCGGAACAACTGTTTCGGGGAACTTCAGTTTTTCGGGGATTTCACTGAAAGAACAAAATGAAGTAGTATTGCTTTTCGGGTATAATGATAAACCGGTTTCTGAAAAGAAAATCGTTTTGGATGCCAAAACACAACAGGCAGCAGAAGTAAATATCGAGAGACTTTGGGCTCAAAAAAAGATTGCCAACCTGGAAATCCAGTATAAAAAGAATGCGGAAGAAATCGAAACCATGGGTAAAAAGTACGGTATCGTAACCAAGAACACTTCACTGATTGTTTTGGAGGATATCAACGATTACATACAATATGATATAGTACCGCCTGCCGCGTTAAGGGCCGAATTTGATAAGATCCAGAAGCAAAGCCAGGAGAACAGACTGGCTGAAAAGAAAAGTAATTGGGAAAATGTAGAGCGATATCATGGGGAATTGAACGTTTGGTGGAATAAAGACATAAAATATGTCAAGCCAATCGTTAAAAAGGGGAAACCCAATAGGAAAGATGGTGTTATGATTGACAGGCCAACGAATGGTGTCGATAGAGAAGTTACTGAGCCGGATTACGGAAGAGAACAGATGAGTCAATCAGAAGGAGTAGCAAGAAGGAGAAGTGTGGTTTCTTCCACTACAGCAGTCGCAACTGAAGAAATAAAAACTACCGAAGAAATTAAAGATAAACAAATCAGCGCTGCCGAAGTCGACGAAGTCAAATTCGTAAATCCGCGTGTTGTTACAGAATCCGTTGAGTTCAGAGACGGAGACAAAAACAGTAATAAGTCTGAAGCAGTTCGTCAATTAGAAGGTAAAGTGTCTGGTGTAGCTATTAATCAAGGAAGAAACTATACACCTGATGGTCGTCCTGAAACACGAGAGACAAGACAAAGGGAAATACCTAATAGGCTGTCTCACACTGATACAATTAGTAATTGGGCCACACATGATTTTACCACAACCGATGGTGTAAAAACGGAAGGCTGGAATCCTGACCGTATCTATTTAAAAGCGCTTGAAGCAGCTCCGGCTGATAAACAATATGCTTTGTATTTGCAGTTGCGCGAAGAACAGTTTAACAATCCGGCTTTCTATTTTGATGTGGCTAATTTCTTCTATAATAAAGGAGATAAGCAAAAAGGGCTGTTGATTTTGAGTAATATAGCCGACTTAGGCTTGGAAAACCATCAATTGTATAAATCGTTAACCTATCAGTTGCGTCAGTGGGAGGCATACGAAGAGGCATTGTATACCGCAGGTCAAGTAGCTAAATGGAGAGAACATGAACCGCAAAGCCACAGGGATCTGGCTTTGGTACTGGAAGATAACAAAAAGTATCAGGCGGCTTTCGACGAATTGGTTAAGGCTTTGGAAACAAATTATTTTGCTAATATGAGCGGTCAATATGCAGGGGTTGAAGACATTATCCTGATGGATATTAACCGTTTGCTGGCTGAACATCCTGGCATTAACATTGGTGATTTCGATAAAAAATACCTGAAACCCATGCCGGTTGCCGTTAGGATTATCCTCAACTGGAACCAAATAGATAAGGATATCGACCTGCATGTGATTGAACCAACAGGCGAGGAGTGTTACTACGGGCACACGGATACTGAAATAGGAGCAAGGTTCTCAAAAGATTTTACGCAAGGGTACGGACCGGAACAGTATTTGCTGCGTAATCCCCTGAAAGGGAAATACCTGATCAAAACAAATTATTATGGAGAGAGTTCAATTAGTGAAGACGGTCCGGCTACCGTGATGGTGGAAATTTATATAACCAAAAACGGCGTAACCGAACGAAAACTGCAAACCATCCAATTGGGAACAGTAAAAGAAAATCAAAATTTAGCTGAATTACTTTTAAACTAACCTTCTCTATATACTAACCTCGGTAATTCAGCGGAAAAACACCAACATTTAGTTGGTGTTTTTTTATGGCTGAATGTTATATACGGTTGAGTTTTTCTGCTGCGGCAATCAATGTCTCATCGGTTTTGGCAAAACAAAAACGTAACATCTGCCTGTCGGTGGCGTCGTTGTAAAATACAGATATTGGTATGGCGGCCACACCGTGCTTCGTAATCAGTTCTTTGGCAAAATCCACATCATTGGCCGCACTGATGGCTTTGTAATTCACCACCTGAAAGTAGGTCCCGTCGCAGGGCATGAGTTCGAAACGACTGTCTTTGATCAATGATTGGAACAAATCCCGCTTCTCCCGGTACATCTTCGAAATAAGGTCAAAATCAACTATGTCGAGGTATTGCGCAATAGCATGTTGACCAAAACTGTTCACACTGAAGACTAAAAACTGATGGACTTTCTTGATCTCAATCATCAGGTTTTCAGGAGCAATCAGGTAACCCACTTTCCAACCCGTAACGTGCAATGACTTCCCAAAAGAAGAAGCAATAATGGTTCTGTGTTTTAACTTCTCACGGGTATTGAACGAAATATGTGGCTGCGAAAACGTAATGTATTCATACACCTCATCGCTTAGTATAAGAATATCCGGATGTTTTTCGAGTATCAGTTCCAAAGCTTCAAAATCAGCCAGTGTCCATATCCTCCCGGTGGGGTTATGCGGATTGTTAATGACAATCATCTTGGTTTTGGCCAAAATCGCCGCTTCAATACGGTTAAAATCCGGAGTGTAATCCTCGTTCAATGAAATCCTAACCGGTCTTCCGCCAGCTACCAGTACCGAAGGTTCGTAACTGTCATAACTCGGGTCCAGGATAATCACCTCATCACCATGACCCACTAATGCATTGATGGCAGTATAAATCCCCTGTGTGGCACCGGTTGTAATCAGCATTTCGGTAGCAGGATTAACGTTTCGGTTGTACTGTTTTTGGGTTTGAAGCGCAATCTTCTCCAATAAAGAAGGCAGGCCCGCCATGGGTGTATACTGATGGATGTTGTCTTTCAGAATGCGTTCCGAAATCTCCAGTAAGCGCTTGTCTTCCGGAAAATTCGGGAATCCCTGCGAAAGATTGATGGCCTTGTGCTCATTCGCTAATTGGGACATCACCGAAAATATACTGGCCGTTACGTTGGGTAGTTTAGACATGTTAGTTTAGATATTTTAGTTTGAATGTTGTAAAGTTATAAAGATAGACTTCTTAGATCGTTAGACTTCTTAGATTTTTAGACTTTGCAGATCGTATTTTTATTGGTACAAATCGTTACTTATATGGTACAGATAACCCTTTAGCTGGTACCGGTCGTTGTTTAGCTGGTACCAAAGACTTTTTAACTGGTACCGAAGACTTTTTAGGTGGTACGGATAACTTTTTAAGTGGTACAGATGATTGTTTAGGTGGTACCAAAGACTTTTTAAGTGGTACTGATAGTTTTTAGGTGGTACTAATAGTTTTTAAGTGGTACTAATAGTTTTTAAGTGGTACTGGTAGTTTTTAAGTGGTACTGATAGATTTTAGGTGGTACTAATATTTTTTAAGTGGTACTGAAGACTTTTTAGGTGGTACTAGTCACTAATTATTAGTCACTAATCACTTTTTAAGTGGTACCGATAGTTTTTAGGTGGTACTAGTCACTAATTACTAGTCACTAATCACTTTTTAAGTGGTACTGAAGACTTTTTAGGTGGTACTAGTCACTAATTACTAGTCACTAATCACTTTTTAAGTGGTACTGAAGACTTTTTAGGTGGTACTAGTCACTAATTACTAGTCACTAATCACTTTTTAAGTGGTACCGAAGACTTTTTAGGTGGTACTAGTCACTAATTACTAGTCACTAATCACTCTTCACTAATTACCAGTTACTGGTCGCTCATAATTCATAATTATAAAAGGGACACTAAGTACAACCGACTTAATATCCCTTTAAAGTATCTAATTACTAATCACTCTTTACTTGATTCCTCAGCTTACTATTCTTCTTCCCATAAAAGAAATAAATCAGTATCCCGATGGCCAGCCATGCAAATAGTCTGATCCATGTACTCAACGGAAGCGAAACCATCATCAGTACACACGTTACAATTCCTAATATAGGTACAACCGGAACCCAAGGTGTTTTGAAAGGACGCGGTAAATTCGGTTCCTTCTTTCTTAAAATTAAGATACCGATACACACCATCACGAAAGCCAATAATGTCCCTATGCTTGTCATTTCACCCACCACATGAATCGGAACCAAGCCCGCAAACAAGCTGATGAACACACATAATAGTATGTTTGATTTATACGGAGTGTTGAATTTCGGGTGTAACTGCGAAAATACCTTTGGTAACAAACCATCATTACTCATGGCGTAAAATACACGCGATTGTCCCAGCAAATCGACTAATATCACCGAAGTGTAACCAATCAATATCGCCATGATTACGGCCGTGCCCAACCAAATGTAAGGTGTCTTGGCAATCGCAATGGCAACCGGTGCCGCACTGTTTTTAAATTCGGTATAGTGTGCCAATCCTGTCATCACATACCCGAAAGCAATAAATAAAACAGTACATACAATCAGCGATCCAAGGATTCCTATCGGCATGTTTTTCTGCGGATTTTTAGTCTCCTGTGCCATCGTTGCCACAATATCAAACCCAATGAATACAAAAAATACCACTCCGGCACCTCTCAATATCCCAGAAACACCATACTCCCCGAATGTCCCTGTGTTAGCCGGTATAAACGGATGATAATTCTCAGGGTTAATGTATTGCCAACCTAATGCGATGAACAATAATACGACGCCAACTTTCAATGTCACGACAATTGCATTAAACAACGCCGATCCTTTCGTTCCTCTTATAATTACGGCTGTAACCAATGCAATGATCAATACGGCCGGAAGGTTAATAATCCCACGGATGGTTTCACCGTTTGCACCGGTAGCGGTTTCAAAGGGTGACATGACTAACTGTGGTGGTATGTACAACCCGAATTTCTCTAAAAACTTAACTAAATATTGGGACCAACTGATACCTACCGTCGCGGCACCCACCGAGTATTCCAATATCAAATCCCACCCGATGATCCAGGCAAATAATTCCCCGATGGTAGCATACGCATACGTGTACGCACTCCCCGAAACCGGTACCATTGAAGCAAACTCGGCGTAACACAGCGCACTGAAGGCACAGCCCACGGCTGCCACTACAAATGACAAAATAACGGCGGGTCCGGTGTTGTTTGCTGCTGCAATCCCTGTTAACGAGAACAGTCCGGCGCCAATAATAACTCCAATTCCAATCATGATCAGATTGAAACCGCCCAAGCTTCTCTTCAAGCTGTTGGTTCCTGTGTTAGCGGCCTCTTGTTGTAAGGCTTCAATTGATTTTTTTAACATATATATAGATTTGTGCCATCCTTTTAGGACGGAAACGTTTAAAAACGGCACAAAGGTAAAACAACTGATTTTTAGTCTCTTAAAACCCCACCGATTAATATTCTGACAGAATGGGGGATGAGGCAGTGTTTTTCGCTCTTTACAACTTTTGATTGATAATAATTTCGTGATACAGGAGAGAAGTAACTTTATTTACTGAAATTCATTGTAAAGTTACTGAGGCCCTAAGAATCTAAGTTTAATATTTCCGCTTTGTTGTCATTTCGACGAAGGAGAAATCTCATAAAGTAAAATCACAGTTGGTTTTAGGGTTTGAAATTTAAAGTTTATTTCCATTTAAGAAGTCTAACGATCCAATAATCGAACAATCTAAAAATCCATCTTATGATTTGAGTCATAAAATGATATATAAGTATGGAATTAGCTTTGCTTCATCTCAATGTTTAATTATACAAATATGAATACCCATCAAAAAGAGCTGATTAAAGCTACCATTCCTCTTTTAAGAGAAAGCGGAGAAACCCTGACCAATCATTTTTACGCCCGTATGTTTAATGCTCACGCAGAGTTGAAAAATATGTTCAATATGGGCAACCAGGCCAATGGAAGGCAGAAAGCGGCTTTAGCCAATGCAGTTTTGGCTTACGCCGAAAATATCGACAATCCCGGCGTATTGATTCCCGTATTGAAAGGAATTGGCACCAAGCACCGAAGTCTGAACATCCAGCCCGAACAGTATAAAATCGTAGGCACCCATCTGATTGCTTCCATTGCCGAAGTAGCCGGAGAAGCTGCCACCCCCGAAATACTGGAAGCTTGGACAGCGGCTTATTATGAATTGGCCGAAATAATGATCAATCTTGAAAAAGAGCTGTATGATGAAAATGTAGCCAAACCCGGAAGCTGGAACGGTTGGCGTAACTTCGTCATCAAAAGAATTGTAGACGAATCGGCAGAAATCAAATCCTTTTACCTCCATCCCGAAGACGGGAAACCAATTGCTGCTTTCGAGGCGGGACAATACATCAGTGTGCAGGTTTTCGTCCCTGAATTAGGATTGCTGCAGCCGAGACAATACAGTTTATCAAGCGCTTTCCATCCGGAATATTACAGGATTTCGGTAAAAAAAGAATCGGGAATGGCACCCAATCCCGGCGGAATGGTTTCACAAACACTGCATTCCAAGAATGAAGGCGAAGTCATTTCGGTTTCGGCACCGGCAGGATTGTTCCATTTAGAGAAAGACTCCAAAAATCCATTGGTACTCATCAGCGGTGGAGTAGGATTGACGCCAATGCTGAGCATGCTGGAAACTAATTTAAGTTCGATCCAAAACAAGAAAACCGTCTGGATACACGGCTGCCGTAACGAATCGGTACATGCTTTTAAAGACAGGCTTGCGGTTTTGCAGGAAGAAGCAGCCGGTTTGGAAACTTTTACGTTTTATGATTCCCTTCCCGAAACAGACAATTCCAATCAAATAATTGAAGGCCGTGTTGATCTTCAAAAATGCAAGGAAGCCATATTGTTGGACGAAGCCAAGTTTTACATCTGCGGCCCCGAACTGTTTATCAAAGCACAGTACGAAGCATTGGTTAACCTCAATGTAAGCAAGGATCATATTTTCTATGAGGAATTCGGTCCACAGTCCATTCATTTGAATTAAATGTGGGTTACTGTAGGAAGCAAAAGAAACCATTTGAAATTGGTTCTAAAGAATCTGGTCACGACATTTTTTATCACACTTACCCTGACCACGATCAATTGCACTGATACCTCAGCGTTTGTCTTTTTCTGGATACGCTCGTGGTTCATCGCGGGGCTGATTTCAAATGTGTTTTCTTTTTGTGTTTTTAAAGTGAAAAAGCCTTCGTGATGAAGGCTTTTTGTATGTAGATTTATGACTTAGTTTTATTTGCACTTTCCTTTATTCATCTCCTTCGCCATCTCCATGGCATTGTACACATTCAGCACTTTTCCGGTTTTAGACAGTTCCGAAAACTTGACTTTCTTGTCTTTAGTTCCCGGTACAATAACATCCAAATCATAAGACGTCCCGGACTCCAGAATGATATATTTCATCTGTTGAACGGTCAGTTTTGGGTAATACAACCAGATCAACGCTGCTGCACCCGATACCATGGGAGCAGCCAGTGAAGTCCCCGAGTCAAAACTGTATTGGTTATCGGGGATTGCTGTATAAATATCTTCTCCCGGTGCAAACAAATCAACATTGACTTTACCGTAATTGGAAAATGAAGACACCATTTTTTCTCCATGGTTTTTATTGATGGAACCTACGTTGATGAAGTTGTTGCATACCTCTTTTTTGTAAAAATCATTGGGAAAGAAAGTGGATTCATCAATATTCATCCCGTTATTTCCCGCGGCATGAATTACCAGAACATTATGCTTTTCGGCATATTGTAATGCTTCTTTAATCAATTCAGGATACATGGAAAGATCTTTTCCAAAAGACATATTGATGACTTTTGCTCCGTTATCTACCGCATATTTGACTGCCAATGCGATATCATGATCATGTTCGTCACCGGAAGCGCAGACGGTTAAAGGCATAATTTTGATGTTATCTGAAAAACCTTTTATTCCTAAATTGTTTTCTCTTTTAGCTGCAATTATACTCGATACTTCTGTAGAATGATTGCTAAAAGTGGGTATTCCTTTTATTTCAACCTGTGTTTTATTATTGCCATAACCTCTATTTGAAGTTTCACTGTCAATATTCTTTCTCTCATTGAAAGAAAGGCTACAACTCTTATTTAGGGTTGAATCCTTTTGTTTCAATGCATCGGTTAATTCTGCATAACTATTCAATCCTACGTCTATACTGGTCATATAGGAATCCAGTAATGCACCTAAATCCTGATCATTACTATCTCTGCGCTCTTTATAAGTTTTGTCGTTTATTTTATATTTTCTGTATAAGCTGTCCAATTGCTTATAGGTATAATTCTCTTTGGGAAAAAAATGGCGCAGCGTGTCTTTTGTCTTTTGATACAGTGAAATGTCATACTTTAAGGACTTTATGTAACTGTTGAAATATTTTGAGAATTTTTTGTCGTTTTCAATTGCCTTTAAATATTGTTCGTATTTGAACTTATCTTCGACTGAAATTTCCTCTTTTGATTTATTTTTAAAAATAGGTTCATAGTCACGGAGTATTCTGATGTATTCAAAATTAGCCCATACTGTGTATCCGCCTGCTTTATTTCCTAAAAAGTTCCAGCCGTGGATATCGTCCGTGAATCCGTTTTTATCGTCGTCAATCCCGTTATTGGGAATCTCTTTCTTGTTGGTCCAAATATTTGTGTTTAAGTCTTCATGAAGTGCATCGATTTGTGTGTCGATAACTGCCACAATTATTTGTTTTTTTGGAGACAAGTGTTTAACACTGTTTATTGCTTTGTCAAGACTGATTCCCGGAATATTCGTTGAACCATAATCTTCATGGTGCCAGAATTTTGGCTTTTCAGAAGTAATATCATTTTTTTGTGAAAAACAGTTGCTTATAAAAATGAGGGATGTTATTATTATATAGATTTTGGCTTTCATTTGATTCATTTTGGCTTTTATGATTTTTGTTTACTCATCTCCTTTGCCATTTGCATGGCGTTGTACACATTCAATACTTTACCCGTTTTTGACAGTTCAGAGAACTTGACTTTTTTGTCTTTGGTTCCCGGTACGATAACCTCAAGATCATAAGGTGTTCCGGACTCCAGAATGATTTTTTTTACTTGCTGAACACTTAGTTTAGGGTAATACAACCAAATCAGTGCCGCCGCTCCCGAAACCATTGGAGCTGCCAGTGAAGTCCCGGAGTCAAAACTGTATTTGTTCTCGGGAATTGCTGTATAAATATCCTCACCGGGAGCAAACAAGTCTACATTGACTTTACCGTAATTGGAAAATGAAGATACCATCTTCTCACCATAGTTTTTATTGATGGAACCTACGCTGATGAAGTTGTTGCTTACTTCTGGTTTGTCATCATATAAATAGTCATTTGGATACAATGGATTGGTGTCATTATTCTTACTTTCGTTACTGGCCGCATGAACCACCAGTACATTGTGTTTTTCGGCATATTGTAATGCAGCTGTGACCCATTCCGGATGCAGGGAAAACTCCTTGGCAAATGACATATTGATAACCTTGGCACCGTTATCCACGGAGTAATAGATAGCATTGGCAATGTCCTTATCATGTTCATCACCAGATGGCGAAACGGATAAAGGCATGATCTTGATGTTATCTGAGAACCCTTTGATTCCAATATTGTTATTTCGGTTAGCAGCAATTATACTTGAAACTTTGGTGTTGTGAGCATAATTTGTACGGATGCCTTTAATTTTTGGAGTGATATTTCCATTACCATAACCTTTCTCTAGGACAGCTCTTCCATTATCGACCCATAAACGTTCATTGTAATTTACATTTAAATTTTTATTGGTAATAGAATCAGTTTGTGCAAGTTCATCTTTTAATTTTTCACCACCTTCTTTTTTCATCTCCATACTTATTTTCATGAATAATACTAAAGTTGAAAAATCTTCATCGCCAGAATCCCTTCGCTGTCTGAAAGTTTTGTCGCTTGTTTTATATTTATTGAACAGACTGTCTAATTGTTTTACAGTATAATCTTCTCTAGGAAAGATAGACTTAAGAGTGTCTTTTGCTTTAGGTTCAATTTTAACACAAAAAATCATGGATTTTAAATAATTAGCATAGTACTTGTATTTTTCCTCCTGAAAAATTAATGCCCTTTTATATTCTTTATATTTTTTTAAATCCTCACCGAAAATTTCTTCTTCTTTTTTATCTTTAAATAAAGGTTCATATTCCCTTATGACCCTTGTGTATTCAAAATTGCCCCATACAATATAATTTCCTGATTTTGTTCCCAAGAAATTCCACCCTTTAACATCATCGACATATCCATTATGATCATCGTCAATTTTATTTCCGGGAATTTCTTTTTCATTAATCCAGATATTATCCTTTAAATCTTCATGATTAGAATCGATGAGGTTGTCTATTGTGGCTACAATGATCTGTTTTTGTGGTTTTAAACCTTTTAAATTCACTACTGCTTTCTCAAGACTGATGCCTGGAACATTTGAGACTGTATAATCTTCATGATGCCAATTTTTAGATAAATCATCTTTTAAAGAAGTCTTAGAAATTTTATTCGAAGAGCAACTATAAATTAATAGGGTAATGAGTATTGTGTAAAGAGAATTTAGTTTCATTTGTTTGGTTTTTTGTTATTGTTGAAGGAGACTCTTTTTTTGAAAGAGTCTCCTTTTGTAAGTTTAGCAAACGCTGGTTGAAATTGCGTTACCATCTTGTGTACCAACCTTAGTTGTTTCATTTGCATCTCCCGTACCATTATTGTCATTATCTCCACCTTTAATTTTTTTTAAAGCATTATCATTTAATTCAACAACACTTCTTTTGATAAAATCCCATTTTGTTTTAGTTTGTTTTTTCATTTTAGTTTTGTTTTTATGATTCCGGACAAATATAAAATTGCAATTTTTAAATTATAAACTTTAAAATCATATGCTTATCGGAATTCATGAATTTTGGGTTTTAATGTTTGTTTTGTTTTTGAAAATCAGTTGTTTGTATTGTTTAGTTCCTTGAGATAATAACTTGGTTTGATCCCGGTTTTCCTGAAAAACGCGTTCGAAAATGACTCCGCTGTATTAAAACCAAACTCATTTGCCAGGGCAATCAAGGTGTATTTTCGTAATTTAGAATTGTTCTGTAGTTTTTTTAATGCATAATCGATTCGTAGATCATTGATGTATTGTACAAAATTAACTTGCTTTTGTTCATTGATAATTTTAGACAGATACTTCGTATTAGTGTCAAATTGATCAGCCAAAAACTGCATATTTAGGGTACTGTCCAGATATCCCTTTTTCTTTTCAAACTCCTGCAGTTTTTTTAAGATAGAATTGATTACCTCATCAGCAATTATAATCTCTTTTGTTGAATGATTGCTTTTTTCTTCATTATTATCAATAACCGGAGTTGGTTCGTTAAGCTTTAAAATCAAAGCATCAAAGCGTTTTTTGTAAATCTCTTTTTGACGGCCATTGTACCAAAATAATGCTAAAACCGCTATTATAAAAAGAGCAACACAATATAAAGCAATTGAGTATCTACTTTCTAAATCTTGTATTGCATCTTCCTTCTCTTTTAATAAGTGAGGGATTTCATAATTTTTATGGATTATTTTATCAAAGTTCCGGAATTTTTTATTCATTAGACTGTCAACAGATATTAGAGCTGTCAGGTATTTAATATGCATCTCTTTATTTCCAGATTCTTTATAATAATTTACCAAGAAAGGATAACCGTCAACAACTTCTGGGAAAATATATTTGCTTTTTTGATACATTGAATCTACAAGAGTAAAGTTTTTAACCGCTAGAGACTTGTTGCCTAGTCCTTCATATGCTTTTCCTCGATAGAAATATCCTGCCATAGTATTATCAGTATCCTTAAGAGCAATAACTTTAGGTAAAGCTATTTTAATACTATCCAAGGCGGTTTTATAATTTTTTTTCGATATAAGATTTGCTCCTTCATTAAGGGTAAATAGGTTTTTCATTATATCATTTTTAATCAAAACAGAGCTTTTATATCCTAAGCGGTTGTAAAATGATGAAGAATCAGGAACTTTAAGTGTTTTGTAAGCATCTGCCAGGCAAAAAAGAATTGTGTTATTCAGATACAAATGCGTGTTTCCATCCCATTTTTGCTTTTTACTATATTTATAACATTCTTTATAAATCTCTAGTGCTTCTTTTACATTACCTAGTTCTTCCGATTTGAATATGGCGACATCTAACCTTATTTTATAGTATAAATTCCAGTCTTTATTCCGTACATGATTTTCCGCTTTTGTAAAACTTTGAATTGCTTTATCATACTGGTATAATTGAATATGTTTATAGGCTTTCTCTCTGTAAGCAGCAAAAGGGAACGATTTATCCCCCGTATTCAAAGAATACTTAATCACACTGTCAAATGAACTGATAGCTTGTTTTGGCGTTTCAGATTGTAAACGCATATAGTAGTATCGGGCTTTATTTATGCTACTGTCTGATTGTATGGCTTTATTATAATAGGTTTTCAGTATTCTTTTTTGTAAATCCTTTTTCTCCGAATTCTCAAAGTAAAGCATATACAATTTTTTGAAAGGTATTTTACTTAGTTCCTTTTCATTTACCTGTGCATAAGTAGAACCAAATTTTAAAATCAAAAATAGTGTGGTGTATATCTTAATCCAATTCATTTTGTACGAAATTTCAGCGAAAATAAATAAAAAGAAATTATCTGTGCAAGGAATTCCTGAATTTCGGATATTATTTATTTAATGACAGATGCATTACTGTGGTGGTAAAGAAAGATGCTTCTGAATTTCAGCAATGCAATCATCAATATTTTTCATGATTTCCTTATCCCAGAACCTTAAAATAGTCCATCCGTTTTCTTGTAGAAAGGTATTGACTTCTTTGTCACGCTCTATATTGCGTTCAATCTTTTTATGCCAGAAATCGATGTTAGTCTTGATGCGGTGTTTTTCTGTTTCCCAGTTTTTACCATGAAAAAACTCGCTGTCGACAAAAACAGCGAGTTTATATTTTTTAAAGGTTAAATCCGGTTTCCCAAAAACAGTTTTATCATTCTTCCGGTAACGGTATCCCAGATGCCATAATGCTTTTGCCAGCTTTACTTCGCTCTTCGTGCCGGTGCTTTTGATGGCAGCCATATTGCGGGAGCGTTGAGGTGAGGGAACGTTCATTTTGGACTATTCGAAAAGGGATGTGTATATTTCATTTGTATCGAAATCAGGAGAACCTTGTCTAGAATAATAGTTAGAATATCTTGAAATTATATCTTTTAGAAATGGAGTTGATACAGTGGCAATTCTTATTATTTGTCGCTCTTCTATAAGTTTGTTAATGTTTGATTCAGGAAGAGTTAATTTATTTTGAAAATCTACCAATCCTGCTTCGACTATATTTGTTTTTGGTATAAAATGATAATTCTGTTTTTTATTTTCAATAAAACTGTTTAATCTCACGCGGTTATCATTCTTTTCACTTGTTCCTGAATTTAAGCTATCAAAGTTTTTTACCACATCATTTAAACTCCTAATCTGAACTAATAATATCATAGTAGTATTTCTAGAGCCATCTTCTCTGATAACTATATCACAGGAAGGGGTTAGAACAATGTATCTATTTCCATCATAAGTAACTATGTCACCAGTGAAAATGTTTTTTTTTATAGGTTCTGTAATGTAAAATTCACTTGGGTGGTATTTTTCAATATCTTCATCGATATATTCTTGCATATGCATTAATGTATATCTTAAGAGAGATTTTTGCTTTTCCTCAGGACTCCTTGAATCATCTTTAATCCAGTTCTCCATTGAATTTGATAAATGATTCCAAAATATATTATTAAGAAAATCTTCAATATGACCTTTACTATTTATAATTTTTGTTATTCCTGTTTTATAAATGTCAACTAATTGTTCAAGATGATTGTCTTCTTCTCCTCTAGTTTTTATTTTAAAAAAACTATTTTCATTTTTTAAATCTTCAGAAATATGTTGAGGTGTACCTGTTACTACAAAAACGGGAAATCGTAAATTAGATTTTATTTCTCTAATAACATCATTACCTGAATAGTCATCATCGGACTTTTCATTGGAATCTAATTTTAAATCAACTATAGCTGCATCAAAATATTTTTTTTTGTCTTTTAGGATGTTAAGAGCTGCTTCTTTGTCTGATACTTGTTCATGGTTTATTTTAACTTCGCTATCTAAGTTAAAAGAGGCAATGTCTCTTTTGTATGAAGTTATTAATTCAGGATCATCTTCAACGATAAGTAATTTTAGTTCATTCATTTTTATCAATTTCTATTTGAAAATAAACACCTTTCTCAACTTTCAGTGCTTTTAATTTGCCATTTAATCTATCAGTTGCTTCGCCCGCAATTGCTAAACCTAAACCTGTTCCATTATGTTTTTTAGAGTAACCGGGTTCAAAAATTATTTCCGTTTCAATTTCATTATCGGTTAATCCGGGGCCATTATCAGTAAAATTAATTAAGACAGCATCAACTGTTTCTAGAACAGTTATTTCAATCTTCTTGTTTTCGATGTCATATAAATTTAGCCAGTATATACTATTTTCAATAAGATTTGTAATTGAGGTAAAAAGATCCTCTTCCCATCCGTTAATTAAAATAGATTTGCTACAATTTAAACTAAAATCTATATTGTAGTCTTTCATCGTACTAGAGAATATTCGATAAGAATTTTCAATTGTTTCTAAAACTAAAAAGTCAGTTTTATGTCCTCTTTTTTGACCTGCAAGAGGGGTGATTCGTTTGAATAAATCAGAAATTAATTTACTATTTCGTCTAATTCCTTTTGCGCTTTCATCTAAATAGTCTAATAAATCAGAATCCTTTGTAATCTTATAATGTTTGACGTATCTCTCTATAACATTAGCTTCTGTATTAAAAAAATGAACAGGTTTTCTTCCTTCGTGAAGAATGAAACTCACTATTTTTCCTAAAGTTGCTTGCCCTTGATAAATTGCAATTGTTTTTTGAATATCTTCTAAAAGTTCTGCTTTATTTTCTTCTTCTTGTTTTAAAATTGATTTGATTTGAGAAATATTTTCTTTATCAACATTAAATTGCTCAAGTTTAGTTTCAATGTTTTTTGATAAGCTTGAAAAACTAAAAAGATTTTGAACACTATCGTTAATTGTATTTCTAACTTTTCTGCTTTTCAAACTCCGTTCTCTAAAAATCAGTCTACGTAGCTCTAATTCTTTTAATGCTTTTTGGGCCAATTCTTTTAGACCAAAATAATGATCATTCTCTTTTAGACCATCTCTAGCGCTTTTTTCTTCTAAACCTGATAATTCCTCTGGTTCAATTGTTATGAAACCAATGATTTGATTGTTACTTATTTTAAGCGTAAAATTTTGTATTCTTTCCTTATCTAAATCAAGCCAATCTATACCTCCATTCCCATAAGGACGAATTCTAAATAGATTTTTATAAATGTTTACACCATAAGTATCGTTAAGCATCCTTTTTGCTTCATTTTTACCGGCAAATTTTTTTGAGACAGGGTCGATTAAGCCTTTGTTAATTAAATTGTCAATTGCCTCAGGTTCTCTATCAAAAACCCTAAAATCAATAATTAGTTTACCGCAATATTTGCCATGATTCTCAAGTTTATAATTTCCTTTAATAGTTTCAGATTGTTTGATGTCAGTTACGTTATTTTCATACACTAAGTTGAAATTTCCTCCTTTGTCAATCTCTCCACTTATTCTATAATCATATAGATCAATTATTGGATAAGTTTCTATGTCAAATGCTATATCATTGTATGATTCTACAGGGGAATTAATGAATGATAAATTGATTTTGAATTTATCTGCGTCAAAATCTTTAAAAGGAGAAATAAGTTTTCTTAATTCATTAATTAATTCGTCAATTGTTTTTTTGTCCCAGACAGATACCTTTTCGTCATCTGTTTCATTTTTTGCAATAATTTCAATATCTGTATATGAATTTTCATCGGTTATGACTTTTTCAACAAGTAATTCTACATTTTCAAGAAAATCATCAGCATTAAAAACTCTCCAATCAATCACGGTTATTGTTTTTTCTCCAAACTTATCTACTGTTGTCATCGCCATTTCCTGCCCTAAAATTGAAGCAGCAAATCTTCCAATTCCTTTTCTTCCTTGAAATAATCTTTTCTTCTCCGGACTTATTTTACGTTTGAGTTTGTCATTTGTTGCAGGAACTAACCATTTGTTAACAACTGTGTCGAAATCCATTCCATGACCGTCGTCAGTAATTTTTATTAATAATGAATTTTGACCGTCAATTATTTTATATTCAAAAATTATATTTACAAATGAAGCGTCAGCATCATAGGAATTTTTAACTAACTCTACTAAAGCTGCATATGAGTCTCCAATTAGATCGCTTCCAATAGTATGAATTAATCTTGCGGCAGGTCTTATCTTATAGTAACCATTTGTTAACTCTACTGACATAATATTTTTTTTTATCCTGTTAAGCGCTTTTGATTTGATACTCTTATTAATCTGTGTTGTATATTCTGTTTTTTGCTAAGCTTTAAAATTTTCTTTATTCATTAATTCTTTCTATTAAATATTCGTTATTTACATTCTGATTTTCAAAAATCCCCGAAACAACTTCCGCAATCTGAAAAGCCAGATAAGGCGGTACAGCATTTCCAACCTGATGATACTGATTGGTTCTTTCACCGCAGAAATAATAATTATCCGGAAAAGTTTGTATTCTGGCTGCTTCCCTAACGGTTAAACTTCTGCATTGGACAGGGTCATAATGAATAAAATAATGACCGTCTTTTGAAATATGGCTCGTAACCGTTGTGGCCGGAATGTTCGGTAATTGCACTCGGAAACGGTCTGTGAATTTACCAGAATTCGTATTTTCATGATCAGGCAATAAATCTTCACTCGCTTTTTTATAATGTTCCAGTCGTGGGAAATCATTATATATTTGTGTGTAACGTGATGCAAATAAATACCTTTTTAAATCTTCCAGCAGATGTTTTCTGGAGTTATGGTGTAAAACCCCATTGAGTCTGTCGTCTGCAAACCAATTTCTTAATGGGTGATTGTCATTTAAGTTGAAATTGTTTGATTCTATGAAGCCTGATCCTAATGATGTAGGCAATTCCTTTTCTTGAATTTCAAAACGTGGCAGAAAAGAATTTAATTTTTTATTGAGACCTGTGATATGTTTCTTCCATTCAGTTTCAGAGTCAGTTAATCCCTTATAATATCTTTTCTTTTTAGGTTTTCCTGAGTCATCAAAGACAATTTCACTGTGTGTGAATGATTTGGTAACTCCGCTTCTTATTTTTGGTAAATTACTGATTAATGACTTTAGGCTTACTTGTTCTTTTTGTGTCAGAACTTCGAATTCTTGGTTGATATCTTCTCTAATACCCAGTAAGATAACTCTATGTCTTCTTTGTGGGACCCCATAATCCTCTGCTTTTATGATAAAGTCCTGAGGCCTGAAAATGGGTTCTTCTTCTGTAAAATCTCTTGGAGGTGTTGTAAGTGAATAAATTCTGTATTGGAAGTTCTGTTCGTTATTGATATAGATGCCTTCTGCCTCGCAGGCAAACTTCGGCTTTTTCAAATCACGCAGAATTTTCTGGAATACATTGGTATGCTGCGTTTCTGCCGAAAGCATACCTTTTACGTTTTCCATCACAAAAACAGAGGGATTATGAGCGGCAATTATTCTTAGATATTCTTTATAAAGATTAACCCTTTTGTCGGTTTCTGCATTTAATGTCAGTTCCTGTCTCCTTGCTCTTCCTACCAAGGAATATGCCTGACAGGGAGGGCCGCCAATAAGTGCCCAGTTGGCTTCGCCATTGAGAGCCTGTCTTATTCTTATGTCAACTTCTTCGTCAGAAATTCCGTTTTTATCTTTTTCATCTGGTGTGCCTAATGTACCGCACCAGGCTTCTTCTTCAGCTAATTGTTTTTCGTTGGGATATAATTGGTATAATTGTTCGATAGTAATGTTTCCTCGGATGAACTCGTAATATTCATCCGGTACTTGTCCAACGGGGAACTGTCTGTAGAAACTTCTTAGTTTAAGTGTTTTGTGTGCGGTTTCATCTTTCTCAATGGAAAGAGCTATTTTAAAAATTCGCTCATTTCTTTCATTGAGTAACGAAGAAAACCCTTCTGCCAAACCGCCGGGACCAGCGAAAACATCTATAATTGGTATTGGAGGCATTAGACTGACTTGTAATTTAATGATATTATAATTTTGTTTGTGGCAATAGCTAAAAACATAGAGGTGTTTTTTAATTGCAGATAGATTTTTCCACTCTGTCTTTTCCAGACTTAATGAAAGGTTGTTAAACAAAAATATATAAAATATAAACTTAATTAGCATTAATACGAATTAATATAAACTTTAGTGTAAACATTTCTAAACTAATCAGCACGTAAATTAACCAATTCCCCCACAAATTCCTTTCAGTATAAATACGTAATCTTTCAATTTACTTAAATTTGCCATCAAAAAAACCTTGAAAATCCTCATCCTAACCCCCATGGACATCGAGCGCGAAAAAATTCTCGCTGCCATTGCTACACTCGAAAATCCGAGGCACACCTATAAAGTGATTGTAAGCGGAATAGGGCGGGAGAGCACCGCCAAAGCCATGTTAAACATACCACAGCACGATCTATGCATATTAATGGGATTCGCCGCCATAGTAGGAACAGAAGAAGAACTGCCGAAGGAGCTCGGCTTCGGGATGCCCATCGAAATTACCAATGCCTCGCTGTACGGCTATGAAGGCGGACTGTTCGAAAACGGCAAGCCAATAGAAGTTGGCAACAAGTTACAATTACCATGTTTATCCTCACTTACCTCCGATAAGTTTGTACGAACGACCGATCTAAACACCGGAACCGTAGTCAACATGGAAGATTACACCTTTATGTACCTCAAGAACCCGCAGGACTTTATTGTCAGGATTATTTCTGATTTCCTGCCGCATACAAAAGAAATAGATTTCTTCGAAGAAGTAAAACCCATCCGTTTTATACAAGCCATCGAAGCAGTGGAAGCTATGGATGTTGCCGTGGAAACCAACTAAGGTAAACCTATAAATAATTAAAAACCTGACCGGTCCCCATAACCAGTCAGGTTTTACTAAATAAAAAACAAAAACAGGCTTTTAGGCCCAAACCGCCTCCCTAACCTTAACTTGTTCGGCGATTTTAAGAATATCTTTCAGAATACTTCTGGCAATACTGCTGCTTTCAGTTCCCGAACCCTGAATCACGATAGGGTTGTCCGGATTTGAACCGGTATATATTTCAACCAAGGTAGTAGCTCCGTTCAGTTGTCCAATCGGTGTGACTTCCGATTCTGATACAAGCTTGGCTTCAACTGTTTTTTCTTTCAAATCAATCTCCCCAATGTACCGCAAAACACGGCTTCTCGACTGGCTGAGCTTGGCTACCTGATACGAGCTGTCCAATAGCTTTTTCTGAATGGTTGAATCCGGCTTTAATTGCGGATGGTTCGCATTCGGATAGTGCAGGGAATTAATCCGCACATCCGTATAATCGGCCTCCAAACCAAGTTCTCTTGCGAGAATCAGTACTTTTTCAGCGACTTCTGCTGTTGCCAGATCCAAGCGCGAGTCAGACGGGGCCAATTTTAGTTTTTCGGCCTCTTCCAATAAGGTTGAAAACGAAACATCTTCCCTTGAAAACCTATTGAAAATATAACTTAAGGATTCCGAAAACACACCCCTCACTTTGGTGATTTCTTCTCCGGATAAGTATAAATCCCTGATGGTATCGAGTATGGGTAATCCGCCCGAAACTGATGCTCCGTAATGAAATGTTTTGTCAAATTTTTTCAGGTTGCGGCGGAGTTCCTTGTAAAAGTCAATGTGCACGGTATTGGCATTCTTATTGGCTGATACAATGTCGAATCCGTTTTGGACCAAAGAAATATAATTCTTAATCAAGGTATCACTGTTGGTCGCATCTATGGCAATAAGGTTGTCCAACTGCTGTTCCTGCACATAACTGATGATGTCGCCAAACGTATAAGGAAAAGCTGATCTCCTGAAGTCGGCTTCCCATTGGTTGGCGATTCCGTCTTTCTCAAAAAAGGCCAAAGTCGAATTGGTAATCACTGGAAAACGCAATTCTATGTTTCTTTTTTCCAGAAAGAACTTTTGGCTTTCCAGTATTTGACTGATTAATTTGCTTCCCACATTCCCAATGCCGAAAAGCACTATATTGATTCTGATCGCAGACATAGTATAAGTATTTATTCTGTTTTTATTATGTTGGTTGAAGAAATGGAAACAGGGAGATGGGGTTTCACAGTCTCCCTTTTCCAAATCAAATCAGACAGTTCAACCAGCCGCTGCCTGATGTTTTTACGCCAATTGAGGTGTTTTGATGTTAGCAAACACTTCTTTTAAATCGGCTTTCAGGTCTTCAATATCTTCCAGTCCCACCGATAAGCGGATGAGGTCTTTGGTTACTCCGGTTGTTAATTGCTCGGTCTCGGATAATTGTTGGTGGGTCGTACTGGCCGGATGGATAATCAGTGATTTGGTATCACCGATATTGGCCAACAGTGAGAATAATTTGGTTTCATCGGCTACTTTCTTCGCTGCTTCATAGCCGCCTTTCAGTCCAAAGGTCACAATACCGCTTTGTCCTTCCGGGAGGTATTTTTCGGCCAGTTTTTTATAATCCGAAGTGGCTAATCCGGGATAATTTACCCATGCCACTTCTTCCTGTGCCTGTAACCATTTGGCCAAAGCGAGTGCATTCTCACTATGTTTCTTGATTCGGATTTCCAATGTCTCCAATCCCTGAATGGTTTGAAAAGCATTGAACGGACTTAATGCGGCGCCGAAATCCCTCAACCCTTCGATGCGTACTTTGGCTATGAAAGCAATCGGCCCCAAGGCTTCATGGTATTTCAATCCGTGATAGCCCGCCGATGGTTCTGTGAATTCAGGGAATTTACCGTTGCTCCAGTCAAAGTTACCGGCATCGATAATCACTCCGCCAAGCGATGTTCCGTTTCCGGTAATGTATTTGGTCAATGAATGGATTACAATATCGGCTCCGTATTGAATAGGATTTAAAAGATAAGGTGTGGCCACGGTATTGTCAACGATAAAAGGCACTTTGAAGTTTCTTGCTTCTTTGGAAATGGCTTTTAAGTCTAATACATCGAGCTTGGGATTACCTAAGCTCTCTGCAAAAAAGACACGGGTGTTTTCTTTGGTGGCTTTAGTGAAGTTCTCAGGTTTTGACGGATCAACAAAGGTAGTGGTGATACCCAGTCTCGGTAGGGTCACGCTCAAAAGATTGTAGGTTCCGCCGTATAAACTGTTGGAAGCAACGATGTGATCTCCTGCTTTTAAAAGTGTTAATAATGTGGTGGCAATCGCAGCGGTTCCGGATGCGGTAACAACTGCACCAACGCCGCCTTCGAGTTTTGCCAGACGTTGTTCCAAAATATCGTTGGTCGGGTTGTTCAAGCGGGTGTAAATGAATCCGCTTTCGGCCAATCCGAATAAATTGGCGGCATGTTCCGAATTATTAAATACATACGAACTGGTTTGGTAAATGGGGACAGCTCTGGTTCCTGCATTTTTAGTTACGTCATGTCCTGCGTGTAAAGCGTTTGTTGCAAATTTTTGTGTACTCATGGTATATGTTTTTTAAAAATGTTATCGAATTTTGATTATTAAAGTTTAAAATCCCCAGACTTTAAGGGGGTATGCATTGCATAAAAAAAGTCCCTCCGGAGGTGTGTTACCGGAAGGACTACAAAAACAAGTATATCAACTTAGACTAAGTTTTCAGTATCTTCTGGCAACGGCAACATCGAATGCAACACAAGGTGTTCATCATGGAAATACTCATTCGGGTGTTTGCTGTTGTGTACATGATTATTGAATTTAAATGGTTTTCTTTTTTAGTTTGGTTGGTTTGGTTTTGGGAATAAAAAAACCCCTGCGGTGTGCAGAGGTTAATTGGATATATTTTAAAAATTAAAATTTATGCAATAGGTTTCCCTGCAGAAGTCTTCCACACTGAACAACACATATTGCAAATCATTAATTTCATTTTTTTCTTACTTTTTTCGTTACTGCAAACTTGAGAAGTTATTTTGAATTGACAATGGATTTTTTTTAAAAATTTAAAAATTTAACATTTGATACAGTTTTGTGTTTGATTTTTTGGTAACAATTTTATAGTTGTTAATGTGTTGATATTTAGTTGATTGCAATATGTTATGCCGTGTTGATTTTGTACCTTTGGGAGTTAATTCTAAATCAATTGCTATGAAAATGTTAGTTAATGTTATCATGCCTATTGAACCTTTCAATACATTGGTTCGAAATGGCGTTGCCGGTGAACTTCTCAATAGGGTTGTGGAAGATATTAAGCCTGAAAGTATTTATTTTTCAGAACAGGAAGGTAACCGTGGTGCGGTTATGATTGTTGAGGTAGCCGATGCTTCTGCTATCCCGGCCATTGCTGAACCTTGGTTTTTAAATTTTGAAGCGCACTGCGAATTCAGAATCGCCATGACCCCGGAAGATTTGATGAAAGCGAATATGACACAACTGGCCAAAAAATGGCAGGATGTCCCGGTCATACATCATAATTGAATCCCTGGATTGGGCATGTAATTAAACTTTTTATATCTAAAACACCAACCGGAACGTTGGTGTTTTTTTATTGTGTTTTCCGTTTTTTAATCAGGGATAACAAGGGAAATGTTGCATTATCTTCAGTATACGGGTAAGAATTTTTGCAATTTTATTTGGAAAGCTTGAAAATATGACTTTATCTTTGCCAAAGAATTATGAATAACAAGAGCCTAAATAACGTGAATAGTGTATGCAACATGGTATGTCGCAAGCAAATCTCGTGGAATGTAACGGCCTGAAAATAATTGTATATTTTATATCACCAAGAGCCGTTCATTTGTTGAGCGGCTCTTTTTTTTAATCTTAAATTTAACTGTTATGAAAGCTTTAATTCAAAAAAACATCGTCAAGAATAATTGTATTTGCATCATGCGAATGCGCTGTTGTTGGAAAATTATGCTGTAACCAAGTTAAATCAAATTGTAAACAGACCCTTTTTCAACGCCATGGAAAAGGGTCTTTTTTTTAAATCTTAAAATCATCAAAAATGTCAATATCTAATACTAAATTCACAATACAGGTTCTCATCGCTTTTGCGAGTATTTACATAATCTGGGGATCTACTTTTTTGGCCATAGCAATTGCATTGCATAGTTTTCCGCCTTTTGTACTTTCAGGTTTGCGGTTCTTTACCGCCGGGCTGATTTTGTTTGTATGGCAGCGTTCCAAAGGACATAAAGGGAATTCTTTTGTTAACTGGCGGAAGAATGCAATCGTGGGAATTCTGATTTTAACTGGTGGGAGCGGACTCGTAGCGTGGGGGGAACAATATGTTTCCTCGACCGAAGCAGCTATCGCCATCGCAACCGGACCGTTCTGGTTTGTGGCTTTGGATAAGAAAAACTGGAAGCATTATTTCTCGAATGTGCCAATTGTCCTGGGGTTAATTATCGGTTTCATCGGTTTGATTCTGTTCCTGAAGGGAAGTGTGTCTACGGAAAATCTTAATGCAAACGGCACTCAGCGTATCATAGCCTTTGGTGTACTGACCTTAAGTTCAATTTCCTGGGTGTTGGGTTCTTTGTATTCGAAACGTAATCCGGCAAACCAGCCCACTTTCATGAATACGGCGCAACAACTTATCGCGGCAGGTGTGGCGAGTTTCTTCATCGCTTTGTTGAAAGGGGAATGGCAGACGTTTGAGGTGACTGAAGTGACCTCCGGTGCCTGGTTCGGACTCGCTTTCCTGATTTTCTTCGGGTCAATTGTGGCTTATATGTCTTACATCTGGTTGCTCGGAGTGAAAGATCCGGTTTTGGTGAGTACGCATACTTATATCAACCCGATTGTGGCTGTTTTGTTGGGATGGTTCATCGCTAATGAGCAAATCGGAAGTAACCAATTACTGGGACTTTTTGTTATCCTGTCCGGCGTTTTGCTCACTAATAGTGCCAATTATAAACCGAGTAAACGGGTACAGGTAAGGATAAGGAGGGTATGGATTTTGGCCAAAGCGCTATTGAATACCCCAAGGTCTGTTGCACAATGATTAAATGATACTATAAACTGAATTTCAGCCTTGTGTTGTTGAGTGGCTGAAATCAATAAGCCCGGCAGTTCTCTCATGGAATTGACCGGGTTTTATGTTCATTATGATTCTTTTCTTTTGTTATTGCCTAAGTTGTTTTATGCGGAAGGGACTTTGTTTTATACAGAAGGGACTTTGTTTTATGAGTAGGTGAATTTGTTTTATATGGAAGTGACTTTGTTTTATGGGTAGGGGACTTTGTTTTATATGGAAGTGACTTTGTTTTGTGGATAGGTGATTTTGTTTTATATGGAAGGGAATTTGTTTTATGTGTAGGTGACTTTGTTTTATACGGAAGGGACTTTGTTCTATGAACTGAGTACTTTTTTGTGGCCTATAAAGATTTCGGCTGATTTTAATAGACAAACCCGACGCGTTTAAAGGTTAAACGGCCGGGCTTTAAGTTTGTTGTCTTTGATTTTAGAACCCCTAATATACTAAAAAGTATTGATATTGAATGTTTTACTGTTTATTTTGTATTATCGGTTGATGGTTCTGAAGAGTTGGTACTGGGCATCAAGTACAGCCTGATTAAAACCGTGTGCTGTTTTCGCCAGCTCAATATATTTTTTCTTAGGTGCGCTGATTTTTTCAAAATAGGTTTTGGTACTTTCTGCCGGAGTTAAAATGTCTTCTTCTCCCTGAATGAAATAAACGGGTATTTTGAAATCTGTATAATCCCTAATATTGTTAATGGTAACACTCATCGGTTGAACGCCCAGTTTGCTGTCGCCTGCAAAATTGACAAAAGAGTAATCATCACCGTCGGCACTGTTTTGTTTGTCTTTGCTATTGTCGTAATCCGGGGCAAGTATAAACCAGTAATCGGGGGCAGGAACAGCATTTTTTCTTTCGTATTTTTTGATAACACGGTAAAATATACCGGTATTTTTCGCCTGACTGTAAGGGGGTGGGCCAATTGTTTTCAGGATTTCCAACGATTCCTGATCATTTGCTTCCTGTGCCATATCGGTTACTTTCAGATAGGTCGTAACATCATTGCCTGTTTCGTTCACAACTTGGGAATGGCCCACATAGGCAGTAAATAAATCCGGACGTTTAGCCGCCATTCTTACTCCCGGAACAGAACCCCACGATGTCCCGAATAGTGTTATTTTTTGTTTGCCAAGGTATTGGGTCAGGTATTCGGTAAGTGCAATCCCGTCATTGGTGATTTGGTCAACTGTCAAAGGGTTTGCTTTTAAATAGGCTGGGGTTAATTCGGCCGGAGCTATACGTCCATAAGTTCTCCCGGCGCCTCTTTGGTCCCATTGTATGATGATGAAATCTTTTTCCAATGGTCCGTATAAAATATGGGAATACGGACTGATAGGGCTTCCCGGTCCGCCATGCAGGAATAATATGGCCGGTTTGGATCTTTCGCCTTTGATGGTTACCCATTGCTCGATTCCGTTGATGGTGATAAACCGTTCTTCTTCTATCCGGCCTTCTTTTACTATGTTTTCAATAGGTTGGCTGGCTTTCTGGGAGGTTACGGAAAAGGTGACAAGCAGTAATGTAATTTGGAATACTTTACCGAAGAATAAAGCATTTGACCTGGGAGTAATTTTAGTTTTCATGTAGGTTTAGTTTGATATTTTGAAAATAGATGCAAAAGTAGTGCTTTTGTTGTATTTTTTGTAGGAAATAATTTATAAAAAGTACTGACCGGATATAAGAATATGAAGGTTTAATATGAAACTATAAAAAATTACATTTGTAAGGCTTATCGGAAGTTGTTTAAAAGGGGGTGGGAAAGTATTTTTTCTGCCAATTTATGGACAGTGACTGATTGTAATATTTAATTATTGATTTGAAAAATGTTTACATCCGAAATAAAAAGTAAAAGAGGAGAGGATATCTGTCTCTTGATTAAACCCGATAATTATTCCTATAATTTTATTTGTGAGTGTGGGGATGCCAGTGAACTAACAGTAAAGGAATGTCAAAACACCGAAGCTGTTTTCATAAGTCATACACATATTGATCATTTTGCCAACTTTGATACGATTTTAAGACACCAGATTGGTATCCAAAGAAGGGTAATTATCTGCGGACCTGCCGGAATTACTAAACAAGTCCAGTCAAAAATACAGGCTTATCAATGGAATTTGATCAGTGATGATGCTATCCTATATGAGGTTAGGGAAATTAAAGAAGATAATTCCATTGTTTGCTCCGAAATAAAACCGGCTTCATGGGAAATTACACCGCTTACAAAGGAACTCGACTGTTTATACAGTAATGATAAATTCACGGTTGAATTTGTGCAGTTGGATCATAAAACGAGTTCGGTCGCTTATCTTTTTAAAGAAAGGGATACCGTAAAAATTGATCTTAATAAGTCTGATTTTAAAGGAGGTGCCTGGGTAAATGAACTGAAGAATGCCTTTATGGCTAAACAGGACGATACCGTAATTAAAATTGATGCCAACGAATTCAAAGCTAAAGATCTGTACCATTTACTGGAGATAAAAAAAGGAGATAGTCTTGGGGTTATTATGGATCATGCTGCTCATCAGGATAATCATGCAGCCATCACAAAAGTGTTTGAAAACTGCAATACGGTATATATAGAAAGTTTTTATAAAGCGGAAGATAAAGAACAGGCCCAACAGAATTTCCACAGTTATTCACTTGAATCGGCCCGGGTTATGAAAAAATGCAATGTTCAAAATGCTATTCCGGTTCATTTCTCCCGAAAATATAATGAAGACGATGTCGAAATGATCCTGGAAGAGTTTACTAATGAATTTTCCAATTAACTTTAAATACAAAACCAGCCTCAAGGCTGGTTTTGTTTATTTTATGATCGTATTGAATTAATCTTCAATCAGTACTTTCAAAATAGTAATGGCTGCTTCACTGATCTTGGTGCCCGGTCCGAAAACCGCTACCGCTCCTGCATCGAATAAATACTGGTAATCCTGCGCCGGGATTACACCGCCCACAATCACCATGATGTCTTCACGGCCATATTTCTTAAGTTCTTCAATCACTTGCGGTACCAATGTTTTGTGTCCGGCTGCTAATGAAGATACACCTAAAATGTGTACGTCGTTTTCTACCGCTTGTTTGGCTGCTTCGGCAGGCGTCTGGAACAAGGGCCCAATGTCTACGTCGAATCCTACGTCGGCATAACCGGTAGCCACTACTTTGGCGCCACGGTCATGTCCGTCCTGACCCATTTTGGCAATCATGATACGGGGACGTCGTCCTTCTTTCTTAGCAAACTCGTCTGCTAATTGTTTTGCTTTTTCAAAGCTTTCGTCATTCTTGATTTCTTTACTGTACACGCCGCTAAAACTTCTGATTTGTGCTTTGTATCTCCCGAAAACAGTTTCCAATGCATCACTGATCTCACCTAAAGTGGCTCTGTTACGTGCGGCATTTACTGCTAAATCCAATAAGTTCCCGGCTTCACCTTTGGCACAGGCGGTCAGCTTGGCTAAACACTCCTGTACTTTGGCATTGTCACGGGATGCTTTTATGTTATCCAAACGTTCGATTTGTTGTTTACGTACGGTTTGGTTGTCTACTTCTAAAATATGCAACGGATCTTCTTTCTCCAATCGGTATTTGTTCACCCCTACAATAATGTCTTGTCCACTGTCAATACGGGCTTGTTTTCTTGCTGCCGCTTCTTCAATTCTTAGTTTCGGAATTCCGGCTTCAATAGCTTTGGTCATACCACCCAATGCTTCCACTTCTTCAATTAGAGCCCAAGCTTTTTCAGCGATTTCGGCTGTTAAGCTTTCTACATAATAACTACCGGCCCAAGGGTCAACCGTTTTGCAGATTTTGGTTTCTTCCTGTAAGAAGATTTGGGTATTACGGGCAATACGTGCTGAGAAGTCGGTAGGTAAGGCAATGGCCTCGTCCAAAGCATTAGTATGTAATGATTGGGTTCCCCCAAATGCTGCAGCTGTCGCTTCAATGGCAGTTCGTGCTACATTATTGAACGGATCCTGCTCGGTTAAACTCCATCCAGATGTTTGACAGTGGGTACGCAATGCTAATGATTTTTCATCTTTCGGTTCAAACTGTTTCAATAGTTTGGCCCAAAGCATACGTCCGGCTCTCATTTTGGCAATCTCCATGAAATGGTTCATTCCAATCGCCCAGAAGAACGAAAGTCTTGGAGCAAAAGTATCAACATCCATCCCCGCTGCTAATCCGGTACGGATGTATTCCAAACCGTCGGCAAGGGTGTAAGCTAATTCAATATCGGCTGTGGCACCGGCTTCCTGCATATGGTAACCTGAAATGGAAATCGAGTTGAACTTTGGCATGAAATTACTGGTGTATTCAAAAATATCAGCAATGATTTTCATGGAAGGTGTTGGCGGATAAATATAAGTATTACGCACCATGAACTCCTTCAGAATGTCATTTTGGATGGTTCCCGATAATAAACCGGGTGCTACTCCCTGTTCTTCGGCAGCAACAATATAAAAGGCCATGATGGGTAAAACGGCACCGTTCATGGTCATCGAAACTGACATTTCGCCTAAAGGGATTTGGTCAAAAAGGATTTTCATATCCTCAACCGAATCGATTGCCACTCCGGCTTTTCCTACGTCACCCACAACTCTTTCGTGATCTGAATCGTAACCGCGGTGCGTGGCTAAGTCGAAAGCAACCGATAAACCTTTTTGTCCGGCAGCCAGATTACGGCGGTAAAAAGCATTACTTTCTTCAGCGGTCGAGAAACCGGCATACTGACGGATGGTCCAGGGACGGCGTACGTACATGGTAGCGTATGGGCCTCGTAAATTTGGTGCAAATCCTGCTCCGAAATCCAAATGTTCCAAACCTTCTAAATCAGCTTCAGAATAATTCGGTTTAACTTCAATGCCTTCTGCAGTCAGAAAGTTTAGGTCCTGATTGTTGGAATTTGAAGTTTGATCTTTGGAATTTTCCAAAGTAATATGTTGAATGTTTTTTCTCATTACTATTCTACAATCTTATATAAATAATGACGGTGAATCAGTGTTTTATGTTTGTTGTTAACCAATGCACCTACAACAATTGAAGTGGTTCCTCCTGCAAATGTTGTAAAGGCAGCTCCGTTGTTATCGGCTGCCAAAACTCCGGATGTCGCTAATAAAGCGGCACCAACCCCGAATAAAATGTTTTTGGCAGTACGTCCTTTTTTAGGAAAGAATTTGATACTGCTTAAGTTTTCAATTTTAATGTCGGTGTCCTCAATATTAAGTGTCTGAGCATCTTTTATCACTAAAACCCCCACTAATTTTTTACGGTCACTCGTGGTTACTTTTACTCTTTGGCCTTCAGTGAACGTAAATGCTTTTCCGTTTTCTTTGTGCGTGGCTTCCAGTTTTCTGGTTTGGCTAAAAACCGTTAGTGAAAGCAATAGTAAGGCAAGTGACAGTAGTTTTTTCATGGTTGGTTGTTTATTGGTTTTCCGAAGCAAGTCTTTCCTGCTCCATTTTTTCCGCTAATCGTTTTTCGATTACCGGTGTGATTAATGTTTTTCTCGGATTGATTTTTACGAAAGGATACAATTCCAAATCACCTGACATATGATCGTTTTTGTTAGGATATTTGTTGGTTCCCAATAAAATTTCCTTTCCGGAATCGAATAATTCCTGTTCTTTTTGTGCGCTTTCCTGTATTTTCTTTTGGATGGTTCCTTCTTTCAGTTGTTTTAGCAAACCGCCATTCGCTTCAATGTCTTTGAACAGAATTAATGCTTTTTCAGCTAATTGGGAAGTCAGGTTTTCGATATAGTAAGCTCCGTCCGAAGCATTTTGTACGATATCAAAATAGCTTTCGTGTTTTAAAACCAATAATTGATTTCTTGAAATCCTGTCTCCGAATTCGTTGTCTTTGTGGTAAAGTGCATCATAAGCCAGATTTGCAACGGCATCGGCACCTCCTAAAATGGCACTCATGCACTCGGTTGTGGTACGGAGCATGTTTACGTTGTAATCATATAACGTTTTGTTGCGTCGGGTAGGAGTGGCGATTATATGAAGTTCTCCTGTAAAATTGTATTCGGATGCCAAGGTTTTGAATAATTGACGCAATGCCCTGATTTTGGCTATTTCGAAAAAGTAATTGGTTCCTACGGCAACTTCAATCGTAATAGGTTGGGTGTAATTCTCTATTGTGTTGAAATATTCATTTGCATGCGCCAGCGTATAAGCCAATTGCTGAACCATGTTCGCACCTGCATTTTGGTATAAAGAACTATTAATGTTGATAAAACTTATGTTTTGACATCCGGTAATTAGTGACGAAAGTGATTCGAAATTGTCTTTTTCTTCAGCTTTGTACCAATTTCCGTCAAAAGCCAATTGATGTATCGGATCAATCAAACAATACATCAGTGTGTCTTTTTCTTTGGCAATCTGATTTACTTTTTTAAGAAATTCAGCCGAAAGAAATTTAAGATTAAGATAAACTGTGTGATTTTTGATGTCAATTTCGCCAAGTAGCTTTTGAATGTCAACCGAATCGTTTTCAATTGTGAAACGGATGCTTTCTGCTCCACGGCTTAACGAATTGTTTGCTTTCTTAATGGATTTCTCCAAGTCAAAGACAAAAATATTCTGAACAATTTTGAAGGCATGGTTTTGGTTTGAAGATGTTTTGATGATATTATCCTCATCACGGTGGTAAAATGGTTTTACCTTGATTCCTTCCGGACTTTCCCAAACCAGTGTTTCGTTGTAATCAGCACCTTTCAGTTCATATTGGATCTGTTGTTTCCATTGTTTGGATGAAACGGCACTGAATTCGTTGAATAGTTTTTCTTTCATGACTTGAAATTCCAAATACAATCCCTGAACTGCGTCGGTTTTGTATGTTTTTTATTGGGCTTCCTCGATGGAATCCCCTTCAAATTCTATTATGTAAATATCTTCTTTTTCGCGCTTCATATAATATTTTTCACGCGCATATTTTTCAATTTCGTTCGGACTTTTTAGCTTTTTAATCTGCTCTTTGTCCTTTCTGATTTCATCCTGATAATAAGCTTTGTTGTCCTTTAATTCTTCAATGTCTTTATTTAAGATCCGGTGATCCAGATAAGAATAGTTGTCAAGGAACAACATCCAGATGATAAAAAATAAAGTCACCAGGAAATATTTATTTCCCAAAAATTTCAGCCAGTTATGTTCTGCTAAAAAGTTAGTGACTCTTTCTTTCATAAAGTTAAGCTATTTTCTGATTGATAACCGCACGTACCACGTCGATTGCAACCGTATTGTATTTGTCGTTGGGGATGATGATATCTGCGTATGCTTTTGTAGGTTCAATGAATTGCTCATGCATTGGCTTTAAAGTAGTTTGGTAACGGTTTAAAACTTCTTCCATATCACGTCCGCGTTCTGCGATATCACGTTTTAATCTTCTGATCAGTCTTTCATCTGAATCGGCATGTACGTAAATTTTGATATCAAACATCTCCCTCAATTCAGGATTAGTCAGGATCAGAATGCCTTCCACGATCATTACTTTTCTTGGTAAAGTATGGATAGTGTCACCAGTACGGTTGTGTTTTACGAAAGAATACACCGGTTGGTCAATAGCTTTTTCGTTTTTTAAGTCTTTTAAGTGTTGTACTAAAAGTTCAAAATCTATTGAGCGGGGATGGTCAAAATTAATTTTTGTACGTTCTTCCAAAGATAAATCACTGGTCTCCTTGTAATAATGATCCTGTGAAATAATCCCTACTTCAGTTTCTGGCAGTTCATTCATAATTTGATGAACAACCGTTGTTTTTCCTGAGCCCGTGCCCCCTGCAATACCAATAATTAACATATGAATTTTGTTGAATCTAAATGGCAAAAATAGGAAATTATTTTAGAGATATTTTTGTTTGCCGTAATGTTTTTTGAGAAGTATTCAAAAGCCGGAAAAGTTTGCTGTTTTGAACAGTTTTTTGCCGAAGAAAGCAGAGTTATGAATCCTGAGATCGCTATTGATGCTTTTTTGCTTTATTCTTTTGAGTGATATTTTGGAATGGATGAGAATAAATTGTGGCTTTGCTTCAGGAAGTAAATCCATAACTGGGTTTTAAATCTACAGCCTTTTTGCTCGTGGATATTTTTTGAGAGTTAAGGCAGGATTAGATATTCTGAAAGAGATTTGCTCCTGAAAGTAAATCCTTTTCGGTTTTTACAAAGCCGTCGGCTTTTTTATCTGGAAATGTTTTGGGTTGTAAAAGCAGGATTGGATATCTTGATTAGGGGTTTGTTGCTGAAAGTAAAGCCTTTCCGGTTTTTGCAAAACCGTCGTTTTTTTATTTAAGAATATTTTGAATTGAGAGAGCAGGATTAGATATCCTGATTTTGGGTTTGTTGCTGAAAGTAAATCCTTAACTGGTTTTGCAAACCCGCAGTCTTTTTTTATTTAAAAATACCTTTGAACGGGTTCAGGTATTTTTTAAATAAAAAAATCCTCTTTGCAGAACAAAGAGGATTTACTTTCGTCGGGGTGGCAGGATTCGAACCTGCGACCTCCTGGTCCCAAACCAGGCGCGATGACCGGGCTACGCTACACCCCGAAAGCGGGTGCAAATATAAGAAGTTTTTTTAGTAAAAAAAGTGTTTTTAATTTTTTTTTGAAGGGATTATCAAAATTGTTTATAAAACTATTGAAAAGTGTAATCCTGGTTTCGGTTTTTCGGTTATAAATTAAGTATTTTTGACCCACAAAAATTACATGTTATGTCAAACTCAATTGAAAAGATAAAATGTCTTATTATAGGTTCTGGACCTGCAGGGTATACTGCAGCAATTTACGCAGCCAGAGCCAGTATGAATCCGGTTTTATACCAAGGAACACAACCGGGCGGACAATTAACAACAACAAATGAAGTGGAAAACTTTCCGGGTTATCCTGACGGAGTTACCGGTCCGGAAATGATGGTGCAATTAGAAGCGCAGGCAAAGCGTTTCGGAACAGATGTACGTGACGGTTGGGCTACAAAAGTTGATTTTTCGGGTGATATCCATAAAGTATGGATTAATGATTCAATTGAATTGCACTGTGAAACAGTAATTATTTCTACAGGTGCATCGGCAAAATATTTAGGATTGCCTTCTGAACAACATTACCTGAATATGGGTGGAGGTGTTTCTGCCTGTGCAGTATGTGACGGATTCTTTTACAGAAACCAGGAGGTAGTGATCGTTGGAGCAGGAGACAGTGCCTGTGAAGAAGCACATTATTTAGCTAAAATGTGTAAAAAAGTGACAATGCTTGTTCGTAGTGAGCAATTCAGAGCTTCAAAAATCATGGAAGACCGTGTTCGTAAAACAGAAAACATTGAAATTTTGATGCACACTGAAACTGAAGAAGTTTTAGGAGACGGGAACGTTGTAACAGGAGTGCGTGCCAAAAATAAAGCAACAGGTGAATTGATTGATATTCCTGCAACCGGTTTCTTTGTGGCTATCGGTCATAAACCAAACACAGATATTTTTAAAGATTACCTTACATTAGATGAAACCGGATATATCGTTAACGAACCGGGTACGGCAAAAACCAATGTTCCGGGTGTATTTGTGGGAGGTGATGCTGCTGATCATGTATACCGTCAGGCGATTACTGCTGCAGGAACGGGATGTATGGCTGCTTTGGATGCTGAAAGATATTTAGCTGCTAAAGGTCATTGATAATTTTAGGTTATAGATAAAAAAAACCAGCTTTCAAGCTGGTTTTTTTATGGGTATTATTTTGATTTCTTGTACAAGGTAGCGTCTTCAGCGAACTTTTTAACTTCTATTTTCGGATCACCAAAAATGTAGACTTCGGATTTTCCTGAAGCCGATATGGATAGATTGTCTTTAGCGCGTACCTGAGCATTTGAATAACTTTCGGCAGTTATCATTAAGGTTTTAGCCGTTAAGTTTTTACCGATGAATTTACTGTTGTTGTCCAAACGCATCTTCATATCACTGGCGTCTCCTTCAATATTGGCTTCTGCTTTCTGGTACATATCCAGTTTTACCTTATTGGAAGAAATGAGTGCTTTGATTTCAGCATTTTTATTCATTTCGATAGAAGAATCGTCTCCTCCTTTCAGGTTCAATTCAACTTTTGACTTATCGGTTGCAATAATGGCAAAGTTAGGCGAACTGACATTCAGGAACGATTTTGAATAATCGTATGTTTTAATGGTTATTGAAGGTAATTTCAATTCCTGCATGCAGTTTAATTTGGCTTCATGTTTTACCGAAATTAATTTTAAACTGTCATTGTAAAATACGCGGATTTCAAATTTTTTAAATGAAGAAACTTCTTTGTTTGTATTGATGCGCAATGTGCTTCCGTAAATTTGTTTGTTGATGGTTGCGTGTAAATTATCATCGGCTTCAACCTCGATGGCGTTTCTGTCTCCTTTGATTAAAAGAACTTCCACATTGTCTTCAATTTCAAGTTGGTCGAAATTCCCAATGTCACTTTTTTCAACAGTCACCAGTTTGGTTCCTTTTACTTTCTCCTTTTTCTGTGCAAATGTTAGTGTAGTCCAAAGTAGGGCTAATGCTAAAAAAGTAATTTTTTTCATTGGGTATATATGTTTTATTTGTTCTTCAAATTCTTTTGTCTAGCACAAATATAAAAAAATCATCCGCGTGATGCGAATGATTTTTGTGAAATGAAATATTGTATGTTTTTTAGTCGGCTGAAACACTTCCTCCTGATGAAATCTGTTTTGAGATTTGTTTTGGGGTATTGAAATATTCAATGCTTGAACCGCCCGAAGCCTGTGCATTTAACTTTAAGATTGGATTTACATCAGTGCTGCTTCCACTTGACGATTGTGAATTTACATCATTTGCCAATAGTTTTTTAGCGTCGATAGAACTACCGCTTGAAGATAATGTAATCAATGAAATTGCTTTTCCTGAAGCATTTAGGTCACTTCCGCTTGTAGATTCCAATGTTACTTTTTCAGATTCTACTTCGGCATCAAGGGAGCTTCCGCTGCTTGATTTCAAATGGATATTGTTAGCTTTAATAACTCCGATTGTTTTTAAACTTGATCCACTGGTTGTTTCAAGAACTTCAATTATTGGCATGAAAACCTTTACTGTTTTTGCTTTTACATTTTTATAACGGTTGTATTTCGATGTAATGGTCAATGTTCCGTTCAATGCCTGGGTAACGATGCCTTCCTGTAAGTTGTCATCGGCTTCGACAACAACCCTGAATGTTTTGGATTGTACGATTTCGCAATCCAGTCCTTTTTCTACTTCGACTTTTGTAAAGTCGCTTATATTTCTGTCTTTTGATACCACATTACCACTTCCTGTGATACTTTTACCCAAATCACTTGCGTCAAATTTGCACGATCCGAATAACAGAGCAATTACGGTTGCAATTACTATTTTTACTACGTGAATCATTAATTTTATCATAATCAGTTTATTAGTTTGTTTTTTATTTAGATTGTAAAATGTCCCCAGTGTTTACTGTTCCTTTTTTTATTTCTTTTTTTGTTGAGCCTAAAAATAGTGAATAATTGTTGAAATATGACGGAATTCCCTCTGCTTGATGCGTTATACCGTTTCGGACTTCAAAATGAAGGTGTGGAAAGAATGAACTTCCCGATGTTCCGATTTGTCCTATTTTGTGTCCTTGTTTCACTTTTGTTCCCGGTTTTAAATGCTCTGAACTTTTGTTTTTCAGATGTGCATACATGCTTAAAACATTGTCAGTGTGTTTGATTACCACATAATTTCCGTAAAGCGCTAACGGATTGTTTTTAAGGGAAGGAACATCAAAATTTTTGTCATCGGCCTGTAATGTTTCAACTGCAATTACTTCACCATCGGCAACAGCAATTACTTCTTTGCCAAAACCAAACCAATCCGAATTGTTTTCTCCTTTACCGGTAAACTGCTTGTTTTCGTTGTTTACAATTGCAAAATCATAAGCATAACGCATGAAATTAGCTGAAAACCCCAATTGTTTAATGAAATCGAACTCGTAATCAAAACGGCGGTGATGCGAATTGAAATCGTGACCGTCGTAAACCAGTAGTTTCTCTTTTAATGGTAAGATGAAATCTTTGGTTTGATTGTATGCCTTAGGGTTTATGGTTTGTTTGATTTCGATAGAGTCATTGAACGTAAAGATGTATTCCAGTCGGGTTGTAACTTCATTCAGTTCCGGGAACGGATTGAAGATTAATTTTCTCGAAACTCCGTTCCATTCGGTTGAAGGAATGGTTTTTATACTTGGAGCTGTTCCGTTATTGTCTAAGAATTTTTGCTGTACCAACACATTGTTTTGGTCAAAATGACGTACTTCCAGTTTAGTTAATTTTAAAGTATCCTTTGATGTGTTTTCAATAATGAAATCGAAGTTGGCTACTTGTAAATTATTAACTTTTTCGATTAATGGCTGTTCAGGTTTGTGTGTTATTTTGATGTTTTCCTGAGCCAATACCGTCATCCCTGAAAATAAGATAAATAAAGAAATTGATTGATTGATTTGATTGATGATTTTCATTTATTATTCTTTTGTGAATTTTAGTTCTTTTCCTCTTTGTATTAGTAATAATGTTTTGGTTTCCGGGTTGAATTCCATCACAACTCCAACTTTGTCAAAAGTAAATTTGTGTTTACCTGTGGCGTCAAGCGGAAATGAAGGTTGTCCGGTTCCCTGAGCAAATAATACAGTTCCTTCTTTTGTTATTGTCAGTTTTAAAGGAATTTCAGTTGTAGCATATGTTCCTAAATATTGATCTAAATCTTTTGATTCTACTTTGTAGGCTTTAAAATCCGGAACTTCAAATTCCTGTTTATAAGCAGCTTTTGTTAAAGTGGTCACAATATTTTTACTGTCGTAATTTTCACCATTTGAAGTAATAGCCACAGTAATTTTTTCATCAGGAAAATACGTTAAATGTGACTTGAAACCATCAATACTTCCTGAGTGACCGTAACCTTTTTTCTCAAGTAAAGGAATGCTAAACAAACCTAAGCCGTATTTGTCTCTTAAAGTTTTCATTTCCTCCAGACTTTGCGCTGAAATCAATTTTCCGTTGAAAAGTGCTTCACCGAATTTTGTTAAATCTGACGGAGTCGAAACGATTGCACCGGCTCCCAATGGAATTGACATATCAGTTTCAGTTTCTTTGTTCCATTTGTTTTCAAAGTCATATGAATTAGCCTCATTTTTCTTTGTGTCAATTGCTCCACCGAAGAATGTATTTTTTAAACCCAACGGCTGAATGATTTTTGTTTCCAATAACTTTGCGTATGGTTTGTTGTACATTTTTTCCAAAATGACAGTCAATAAAACAAAGTTGGAGTTACTGTAACTTGATTTGCTGTCCGGTTCAAAATCACTTCCGCCTTTAGTGATTAAATCTACCAATTCTTCTCTTGTTTTTGGTTTTGTATTCCACGTCAGATACGTTTCGTCACTGGTAAAATTGTGAATTCCGCTACGATGTGATAATAAATTGGTAATTGTGATTTTATTGGCATTTGTGATAGCCGGAAAATACTTGTCGATGGTTTGGTTAAGACTGATTTTGTTTTCTTCGGCTGCTTTTAAAATTAGTACCGAAGTAAACATTTTTGAAATTGAACCAATTCTGAACTTTGAATCTGCGTTTGATTTTACTGCTTTTTCTACATCTGTATATCCGATGGATTTGGTGTAAAGCAGTGTCCCGTTTTGGGACACTGCAACACTTCCCATGAATTTATTATTTGATTCGAGTTGGCTGAAATAAGTATCCAGCTTTTGCTTGTCAATAGTTTGGGAAAACCCCAGTTGGCTGATTAGACCGATTGTTATTGATGTGATGATTGATGCTTTCATGGTTTTTATTTGGTTTTGATGATGATACCGTCTTCGTTGATTTTCAATTCCTTGATTTCTTTAGAATTAGAGATAACTGTATCTTTTTCAATGGTTACACCATCTTCATCAATTATTATTTTGTGTTCTTGGTCTGTATCGTCCCATTCGTCTTCGTCAGCCGGACAGTTTAAGCATTTTACTTTTTCTTCTTCCACTTTGTAAACATAATCGTCAGAGCTGTAGTGTAAGTTAAAGAAATCGTTATCAGATACGTCATAATCCTGAACAGACTCGTCTAATTTCAAATAAGTTCCTTTTGGTACATAAAGATAGATGGTAACTTCCTGGCCGCGGTATTTGCTTTTTGCTTCAGTTAAGAAATAGTTGTCTAAGATTAACTGATTTCCTTCAATTTTGAAGTTGTATCTGATTTTTTCAGCTTTCTTTTTTGCTTCGCTGAAAGAACTTCCGTTAGCATTTTTCTCGATTTGAACGTAAGGTTGTTTTTCATCTGTTGGCATTATTTCAAAATCTACATCATTTGAGTAAATACTTTCCTGACCTGCCTGATCTTCCACTAATCTGAATTCATCTCTGTGGTTGATATCTTTTGTGTAAAAATCGTTGTGTACGAATTTAACTTTCAAAGTGTCTGCCGGAGTAATGTTGATTACGGCTTTTTCCACAACTTTGTTATCAAATGCCACTTCACTTGCAGTTCTTACAGATAAAGTGATGATGATTCCAACGGCTACGATCCACACTCCCAATAAAGTGTATTTAGCAATGTTTCCGATTGATTTCAGGTTGTTTACCAAAATTTTTAATCCAAGTAATAACAAGAAGAAGAAAGGAATTCCGATAGCTAAGAAGAACATTAAAGCGATGAACCACAATGAAGTGTCAGTGTAATTGAATGAGTTGAAATATTCAATCCAAGGCACATCAGAAAAAGATGTTGATCTTAATGTGAATAAGCTGATTAAAAGTGAGATGATTGTTACTGATGAAATCAATACTATAAAAGCACCTACGGCTTTAGCGAAAACTTTCATCAATGTTACAAGAATATCACCGATTGAGCTTCCAACCTTTTGGGCTCCTGTTTTAACATGGCTTCCCATTTGGCCATAGTCGGCGTTTTTAAATTTTTCAGAAACGCCTTCAAATTCTTCCTTTACTTTTTTCTCGATATTTGAAATAGTAATCGGTTCGCCTGTCATTTCTAATTTTTCACTTGTTGTTACCGCTTCAGGAGTAACCGCCCAAAGGATGATATAAGCTAATATTCCTGTTCCGAAACCAGCAAAAACCAATAATACAAGGATGATTCTGATCCAAACCGGATCTACTCCGAAATAATGTCCTAAACCTGAACAAACCCCGGCAACGATACCGGTATCTTTGTCACGGTATAGTTTTTTGCTGCGTCCGGTTCCTGAATAAGCATAATTTGCCTGGTTTCCGTTGTTTTCATCTTCTATTTTGTAATCTTCGGGTTGTCCCATGATTGCAATAACATCGTCTACATCACTTAAACTAAGCACTTGTTTATTGTTCTGCAGTTTTTCTGAAAACAGTTCCGAAATTCTACTTTCAATATCGCTCATGATTTCGTCGCGTGCTTCATCAGATAAAGATCTTTTGATGGCATCGAAGTAGCGATTCAATTTTTGATAGGCGTCTTCGTCAATGTGAAAGAAATAACCACCTAAATTCATATTTACTGTCTTATTCATGGCTCGTTAGTTTTGTATAGTTATTGTGTTTACTGCACCTGCAAGTTCGTTCCAGGTTATGCTTAATTCTTTTAAAAATTCTTGTCCTTCTTCGGTTAAACCATAATATTTTCTTGGTGGTCCCGAAGTTGATTCTTCCCAACGGTACGTTAAAAGTCCGTCATTTTTTAATCTTGTTAGTAGTGGATACACAGTTCCTTCAACTACCAGCAACTTTGCGTTTTTCAGTGTGTCAAGTATTTCAGAGGTATATGCGTCTTTTTCTTTTAAAACAGATAAGATGCAGAATTCTAAAACTCCTTTACGCATCTGAGCTTTTGTGTTCTCAATGTTCATAGGATTTCATTTTTTTGTTAAACTGTTCATTTTTTGATTGATGATGATTGATGATGATTGATGATGATTGATGATGATTGATGATGATTGATTTTTATTTCAAATAATTGATTGTGAACGGATACTGAACCTGTTCGCCGTTATTCGCTTTTATTGATTCATAGATGATGATGAAAAATTCGGCCACTTTCATTATTCCATATATAAGAGCGGCAACCACACCTATAAAGATTACATTCGATAAGTTTCCTTCTGCAATGTTTCTGATGATTTCTCTTCCGTTGTTATTATCATCCAGATTTACGTTGTTTACTAATCCATAAATGAATGACGGTACAGAAATTATCAAAAGAATTAATGAATAGGTTAGCATGCTTAATTGAAAGTTGATGGCTTGCTTTCCGTTGTGGTCAATAAATTCTGATGTTCCTTTTTTACTTCCCCATAATACGATTGGTAAAATGAAATTTCCAAAAGGGATGAAGTATTTTGTTAAAGCACTTAAATGGATAAGTGTTGCAAAATTTTTCTCGTTGTTTCTTACTGTTAATGCTTCCATGACGTTGTTTTTTGAATTGATGATTTTGTTTACTATTCGTTTGATTGATGATTGAAACTCAATAATACTTTCTTTAGACTATTAATTTCTTATGCAAAGATAAATCTAAAAAAAGGTATTATGTAAAACAAAGTAGTGTAATTTAACAAAATATTAACAATTAAAAATATTAGGCATGCATAGTATTTTTTTGTAGATTAGCGAAAAATCTAATGTTATGGAATTTACACCGTCGAAATTAAATACTTTCCTATTTTTTAAACTACCATCCGCTTTTTGGTGTGGTGTACGGACAAAAGTGATCAATGAAAACCAATGTGTGGTATCTGTAAAGCACAGGTGGTTTAATCAAAATCCATTTAATTCGATGTATTTTGCAGTTCAGGCCATGGCGGCAGAATTGTCTACCGGTGCATTAGTAATGTTGCATATTAAGAAGAGTAAACAGAATATTTCCATGTTGGTGGCGAACAACAAAGCAACTTTTACTAAAAAAGCAACCGGGCGTTTAACATTTACCTGTACTGATGGACATTTGATTACTGATGCAATCCAAAAAACAATTGACACAGGTGAAGGGCAGACTTTCTGGATGAAATCCATAGGAATTGATGAAAAAGGCGACCAAGTTTCTGTATTGGAATTTGAATGGACAATCCGGATTAAAAAGTAAGAAAGCAAAAGTTAAAATCCTTACAATTAATATTTAGTTAAGAATTTCCTGTCGTAATTTTGAAATAAAATTCACACATGCGGGTTTTAATTACAGGAGCGACAGGATTAGTAGGAAATGAAATTACCGAATTGCTATTGAAAAATGGCTTAAAGGTGAATTATCTGACCACATCTCAGGATAAAATCCAGCATCAGCCTAATTATCGTGGTTATTACTGGAATCCCACCGAAGGGATTATAGATGAAAACTGCTTCATTGATGTCGAAACCGTTATTAATTTAGCCGGCGCCAATATTTCGGAACGCTGGACATCGCAATATAAAGAAGAAATAGTTGAAAGTCGTACGAATGCCATTAATCTTCTTTACAACGCACTGAAAAACAATCCCAATCAGGTTAAACATTTTATTACTGCTTCAGCGATAGGTGTGTATCCCAGTAATTCCGATGTTACTTATTCGGAAGATTTTACAGGTTTTGAAAATTCATTTTTGTCAAATGTTGTGATAAAATGGGAAGATGCTGCTTCTCAAATTGAAAGACTGGGTATTAAAGTCTGTAAAATACGTATCGGTTTGGTTTTGTCTGCTCAGGGAGGTGCATTGCCTAAAATGAGTAAGCCAATAAGCATGGGATTTGGATCGGCATTTGGATCAGGGAAGCAATGGCAGTCTTGGATTCATATTAAGGATTTGTCTGAAATTTTCTTATTCGCTTTGGAAAACCAGTTGTCAGGGGTTTTTAATGCGGTTGCACCTAATCCGGTGAGCAATGCTCAGTTAGTCAGAGAAATAGCGCAAGTTTTGGATGTTCCGGTTTTATTGCCCAATGTTCCTAAATTCTTTTTAAAATTGATACTTGGGGAAATGCATACATTGCTGCTTGAAAGTCAGAAAGTCAGTTCTAACAAAATTCAAAATGCAGGATTTGATTTTCAGTTTGAAGACCTTGATTTTGCTTTAAAGAATCTGTTTCATAAATAATAATAAAAAAAGCGCCTGAGGCGCTTTTTTTATTTATGGCATTTCACATCAACCTGTATTTCGATTTCATCATTGATGAATTTGTCTTTTAAATCGGCAAAAAGTGATTTTGAGGCATAATTTACATTAAAATAGGTTCGGTTTAAAACCAATTTTTCACTGTTGATAATTACTTCGTTTTCAGTTATGCTTATTTTGGCAGGGAAATTAACTGCTTTGGTTACTCCTTTAATTGATAAGTTACCATAGATGTGTGTCTTTCCATCCTTTTCAACAACTTTTGTGATTTTGATATCAGAAGTCGGGTATTTTTTTACATTGAAAAAATGATCCTTTTTGTCTTTTTCTGCTGTTCCTTTTAAGTGGTTTTCTAAATCTGCTTTTCCTTCTTCGGGTTTTAAATCGGTTACTGTAATAGTGTTCATGTCAATAAAAAATCTTCCTGAAGTAATGGCTGTGTCTTTAACAGTGACAAAACCTTCCTTGAATTTAATCGTTCCGGTATGTTTTCCGGTTGGTTTTGAACCTGACCAGTTTACAATCGAATTGTTCAAATCAATAGTATACTTAATTCCGTCAGCGGTTATTTTGCTTTCGACGGCAGTGTTGTTTTGTTCTTCAGTCTTTTCTTTTTTACAGGAATTGAGTGTGATTAGCGAAATTAAAACGAGGCTTAAAAAAAATTTTTTCATAGTTGTGTTTTTTTGAGGTTGAAAAATTCTTGCAACAGATTTATTGTCACTAAGTTAGTCAAGTTAATCGGTCTTCACAAGAATTTGATAAAAATAGTAATGACAATTTGGCATTTTTAAAGCTTTGGCAGTACTTTTGCAATCAGAAAACAAGAATTATAATTGTTAAAAAAGAATCAATAGATATGAGCCAAGAAGGAACTGAAAATATCGAGAAAGAGGCATTGGAAAATGAAAAAGTTTCTGCTAATCAAGAGATTACTAATCCTGAAATGACAGCTGAAGAAAAATTACAGGAAGAATTAGCAGCTGAAAAAGATAAATTTTTGCGTTTATTTGCAGAGTTTGAAAATTACAAGAAACGTACTTCAAAAGAACGTATTGAGCTTTTCAAAACTGCCGGACAGGAAGTTTTACAGGCAATGTTACCGGTTTTGGACGATTTTGACAGAGCATGGTCACAAATCTCTAAATCTGAAGATGAGGCATTGGTGAAGGGAGTTGAATTAATCCAGGAAAAACTGAAATCAACATTGATTTCCAAAGGATTGGAGTTGGTTGATATCAATGTTGGCGATGTGTTTAACGCTGATTTTGCAGAAGCAATTACACAAATTCCGGCAGGTGACGATTTGAAAGGTAAAATCGTTGATGTAGTGGAAAAAGGATACAAGTTAGGAGACAAAATCATCCGTTTCCCAAAAGTGGTAATAGGAAACTAAAAATAACTAATCCCAAAACCAAGATCCAAAAGAAAAGGAATTTTGAGTTTTTGAGATTGGAATTTGGAATTTTAAGATATTATGAGCAAAAAAGATTATTACGAAATATTAGGTGTTAGCAAAGGAGCTACTGAAGCTGAAATCAAAAAAGGTTACCGCAAAAAAGCGATTGAGTTCCATCCTGATAAAAATCCGGGCGATAAAGCAGCTGAGGAAAAGTTTAAGGAAGCAGCTGAAGCTTATGAGATTTTAAGCGACGCCAATAAACGTGCACGTTACGATCAGTATGGTCATGCTGCATTTGACGGTGCAGGAGGTTTCGGTGGCGGTCATCATATGAACATGGATGATATTTTCAGTCAGTTCGGTGATATTTTCGGAAGCGCTTTCGGTGGCGGATTCGGTGGATTCGGCGGTGGCGGTGGTCAACGCAGAGCCAAAGGAAGTAACCTGCGCATCAAAGTAAAAATGACTTTGGAAGAAATCGCAAACGGTGTCGAGAAAAAAGTTAAGGTAAAACGTAAAATCCAGGCTCAGGGAGTTAGCTACAAAACATGTCCAACCTGTAACGGTACCGGTCAGGTTGTAAGAGTGACGAACACAATCTTGGGAAGAATGCAAACGGCTTCTCCTTGTAATGTATGTGGCGGAACAGGTCAAACCATCGATTCTAAGCCGAATAATGCAGATGCTCAGGGAATGATTCTTGAAGATGAAACTGTATCAATCAAAATCCCAGCAGGTGTAGTTGACGGCATGCAATTGAAAGTTTCCGGTAAAGGTAATGATGCTCCGGGGAACGGTATTCCGGGAGATTTGATTGTTGCCATTGAAGAAGTGGAACATGAATTCTTAAAACGTGAAGGTGAAAACCTTCATTATGACTTGTATATAAGCTATCCTGAAGCAGTTTTAGGTATTTCAAAAGATATCGATGCCGTAAACGGAAAAGTGAGAATTAAACTGGAAGAAGGTATTCAGTCAGGTAAGATCCTCCGTTTGAAAGGAAAAGGAATCCCTAGTTTAAACAGTTACGGTAACGGTGACTTATTAGTGCATGTTAATGTGTGGACACCGAAAAACCTTTCAAAAGAGCAAAAGAAATTTTTCGAAAGTAACCTTGAAGATGCCAACTTTATTCCGAAACCTGAAAAATCAGAAAAATCATTCTTCGAGAAAGTAAAAGATATGTTTTCTTAAAAGACTGAATCAGATATAATTTAAATCCCAACTGTAAAATGTTGGGATTTTTTGTAACAAAAGGACTACTTCTGTATCTAATTTCTGTAAATTTACAATAATAAGGCTTTAATGCTTAATCTTCAATCAAATCAAACTTTGACAATGAATAATATTCTTGAAGTAAAAAATGTAGTGAAACAGTATGGTGATTATACCGCCTTGAATTCAGTTTCACTGCAAGTACCGCAAGGCAGTATTTATGGATTATTGGGTCCTAACGGAGCCGGAAAGACTTCGTTAATCCGTATCATCAACCAAATTACAATGCCGGATACCGGAGAGGTTTTTCTGGATGGTGAAAAATTAGCACCAAATCATGTTCAGTATATCGGATACATGCCGGAAGAAAGAGGTTTGTACAAAACCATGAAAGTAGGGGAACAGGCTTTGTACTTGGCCCAACTGAAAGGTATGCCACATGACCAGGCTAAAAAACAACTGAAATACTGGTTTGAAAAATTTGAAATTGAAGGCTGGTGGAATAAAAAAATCCAGGAACTGTCTAAAGGGATGGCGCAAAAAATCCAATTCATTGTGACTGTTTTGCACGAACCTAAATTGTTAATCCTTGATGAGCCTTTCTCTGGATTTGACCCGGTTAATGCTAATTTAATCAAGGATGAAATCATCGAATTGAATAAAAAAGGAACGTCAATCATTTTCTCAACACACCGCATGGAAAGCGTAGAGGAAATGTGTGATTATATTGCCCTGATCCACAAATCAAACAAGCTTATTGAAGGTAAATTGAGTGATGTGAAAAAGGAATACCGTACCAATAAATTCCAGGTGGGTATTTTGAGCTCAAATGTGGAAGGCTTAATGTATGACCTGACACAAAAATTCACCGTGGGACAAACTACTTTTAAATCACTGAATGAGGATTTGAAATTGGAAATCGACCTGGGTAACCATACCCAGAATGATTTGTTGAATGTACTGACACGAAACGGTCAGGTGACTCATTTTACTGAAAACATTCCAAGTGTGAACGATATTTTTATTCAAACAGTTACAAATCAGATCTAATGGGAGTATTAAAACTTATCATAAAAAGAGAATTTATTGCCAAAGTGCGTAATAAATCATTTATCGTAATGACTTTCCTGAGTCCGTTGTTAATGGTTTGTTTGTCTTTCTTTATAGGGTATCTGGCTAACATGAATAAAGATGAAGTGACTAAGGTGGCTATTCATGATGAAGCGGGAATCTTAAAACCTGATTTCAAAAACACTAAGGAAATTGTATATGTCGACTTGTCAAAAATGCCTTTGCAACTGGCAAAAGATACGGCTTCAAAAAATTATGAAGGATTAATATATGTGCCGAAAGTTGCCGATACAAATGAACTGAAAACAAAGGTTCAATACATTTCCGATGACAGTCCAAGCCTTGAGTTTGTGTCGGATATTGAAAAAGTAATCGATAATCAGTTAACTAAAAATAACCTGAAGTCTCTTGGGTTTGACGCTAAAAAAATAGAAGAAGCCAAAGTCGATTCGGATTTGCATATCGCTAAATTTTCAGGTGAAGAAGGATTGAAATATTTAAACATTACCAAAGTTATCTTCGGAGGTTCATTCGGTTACCTGATCATGATGTTTATCATCATCTACGGAAATTTTGTCATGCGTAGTGTTATTGAGGAAAAAACATCAAGGATTATTGAAGTAATCATTTCTTCAGTGAAACCGTTCCAATTGATGATGGGGAAAATCATCGGTAATTCATTGGCAGGAATCCTGCAGTTTATGATCTGGGTTGTGCTGGCTTTGATTTTGTTCTTCGGAGCTTCTCTGTTCTTCAGTTCAGGAATGGACAGTCATGCCACTGCCGAAGCAATGGGTCAAATGCAGGGGAACGGAAATTTTATGGCATCGCTAACCGCCCAGGCAAAATTATATTATGATGAAATACCGGTTTTAAGCACTGTGTTATTCTTCCTTGTTTATTTCACGGGAGGTTATTTTCTGTATAGTTCTTTATATGCGGCCATTGGTGCGGCTGTCGATTCGGAAACCGATTCACAACAGTTTTTATTGCCTATCATCATGCCTTTGATGCTGGGTGTTTATGTTGGTTTCTTTACCGTTATTAATGATCCGCACGGAACCGTAGCTACTGTCTTTTCCATGATTCCGCTAACATCACCTATCGTAATGCTGATGCGCATCCCGTTCGGAGTACCGGTATGGCAATTGGTTTTATCGATTGTATTGCTTTTCGGTACGTTCCTTGCCGTAGTGTGGTTCGCATCTAAAATTTACCGCGTGGGAATTCTGATGTACGGAAAAAAACCAACCTGGAAAGAATTGTATAAATGGTTAAAATACTAACCAGTCACTAAATAATTTCAAGGGAAAAGGATGTAAAGGTTTTTATCTTTTGTCCTTTTCTCTTTTTATCTTTACAGCTGAAAAATTAAAAATTAAAATGAAAGTTATTCTGAAAAAATTAGCCGCATTATTCGTATTGGTTAATTTAACATCTTGTGTTGGTTATGGGGCTTATGCTTCTTTTACCGATTTAAGTGATAAAAAAAATGACGGGACTAAGCCTGCCGAAGAAAATTGTTTAAATTCAACACTGGAAGTTAATTTGTTATTTGAAGGTGAACCGGTAAACTTTGAATACGAACGGATAGGTTTGATAGAATCCGAAGGAGGAATCGATTCTAACGATGAAGATGTATTGAAAGAATTGAAGGCAAGGGCAAAAGAAAAATGCTGTGATATGGTAATCGGAGTGAAAAAAGGTAAAGGTCAAACAGAAGCCGGATTGTTATTTATTACTGATTTTGAGAAAAGCCATAAGTACAGTACCATTATTTATTCCGGAATAGGAGTAAAACGAAAAGTTACAACAAATTAAGATTCATATAATGTCGAAAATACTAATCATTGAAGACGAAGCGGCTATCCGCAGGGTTTTGGTAAAAATCCTTTCAGAGGAAAACGATACATATAAAGTTGAGGAAGCAGAAGACGGCGCACAAGGACTTGAAAAAGTCAAAAATGAAGACTATGATCTGATCTTATGTGACATCAAAATGCCTAAAATGGACGGTGTCGAGGTATTGGATGCCGTAAAAAAAATCAAACCGGAAATCCCAATGGTCATGATTTCAGGCCACGGTGATCTGGAAACAGCAGTCAATACAATGCGCCTGGGTGCATTCGATTATATCTCCAAACCACCTGATTTGAACCGTTTGTTAAATACCGTGCGAAACGCGCTTGACCGCAAAAAACTGGTGGTGGAAAACAAAATCCTGAAAAAGAAAGTTTCGAAAAATTACGAAATGATCGGGGACAGTGAAGCCATCAACCAAATCAAAGGGATGATCGATAAAGTGGCACCAACAGAAGCACGTGTCTTGATTACCGGGCCAAACGGTACAGGTAAAGAATTGGTCGCACACCAAATCCATGAAAAAAGTGAGCGCTCTTCAGGCCCAATCATCGAAGTGAATTGTGCCGCCATTCCTTCTGAACTGATCGAAAGTGAATTGTTCGGACATATTAAAGGGGCTTTTACCTCTGCCGTGAAAGACCGCGCCGGTAAGTTTGAAGCTGCCGATGGCGGAACAATCTTCCTGGATGAAATCGGGGATATGAGCCTGCCGGCACAAGCTAAAGTGTTGCGTGCATTGCAGGAAAACCTGATCCAGCGTGTAGGTGCCGATAAAGATATTAAAGTAAACGTGCGTGTTGTTGCGGCAACCAACAAGGATCTGAAGAAAGAAATCGAAGAAGGCCGCTTCCGCGAGGATTTATACCACCGTCTGGCGGTTATCTTAGTGAAAGTGCCTGCGCTGAATGACAGAAGGGATGATATCCCGGCTTTGGTCGAACATTTTGCAGCTAAAATCGCTGACGAACAGGGAAGTGCCAGAAAAACGTTTTCTAAACAGGCGATTAAATTGCTACAGGAATACGACTGGACAGGGAATATCCGTGAATTGAGAAACGTAGTGGAACGCCTTATCATTCTTGGCGGTAGCGAAATTTCAGAAAACGACGTGAAGTTGTTCGCGTCAAAATAAAAGTAATATGCAGTTAAAAAAAATAAATCAAAATCTTCAACAAGCCTTGGTCGAATGCGGTCTGACAGATCCAACAGATGTGCAGGCAGATTGCTGGGGTACCCTGAAAAGTGGTGCCGATGCAGTTGTGATTATGCCGGATGGTGAAGGTAAATCAACAACCATCGCTTATACCGTTATCCAAAAACTGGAAAAGCCACAAGGTGAATCTACCCGTGCTTTAATTGTCGTAAATGATAAAGAAGCAGTACTCGAAATGGTGGAGCTATTCGAAAAATTCGGGAAGTACTCTAATCTTAGAGTAATTGGGGTAAATGACAAAACAGATATCGACGAAGAGAAAAATATCATCTCGGCCGGTATGGATGTCCTGATCGGAACACCCAATAAAATCAATGCCATGTTTTCTTCAGCCGGTTTTAACATGAATACGGTTAAGATTTTTGTGGTGGATGATGCTAATGAAATCTTCAAATTAAGACACGAACCAATTATCCAACGCCTTTCATTGAGTGTGGAAAAAACACAGCGCTTGTTTTTTTCGGCAGAATTGACAGAAAGGGTGGAGGTAATGGCCGATAAAATCATGATCGAACCGTTCCTTTTCGGAGTCGATGATTATGAAGAAGACGAAGAAGAATAGAAATGGAATCAGAGAAAATCTTTTCGGGAAGTGAAATCCTCGCGCAGGCGTTACAGGTTAAACTGGAGGATGAAGGCATAGCGAGCTGGACCAAAAACAATGTGCAGTCAGCCATTTCTGCAGGCTTCGGAATTTTTAACCAAACCGTCGATGTGTATGTTGCGCAGGCAGATATGGAGAAGGCCAAAGAAATTGCAAGTGCTTTAAATCTGAGGATTTGCTAAACCTTTATTGCTGTTTCAAAGGAAATACAAAATCAATTCAATTATTAGAAGCTACTTTAGGGTAGCTTTTTTAATTTAATAGGGTCGAGAGTTAATATTGCTGCTTGTGGAGCCTCTATTATTGCTTGTGGAGCCTCTGTTGTCTATTGTGAAGTCAATATTGCTGCTTGTGGAGCCTCTGTTGTCTATTGTGAAGTCAATATTGCTGCTTGTGGAGCCTCTGTTGTCTATTGTGAAGTCAATATTGCTGCTTGTGAAGCCTCTGTTGTCTATTGTGAAGTTAATATTGCTGCTTGTGGAGCCAATATGTTTTATTGTACAGCCAACATTATTTAGTATTTATTTTTAAGTACTTTTATTTTTTTAAAATTACCAATGAAATTAATCCGATTTATTCTATTGTCTTTGACCGTTTTGTTTGGCGGACTGTATTTGTTATATGTTTCCTATGTCTACTTCAATCAGCAGGAAATGGTTTTCATACATTATAAACTGGACAAGAATTACTCCTTTGATTTTGACGGTGACTTCACCGAAATCAATACGCCCGTTGAAGCAAATACAAATATCCATGGCTTGTTGTTTAAAGCAAATGCCCCAAAAGGCTTGGTTTTTTACCTGCACGGAAATGCCGGTGCCCTCGATACCTGGGGCAAAATCGCCAATCAGTATACAAATCTGGGCTATGATTTTTTTATCATGGATTACCGCGGTTTCGGAAAAAGTGACGGCGCTGTCGAAAACAGCAAACAGGTTTTAAACGATGCCAGTCTGGTGTATGAAAAGATAAGCAAAGGGTATGAAAATGTAATTGTCATTGGTTATTCCATCGGAACTGGTCCTGCCACATTCCTGGCTTCAAAATACCATCCCAACCAATTGATTTTGCAGGCTCCCTATTTTAATTTTCTGGAATTAACCCGCGAAAAAGCACCTTTCTTTCCTGATTTTCTTAAAAAGTTCGATTTTGCTACCAATCAATACATCGGTAAAACGAAATCACAAATTACAATCTTCCATGGTGTTGATGACCAAATGATTGCTGCCGCAAATTCGGAAAAGCTACAGCAATATTTAAAGAAATCCGACAAACTCTTTCTGTTGGAAGACCAAGGTCATCTGGGTATGAACGATAATATAAAGTATCAAGAAGAACTAAAAAAACTAATTGACAATCACTAACTACCAGTCACTAATTACTCTTCACTAATCACTAGTTACTAATTACTAAAAAAACTATCTTTGCACCTTCAAAATTCAGCTTGTCAGACCATCCATTAATCTGACAATCTATCAATCTAACAGTCTGGAAAAATGATTACAGTAAATGATATCGCCGTTGAATTTGGCGGAACAACACTTTTTAGTGACGTTACTTTTGCAATTAATGAAAATGACAAAATTGCCCTTATGGGTAAAAACGGAGCGGGTAAATCGACTTTGTTGAAAATTGTTGCCGGTGAAAACAAACCGTCACGCGGTGGTATTTCGGCTCCAAGTGATGCTGTAATTGCTTACTTACCGCAGCATTTGTTGTTAAATGATGATTCAACTGTTATGGAAGAAGCTTCTAAAGCTTTTGCCGCTGTGTTGGGGATGAAAGCCGAAATTGATGATATCAACGAGCAATTAACGATCCGTACCGATTATGAAAGTGATGCGTACATGAAGTTGATTGAACGTGTTTCTGAACTTTCCGAAAAATTCTATTCAATCGAAGAAGTGAATTACGAAGCTGAAGTTGAAAAAGTATTAAAAGGTTTAGGTTTCGAAAGAGAAGATTTTACCCGTAAGACTTCTGAATTCTCAGGAGGTTGGAGAATGCGTATCGAATTGGCCAAAATCCTTTTGAAAAAACCGGATTTGATTCTTTTGGATGAGCCTACAAACCACCTGGACATGGAAAGTATCCAATGGCTGGAGGAGTTTTTGATCACTCAGGCCAAAGCGGTTATGGTCATTTCGCACGACCGTGCCTTTGTCGATAACATTACGAACCGTACCATTGAAGTAACCATGGGACGTATTTATGATTATAAAGCGAAGTATACGGATTACCTCGAATTGCGTAAAGACAGAAGGGTTCACCAACAGAAAGCGTACGACGAACAACAAAAGTTCATCGCCGATAATCAGGCTTTTATTGAACGTTTTAGAGGAACTTTCTCAAAGACGGAACAAGTGCAGTCACGTGTGCGTATGTTAGAAAAAATTGTTCCTATTGAAGTTGATGAGGTAGATACTTCTGCTTTGAAATTAAAATTTCCTCCTTCACCGCGTTCAGGTCAATATCCTGTCGTCGTGGAAGAATTGTCTAAATCATATGGAGATCATGTGGTGTTCAATAATGCCAGTATGGTAATCGAACGTGGTCAAAAAGTGGCTTTCGTTGGTAAAAACGGTGAAGGTAAATCAACCATGATCAAAGCGATCATGAAAGAAATCGGTTTTAACGGCGGTAAGCTGGAGATTGGACACAATTCGCAAATAGGTTACTTTGCCCAAAACCAGGCTGCCTTATTAGACGGTGAAGCAACCATCTTTGAAACCATCGACCGCATTGCCGAAGGTGACATCCGTACACAGATTAAAAATATTTTAGGTGCCTTCATGTTCAAAGGGGATGATATCCAGAAGAAAGTTAAAGTACTTTCGGGAGGTGAGAAAACCCGTCTGGCTATGATCAAATTATTGTTGGAACCGGTGAATGTCCTGATTCTGGATGAGCCTACAAACCACTTGGACATGAAAACCAAAGACATCATCAAAGATGCTTTGAAAGACTTCGACGGAACTTTGATCCTTGTTTCCCACGACCGTGATTTCCTTGACGGTCTTGCTGAAAAGGTTTTCGAATTTGGTCACAAACGGGTAAGAGAACATTTCGAAGACATCAAAGGATTCCTGGCATACAAAAAGATGGAAAACCTGAAAGAAATTGAAAAATAATAGATAAATAACAAATAACGAAAAGGGACAAATTCTATGGTTTGTCCCTTTTATTTTGTAAGGTTATCAGTATCAAATTGCTTTTAGTCGTTTAAGTGGGTATCATAACTTGATTCTTTTCCATTTATAGGAATTATCACTAATTTTAGAATGGAGTTTTTGAAAAATAGTTATGGAGCCTATTTTTAAGTCAAAAGAAGATGTCATAAAAGTAGCCAATTTTTTACCTTATCCGTTTATCATTACAGAAATCGAAACACATGATACGAGTTTCGAAAGCTTGTTCTTTAATGAAAATCTGGTGAAGGAATTTGGCTATACTGTTCAGGATATACCCGATGTGGATACCTGGTACGAATTGTTGTACCCTGACGAAAATTACCGCAACGAAATCAGACAGGTATGGAATGAGAAGATTGAGAAAGCCATCATAAATAACGAAAAAGAAGTCAAAATCAAAGTCCGTTTAAAACCTAAAGACAGAGATGAAAAATGGTACGAAGTCAAAACGTTCTTCATGGAAAACTTTTTCGTTCTTGCTTTTGTCGATATCAACAATGAGGTTATTCTGCAGCAAAAATTAACCGATATCAATCACAATAACGAACGGATGCTTTCCATTTTAGGTCATGACCTGAGAAATCCCATCGCTAATCTGTCTGCTATTTCTTCCATGGTGACAGAAAATGATATCACAAATGAAGAGTTCAAGGAAATGGTCAAAGTAATCTACCAGGAGTCCAACTTGCTGCTGGGGATGATTGAAACAATACTTAATTGGACGAGACTTAATTTTAACACGATTTCGATAGTTCCCATTGCCATTGATTATCAAAGACTGGCCCGGAATGTTGTTGATTGTTACAGCAGCATGATCCAGAACAAAAGCATAAATGTGCAAATTAATTTACAAGGTTTTTCAACCAAAGACTGTGATTTGGAAATTATGACGGTCATCATCCGAAACTTACTGTCCAATGCCATTAAATTTACACCAACCGGTGGTGATATATCGATATATTACAAAGATAATGCATTGGTTGTTCAGGATTCTGGAGTTGGAATGTCTGAAGAAAAAATCAATAGTATTAAAGAGAATAACTGTAGTTCAACTAATGGGACAGAAAATGAAAAAGGTATCGGAATGGGGTTGCAGTTGGTCATATGCTTCGCCGAACTGAACGGCTGTACAATTGATTTTGAAAGTATTCCGGATGAAGGAACCAAAGTATTCATAAGGTTTTAAAAAGCAAACCCCGGAGATCCAGAGTTTACAACCAAACAAAAAACACACTATGAAACATTATTTGCTTTATGATGTTTTGTATTGTAATCAGATTTTAATGTTATTGTATCGTATCGATTATTTTTTCCGCTCTTGTTCCTTCTTCCGTCTCCCGGATTATTTTAGTAATCTTCCGTCTGGATAATTTGGTTTTGATTATAACTACACCATTTTTTCCCTGTGATCCATATAATGCATAACCTTTTTGCTTATCTAAAATCGTTTTTGAGATTATATCTTCTGGGTTTAATTTGTTGATTGTATTTTTTTCAACAATAATATTATTTAGAGTGTATATAGTGTCTTTTTGAGATTGTATGGATAATGTACAACGCATTACTACATTTTTTGGGATACAGCCATTTTTCTGACCGTATAATGTAAAACAAAAAAGCATAAGAATACCTGATGAAATACATTTAGCGTTATTCATAGTTTGTTTTTTAAGATGTTTGAAATGATTCTTTTAACCTATTTTTTTAAAACTGCAGGTTTTCCGTCTTTGGTTCTGACAATAACAACTCCTTTTGCACCTTTCTGACCAAAACGTTCAATAGCTTCTTTTCCTTCGTATATCACCACTGATTCTATATCCTGCTTGTTTAACGGGTAATAAGGTGATGTTGGATTAGGACCAAACATTTCTTTTTCGCTGTATTCGACACCGTTTACTATATATAACGGTTCTTCCAGTTCCATGATGGTTTCACCTTCTTCTGCGTCTTTGAGTGTTTTGGCCACTTTACCGTCAACGACAATTAAGGGTGGAGCTTTTTTTAATGTTACTTTTTTACTTTCGGTTGTTTCCTGTTTAATTGGATATTCTTCTTCGTTATCATCCTCAATTTTATAGCGTTTGACCCCAGTTGACTGAAACGCTTTTTCCCTAAGCATTCTTCCCGTATTTCTTTTCTCTGTCTCAATAGTCGTTTTTGAGATTGCTGCTTGTTTCAGAAGTGTAATTGTATCGTGTTTTATAGTACTTCCGGAAGGTTCTTTCACTGCAACCTGATTGAGTGAATTAACATGTGTTTCAAGAATTCTCTTAGCTTCTTTTGAAGTTACAATGGTTACTGCTTTTGTTGTTTCAATAGTGTCATTTGAGGCTACAGTTGTATCTATGGATTGTTTGTTAACCCGGTCAACAGCTTTGACAGTGCTTTCGACTGTTGGTTTGATTTTTGCTTCTTTAAAAAGACGGTAACCAAAAAACTGATAGGCAAAAGCGGTTCCAACCACTACCGATGCTGCTACTGCAAATTTCTTCCAACTTGAATTTGCTTTTTTCTGTGTTTGATAGGCTTGGGTATTCAATTTCGCATCCACACGGGACCAGACTTTTTCCAACCCCGGGAAGTCGTTCGATTCTGAATTTTCTGCCGCTTTTTTAAACTTTTCGAATATATTATCCTGATGTTCCATTACTTATCTTGCTTGTTGATAATACAAATTGTTGATCAAGTCCTTCAATTTGGTTTTTGCTGCATTCAATTGTGATTTTGATGTACCTTCTGAAATATTCAGCATGGCAGCAATTTCTTTATGTCCGTATCCTTCAATTACAAACAGATTGAAAACCGTTTTGCATCCTTCCGGGATGTAATTGAGTAATTTGAGCAAATCTTCTTCTTCCAAAGGTGTTTCCTCTGCACTTTGTGGCTGTATCTGCAATTTGGTATCTTCCAGGTATAGGTTGAAATTTACATTCTTGCGCAATTGATACAAGCAGTGATTCACTGTTATTTTTCTGGCCCATGCTTCAAAAGCGCCCGCTTCCTTTAATTGATCCATTTTGGTGAAAATGGTATAAAAGGCATCAGCAAGTACTTCTTCTATTTCTTCCTCTTTTTTGAGGTACCGTTTACAAGTCCGGTATAATTTGGGCGCCATGATTTCGTACACCTGACGCTGGGCGTCACGGTGCATTTTTTTACAGGCTTGTATTAATTTTTCGTCTATCACAATCAATGTCTTTATACTAAAGAGAACAGTTTTTATAAAAAGGTTGGGAAGCTATTGAAATTTTTTAAAATTTATTTTCAGTTTATAGATGGTGGCATTCAAATCTTCTGTGTCATTGTCTTCACAAAGAAGAAAAGTAAGGTCGTCGCCTTGTTTTTCAAATAGTGTTAATCCTTCCAGTTTGTGTGTAGGTGACAACTGAATTGTTTTTTCAATTTCAAATGTTTTAGAATTCATTACTCCCATAATGGTTCCCAGAACTTCACCATCTTCATAGGTCGATACGGTGTCTTCGGCTGCTGCCAGAAAATAAATTTTATTTTCAAACACGATGGCATCTGTAAAACTGGTTTCAACATGTTTGATTTTGGGCAGCTTTATTGGGTGGTATTGTATGTTTTGATTTGAATCAATTATGAAAATTCCGTTTTGTGCATTCAGGCCGTTTCCGCGTTGGAATAAATGCAAATTGCCATTCAAATACAAAGCGCCTTCAATATTCAGGTCGTCGTCAGAAATATGCGCCTGATTTTTTAATTTTTGATAGATTTCTGAAAAATCATTTTCAATTGCCTGATTTGTTGACAGGTTGAAAGCCATCATGCGGTTCCGGTTTGTTGTAGAACCGGAACCGAATATGTGAAGTTTATTATTTTTTATGGTTATGGCTTCAAAATCAGGTTTCCGTTTTTTTTCAATATTGACTGATGCGTCTTTTACCAGTGAATGTTTTATTAATTGAGGTGAATCCAGTTTTTGTTCAAACAAATAACCGGAATTGTCACTGACAATAAATAATGAATTGTTGTGAAATACCAATCCTGATGCGGCACCGATGCCCTGAATGGTAAGAAAAGCAATAAGTTGAATTTTTTCCATATATTTACGATAAGGCCTAGCCCCGATAGCAGTGGCATCCTTTTTACGGCGGCTGAGGCTCTCGAAGCCTGCGTAAAAAGATAGAACGGATAGCGGGAAATAGCTACAAATAACAACAAATATACTTTAAAAAGATATGGCTGCATTCAACACCGAGGATTTTAAGATTACGAAGCCTTTTAAATTAGTTGATTTTCTAACGGAAATCGAAACGGCTTTAAAAGATAAAGAGAAAGAAAAAATGCTGGATGAAGTGCAGCAGCCGTTGAGTGAATTGCAGGACGTGATGTATGCCCACAACCGTTATGGCGTTTTGATTTGCCTGCAAGGGATGGACACATCGGGAAAAGATAGCCTGATCCGTGAAGTTTTTAAGGAATTTAATCCGCGTGGAGTGGTGGTGCATAGTTTTAAAACACCAAATTCAACCGAATTGGAGCATGATTATTTATGGAGACATTATCTGGCATTGCCTGAAAAAGGAAAGTTTTCGGTTTTTAACCGTACCCATTATGAAAATGTTTTGGTTACCCGAGTACATCCTGAATATATTCTGAATGAAAATTTGCCCGGAATTGAAAAAGTGGAAGATATTACACCTGAATTTTGGGAAAACCGATTTGATCAGATCAATAATTTTGAAAAACACATCACCCAAAACGGAACAATTGTTTTAAAATTCTTTTTTTACATGAGTAAGGAAGAACAGCGTAAACGATTACTGCGCAGGCTGGAAGAAGAAGAGCACCATTGGAAGTTCTCACCCGGAGATTTAAAAGAACGTGAGCGTTGGGATGATTATATGAATTATTACGAAGAAGCCATTAATAAAACGTCCAAACCCAATGCGCCATGGTATATCATTCCGGCTGATGACAAGGAAATGGCGCGTTATATGGTTGGGAAAATTATCTGGGATGAGATGCAGAAGTATACTGACATTAAAGAACCGGCTTTGGATGAAAAAGTAAAAGCCAATTTTGCCGAATATAAAAAGCAGTTGGAATAGAACTTATAGTTTATATCCGTAAGCTAGGCGTAAAGCTACCTGCGATGTGTCGAATTTATTCAGGTTTTCGTAACGGAGGCTAATGTCGATATGCTTAGTTGCAATACCAATGCCCGGATTCCAAACCGGAGAAATTCCCATGCCGGTTGTACTGAAGGCTGCACCGATTTCGCCCAGAACATAAACCTGTTCGCCAATGTGTGATTTAAAACCGACTTTCACTGGCGCATATGCTAAATCAGGGATTTCATTACTGAAAAAATGCGTATAACCTGCTGTTCCCAAAAGAGAAGTTTTTAAAGTGATATCGTATTGGAAGCGACCGTCTACCCCTACGGCACCACTGTAATCATTAAAAGGGATACCACCACTGAATCCGTAACCCAAACGCATATCACCTGCCTTTTTTTGGGCGAAGAAAGCTGTTGAACATAATAACAAAGTAAATAGTACGAGATTGTTTTTTAAAAAATTCATGTTGATTTAATGTAGATTGGTAGTAAACTAAACTCGTATTCGGTATTTATTATTGTATTTTTGTCAAAATTTTTTTGCCATGAAGTGGTCAGTTTATACCAAAGAATTTCCTGAAAATATCAAATTAGCTTACCCTGTAATCTTAGGAATGCTGGGACATACCTTAGTGAGTATTGTTGATAATGTGATGGTAGGAAGGTTGGGAACCAATGAATTGGCGGCTGTTTCCCTTGCCAATAGTTTTGTGTTTCTGGGTATGTCGCTTGGAATTGGTTTTTCAACTGCTATCACGCCATTGATTGCCGAAGCTGACGGTGAAAACAGCCTGGTGAAAGGAAGGAGTATTTTTCACCATGGATTGGTTTTATGTACTGTTTTGGGACTCACGCTTTTTGGTTTGATTTACCTGGCGAAACCCTTGATTGTGATTATGGGACAGCCTAAAGAAGTAGTCGAATTGGCCAAACCATTTTTGGATTTGGTTGCTTTTTCTTTAATTCCATTGGTTATTTTCCAAGGATACAAGCAATTTGCCGATGGTAAGAGTGAAACGAAGTATGCGATGTGGGCTAATTTACTTTGTAACGTGGTGCATCTCATTTTGAATATTGTCCTGATTTATGGTGTGTGGATTTTTCCAAAGATGGGAATGATCGGTGCAGCTTACGGAACTGTGATTTCACGTTTTGTAATGGTAATCTACATGCATTTTGCACTAAAATCGAAAGAGAAATTCAAACCGTATTTTGATGGATTCAGTTTGAAAGCAATTGGCCGTAATATGACTGAAAAAATTATTGAGTTGGGTTTTCCTTCTGCCATGCAGATGTTTTTTGAAGTCGCATTATTTACAGGAGCAATCTGGTTAAGCGGAAAAATCGGAGCGGCAAGTCAGGCAGCTAACCAAATAGCATTGACACTGGCTACGTTTACATTTATGTTTGTATCGGGACTGAGTGTTGCCGGAATGGTACGCGTTGGAAACCAAAAAGGTATTAAAGATTTCAGAAAGCTTCAGATTGTAGCACGTTCGATATTTTTACTGGCTATTATTGTACAGGGAACATTTGCAGTTCTGTTTGTGGCTTTTCATAAAATATTACCGGGCTTTTTTGTCAATTCGGAGAATTTGCAAACCATCACCGATACTTCCGAAGTTATTTCGATAGCATCGGGACTGATTCTTATTGCAGCGGTTTTCCAATTGTCTGATGGAATCCAGGTTGCTGTTTTAGGAGCTCTCCGTGGACTTCAGGATGTTAAAATACCAATGTATATTACATTTGTTGCGTATTGGCTTATTGGCTTTCCAATTTCAATTTATCTGGGAATGTATACCGAGTTAAAAGCAATGGGCGTTTGGATTGGCTTACTCTCCGGTCTTACCACTGCTGCTTTATTTTTGTATATTCGCTTTAATAAACTGACTAAAAAACTTATAATTCACCACAAATAATTTTATATGGAATTACCAAAATTTGTACTGGCCGATAACTCTGATTATCCGGACGATATTTTCATCATTCATTTAGAATACCCAAGATTTCTGATCAACCTTAAAGATGATTCAGTTGAATTTCTAGAAGAACTGGATGAAGAGGATGAACACGAATTGGAATCAGAAATGGAACACCTGATTACACTTGCCGGTGAATTCTATGACCGCGAAATGGAGCGATACGAAGAATAATCCTAGCAAGTGAAAATCTTGTTTTTTATGGCATAAATGACTAGCCCAATTCTGTTTTTGACATTGAGTTTCACAAATAAGTTGTCCCGATAGCCATCAATGGTTTTTGGGCTAAGGTTCATTTTATTGGCAATTTCCTTGTATGTCATTTCAGTACAAAGCAATTTAAGGAATTCAATTTCGGTATCTTTCAATACTTCCATATGACCGTTTTTTCCCGTAACCGAATTTACCAATACATCCACTACGATATTGGAATGGTAAAATCCTGTTTCTATAGTTTTTAATAAGGCAAATTCGAGTGTTTTTTTGTCAACATCTTTTAATAGATATCCTTTGGCACCGGCCCTGATCATTTTTAAAATTGTACTTTCGTCTTCTTCAACAGTCAAGGCTAATACGTATACTTCAGGATGATTTTCAGTCAACCATTTAGTAGTTTCAATTCCGTTCATGATAGGCATGTTAACATCCATCAGAACAATTTTTGGTAAGGGCTTCTTTTTTAATGTTTCTATTAAATCGGCCCCATTCTTGCATAAAAAGGCCACTTCAAACTGATCGAATTTTTCAACTACTCCTGCAATTGCTTCCGATAGTAAAGTGTGGTCCTCAATTATGGCAACTGTATTTTTTTTCATGATTATTTTTGATGATAAATAATGGATAGGCGTGTTCCTGAGTTTGGTTCTGAATCTATATTGACTTCTGCGTCAATTAAATGTCCTCTTTTTTTCATGTTGGTTAACCCAATCCCTCTTTCGTTTGTAGCAGTTGGGTCAAACCCTTTTCCGTTGTCTTCGGCGGTTATGGTGAGTTTCTTTTTAGGCTCTTCGTATTTTATCGAAACACTTAGTTTGGATGCTTTCGAATGTTTGATGGTATTGGAAAAGAATTCCTGTAAAATCCTGAAAATAATAGTCTCCGATTTTGGATTTATGACAAAGGATTCTCCATCCATTGTTAATGACGATTCGATGTAATTCAGGCGGTTAAAACGGTTAATTTCTAATGAAACTGCTTCTTCAAGGCTTATTTTACTTACATAATCGGGGTTGGTAACTTTTGATAAAACCCTGACTTCATTTAAAATGTTAGTTAAATTTTCATTTAGTTCTGTAGTGTCCTGATCACTAATTTTTTGCAGTTGGATTTTGGCTAAAGTCAGTAATTGGCCAATATTGTCATGAAGTTCCCAACTGATATTCCGTAACGTTTGTTCCCTGATTTCGATTTGTGATTCGACAAGTTCCCTTTCAAAATGTTTTTGTGCTTCGAGTTGTTTGGTGATAAGTTTATTTTTTTTCTTCTGGAAAATAACTATCAATAACACAATGACAAAAGAGAGCCCGGTAAGGCCCAGTATGGCAAAAATTACTCCTTCGTTTCCGGTTTGCTCCATATAAATCCCAAAATTAGAATTAAATAATACATTAAAAGCAGTAAATAATTAATCATGAAAATATACGGAATTGTACTTGAATCTGAGTAATATTTTCTGACAATATAAAACGGAATATTAGGAACAAAATAAACCAGATGGGCAAAACTGATCCAAAAAATCAATGATTCGGTCACGTAGAGAACTTTGTCTGATTTCAATACTTCAAATAAATATAAAAGAACGGCTGTTGCTATAAATGTTGCGCCGATTATAAATGTATTGAGGAAATAACTGCTCAGGAAATCTTCTACAAAAAAATTAATTACAACAGAGAGACAATAAACACTGATAAAACCAATGATTAACTTTTTATAACTCACACTCTCCACATAGAATTTATATATGTAAAGAACTATGCAAAACCGCAAAATTTGGTAAAAATTATAAATGAAATAATTGTTGGAAGCATTTGTTAAATCTTGGTAGAAATAACCCAACACATCATTTAGTGCAGTATACCAAAGTATAAATAAAAAAATCTTAAGTACTGTATTTTTGTACTTGTAGTAATAAACGGTTCCGATAATTGCTGTTACAAATTGCAACAGCATCATGAAATATTTAATATCCTCTGTTGTAATATTTTTTAAAAACATATAGGCTGTTAATTTTTAGGAGGCGGATACATAGCTAATTCGTTTAATAGTATGCTTGTTTCTGTCTCAGTAGTAAGGCTTCGGTTAACTCTTGTTGAATCAACTGGCATTTGCTCGTTACTTCCCAATAATCTGGAAATTACTTTGAAATTACCTACATATGGATTAGCACCGGTACTTTGAATGCTAAACGGAACATTTTCTAAAACAGGAAACATTTTAGATAATCTTGTTGATGCTATTTGGGTAGTGGGTGCAAAGAAAAGAGTTTCTCTTCCCGGAATCAGTCTGTCACGTTCTTCCTGACTGTAATTTGCATTCGAAGGATATTGTGAAAAATAAATCCGGATTCCCGTAACTTTCTTATTGTTTAATTCCGAAACTTTATCCAGCAATGCTATATATTTTTTCAAAGAATCTAAGTTGACCCATGCAAATTCGGTTGCTTGATAAGTTCCCTGTTCCCTGTTTCTTTCGATAATGGCCTGTACATCATTTTTGTACGTATCCTTCATCATTATCCCTTTGTTGACGGGGATAATATTGTGGGGTGCTCTTACTTCACTTGTTGTTCCTTTCAACGCATCGCATGAAATGAGTGTTAAGGTAAGTAAAGCCCCCGTTAGTAAAATAATTCGATTTGTTTTCATAGTTGTTTATATTATTTTACGTACAAAAGTAAAATTTTTGTTTAGAAAGTTTAATAGGAAAAACACCCTCTTTTTTAGTATGTGCGTTTTGTAGGCTGGGGATTCAGTACTTTTTGAAATCTTATATTGAATTTTTTTGAAAAATATTTTTAATACCGATTGGTATTTTTTATACATTTGTATCACATAATGAGTGACTTACTATGTCTAAAGCGGATCGTACAAAACAGTATATTATAGAAAAGACGGCTTGTATTTTTAATACAAAAGGATATGCCGGCACTTCTATTAATGATTTGATTGCGGCTACCGGACTGACGAAAGGAAGTATTTATGGCAATTTTGAAAACAAAGATCAGGTAGCTTTGGCTGCTTTTGATTATAATTTCGAAAGATTGGTTACTTATATGAGAGGTATAATGGATACTAAGCATTCGGTGATTGAAAAATTACTGGTATATCCTGAAACCTATCGTAATTTTTTAACAAATCCCATTCTAATTTCAGGTTGCCCCATAACGAATACATCAACAGAAGCTGATGATACGCATCCTTTACTGGCTGCAAAAGTGGAAGGAGCTTATAATTTCTGGAAAAATTCACTGGAAAATCATTTGAATAACGCAATCAATAATGGAGAAATAAAATCTGATGTTAATGTGCATGAGTTCATTTCAGTATTTATTTCCATTATTCAGGGAGGAATTTTGCAGGCGAAGGTTACGCGTAAAATGGCATCCATGAATTTATCCATGGATTATCTGGAACGTTATATTTTATCACTGAAAAAGTAAAAAAATTTAGACAAAAATATACCATTTGGTATTTTTTATAAATAAAAAGAAGATGAAAAAACTAGATAAAGTAATTGAAAGTCAGACCAGAATCAGATTTCCGGACTGTGATCCGTTCAATCATCTGAACAATTCAAAATATATCGATTATATCATCAATGCCAGGGAAGACCAACTGCTGGAATTTTATGATTTTGATATTTATAAGTTGGCAAAAGAGCAAGGGAGAAGTTGGGTTGTGGCACAAAACCAGATTGCCTATTTACTTCCGGCCATGCTTATGGAAAAAGTGACCATTCAGTCCAAATTATTAAGTTTTGATGACAAAAGTCTGTTGATTGAAGCGATTATGTGGGACGAACAGAAAACACACATTAAAGCAATATTGTGGACTAAATTGGTACACTATGATCTGAAAATCAACCGAAGTACAATACATTCTGCCGAATTAATGGAACTTTTCTCCGAAATCGAAAATCCATTAACCGAATTGACTTCTTTTGAAGAAAGAGTTGAAGCATTAAAGTTATCAGGCAGGGTAACGACAAGTAAAAATTAATTAATACAAAATGTAATGAAAAAAATGGGAAAAATTTATGCTATTCTAACTGTTGTTTTGGGTATTACGGTATCAAACGCGCAGGAAGTAAGAAAAGTGAGCGGTTTTAATCATATCGAAAGTGTTGCAAATGACGGTACCTTTCTTTACGTGGGTGATATCGGAACGGCTTTAAAACCTAAGAATAAGGATGGAGACGGTAAAATTTTGAAATTAGATAAAAACGGAAAAGTTGTTGATGCCAATTTTATCAAGGAAATTTTAAATGCGCCTAAAGGGTTAACTGTTGACGGTGATGTGTTATTTGCTACTGATATAGACAGATTGTTAGCTTTTGATTTAAAAACCGGTAACAAATTGTATGAGATTGAATTTAATGGGGCATCATTCTTTTTAAATGATATTGCAGTTTTTGACAAGAATACTTTATACGTTTCTGCTACAGATAAAAACAAGCTTTTTAAAGTGAACTTAGTTGATAAAACTTTTGTTGAAGTTGTTATGGATAAAGAAGTTGCTGGTATTAACGGTCTATACGTTGATAAAAAAGCATCACGTTTGTATGTAAACGGTTTCGGTACAGAAGGAAATCCTAACGGAATTGTTGGTTATATTAACTTTGATAATAACAAGTTTACCCAAATTACACCAATTGAAGGTTACTACGACGGAATGGTGGCTTATGATGGGGTTCTTTATTTCTCTAATTGGATTGCTTTTGAGAAAAAAGGAATCATTGCAACCATGTCGTTAGCCGATAATAAGGTTTCATCAATAAAATTATCAGAATTGATCAGCGGTCCGGCTGATTTTACAGTGTTCAGAAACCAGTTAGTAGTACCTGGAATGATGGACGGAACTTTGAATTTCATCTCTATCCAAAGAGAATCATTATACATTCACTAAAATAGAGAGGAAGTTGGTTTATTTAAAATAGTTCTCTAATAGCATTTGAGCAGCTGCAAAGGGTGATTTTTCATTGTTTTGCACTGCTCTTTTGTTTTCTTCTAATAATTTGATGATCTCGGGATTATTATAAAAATTATTCTTCAATTGATCATTAATGGTTTCCAATAGCCAATATTGATTTTGCTCTTTTCTCTTTTGACTGAAATAGCCATTTTCCTGTGTTAGTTCAAAATAAGAACTGATGGTTTCCCAAACGTTGTCAATTCCTTCTTTTTTTATGGCGCTGCAAGTTGTGACTTTTGGTGACCAACCTGAATTCTTCATCGGAAACAAATGCAAGGCCCTGTTGTATTCGGTTTTTGCCAGTTTCGCTTTATTGACATTGTCTCCATCTGCTTTGTTGATGACAATCAAATCGGCCATTTCCATAATACCGCGTTTGATTCCCTGTAACTCATCTCCGGCTCCGGCTAAATTTAGCAATAAGAAGAAGTCAGCCATACTGTGAACGGCTGTTTCACTTTGTCCAACACCTACGGTTTCAATTAAAATGGTATCAAAACCGCAAGCTTCACACAACATGATGCTTTCTCTCGTTTTTCGGGCTACTCCTCCTAAACTTTCTCCTGATGCACTTGGGCGGATATAAGCATCTTCATCTTTGACCAATTCTTCCATCCGGGTTTTGTCTCCCAAAATACTTCCATGAGAAATGGAACTGCTTGGATCAACTGCTAAAACGGCCACTTTTTTTCCAAGGGATGTTAAATATTTTCCGAAAGCTTCGATAAATGTACTTTTACCAACTCCGGGAACTCCTGTAATTCCAATGCGTACCGATTGGTTGGCATGTGGCAGACAACCTTGGATAACTTGATTTGCTTTTTCCAAATGAACCGGACTGGTACTTTCAACTAAAGTGATGGCACGGCTTAATGCGGTTTTATTTCCTTTAAGGATATCTGCAATCAGCTCTTCTGCAGTGGGTTGTGCTCTTCTGAATTTCTGGATTTGCTGAACCGATACTGCACTAATGATTTCTGGCGGTTCAATACCGTCATTTTCTGTTAAAGCCGATTTTTTAATGGGTTTGCTCATCCCTGTAAAAGTAAAGAAAAAGTGGACAATGTTCAAAATTTATGCGTATTGCCCACATTTCTTTTTCATTTCTTAATAAGCTGCAGTAAAACGGACTTGATGATGTTTCGGATTTTCAAGTTCATCGGCAATCACAACTGCTAAATCTTCTACCGAAAGGATACTGCGTTGTTCGTCATTGAATACTGGTTCTTCCAAGCCCAAACGGTATTTTCCTGTTCGTCCGGTTGTTGTCGTTGGTAACATTTCAAATGCCGGACTGAACAGTGTCCAATCCAATTCTTTTTCTTCTTTAATATAATTCAAAAAATCCCTGGCTGCAGTTGCTGCGTTGTAATATTCTTTCGGAAAATCAGGTGTGTCAACAGCCTGTACTCCTGGAGCTACATATAGGCTGCCAGCTCCACCGATGGTAATGTATCGATTTACCCCTGATTTTTTTACAGCCTCCAGTATCGATTTTGACCCCGAAATGAAATCATCATAAATGTTTGGGTTTGCCCATCCCGGATTGTAAGCACTGACAATCACATCATGTCCTTTAAGGTTTTCGGCCAATTGATCTGAATCAAAAATATCTGCCTGTATCCAGTTTACAGTTTCTTTAGTTTTAGCGTTTCTTGCTATCGCCGTTACCTCATGATTACGGTTTTTTACTTCTTCTAAAATGCTTGAGCCTACAAATCCTGAGGCTCCGATAATTGCTACTTTCATGATTTTAAAATTTATTATGTAATAAAATTAGTTACAGTTTTAGATAAAAAAATAGTCTAAAATTTTTCTGTAAATTCTTCCAATGTGATTTTTGCCAACTGCTCACTGATGGTTTGGTTTAAATCTTCATATAGATTGCTCAAATTGTCATTTATTTTTTTTCCGACAGGACATTTCGGATTAGGGTCATTTTTCGAAAATCCCAATGAAGCTTTATCAAAAGTGATCTTGAATATTTTTTCCAAAGTAAGGCTTGAGGGTGAAACAGTAAGTTTTACACCACCATTTTTTCCTTCTTTACTTTCTATTAAGTTGTTTTTTTTAAGGTTGGCAATTTCTTTCCGGACTAATACAGGATGGATATTCAAACTGCCCGCAATATATTCTGAAGCCAGAAATTCATTTGGGAATTTGGCTAACAGCGTAAGAATGTGAGTGGTTATTGCAAACTTGCCGGATATCATAACTGTAATAAAATATATTGCAAATATAAGAAGAGATTTCAATCTGCATCATAAATTTACTTAAAATTTAAAAATCAACAGTATAATATAAGATTTACCTTTAATTTTGTCAGTCAGTTGAATAATTATGGATAACATTCTCTTGGTCTTTGTGTGTATGTTTTTGGGTTTTTTCCTCAGAAAGAATCCGGCATTTCCGCCATTAAGCTATAAAACACTCAATCAGTTTGTTATTTATATATCACTTCCGTCGATTGCGCTGTATTATATTCCAAAACTGGAAATCAGCACAAAACTGTTATTCCCATTAGGAATTGCATGGCTTGGATTTGCACTTTCATTTGTGTTTTTTTCTGTTTTTGGCAGATTATTCAATTGGTCTAAAAAACTGACAGGCTGTTTAATCATAACTGCCGGTTTGGGGAATACATCTTTTGTAGGATTTCCTTTGGTGGAAGCTGTTTATGGTAAGGAAGGATTAAAAACGGCCATTATTGTTGATCAGCCCGGTTCGTTTGTTGTGGTATCTACTTTGGCTATTTTAGTGGCAACACTTTTCTCGAGGGGAAAAACAAGTTCAAGCGAAATTTTGAAAAAAGTACTTCTCTTTCCGCCATTCATTGCATTTTCATTTGCTGTTTTATTGAATTGTATTACTATGGATTTTCCGGAAATTCTGCAATCTGTTTTTCAGCGTTTGGGCAGTACAGTAACACCTATTGCTTTGGTAGCGGTTGGAATGCAATTGGATTTTGACCTTAAAAGTAAACATTGGAAATTCCTGAGTCTTGGTTTATTCTTCAAGTTATTTCTGATGCCTGCTTTCTTTTATACTTTGTATGTTTTGATTTTAAAAGCGAACGGCCCGGAAATACAGGTTTCTTTATTCGAATCGGCTATGGCACCCATGATTACAGGAACTATTGTGGCCTCTACTTACGGTTTGAAACCTAAACTGAGTTCGATGATGGTGGGTTTTGGAATTCCGGTATCATTTCTAACGCTTGTTTTTTGGTATTATGTGTTGAAATTTGTTTAGAAGGAGCTATTTCCTGCTGTACACTATATCTTTTCCGGTGACTTCGGAGCCTCAGCCACCGGAAAAGGATGCCGTTTCCATCAGGGCTAGGGTGTGTAAAATTTGACGGAAACTCTTGCAATCCGTAGAGTAAGTTTCTTAAATTTGTTAAAAATCAACGCATAAATTAAAATGACAATCACATCCGAAATACTACATAAATTAAAAGAAATAGTTGGTGAATCTTATGTTTTTACTGATGAAGAAACCCGTAATCATTATGGTCACGATGAAACCGAAGATTATGTGTTTCCTCCCGGAGTTGTCGTAAAGCCGGGAACAGCACAAGAAGTATCGGCTATCATGAAACTGGCTAACGAACATTATACTGCTGTAGTTCCAATTGGCGGAAGAACAGGCTTAAGCGGTGGCGCATTGTGTATACTGAAAGGAATCGGTTTGTCAACGGAAAGACTGAATAAAATAATCGAAATTGATGAAAAAAACGGACAGGTTATTACCGAACCGGGTGTTATTACACAAGTACTGCGTGATGCTGTCGCGGAAAAAGGTTTGTTCTATCCAGTAGATCCCAGCAGTATGGGAAGTTGTTTCATTGGTGGAAACATTGCCGAAAATGCCGGAGGTGCACGTGCCGTGAAATATGGAGTTACAAAAGATTATGTGCTAAACCTTGAAGTTGTATTGCCTAACGGTGAAATTATCTGGACTGGTGCCAATACGCTTAAAAATTCGACAGGTTATAACTTGACACAACTGATGGTGGGAAGCGAAGGAACTTTGGGGGTTGTAACAAAAGCTGTACTCAAGTTATGGCCCAAAAATTCCCACAATGTATTAATGCTGGTTCCTTTCTTCAAGGCAGAACAGGCCTGCGAAGCGGTTTCGGCAATATTCAGGGCGGGAATTGTACCCAGTGCACTGGAATTTATGGAACGTGATGCAATTGACTGGGCAGTCCGCTTTATTGAAGGTGTTAGTGTGGAAGTCAAACCGGAGCATCAGGCACATTTACTAATCGAAGTGGATGGTAACTATCCGGATGTTTTAATGCTGGAGGCTGAAAAAATCATGACAGTAGTGGAACAATTCGAAATCGATGAGGTTTTATTCGCCGATACAGATGATCAGAAAAATGCGCTGTGGAAAATGCGCAGGGGAGTGGCAGAAGCGGTTAAGTCCAATTCGGTGTTTAAAGAAGAAGATACGGTTGTACCACGTTATGAATTACCGGTTTTATTGAAAGGGATTAAAACCATTGGTGCTAAATACGGATTTAAATCGGTTTGCTACGGCCATGCCGGTGACGGAAATCTCCACGTGAATATCATAAAAGGCGATATGACCGATGAAAACTGGAAAACGGAAGTACCGAAAGGTATCCGTGAAATATTTGATTTGACATTGTCTCTTAAGGGAACTCTTTCAGGTGAACACGGAATTGGGTATGTTCAGAAAAACTACATGGACATGGCATTTTCAAAAAGCCATCTGGAAATCATGGAACAGATCAAATATATTTTCGATCCGAATAATATCATGAATCCGGGTAAAATTTTACCGGAACGGAATTAATTCGAAAAAATAACCAGCCGGTTTTTAATTTCCACCTTACGAAACCCGATAGTTTTGGCAATCCACTCCATCGTTTCCTGTTGATACATGAAAACATGGGTATGGTCGTTTTTGTAGTACCAGTTTGTGAAATCAACAGATTTGTCATACAAATGTGTCATGATGTAAAGTTTTCCGTTTGGTTTCAACAGTTTTTTAAGTAATTCAAATTCTTTTGCGGGATGATGAAAATGCTCAACTACTTCGCAACAGGCAATATAATCGTATTGAGCTTCCAGTAACTCGGGATGATTATGAAAAAAAGGATCGTATTGCACTATTTGGAAACCATTGTCCAGTAAAACTTTTGAAATCGCAGAACCTGTTCCGGCACCAAAATCCAAGCCTGAATGACTATCTGTAAAATCAGCAAGAATTCCTGTAGTGATTGGTGATACAAAGTTTTGATAGCCTTTGTCATTGACATCATTATTGTGAAAACGATAGTGTTTCTCTTCGTTTTCAAAATCCATGTACTGATTCGGATTCAGAAAAATTCCCTTACAGGCAGAACATTCATAATACAAACGGGTTTTGTATTCACAAAAGAGTGTACTGGAATGATGACAAAGTGGACAGTTTTTAGACATAATCAAAGATAAGAAAATCTCTTATTATTGCAGTATTCATAGTATATCTGGGTTTTGTATCCGCTAAAAGAATACTTGAATTCCAGAAAAGCATATTTTATTCGGTAATGAATTTGGAAATCCATGACAACATCTCTTTTTTTTGTTCTGCAGAAGCATGGTCATTCATTACGTTATGGATGGTGTTCGGCAATTTGACGATCGTTATTCCCAATTCTTTTTGTTCTGTTTCAGACGGAATTACGTCTTCATCAGCCGGTTGGTCGCTCGAACGTAAGGAATAGATTTTAGGCTGTTTTACTCTTGGAAAAGCCACTCTTCTCTGGTCAAGTGTAATCAGTTTGTCAACTAATTCAGGATGTTTTATTGAAAAAGTAACCGAAATGTCACCGCCCATCGAATGACCAATTATTGTGTTTTTATTGAAATTAAGCTTAGGATATCTTTTTCTGAAATCATTGATAACATAGAGAATGTTTTCTGAACCTCTTTCCCAGAATGGTTTCCGGACTATTTTGATTTCACCGGTTGTAGGCATTAATTCGTCTGTTGGTAATTCGTGTTGGATGCTGGCAACAAAATAACCTTTTGCTGCTAATGATTTGCCTATAAAGGAATAGCCTTTGTTGGCTCCAAGTTGGTTCTGGCTATATCCGTGGCTTATAATGGCCAATGGTGCATTTTTTGTATGCTCCGGAAGGTATAATGTTACCGGGATTTCCCTGTTTCTTTTTTTGTCGAAAAGTGTAATGTCTTTCTCTTTAATGCTTTTTTCGATTGAACCGATTTGTGTTGCTGAAAAATTAAGAAGAAAGAGCAGGAATAATAAGAATGTTTTTTTCATACCCAAAGATAAAAAATCCCCGACTGTGTAGTACAATAGGGGAGTTGATTATTTTTAGGTAGTGAATTTATTTGTGCATTTTTTATGACTTGTCATTCGGAGCATCACTTGACGGGAATAAATTCCGTAGGATAATCAGCATCATACCAATTACATTTGCCGTTGTGGTAACAAGCAAAGTGATCAGTACATTGTCACTTAGATTGAAATGGTTGCAGTGATTTCCAATCAAAATTAAAAGAACTGCTAAAAGCCAGAACGTGATAATCATAGTAAAAGCAGTTGCTAATGCTTTCCGGAGAGAGGTGTCCTCTCTGTAGCGCTCATTTTCAGATAAAAGCTTCTTGATTTGAGCATTTTTTAATTCATCTTTTGTTTCTGATCGTTGGTCAGATTTGTTGGCATAGCTAACCTCTTCAGCCGATGCTTTAACGTCGGGCAATGACTTGACATTTTCCGGTATTCGGTCTAATAAGCTTTCTTCCATTTTTAAAGATTATGCTTTTTTAGCCGTATAATGTTCCTGAATCAGATTGTCCGGAATCGTTAAATTTAAAGTTTTGTATTGTTTTTTTGCCTTTTCCCATGTAATCGACCAAGGTGTCTCCGGTTCGTGGGTCATTGCACTTAACTGAATGGCAGTATATTTGCCGTAAGTATTCCAGATTTTCTCCAAAAGCTTGTTTGTTTTTTCATCCTGGATTGGATTTTCGGGAACAGGGATGTCTATTTTCTGGTTCCCGTATTGTCTGAATTCATCGTATAGACTCGGGATAACCGGACCATATTTCCACGCTTGGGGAGATTCGGTAATGAGGGGTTTATTGTAAAGTCCTAAGCTCCATCCATGGGCTATGTATACCAATTTGATTATTTTCATTGGTGTCATGGATTGATCATCTTTACCTACATAAAGAAAAAAATCTGCTATCTGTCTTGGCGTGTAAATCATAAAGTTTTGGTTTTGAATTGTTTCAAATTTTATTTCCTTCTGCAAATTTACTAAAAACCAGTTGATTTTAAAAAAATCATTCAGTCGTAAACTTAGTGTTTTTTTACTTTTTTCAAAAGAAATTGTGCGTTATTTCTTAAAATTTAAATAAACTGTTTTTAGGATGCTGATGTTTCAACCGGTTTATCGTTACGGCTCCATTCGCTCCAGGAACCAACATACAATTTCGGGATTTCCAAGCCGGCATGAGCCACAGCCAGAAGGGAATGACAGGCTGTAACACCGGAGCCGCAATGCATGATGATATTTTCAGAGTTTTTGTCTTGGAAGAGTTGGCTGTATTTTTCTTTTAAGGTTTCTGACGGAAGAAACAACCCGTTTTCATCTAAATTACCGGCAAAAGGAACGTTGACGGCTCCGGGAATATGACCGGCAATTAAATCAATGGGTTCGGTCTGGCCTTTGTATCTTGCAGCTTCACGGACATCGATAACTAAATGGTTCGTGTCTTTTGAAACGTTTTCGACTTCGTTTATATCAGTAATTGGGAGTTTCCAGTTGGTAACCGGATAAGATTCAGGTTTTGTTATAGTTACGACATCCGAATTAACAGGAAAGCCAGCCTTTTTTGCTTCCTGAATTCCACCGTTCAATACCTGCACTTTTTCGTGGCCAACGGCTTTTAGCATCCACCAAAACCGAGCTGCAGCATTGGATCCGTTTTTATCATCGTAAACAACAACATGACTTTGCGGTTTAATTCCCAGATTGGATAAGGTTTCTGCAAATGCTTCAATTTTGGGTAAAGGATGTCTTCCGCCGTTTGCAGCATCTTCTTTTATGTTAGCGAGTTGGGTGTTTAGGTCAACAAATAGGGCGCCATCAAGATGTTTGGTATCGTAATTTAACTTGGCATCTTTTCCATTGGTAACATCGAAAATTAGTATGTTTTCCTGTTTGTAACGTTTGAGCAGTTCTTCTGCATTGATAATAGGGATCATGTGTTTCGTTTGTTGTTTGTAGTTGAATCAAATATACGAAAAGATAAGGTTTTCTTTTTTGCAGGAAGGTAAAGTCTCTGGATTGAATCAAAAGGGTTCTTGATTGAATCAAAAAGGCTCGTCATTGAGTAAAAAAGACTCGTCATTGAGTAAAAAAGACTCGTCGTTGAGTAAAAAAGACTCGTCGTTGAGTAAAAAACACTCGTCATTGAGTAAAAAAGACTCATCATTGAGTAAAAAAGACTCGTCGTTGAGTAAAAAACACTCGTCATTGAGTCAAAAAGGCTCAACATTGAATCAAAAAGACTCATCGTTGAATCAAAAAGGTTAAAAGAGGGAATTATTTTTTAAAACACGGATTACTGCGTCAGTTCGCTACGCTCGGGTGCAAATCCGCCTTTACTTTGTCTTAGATAAAAAATGATTATCTTTTTCAAAGGAAAGCAGAGGTGAACTATCAAATCCGCCAAGCTCGTTACTTATATAGCGCAATAGTCCTCTGCCAACCCTTTGAAC
>NZ_JAMLJL010000039.1 GCF_023634845.1 Flavobacterium amniphilum | reverse complement strand
GATTGCTTCCGCCGTTAATACTGGTTTGTTGTGTACTTCTTGCATTCGGGTCAATCGTGGTAGGCAACCAACCGTTTTGCGTTGGTCTTCCGTACACATCATACTGGGTCACCATCACACCTGATGCCCCGGTTCCCCATGGCGATAAGGCCGGTCCGGTCGCCACCGGTTTATCCAACAGGTCATACACGATAAATTCCCACTGCTTGCCCGGCAGTTTTTTCGACACTAACCGATTACGGTTGTCATACTGGTACTGGTAACACAATCCGTTAAGGGTATTGCTGTCATATGCGGCATTCGCCAATGGCGGGATCACATACGCTAAATTTCCAAACTGGTCGTACACATAATAAGTTTCGTGTGCTTCATTAGCATTGAAAGTCCGCTTCAAAACCACTTTACCGGCTTTGTCCTTGAACTCCTGTGTGGTGTGGTTGTTCCCTGATGTCCAGTTTTCATCTTTGATTATGGTCAGATACAACTCATTAGCCGAGTAATTTGTGGTTTGGCTCAGGGTATTAGTATAGGCCAGTAACGATTCATTCCAGCTGGCTGTCGCCTTGAAGAGTTTCACGGCATTGGTTCCTGTGGCCTCATTAGTACCATACTCAAACTTGATTTCGTGATTGGAACCCATCTTCCAGGCTTCGCCCGGAGCGGCTTGTTTCAGCACACGGTCCAGCGGTGAAGCTTCCAATAGTTTCTCGCTGTACGGGTAAGCCGTGGTTTCCCCGTTGGCCGGAGTGGTATAATACGTGTTTTGATTGGTCACCGCACTGCTCAAATAATCGAGTGTCGAAACTCCGGATACAAACGGCAAATAGTCTTTTACCGGTCTGCCATAGGCATCATATTCGATGTGGGTCACGATGTTCTGGCCCGTGGCGCTCATCGCGTTGTCCACTTTCTGGATCGGTCTGCCCAGTCCGTCAAAATAGGTTACAGTCGTTTGTGGCAAGGTGCCGTTTTCTCCTCTGTAAGTCGTGGCTTTGGTATAGTTCTGGTTGGTGCTTTGCGCTAAGGCAAATCCCGGTACCATCAATAATAATATCAGTTTTTTCATCTTGCCTTAGTGTTTGAAGTTTTGGTTTGATTCATGAGTAGCATCTCTGGATAATCTTAATTAATACAAACATATGAGATAAATTCTTACAGGGCAATCAGGGTAAATACTGATTTTTTAAGAGATTGAAAGATTGAAGGATTGGGCTTCGACTCCGCTCAGCCACCGTAATCTTAAATGGTTGAGTTTAGCAATGGTGGTTGAGCGGAGTCGATGGTGGTTGAGCGGAGTCGAAACCACCATAAAACCGTGGCAATTTCATTTTCAAAAATGAAATTGCCACAACTTTTGTGGCAAAAAGAAAATTGAAAATGAAATTGCCACAATACTTCGACAGGTTCAGTAACTGTTTTTTTTATTGAATTGAAAACCTGTCAGGTCTAATTATCCTTCAATTATAACAATTGGCTACACCCAAAAGTAAATCTTCAAAACCGACTGCAAAACCAACTGGCTTCTGGAAAAACAAATCGTTCTTCGGTTCAGTCTTTTTAAATGGGTTCGCATAGTCAAATTGTTCCGTTCAATGATATTAGTACAATATTGAAACCTTTTATGAATGGAAGCAGGAATCAAGGCTGGATAGATATTCAATCTGTCTGTATAAATATGCTTTGGCTCTGATAAAATCAAACGATTGACCAAAGGCTGAATATTCTCTTTTGTTTTAGAACCCACTACAAAACCAACAATAGATCTGCTATTCCTTTCAATTGCATAGGTAATCCATAATACATTCCTTTTATTTCCGATAAATGTCCACATTTCATCCATTTCATAGGACCATCCTTTTTCTAACAATAGTTTTGGCTTTAAGTTGTTCCCTATGGAAATTATCCGGGCTAAAACCGTATTTTTCGAAATATTCAGAACCCTGCTTGTACTTCTGATACCACAGCCTTACTTCAATAAAACAACTATCGATTCATTGATAGTCTTAATGTAAGCACGATATTTATAAATAACTTGAAATTTATGCTTGCAAAATTTGCATTTATAGCGTTGTATGGCTGATTGAAACCCATTTTTAACGGTTGTCCCGCTACATTTGGGGCAAAGTATTTTTTCCATGCCCTAATTTAATACACGTAGCAAAACAAACCCCTTATTTTATGCGATTTAACGATTCTTCAATCTTTAAATTATCTATTTATACAACAAAAAACAGCGCTTAACTTTTACATTAAACACTGTTTTTCAATTATTTATTTTAAAATTTTAGGCCATGCCCTAATTTGATACATTACCCTGCCCATCTTTTCCCTCTTTATTTTTTATAACTATTCTTTTTCAATAAGTTATAGTTTCAAATTTCTGTATCACTAACTTTGATACATTACCCCCTATCGGGTATAACATAATCCGTTTAAGTTCTCGGTATAATATAAATCGTAAATTCCCTTTTCTTTACAAATTTTTACATCACCCTCAAAAATAAAACAATTTATATCTAAATAGTTAACTGGGGCTTTAAATTTAGTATTCTTAAATCTATTTTTTAAAATAGATTGCAATTTAAAATCATAAATTTCATTAATTTTAATTTTATTGCAATCCTTTGAAATGTTTTTTTTCGAAACAATTTTAAAAATCGAATCATTTCTTCTTGCATAAATTAGATTATAGTTTTTTACAGATGTTATTTTATAAACTGTAAAACTTATTTTTGAATTGTCTGATATTGAATTCAAACTTGCTGTTTTACAACTTAAAATACCAACGATAAAAAAAGCCAAGACAATTTTTTTCATAATTTATAATTTAGTCGTTTGAATTATTTCCTTTTTCTTAAACGTAGATTGAACAGAATATTGCATTTGAACAGCATTAGATGGTATATAACCGTCTGCTGGCATTTCAACTAAATTTCCTTGAGAATCTGTAACCGTTTCAGTTACATCACCTGATTGTTTTACACCCAATAAATTTGCAGTTGGATAAACACTTCCATCAGTTCCAGAATCAGGAGAAGATATTCCAGATGCTTGACTAAGCTTACCACCTTCGTATGCTTCTGTGACTTCACTTACCATATCATTGCCTGGTTTGTCATAGTGATTACTGATAGCTCCTAAAACTTGCGGATTGACTTCTTGTGTTGCCTCTACAATATTTTTCCCTGAAGCGGGGTCAACTTTATCTGTGACAGTATTGCCCATAAATGCACCACCACAATACACATTTCCTTTAGAAGTTGAATCTGTATTTTCTGCTTTTACATTTACTTTTATTGAATGATTATCAATAGCTTCTGCTATTCTTTTAGCATTTCCAGTCAATACTTTACTATTTTGAGTGTAGGTAATATTTCCATCACTATCCATTTTCAAAGTCATTCTTTTACCAACACCTTTTTGTAATTCTGCAAATGCTGCTTTGCTTTGAGTACCTGTAATTATCACATCATTTACACCCATTCCATCAGGATCTATAAACCTCATAGGATTATCAACACAATAATTATATGGTGACCATCTTCTATATTTCTCCGCCAGTGGGTCAATATTCATCCATCTACCAATTGCCGCATCATAATTCCTAGCTCCATAGTCGTAAAAGTTAAGCCCCAACTCATCCTGAAACTCCTTCCCGTTGTATTTATATTTATGATTCAAATAACTTCCACTGGTAACAATGTTACCCCAATTCATTGGGTTTTGATCCGGTTCGTTGTATCCTTTGTGTTTTAATCCAAACGGGTAATAGTTTGATTCTTCCACAACAAAAGGCGTGCCATTACCGTCATCGGTATAAGTAACCCTCACATTCCCTAAATGATCCGTGTAATTAAAATAATACACATAACCATCCTTATCATTCTTGATAAATCCTTCCGCATGCGGTATGAATTCCAGCACTTCGTCTTTGTATTGGAAACCACCCGCCATATAATCGGTCTGTGTCAGCTTCTGCAGGTAGGTTGTTGGGCCTACTGATGAATTTGTCGGTGTTGCATTGTTGTTTGCCACTCCCTTCATCTCGGAACCGCCGCCACCGCTGTAATCCGGTTCGTAATAATGAACTTTCTTGCCTTTCTTACTTCCTGCCGCATCGTAAATATACTCAATTTTGGTCTGCTTGCCGTGCGGGTTGTAAAAAGTAATGGTAAACGGTAAGTTCAGATGGTTATAACTGATATTGGTAATCGCCTTGTTGTCGTCACGGGTCATGTTCCCGTTGGCATCGTAGGCATAATCGTCGTTGCTGGTCCCGTTCGGGTCCATGTTCTCGGCAAAACCTTCCAATGAACTGCTCGCATCCGTTACACTTAGCAAACGGTTTTTATTGTTGGGATCATACGCATACACCAGTTTGTCTACCTGGATTTCATAATCCT
>NZ_JAMLJL010000038.1 GCF_023634845.1 Flavobacterium amniphilum | reverse complement strand
GATTGCTTCCGCCGTTAATACTGGTTTGTTGTGTACTTCTTGCATTCGGGTCAATCGTGGTAGGCAACCAACCGTTTTGCGTTGGTCTTCCGTACACATCATACTGGGTCACCATCACACCTGATGCTCCGGTTCCCCATGGTGATAGAGCCGGTCCAGTCGCTACCGGTTTATCCAGCAGGTCATACACGATAAATTCCCATTGCTTGCCGGGCAGTTTCTTCGACACCAATCGGTTGCGGTTGTCATACTGGTACTGGTAGCACAATCCGTTAAGGGTGTTGCTGTCGTAAGCTGCATTGGCCAATGGTGGAATCACATACGCTAAATTCCCGAACTGGTCGTACACATAATAGGTTTCATGCGCCACATTATTGTTAAAGGTTCGTTTCAACACGACCTTACCGGCCTTGTCCTTGAACTCCTGAGTAGTATGGTTGTTCCCTGAGGTCCAGTTTTCGTCTTTGGTAACGGTCAGGTACAGTTCATTGGCTGCATAATTTGTGGTTTGGGTCAACGTATTGGTATACGCCAGTAACGTTTCGTTCAAGGTCGCTGTAGCCTTGAACAGTTTCACGGCGTTGGTTCCGGTGGCCTCATTAGTACCATACTCAAACTTGATTTCGTGATTGGAACCCATCTTCCAGGCTTCGCCCGGTGCGCCCTGTTTCAATACCCGGTCAAGCGGTGAAGCTTCCAATTGTTTCTCGCTGTAGGGATACGCGGTGGTTTCCCCGTTGGACGGGGTCGTATAATACGTGTTTTGATTGGTCACCGCACTGCTTAAATAATCCAGTGTCGAAACGCCGGATACAAACGGCAAATAGTCTTTCACCGGTCTGCCATACGCATCATACTCGATGTGGGTCACGATATTCTGGCCTGTTGCACTCATGGCATTGTCTACTTTCTGGATCGGCCGGCCCAGTCCGTCAAAATAGGTGACAGTCGTTTGTGGCAATGTACTGCCCGGACCTCTGTAGGTTGTCGCCTTGGTATAGTTCTGGTTGGTGCTTTGCGCTAAGGCAAATCCCGGTACCATCAATAGTAATATCAGTTTTTTCATCTTGCCTTAGTGTTTGAAGTTTTGATCGAATTCATGAGTAGCATCTCAATATCATCTTTAATTAATGCAAACATATGAGATAAATTCTTACAGGGCAATCAGGGTAAATACTGATTTTTTAAGAGATTGAAAGATTAAAGGATTGGGCTTCGACTCCGCTCAGCCACCGTAATCTTAAATGGTTGAGTTTAGTAATGGTGGTTGAGCGGAGTCGAAACCACCATAAAACCGTGGCAATTTCATTTTCAAAAATGAAATTGCCACAACTTTTGTGGCAAAAAGAAAATTGAAAATGAAATTGCCACAGGATTGAATTGATTTTCTGTAAAACTGTGATCCAAGGGATTATCAGACCCCTCAAAATCCAGTATCAATACTTGAACATTCCAGACCTGACAGGTCTAATTGTTCTTCAATTAAAACAATTGACTACACCCAAAAGTAAATTTTCAAAACCGACTGCAAAACCAATTGGCTTCTGGAAAAGCAAATCGTTCTCCGGTTCAATCGTTTCAAATGGGTGCGCAATGAAAGATTCATCCGTTCAATATGATTGGTTCCGAATCTTTTTGTTTTGTGTATACCTTCATCAATAAGATATTTATAATGTTTCAGCTTATCTGTATAAACAGCTAATGGATTAGAATACGTAACCGATTTCAAAACTACATTTAAGGTATTATTAGTTCTGCGTCCAACATGAAAATTAATTATTTTCCTAGTTTCCCTTTCCAAAGCGTAAACAATCCACACCAACCTGTCTTTTCTCTTGATATACGTCCTGATTTCATCAACTTCATAAATTTTATTCATTGAGATTACCGGTTGTTGTATGGTTTTAGCGATGGAAATAATTCTTTTTAATAGGGTAGTGGTGGATATTTTCAATACTCTTGCAGTGCTTCTTATGCCAAGTCCTTCCTTAGTGAACAAGATAATTTTACTGTTTACTTCAGAATTATAGGCTTTATAAATATAAGCCTCAACTTTGGTTGTCCCACAAATTTTACAAATGAACCGTTGATTCCCTGATTTAGTTTTCCCATACTTTATGGTGCTCACACAACCACCAACACATCTGATACACGAACTCAACTCTGAAGCCATTTTCTTCGATTTAAAGGATTAAATACTAAAAAAGCAACCCGGAGGTTGCTTTTAAATTCTCAATTGTGAAATTATAAATGTTTGATTTTTAAAATAGTTATTAGCTAAAAATAGGCTGCCAACACATCTGATACATTACCCTATTCTTTTTCAATAAGTTATAGTTTCAAATTTCTGTATCACTAACTTTGATACATTACCCAGTTAGTGAGATACTACCTCATAGAATGCGCTATCGGGATTTTGAAGTGTTATTTCTTCAATGAGTAGTCAATAAACTTAGGTTCATATATTATCATTCCGCTTTCCTCTTTTGAATCTGCACATAAAACATCCTCAATTTTGTTATTATTTCGCTTAAATATAAAATCATCAATATCTCCAAACAAAAGCACACTGGAATTATTATATTTTAAATAACCACTTAATTTTTGAAAATGAATCATATTCTTCCTCTCTCTTCTAAAAGTATTGAATTTACTTTTAGAAATGCTTACTATGTAATTTGAAGCACTTTCCTTTTTAACATATACAATGTAGGAATCAGAATTTTTATCAAAAGTTTTTTCAGTTTCAAAATCTTTAAAAAATTTAATCATCGAATCATTTACTATTGTATGTGTTGGCTCAAGTTCATTAATTTCTTCGGCTGTGTAAAAATGTTTCTCACATCTACTAAAAATTAAGGTCAAAAAAAGAAGACCGCAAATTTTACATTTTTTTAATTGGTGCATAATAATTGTTTTTATTGTAACTACTATATGATTTTATTGGAACTGAATAAACATTTGTGCTTACGCTTTCTCTCGGATATTTATTTTTTAAAGTTGTCGCAAAAGCTTTATCCCCAGCTCCATATTTTTTGTCTCTTTTATCAAAACCTGAAGGACCATAGTAACCTTTTATTCCTCCATCGGTTGGATGACTATGAGAATGTTTATAACTATTCCCTTCACCTGCTTGACTATCAACAAGGCCAAATAATATCTCAGAACCTCCATACTCTTCAATTTTTGAATGACTAGTTGAAATCCAAGTATTAGTATTGTTCTCATCAACTTTACTCCATTCAACTTCAGTATTTTCAGCTAAGAATTCATATAACTTTGTTGCCTTATCTCCATATTTTGTATAAAAATAATGATACGAACCATTTCCACTACTATGGTCTTTTGTTACACCTTTCAAGACGTTCTTTTCAACTTCCGCATATGATTTAGTTTTTGCTCCTTTATCATCTGTTTTATAAAGCCTATCAACTTCTTTTCCATTTTTATCATAATACTTCTTATTGTCAAGTTTTTGAATATTACCTCTCTTATCAACTCCATAAGTATCTGTTACTCCTCTTCCATCTGGGTCGATAAAATGCACAGGATTATTGATTGCATATGTATAAGGTGATTCTGGATAGTATGTTTCCGCCAACGGGTCAATATTCATCCATCTCCCAATTGCAGGGTCATAATTCCTTGCCCCATAATCGTAGAAGTTAAGCCCCAGCTCATCCTGAAACTCCTTCCCGTTGTATTTATACTTATGATTCAAATAAGTTCCACTGGTCAGGATATAGCCCCAATCCATCGGGTTCTGATCCGGCTCGTTGTAGCCTTTGTGTTTCAATCCAAACGGGTAATAATTGCTTTCTTCAACTACATAAGGCGTTCCGTTGCCATCATCGGTATAGGTAACCCTTACGTTCCCTAAATGATCTGCATAGTTAAAATAATACACATAACCATCCTTATCATTCTTGATGAACCCTTCCGCATGCGGGATAAATTCCAATGCTTCGTCTTTATATTGGAATCCTCCGGCCATGTAATCCGTTTGGGTGAGTTTCTGTATATAGGTCACTGGGCCTACCGATGAATTTGTTGGTGTGGCATTGGCCATTGTTCCTTTCATATCTTCACCACCGCCTCCGCTGCCGCCTTGCTCATAATAATGGACTTTCTTACTTTTCTTGCTTCCTGCCGCATCGTAAATATACTCAATTTTGGTCTGCTTGCCATGCGGGTTGTAAAAAGTAATGGTAAACGGTAAGTTCAAATGGTTATAACTGATATTGGTAATCGCCTTGTTGTCGTCACGTGTCATGTTCCCGTTGGCATCATAGGCATAATCATCGTTGCTCGTTCCGTTCGGGTCCATGTTCTCGGCAAAACCTTCCAATGAACTGCTCGCATCCGTTACACTTAGCAAACGGTTTTTATTGTTGGGATCATACGCATACACCAGTTTGTCTACCTGGATTTCATAATCCT
>NZ_JAMLJL010000037.1 GCF_023634845.1 Flavobacterium amniphilum | reverse complement strand
CTGCAAGAAGACCTTAAGGTGGTTATTGCGGCGGGGCTCACCTCTTCCCATTTCGAACAGAGAAGTTAAGCCCGCCTGCGCAGATGGTACTGCAATCCTGTGGGAGAGTATGTCGCCGCCTTTCTTTTAAAAATCCCCATCAGGAATGATGGGGATTTTTTGTTTTATATTGTTTTGATTTATCAAAAAATCACATCTTAAATATTCCAACTGTAAAATATTTTTGTTTTTGTAAATCTTACCTTATGCTTTTTCCTTTTTTGGAGGTATTCTCATCTTAAAAATTGCCAACATTTTTATTTTGTATAACTTTTTCTTAATCAAAGGGTTAAGGTTATGAAAAATATTATCATCGCTAATTTTCACCCTATCTTGGTAGGGAACCTAATCAACCAAACAAAACTTAATCAGTACACTAAATTTCTTTACCACCATTTTCAAAACCATCCAGTCAGGGAAAATTCAAATTATTTTGACGAGGATCAGGAGAATGATGAAGTGGTTAGTTTTAAAACCGTTTCAGATAATGTGGATAAGTATGCTATTGGATATGAGAATATTAATAGCAGGCAGGTGCTCATTTTTGAAGAAGTGGAAAGCTTCATAGAAAATGAAATGCAGCACTTATCTCCGTCAGAGTACATTTTTCCAATTGATTTTGAGATTCATTCCGGCAATACTTTCGGACCCAAAATCGATATGAGAATGGACTGGTTCAGAAGAAAAATGAGGAATGTCTTTGACCGTTTCTATGAAACTACGCATTCTAAACCGGAAAACATTATCCATGTTACCTGTTCAGGATACTCTTCGCCTAGTCTGGCACAGGAAGCCGTGATTAAAAAAAAATGGGAAACAGTACAGGTCACACATTCTTATCATATGGGATGTTATGGTGCGTTTCCGGCCATGCGGACCGGTATGTGTCTGTTGAACACAAGTAAGACGAACGGTAGGGTTGATATTATCCACACCGAATTGTTATCTGCACATTTGAATTTAACGGAGTTTTCTGCATCAAATACCATGATATGTTCTTTGTTTGCCGATGGATTCATTGGTTATTCACTATATGAAGAACATGCTTTTTATCAGGATTTTGATGTTACGGATAAAAGAGGCCTAAGAATCTTGGGTTCCCATGAGGTAATTATACCGGATTCTCTGGAAGACATGTCCTGGGATTTAGGTGAGTATAATTTTTTAATGACATTATCTAAACGAGTTCCTGTTTTTATCCGCAAGAATATCAAGGCTTTTATGGATACCTTATGTGAAAAAATGGATATGAATTTCGATAGTATAAAATCTGATATATGTTTTGCAATTCATCCGGGCGGCCCTAAAATTATTGATTACGTAATTGATGAGCTGGGCTTAGAAATTAGTCAGGCTAAATGGTCATATGATATTCTCAGAAGACAAGGAAATATGTCTTCCGCTACTGTACCGCATATTCTGAATGAAGTCATTAAAGATGATAACATTTTACCGGGGACTAAAGTCATTGCCATAGGATTTGGACCGGGATTAACAGCAACCGGTTTACTATTGGAAAAAATCTGACAAACTCACTGTTTTAGTGTAGTTGGTGTACTATAAATAGTACGAAATATGTTAAAAACTTACAAATAAAAGGATTACTAAATCATAAACATTAATTTTATGAATGTAATTTTAGTTTACTGATTTTCAATGATTTATTGTTGAAATGATCCGCTATCATTGTTAATGCCACTTCAATATAATCAAGCCTGATTAAACCTTTATTTCTAATTTAAATTAATTTGAAAGATGAACACATTATAGAATTTTGATCCCCAAAATTCTATAATCTGGCTTACTCATAATAATGGTCTTTAAATAGAATTATTATGAAAAGATTTATTTTTAGACAATGAAAAGGAAAATGTATCCCATTTTTGCTTTTCCCTGTTGTAGATTGTTAAGTCCCGTCAGACTGTTATTATTAGTTTTCTTCTTCCTTTTTTCATTTAATGTTTCCGCGCAATTAGTTGGTGATGCGACTGTCAAAGCTAATTTTGGAGTTGAGGCCGATGTATATGCTAACGTGCTTCAATTCCCCAATGCTGATGTTCCGCCAATACCACTTCCGTCACCTTTAATTACAGACGACTGGTTTGGAACTACTCCTAGTTTACCAGGGGATAGTGGTCTGAATAAGCCTTATGGGGTTATTGACCAGACTAATGCTGCGGCAATTGAAGCATTAATTACCGGTACACCGGGAAATAATTATGCTTTTGATAAAAGACAATCAGTGACCACGCCTACATTTCCTTTTCCATTTCCCGTTGTCGACGGGTATTTATGGATTGATGCTGTGTATGGACGTGATCATAACAGTGCACAGGGATCCAGTGATTTAAGTATATTTGGTGGTTCTGGGGATAAAAACTCCGATAATCCAAGTACTTGGGTATTATCAACTGGTAGTATACCACAGAAAGACGATATAATTGATGTGTATGTACATTTAAGAGGTATTGGTCCTAAGGCTCCTACAGCCTAAGATCCAAGACCTTTTACAGAGTTGTGGGCATTTGCCGGCGGTTCCTTACGGGAAACCAATGGTAGTAAACATATCGATTTTGAGTTTTTCAGAACGTTGATTGATTATTCTCCCGGAGATGTTGTTTTCGGCAATACCGGTAACGACGGTGGACGTACAGCCTGGGATTTTGATGCAACCGGTAATATTCTTGTACCGGGAACTCTTATTGTATCTATTGATTATGAAGGTGGAGGAACCAAACCGGATGTTCGTATCAGAGTTTGGATGAATCAGGCAGATTTAGCCACCTTTAATTCATTAGCAAACAGACCTTTTAATATTGATGCTTCTTCATTTGAACAAGGATTAAGTAGTGGAGTATATGGTTATGTGAGAATTGAGGCGTTGAATAACGCGGTTCCGTATATTTTCGGACGTGTTAATAAAGAAGCTGCTACATTAGGCCCGCCATGGGGTACTATTGAAGGTTCAAATGCTGCTTTTCAAGATGACTACAAAGCATTTCAATTTGTTGAAATCGGAATCAATTTAACTGCCTTTGGATTGGACAGACGTGGCGATAGTGATCCATGTTCTAATATTTTAGGTAGTTTATTGGTTAAAACCAGATCAAGTGCCGGTGGGAACTCAGATTCATTTACCAGTGAGCTGAAAGATTTCGCAGGGCCTTGTATTTTTGGTAATTCGACAGACCCATCGGTTGATCTTACAGGGGGTGGAACAATAACTTGTACGACTCCAACTGTTACGCTTACAGCAAATTTGACCAATCCGATGACCAGTCCGGGAAGTGTTACTTTTACATTTTATGGGCCGGATAATGACAATGATCCGAATAATGGATATGGACCTTTATTGCAAGGGCCGTCTGCAGACAATACCATTGATATCAATGCTGCAAATGGTGCAGGTACTTATACAGTAGTTGTGGATGCTCTTGCGTTTCCTGGATGTAGTAAATTTGACAGAATTGTTGTTAATGCGATTAACTGTGACCCTGTTGATGTTTCGGGCCCTGGCAATCTGGTAAAAAGCCAGTGTGATTACACTAATCAGGCTGCTTTGGATACTGCCTTTGCGGCATGGTTAGCCCAATTCCAAGTAGTTAATGATGGTTGTGAAGGAACTGCCCAATTCAGCGGTGATCCTAGAGTGGCACCGAGTCTATGTACCGGAGGTACGGTGAATGTTACTTATAGCATTGCCGATAACTGTAGCCAGGACAGCGTTAGTGCGAGCTTTACCTTAAATGGCGAAGCCGACGTTGATGTTTCTGGCCCGGGTAATCTGGTAAAAAGCCAATGTGATTACACAAACCAAGCTGCTTTGGATACTGCCTTTGCTGCATGGTTAGCACAGTTCGTGACCAATAATGACGGTTGTGCTGCCGTAGCCCAATTCAGCGGTGATCCTAGAGTGGCACCGAGTCTATGTACCGGAGGTACGGTGAATGTAACATACAGCATTGCCGATAACTGTAGCCAGGACAGCGTTAGTGCCAGCTTTACCTTAAATGGTGAAGCCGACGTTGATGTTTCCGGCTCGGGTAATCTGGTAAAAAGCCAATGTGATTACACTAATCAGGCTGCTTTGGATACTGCCTTTGCTGCATGGTTGGCGCAGTTCGTAACCAATAATGACGGTTGTGCTGCTGTGGCCCAATTCAGTGGCGATTCAAGAGTGGCACCGAGTCTATGTATCGGAGGTACTGTGAATGTAACATACAGCATTGCCGATAACTGTAGCCAGGACAGTGTTAGTGCCAGCTTTACCTTAAATGGCGAAGCCGACGTTGATGTTTCCGGCCCGGGCAATCTGGTAAAAAGCCAGTGTGATTACACAACCCAAGCTGCTTTGGATACTGCCTTTGCTGCATGGTTAGCGCAGTTCGTGACCAATAATGATGGTTGTGCTGCTGTGGCCCAATTCAGTGGAGATCCTAGAGTGGCACCGAGTCTATGTACCGGAGGTACTGTGAATGTAACATACAGCATTGCCGATAACTGTAGCCAGGACAGTGTTAGTGCCAGCTTTACCTTGAATGGTGAAGCCGACGTTGATGTTTCAGGCCCTGGTAATCTGGTAAAAAGCCAGTGTGATTACACCAATCAGGCTGATTTGGATACTGCCTTTGCTGCATGGTTAGCACAGTTCGTAACCAATAATGATGGTTGTGCTGCTGTAGCCCAATTCAGCGGTGATCCTAGAGTGGCACCGAGTCTATGTACCGGAGGTACGGTGAATGTTACTTACAGCATTGCTGATAACTGTAGCCAGGACAGCGTTAGTGCCAGCTTTACCTTAAATGG
>NZ_JAMLJL010000036.1 GCF_023634845.1 Flavobacterium amniphilum | reverse complement strand
GACGGACTGATCAGTACCGATTTAGGCAGCAAAGACGATTTGTTTGCTTTCAAGATTACGTATAACAATCCGAGTGATAACAGCAAAGCCTTGTTCAATGGGAATATTTCAGAAACGCAGTGGCGTACGTTGTATGATGACCAGCAGCGTAAATACACCTACACTTATGATCATTTGAACCGATTGTTACAGGCTGATTATTCACGACCGGATAATACCAGTGTGGTGAATGCCTACAAAGAGGTTGTAAATTATGACAAAAACGGTAACATTACCGATTTGGAACGTTCAGGTATGGTTGAAGCAATTGATTATGAGTATCCGATAGACAACTTGACTTATGTTTACGATACTAACAATAAAAACCGCTTACTAAAGGTGAGTGATTCCAGTGAAATATCAGAAGGTTTTACTGAAAACATGGACCCGAACGGGAACAGTAATGATGATTACAGTTACGATGCCAACGGAAACATGATCCGTGATGACAACAAAGCGATCACCAACATTACTTACAACCATTTGAACTTACCATTCGTGATTACTTTTTACAACCCGCATGGCAAGCAGACCAAAATTGAGTATATTTACGATGCGGCAGGAAGCAAGAAAGGTAAGAAAGTCCATTATTATGAACCGGATTACAGCGGTGGCGGTGGATCAGAGATGAAGGGAGTTGCAGCAAACAGCAATGCCGCACCAGTGAATTCATCGGTAGGTCCTACGACATATGTGCAGAAAATGACCCGGACGGATTATTTGCCCGGTGGTTTCCAATACAAGGATGAAGTAATTGAATTTATCCCTCATGCGGAAGGGTTTGTGAAAAATGATAAGGATGGTTATGTATATTATTTCAATTACACAGACCATTTAGGAAACGTGAGGGTAACGTATACCGATGACGGAAGTGGAACCCCTTATGTGGTGGAAGAAAGCAACTACTACCCTTTTGGACTGAAGCACAGAGGCTACAATGAGCCGGAGCAGAATATGAAAGACTGGGGGAATATCCTCACGATGGAAAGTTCTTTGAATCATAAGTATAAGTACAATGGAAAGGAGTTTCAGGATGAGCTGGGACTGAACATGTATGATTATGGAGCTAGGAATTATGATGCGGCGATTGGTAGATGGATGAATATTGACCCTTTATCTGAAGTATCAAGACGATGGTCTCCTTATACGTACTGCTATAATAATCCAATAATATTTACAGACCCTGATGGTATGTATGCAACACCTCCGACTGATTTGTATAATTTAAATGGAGATTTAGTAAGGCATATTGAAGATGGAAAAAAAGATAAAAAAATGATTTTATCAAGTTTAACAGAAAGTGCTATTGCTGGTCAAAGTGATAACGATGTTTCTGCTAATTTAAAATCAGGAGGATTTGGAGTTGACGTGGTTACAGTATCATCGAATACTGAAATTACAGCAATGGATAAAGCTTTTGACGATACGGATAAAGATGGTTTGGAAAGAGGATTCGTTTCTGCAACAGATGGTAGTATATCTTCGGTAGATACAGGTACAGAAGACGAAGTCGGGTTAAGTGGTGAACTGTATGAAATAGTTGATTCGAATAGAGAGCCTGCATACGATACTCATTCACATGGAGTTGGTAAAATAACTATTAACAAAGATGGAACTTTTATAGTTGAAGGAGGAGCAGAAAAATCTGGAAATGATATAGCGGGTCAAAAAAAGCGGGAAGGAGAAGGTTATTTTAAAGAAGCCAGCAGAGTTCTAGGTTACGATGTGAAAGTTACCATGAAAAATGGTGTTCCTGATATAAATAAAACTAGAACGATAAACTTCTATAACGGAGCTGGAAATAATAGAACTGTCGATTACAATCAATACAAATCGGCTGTAAATAAGATTAATAGTCAAAAATAATTAAATCATGAGAAAATTTATTTTTACATTTTTAATATTATTAATATTTAATTCATGTAAATCTCAAGAATCATTAAGAAATGTGCCAGTTACATTTCAAGTTGAAAATTCGAATGATAACCTTGTGAAATTAAAAAAGAATATAGCTACGGTAATATCGGATGGTGTGAATGAAACTGAATCCGGTTACACGATAATTGTTCCAAAGGATATTAAAGATTATTCAGTAAGTATTAATGTAATTCCAAATGAAATAGTTATGGAGTTTAATCACAAACAAAAAATATTTATTACCAAAAATTACAGTTCTATCAAAGAAAAAACTTTGATTGGTTTAAATAAAAATGAATTTATAAGTAATTTAATTAAATTGAATGTATCAAGTATGAAACTTGATTCAGAATTAAAGACATTAAAAAAAGATAGGCTGTTTGGTATTAGAATTATTAACGAGTATTTGGTTATTTATATTAACGTAAAAAGTTATAAAAAGGAACAGTTTGATAAAACACTAGAGTCTTTTGAATTAAAATAATTCGTTTCCAACGGGCATTCGGGATACAGGGATGGGCGCATAATCGTGTCCATCCTTTGTTTTTCCACCAAAATCCTGATGGAAAGGATGTATATATATATTATGTTGGACCAAGAAGGAGATTTTGGAATAAGCCTTTTTACTTTATAGATGGGCATACAGCATTAGGAGCTAAACCAAAAGGACACAAAACAGTTGCTTATGCTAACCTAAGCGGTCATGCACATGAAACGCGATTAATGTACCCAGAAAGGTCAGAGTATGGCTATGAAACATTTATCGATGAGGAAAAAACAATAATGGATTAGGTAATGTATCAAATTAGGGCATGACCTAGAATTTTAAAATAAGTTATTGAAAAACAGTGTTTAACGTAAAATTTAAACGCTGTTTTTTATTGTCTATTAGGATGATTTAAAGATTGATGATTTGTTAAAACGCGTAAATTAAGGGTTTGGTTTTGCTTCGTGTATTAAATTAGGGCATGGAAAAAATACTTTGCCCCAAATGTAGCGGGGCAACCGTTAAAAATGGGTTTCAATCGGCCATACAACGGTATAAATGCAAATTGTGCAAGCATAAATTTCAAGTTATTTATAAATATCGTGCCTACATTAAGACTATCAATGAATCAATAGTTGTTTTATTGAAGGAAGGCTGTGGTATCAGAAGTACAAGCAGGGTTCTGAATATTTCGAAAAATACGGTTTTAGCCCGGATAATTTCCATAGGGAACAATTTAAAGCCAAAACTGTTGTTAGAAAAAGAATGGTCCTATGAAATGGATGAAATGTGGACATTTATCGGAAATAAAAAGAATGTATTATGGATTACCTATGCAATTGAAAGGAATAGCAGATCTATTGTTGGTTTTGTAGTAGGTTCTAAAACAAAAGAGAATATTCAGCCTTTGGTCAATCGTTTGATTTTAAACCCGATAGCGCGGATTTGCAATCCATGCCAGATAGCGCGGATTTGCAATCCGTGCCCACAAAGAGAATAAAATTGAGAAAAATCCCAGTCGGTATGATTGGGATTTTTTGTTAGATTTGTTTTGAAGTAGATTGTGAGCACGGATTGCAAATCCGCGCTATCGGGGTTTAAAAGCTTATAGTGGGCAAATTTTAAAATCAAGATATAATTACCATGAAAAAAAGTAGCTTAAAAATATTAATATTGTTATTCGTTGTCATTATTTCATGTTCAAAAGGAATAACAATCAATGAAATAAATAAACCTATCTACAAAGATTTTAAAAATGGAGTTAAAAGGTCATATCAGGAGTATGGTGAATTTGCTCCAAGTTCATTTAAAGAGTTTTATAAGGAAAGTAAAACTGAATTTGACTTATATGTAGATTATAGAAATAAAGTTTTAGATTCGATTAATCTACTGGATAAAAAAAGCTGGATAATTATTCAATTGCATAGTCATAATTATTCAGGTTCATTTGAAGAAACATATATTTTTACAGATAAAGAGTTTGTTCATTATTATTTAGATTTATTAAGTTTTGAAAGTAATAATATGTCTGTTGATTTTCAGAGAAATACTATAGAATCACTTAGGAATAGTGATATAAAAGAGATTTATAATCATTTTGAAAAAGGTATCAATTTAAAGAATAAGAAAATTAATTTAGAGCCAATAGGTCATCCAAGAATTATTTATGAAGTTAGCGTTTTTACAAACAAGAAGTTTAATTTCTATAAAATTGATGCTAAAGATTATTTGATAAAAGCATAACCGGTAATGTAGGTAATGTACCCGATAGCGCGGATTTGCAATCCGTGCCCGCAAAGAATATAAACTACAACCTTAAAAGTTGTAGTTTTGTTTTTTTTATATACACGCCATGTCAACAAAATATAAAGCCAGAACAACTGAAGATGCTTATTTTATAACCATAACCGTAGTAGGTTGGATAGATGTTTTCACAAGAGTCAATCAGAAAACTCATCTTATTGATTCATTACGGCACTGCCAACAAAATAAAGGATTAGAAATATATGCATATTGCATTATGTCAAGCCATTTACATTTGCTTTGTAAGGCAACTGATGATTTTATACTCTCAGATATAATGAGAGATTTTAAAAAATACACTGCAAAGAAAATAATCCAAACTATTATTGATGAACCTGAAAGCAGACGCGAATGGATGTTAGAATATTTTAAAAAAGCTTGTGAGCATTTAAAGAGAAAACAACAATATAAAGTCTGGCAAGATGGCTATCATGCTGAAATAGTTGAAACCAATTGGTTTATCAAGCAAAAAATAAATTACATTCATAACAATCCAGTCAAAGATAAAATCGTAACTCTTCCCGAAGACTATTATTATAGTTCAGCAAGAAATTATGCGGTTTTGGAAAATGATTTAGAAATTGTTTTGTTAGATTTGTTTTGAAGTGGATTGTGGGCACGGATTGCAAATCCGCCTTTACTTTGTCTTAGATAAAAAATGATTATCTTTTTCAAAGGAAAGCAGAGGTGAACTATCAAATCCGCCAAGCTCGTTACTTATATAGCGCAATAGTCCTCTGCCAACCCTTTG
>NZ_JAMLJL010000035.1 GCF_023634845.1 Flavobacterium amniphilum | reverse complement strand
CATAACAGCCACTACAACGGATTTGGGCATTGGGCTTAATGGAAAATGGTTTTGTATTTGGGATGATTTGGCAAATCCGAAAAATGGTCTTAATTTAACCCCAAACCCGCTGTAGTGCCAGAACGTTGTGCGTCATACTAAAAACCCCGTCAAAATGAAAGTAAAATCAGATAGGCAAAACATCTTAATCCTTTTCTTCACATTTTTGATTATTGTAACAACCTCTTGTAGTAATCGAAGTCAATCAGATAAAGAAAATCACGTAGTACAGACTAAAATTAACACCAAATTGTTGAAATACACATCAGGAGTTCGGTCATTTTTGGAGGATAGTAAGGGAAATGTTTGGTTTGGTAGTGGCAATGAAGGAGTGTGTTTGCTTCAAAATGGGAAGTTTAAATATTTCACAACATCAAACGGGTTAAGTAATAATCAGGTAAGGAATATTTATGAAGATAAAAATGGCATCATATGGTTTGAATGTGGCAGAGGATTAAGTATATATGATGGACAAAAAATGTCTATTTACAAAGAAAGAAATTACGATTCAACAACACAATGGAAATTAGGAGATAAAGATATTTGGTTTAAAGGCGATGAATTAGAAGGCTACAACAAACTTGAAAAGAATCCAGGAATGTATCAGTATGATGGAAAAAAACTTTCCTATCGCACATTTCCTGTTACACCAAAATCCGAAGCTGAGCGTAGGTTTCATTATGCAATTTCAACACCTTTTTTAAAAGGTAAAAATGGCACGATTTGGTTTGGAGCCTACAAAGCGTTAATTGGATATAATGGCTCAGATTTTAAAATAATAACTGATGAATATCTTGGGCTAAATGGAGAAAATGGTTCTTTACATATTCGGAGCTTCTTGGAAGACAGTAAAGGAAATCTTTGGATTGCTAATAATGGAAGCGGTGTTTTAAAGTATGATGGAAAAGAAACAATTAATTTCACAACACAACAAAAATTAAAAAAGGAGAACACCAAAGGCAATTCACTTGAGAGAGCTTTTTCCATTGGAGAGGATACTTTAGGAAATATTTGGTTTGGAACTGTAGAATCTGGAGTGTGGAGATATGATGGCAATTCCGTTAAAAATTTTACTAAAGACGATGGACTTGAGAGTAAACACATTTGGGAAATATATAAAAGCAAACAAGGAGAATTGTGGTTTGGGGGAGCCAATCCAAGTGGTGTATTTCGTTTCAATGGCAAGTCTTTTGAAAGACTATATTAACTAAAAGTACGAACGCACAACAGCTACTACAACGAATTTGGGCAATTGGCTTAATGGAAAGCTGGTTTGTATTTGGGAGATTTGGCAAATCCGAAGAATGGTCTTAATTTAGTCCCAAACCCGCTGTAGTGCCAGAACGTTGTGCGAGATTCGCAGAAAAAACGCAGTAAAACTGAATTTATTTATGGGAATATTAGATAAAGTATTTAAAATGGAAAAAATGTACGAAATTATATTTGATGAAAACGGAAAACATCAACTTGGTGGAAAAGCTCCAGAAAATTTTGTAATTCCAAAAAATGAATTTAAATGCAATTTTCAATATCTCGGTTTTATTGATAATAATGATGAATTATTTTCTTGGCTCCCTAATAAACTAAATCTTATTTGTCCAATTTATCTCGATATAGAAAACGTTTATTTGGATTATGAAAATCCGAATGAACCGAAAATAATTTATCCTAAAAACACATCCGAAATTGGAACGGCATATGATACAATTGATTTAAATTCAATTGTAATATATGAATCTAAAAAAATTTCATTCAAAGAATTTGGAGGAGTAACCGAAGCTAATGAACTAGAAAATATAGGATTTACAGGAAAACCACATTGGACACAAAGTAAAAACATACCTCTATGCCCAAAAACAAATAAAAAAATGAAATTTGTTTGTCAATTAACAAGTTGGAGTGAATTAAAGACTGAATACACTAATGTGGTTGCCGATGGAAATTATGAGCAAAATCTATTTTCAAAAATGAATTTTTGGGATGATGGAGATTTATATGTTTTTATGAATCCTGAATCTAAAACGGTTTGCTATTTCATTCAAAATACGTAGAAACATAAATAAACGAACCTCGCACAACAGCCACTACAACGGATTTGGGCAATTGGCTTAAAAAGAAGTTAGTTTTGTATTTGAATGATTTGTCAAATCCGAAAATAGGGCTTAATTTAGTCCCAAATCCGCTGTAGTACCAGAACGTTAGGTGGCATTTTGACAGAAAAAAACCGAAAATAAATGAATTTTGAATTATCAAATACAGAAAGGGAATATTTAGGACTTGATAAAGTAAAGCCAAATTGGGAAAAAATAATACTAAAAGGCGATACTTACCGTGAGCCAAGTATTTTGTATTTTGAGGATAATACAATAAAGAAACATATAGTTTCTACCCAAAATCAATATGTAGAATTCCAATATGAAGAACTGACAAAGAACAGAGAAATCATATTGCCAAAAACAAGTAAAGGAAAAGAACAGAAACTAACTGCATCAGTTCTATCGTCAAAAACTCCTATTGGAGTATATTTTTCATTAAACTCTTTTGGAAATTTATTGATTGGAAATCACACTACAAAAACAACTTTTTATTCTAGCAATTGGGAAGACAAAACACAAAAAGAAGAAAATAAATTTAGTTTTTGGATTGAAGATTTCATAAAAAACTCTGATTCAAATCATTTCCAAGAAATCAACAAGTTCAAAAATGCTAAAAAGAAAAACGTAAAATATAAATCAGGTGATTTTTTTGCATACAAAATTGATAGAACAAATTATGGATTTGGACGAGTTCTACTTGATATTAATAAATTAAGAAAAAGTAATTTATTAGAGAAAAATCACGGTTTAAATTTATTAATGGGAACTCCTGTTTTAGTAAAACTATATCCATACATATCGTTAGAAAAGAACATTGAGATAAAATTATTAGAAAATCTAAAGGCTTTGCCTTCAGATTTTATGATGGATAACCATTTGCATTATGGAGAATATGAAATAATTGGTCATAAAAAACTAGAAGAAAAAGAATTCGAATATCCGATATCTTATGGTAGAAGCATAAGATTTGGTGATGCGAATGTTTTTCTTCAGTGGGGGTTAATTCATAGAGAAGTTCCTATTGATAAATTCAATAAATACATAAAAGGTGAAAATATATTTTTGCCTGAAAATAGTACTTCAAGGTTTATGCACAATCCTTATGGATATTATTCTTGTGGATTTAGTACGCATTATTGGAAAGTTGACATTGTCGAAACTATTAAAAACAATAATGTTTTTGACTTTAATAGAGAACCGTATTATAAAACTGAATTTGATTTAAGAAATCCAAAAAATGATTTGTTGAGAAAAGAAATTATGGCTGAATTTGGATTAGACTCAAGCTTAAGTTACGAAGAGAATTGTAAAAAAACTGATACGGAAGAAACTGTAAAAATATTAGAAAAATTAAAGTAAATAAAAAAACGCCACCTAACACACGCTACAAGCAATTTGGGCATTTGGCTTAATGGAAAAATTGGTTTGTATTTGGAAGATTTGGCAAATCCGAAAATAGGGCTTAATTTAACCCCAAACTGCTTGTAGCGCGAGAACGTTACCAGCAATTATAAAACCAAAATGAAGAAAATAGCAATTTTAGCGTTGACAATGATAACTTTATCTTGTTTTTCACAAGAAAACAGAATTGATATTGAAAAAATAAAAGCCCTTAAAATTACATCAATTACCGGTAGTTCAGTTTCTATTAAAAATGGATTTGTAAATACCGAAAGTAGCAACACATTTTTTGAACTTTATAATGAAGATGGAAAATTAACAGACCAATTTTTCGCAAACTTAAAAGGTGAAAACAAAACCAAATTAAAATTATACTATGGAAAATGTAATAAATATGAAAAATCAGAAGACATTGAAAAAGTTAACGGTAAAGAAAAAATAACAAAAACTAATAAAATAATTTATGATAATTTGTGTAGAGAAACTAAAATAATCTGGATTGACGAAGAAAATAAAATTACTGAAACTGAAGAAATAATTTACAATACAGAAAATCAAAAAATTTCTAACATTTCTAAAAACCCAAAAAATGAGATAACCAGTAAAATTGTCTTTTCATATCCAGAAAAAAATATTGAGGAAACCAAAGCGTATTTTGAAAACGAAAAATTTTGGTATCATCATAAAATTAAAAAAGACGAGAACGGAAATGAAATTGAAAGTATATCTTTTGATGAAAATGGAAAAATAGAAAATAAAGAAACAACCAAATATCAATACAATAACAATAAGAAAATAATTGAGGAATTACATTTTGATGAAAACGATAAATTAAAATATAAAAAGGATTATCTATACAATAGCGATAATTTAATAGAAAGAGTCATAACAACAAAAAAAGAAGTTGGAATAAATATGCCAAACTTAACTGAAAATATAAACATCACAGTCTACTATTACACAAAGGAATAACTGCTGGTAACAGCTACTACAACGGATTTGGGTAATAGACTTAATGGAAAGATGGTTTTGTATTTGGGATGATTTGGCAAATCCGAAGAATGGGCTTAATTTAGTCCCAAACCCGCTGTAGTGCCAGAACGTTAGCTGCAAGTGTAAAGACAAACGTATAATGAAACAACAATTATTCATATTGACATTTTTTTATTTATGTATAAATTTCTGCATTGGCCAAAATCAATACATTGGACGTGAGAAATTAAATAATAATTTAAAAAACCACACAATAATCGACGAAACTACAGGAATTAAGTTCACACTTGACTCAACTCAAATTTATGTGTCAGCCATAGATAAAAGTGGGAAACAAATATGGCGTACTGACCCATGGAAAGATAATGAGTTAACTGAATATAGAGTAAAACGACCAATAATTGTTGAGTTTAAATTTATTAATGAAAAGTGGAAAGACAACAAAAAAGTAATCTGGATTGTATATAATAATTCGCAATTCGGAACAATTGACTTAACTACTGGTGAATTTGAATGGCATGGGCAGGATTAATAAAAACACCTGCAGCTAACCGCGGTAACTGTTGCACAACTACTATTTTTTCAAAATAACTCCAAAAAACATTTTATAAAACCTCTTTTTAAAGCCATTTAAAGGAGGTTTTTTTTTACCTTACTGCTACAATTTCAAAATTGGAATG
>NZ_JAMLJL010000034.1 GCF_023634845.1 Flavobacterium amniphilum | reverse complement strand
TCTAAGTAGTCTAAGTAGTCTAAGTAGTCTAAGTAGTCTAAATAATGGCGTGCCCCTCCGGGTCGGGCTCTTTGCTATATCTTTTATTCCGCTGCGCTGCATAAAAGGATGCCGCTTCACCCGCTCACGCGGGCGTACATCTCCAAAAGATAGTATACCTTATATATAGGAGTAAAGTCTTTATTTGTTAGCAACCCTTTCAGTGGCGGTTGCTGAGCTTGTCGAAGTATCAAACCCTGACAGCGGTTAATTAGTAACTAGTGATTAGTAACTAGTGATTAGTAACTAGTGATTAGTAACTAGTGATTAGTGAGAGTACTTAGTCCATAGTACTTAGTGACTAGAGGCTTACCATAGTAGTTCTCAGGCTCCGGCAAGTATATTCATTGAGTAATATTTCAATTTTTCCCTGTATATGTTTAGTCTTGCTTTCGTAACAAGCGCACACGTTACTGCTATGTGTGCACTCGTTACTGCTATGTGTGCACTTGTTACTGCTATGTGTACACTCGTTACTGCTATGTGTGCACTTGTTACTGCTATGTGTACACTCGTTACTGCTAAGTGTGCACTTGTTACTGCTATGTGTACACTCGTTACTGCTAAGTGTACACTCGTTACTGCTAAGTGTACACTCGTTACTGCCAAGTGTGCACTCGTTACTGCTAAGTGTACACTCGTTACTGCCAAGTGTGCACTCGTTACTGCTAAGTGTACACTCGTTACTGCTATGTGTGCACTTCCTTCCGCAACGGGTGTGCTTGCTTTCTCAGTCTATACTTATATATAGTAAAGGAGAGAAGGTATGCTTATACAATATATATAAGAGTAGGAGAGAGCTGTTTTAGACCATGCTTGCATTCTTCTGGAAAAACTTTCCTGTCTAACTTACTGAGGCTCAGTTGAAGTGTAAAAAAGGGGTAAAAAAGATTAAGAAAAGGTTAGGAAAAGTGAAAATAAGTGGTACTTTTGCACCCGCATTGAACAACAAGTGAGATGTGAAACAAGCAGAGTTCTTTAACATAATGTTCTTAAAAAGTCTAAGTGATTGGGTTTGAAACGAAAGTAAAAAACTTAAAAAATAATCGCGAAAAGATTTGGAAAGAAGAAAATAAAGATGTTATCTTTGCACCCCGCAACGGGGAGGTTCTTAAGTAATATTGACGACAAAACGGGATGAAAATTTTCTCAAAAAAAAGTTTCAAAAAGTTTTGCAAATAAGAAAAAGATTTCTACCTTTGCACCCGCCAAAACGACGAAAGGAGTTTAGCGAAAAGAAAAGAAGAATACGTTCATAGACATATTGAATTGACAGCCGCTTTAAATAGAGATATTTGAAGCAAATAAAATGAGAGTAAGAAGAATCGGAAGATTCGAATAACCTAGCAACTTTGTCTAAAAATATAAGCGTAAGCTTAAACAATTATACGATGAAGAGTTTGATCCTGGCTCAGGATGAACGCTAGCGGCAGGCTTAACACATGCAAGTCGAGGGGTAGAGTTAGCTTGCTAACTTGAGACCGGCGCACGGGTGCGTAACGCGTATGCAATCTACCTTGTACAGGGGGATAGCCCAGAGAAATTTGGATTAATACCCCATAGTGTAACGAAAAGGCATCTTTTTGTTACTAAAGTTCCAACGGTACAAGATGAGCATGCGTCCCATTAGCTAGTTGGTGTGGTAACGGCATACCAAGGCAACGATGGGTAGGGGTCCTGAGAGGGAGATCCCCCACACTGGTACTGAGACACGGACCAGACTCCTACGGGAGGCAGCAGTGAGGAATATTGGTCAATGGGCGCAAGCCTGAACCAGCCATGCCGCGTGCAGGATGACGGTCCTATGGATTGTAAACTGCTTTTGTACAGGAAGAAACACTCCCTCGTGAGGGAGCTTGACGGTACTGTAAGAATAAGGATCGGCTAACTCCGTGCCAGCAGCCGCGGTAATACGGAGGATCCAAGCGTTATCCGGAATCATTGGGTTTAAAGGGTCCGTAGGCGGTTTTATAAGTCAGTGGTGAAATCTGGTCGCTCAACGATCAAACGGCCATTGATACTGTAGAACTTGAATTACTTGGAAGTAACTAGAATATGTAGTGTAGCGGTGAAATGCTTAGAGATTACATGGAATACCAATTGCGAAGGCAGGTTACTACAAGTTGATTGACGCTGATGGACGAAAGCGTGGGGAGCGAACAGGATTAGATACCCTGGTAGTCCACGCCGTAAACGATGGATACTAGCTGTTTGGAGCAATCTGAGTGGCTAAGCGAAAGTGATAAGTATCCCACCTGGGGAGTACGCTCGCAAGAGTGAAACTCAAAGGAATTGACGGGGGCCCGCACAAGCGGAGGAGCATGTGGTTTAATTCGATGATACGCGAGGAACCTTACCAAGGCTTAAATGGGAAACGACAGGTTTAGAAATAGATCTTTCTTCGGACGTTTTTCAAGGTGCTGCATGGTTGTCGTCAGCTCGTGCCGTGAGGTGTCAGGTTAAGTCCTATAACGAGCGCAACCCCTGTTGTTAGTTGCCAGCGAGTCATGTCGGGAACTCTAGCAAGACTGCCAGTGCAAACTGTGAGGAAGGTGGGGATGACGTCAAATCATCACGGCCCTTACGCCTTGGGCTACACACGTGCTACAATGGACGGTACAGAGAGCAGCCACTACGCAAGTAGGAGCGAATCTACAAAACCGTTCTCAGTTCGGATCGGAGTCTGCAACTCGACTCCGTGAAGCTGGATTCGCTAGTAATCGCAGATCAGCCATGCTGCGGTGAATACGTTCCCGGGCCTTGTACACACCGCCCGTCAAGCCATGGAAGCTGGGGGTACCTGAAGTCGGTGACCGCAAGGAGCTGCCTAGGGTAAAACTGGTAACTAGGGCTAAGTCGTAACAAGGTAGCCGTACCGGAAGGTGCGGCTGGAACACCTCCTTTCTAGAGACGATAAAAAGGTGTTAGGGATGATGATTGTGATTTTTTTTACTCTTGCTGTTAATTCAAAGAAATAAGGCTTAAAATACAGAGTCTCGTAGCTCAGCTGGTTAGAGTACTACACTGATAATGTAGGGGTCGGCAGTTCGAGTCTGCCCGGGACTACTTTTTTAAAGCTTGAAGGAAATTCTAGGGGTTGAGGGGTTGTGTAGTGCATAACTCATACCTAATAACTCATCACTAAGATTGGGGGATTAGCTCAGCTGGCTAGAGCGCCTGCCTTGCACGCAGGAGGTCATCGGTTCGACTCCGATATTCTCCACGATTCTGTGTAAACAGATAAAAGTTCATTGACATATTGAGATAAAAATACATTTAAAAAGTAGAAAGAACAAGGTTTTGCTTGAATGATCAAGTAAAGCACAAAAGAATACAATAAGCAAAATAAGGGCGTATGGGGGATGCCTAGGCTCTCAGAGGCGATGAAGGACGTGATAAGCTGCGAAAAGCTGCGGGGATTGGCACATACGAATTGATCCGCAGATATCCGAATGGGGCAACCCACTATGTTGAAGACATAGTACCCGATAGGGGGCGAACCCGCTGAACTGAAACATCTAAGTAGGCGGAGGAGAAGAAAACAAAAGTGATTCCGTAAGTAGTGGCGAGCGAACGCGGATTAGCCCAAACCAGAGTTGTTACGGCAATTGTGGGGTTGTAGGACCACGACATTTCTTGCGGATTGAATTAGAATTACCTGGAAAGGTAAACCGAAGAGGGTGATAGTCCCGTATAAGTAAGAGAAGATAAGGATAGTGGTATCCTGAGTAGGGCGGGGCACGTGAAACCCTGTCTGAATTTGGCGGGACCATCCGCTAAGGCTAAATACTCCTGAGAGACCGATAGTGAACCAGTACTGTGAAGGAAAGGTGAAAAGAACCGTGAATAACGGAGTGCAATAGATCCTGAAACCATACGCTTACAAGCGGTCGGAGCCCTTTAGTGGGGTGACGGCGTGCCTTTTGCATAATGAGCCTACGAGTTAACGTTGCTGGCAAGGTTAAGTGGTTAAGCCACGGATCCGTAGCGAAAGCGAGTCTGAATAGGGCGCTTTAGTCAGTAATGTTAGACGCGAAACCGTGTGATCTACCCATGGGCAGGATGAAGCTGTGGTAACACATAGTGGAGGTCCGAACCGGTTGACGTTGAAAAGTCTTCGGATGACCTGTGGGTAGGGGTGAAAGGCCAATCAAACTCGGAAATAGCTCGTACTCCCCGAAATGCATTTAGGTGCAGCGCTGGATATAAGTTATATAGAGGTAGAGCTACTGATTGGATGCGGGGGCTTCACCGCCTACCAATTCCTGACAAACTCCGAATGCTATATAATGTTTACCAGCAGTGAGGGCTTGGGTGCTAAGGTCCAAGTCCGAGAGGGAAAGAACCCAGACCATCAGCTAAGGTCCCCAAATGTATGCTAAGTTGAAAAAACGCGGTTTGTCTGCATCGACAGCTAGGATGTTGGCTTGGAAGCAGCCATTCATTTAAAGAGTGCGTAACAGCTCACTAGTCGAGCGGACGAGCATGGATAATAATCGGGCATAAGCATACTACCGAAGCTATGGATTTGTACTATGTACAAGTGGTAGGGGAGCATTCTAACAGGGCAGAAGGTGTGTCGTGAGGCATGCTGGACCGGTTAGAAAAGAAAATGTAGGCATAAGTAACGATAATGCGGGCGAGAAACCCGCACACCGAAAAACTAAGGTTTCCGCAGCTATGCTAATCAGCTGCGGGTTAGTCGGGTCCTAAGGCGCACCCGAAAGGGGAAGTCGATGGCCAACGGGTTAATATTCCCGTACTACTTATAATTGTGATGGAGTGACGCAGTGATGAAAGTACCGCGAACTGACGGAATAGTTCGTTAAAGTACCTAACTATAGGCCTGGTAGGCAAATCCGCCAGGACTGGTGAAATACGATAGTACTCGGATTCTTCGGATGATGGGATAGTGTACCTAAGGGCTGCCAAGAAAAACTTCTAAACTTAGATTATAAGTACCCGTACCGTAAACCGACACAGGTAGTTGAGGAGAGAATCCTAAGGTGCTCGAGAGATTCATGGCTAAGGAATTAGGCAAAATAGACCTGTAACTTCGGGAGAAAGGTCGCCAGCGCAAGCTGGCCGCAGTGAAGAGGTCCAGGCGACTGTTTATCAAAAACACAGGGCTCTGCAAAATCGTAAGATGAAGTATAGGGCCTGACACCTGCCCGGTGCTGGAAGGTTAAGAGGAGATGTTATCTTCGGAGAAGCATTGAATTGAAGCCCCAGTAAACGGCGGCCGTAACTATAACGGTCCTAAGGTAGCGAAATTCCTTGTCGGGTAAGTTCCGACCTGCACGAATGGTGTAACGATCTGGACGCTGTCTCAGCCATGAGCTCGGTGAAATTGTAGTATCGGTGAAGATGCCGATTACCCGCAGTGGGACGAAAAGACCCTGTGCACCTTTACTATAGCTTAGTATTGACCTTGGATAAGTGATGTGTAGGATAGGTGGGAGACTGTGAAATGGCGTCGCCAGGCGTTGTGGAGTCATTGTTGAAATACCACCCTTTGCTTATCTGAGGCCTAACCCCATACTGTGGGGGACATTGCTTGGTGGGTAGTTTGACTGGGGTGGTCGCCTCCAAAAGAGTAACGGAGGCTTCTAAAGGTTCCCTCAGCACGCTTGGTAACCGTGCGTAGAGTGCAATGGCATAAGGGAGCTTGACTGAGAGACATACAGGTCGATCAGGTACGAAAGTAGAGCATAGTGATCCGGTGGTTCCGCATGGAAGGGCCATCGCTCAAAGGATAAAAGGTACGCCGGGGATAACAGGCTGATCTCCCCCAAGAGCTCATATCGACGGGGGGGTTTGGCACCTCGATGTCGGCTCGTCACATCCTGGGGCTGGAGAAGGTCCCAAGGGTTGGGCTGTTCGCCCATTAAAGTGGCACGCGAGCTGGGTTCAGAACGTCGTGAGACAGTTCGGTCTCTATCTACTGTGGGCGTTAGAAATTTGAGTGGATCTGATTCTAGTACGAGAGGACCGAATTGGACTAACCTCTGGTGTATCTGTTGTTCCGCCAGGAGCACCGCAGAGTAGCTACGTTGGGAAGGGATAAGCGCTGAAAGCATATAAGCGCGAAACCCACCACAAGATGAGATTTCTTTTAAGGGTCGTGGAAGATGACCACGTTGATAGGCTATAGATGTAAAGGCAGTAATGTCATAGTCGAGTAGTACTAATAACCCGTAAGCTTATTGTAGCTTCCCCCTCTACGGAGGGGGAGCAGGTTCTTTTCAAATAAAACAATGAATATTTATCTCAATGTGTTAAGATATTGTGTATGGTTATCCGCAAGGATACCCCTGCAAGAAGACCTTAAGGTGGTTATTGCGGCGGGGCTCACCTCTTCCCATTTCGAACAGAGAAGTTAAGCCCGCCTGCGCAGATGGTACTGCAATCCTGTGGGAGAGTATGTCGCCGCCTTTCTTT
>NZ_JAMLJL010000033.1 GCF_023634845.1 Flavobacterium amniphilum | reverse complement strand
CAGTTCGTGACCAATAATGATGGTTGTGCTGCTGTGGCCCAATTCAGTGGAGATCCTAGAGTGGCACCGAGTCTATGTACCGGAGGTACTGTGAATGTAACATACAGCATTGCCGATAACTGTAGCCAGGACAGTGTTAGTGCCAGCTTTACCTTGAATGGTGAAGCCGACGTTGATGTTTCAGGCCCTGGTAATCTGGTAAAAAGCCAGTGTGATTACACCAATCAGGCTGATTTGGATACTGCCTTTGCTGCATGGTTAGCACAGTTCGTAACCAATAATGATGGTTGTGCTGCTGTAGCCCAATTCAGCGGTGATCCTAGAGTGGCACCGAGTCTATGTACCGGAGGTACGGTGAATGTTACTTACAGCATTGCTGATAACTGTAGCCAGGACAGCGTTAGTGCCAGCTTTACCTTAAATGGTGAAGCCGACGTTGATGTTTCCGGCCCGGGTAATTTGGTAAAAAGCCAATGTGATTACACCAATCAGGCTGCTTTGGATACTGCCTTTGCTGCATGGTTAGCACAGTTCGTGACCAATAATGATGGTTGTGCTGCTGTGGCCCAATTCAGTGGAGATCCTAGAGTGGCACCGAGTCTATGTACCGGAGGTACTGTGAATGTAACATACAGCATTGCCGATAACTGTAGCCAGGACAGTGTTAGTGCCAGCTTTACCTTAAATGGCGAAGCCGACGTTGATGTTTCCGGCCCAGGCAATCTGGTAAAAAGCCAATGTGATTACACAAACCAAGCTGCTTTGGATACTGCCTTTGCTGCATGGTTAGCACAGTTCGTAACCAATAATGACGGTTGTGCTGCTGTAGCCCAATTCAGTGGAGATCCTAGAGTGGCACCGAGTCTATGTACCGGAGGTACGGTGAATGTAACATACAGCATTGCCGATAACTGTAGCCAGGACAGCGTTAGTGCGAGCTTTACCTTGAACGGTGAAGCCGACGTTGATGTTTCCGGCCCTGGTAATGCTATTCACAGTCAATGTGATTACGCAAATCAGGCTGCTGTTGATGCTGCATTTGCTGCTTGGTTAGCGCAGTTCGTAACCAATAATGATGGTTGTGCTGCCGTAGCCCAATTCAGTGGAGATCCTAGAGTGGCACCAAGTTTATGTGACGGAGGAGTAGTGAACGTGACTTACAGTATTGCTGACAATTGTAGTCAGGATAGTGTGAGTGCCAGTTTTACACTTAATGAAGCTCAGGAACTTACTGTAACCTGTCCGCCTAATGTTGTGTTAACTTGTAGAGATGATGCGCAGGCTGCCTTTGAAGCTTGGATCAATGGATTTAGTTTCGCCGGAGGTTGTAACCCTGTAGGAACAGATTTATCAACTTATGAGTTGCCTAAACCTGGACAATCAGTTACGATAACGTATTCTGCTCAGGATAATTGCGATTTTGAATCTTGTACATCAACATTTGAAGTGCCAATTTGTACTCAGACACATTGTACCTATACTCAAGGTTACTACGGAGAGTTAAACGGATCAGCCTGTACACCTGATGGTCTGCCAACTTATGATCATCAAATTATGATCAACGCAATCAATCAGGCCGGAGGCACATTTAATTTTGGTAGTACCGTCACCGGTAACTACTTTACGTTAAAAGCTTCCGATGTTTATGGTAATCCGGATCCGACTCAAAACAACGCATTTGTGATGTTGCCTGGAGGAGGAACTCCTAGAGCATTAGTTGGATTTGCGACTTATGATCAATTTTCAACTTGGTCTGACGGTGATCCATTGAATGCAGGAGGATCAAATAAAGGACGCATTAACAATAACTTGTTAAGCCAAACCATGGCGATGTTCTTCAATTTATCTCTTGATCCGGCTTTAGGAGATGTTGTATTAACTAAAGTAATCGCTACATCTGATGTCGATTGTGGAAGTAATACGCCTAATCCTAGAAGTTACAGTGAGTTTACTATTTCGTCTTCTGTGATTGATTATCTGAATGCTAATTATCCAGGTGGTGCAACAGTTGCTAATTTATTCCTTTTGGCAAATAAAGCACTTGGTGGTGGAAATATCGGAGCATTGACACATTCAAACGTTAATAACGCGGTTGATGCAATCAACAGAGGATTTGACGGTTGTAGAATACAGGTACCAGTGAGAATAAATACAGCTGTACCTGCTTTGACTCCTATAACTCCGCTTACAGAGCCAATTTTCACAGCTTATCCAATTCCTTTCAGAGATGTATTGAACATCAGATATGATTTCGATTATAAATCAGATGTGAATATCGAAATCTATGATACGAAAGGAGCATTGTTGATGACTGAGAGAGATACCGATGCTTATCCGAACAAAGAAATTTCAATCCGTCCTAGATTCAACAGAGGTGACGGTCAGTTATTCTTTGTGAAACTGGTTACCAATAAAGGAGTAAGCATTAAAAAAGTTATTTCCGAAAAATAATCAAATAATCTATTTAAAAAGAAAGCCCTTCTAGTGATAGAAGGGCTATTGCTTTTAGTGTGTCTGTAAAATTATTTTACTAAACCTCTTGATATTACAATACGTTGAATTTCAGAAGTACCTTCATAAATCTGGGTGATTTTAGCATCTCTCATCATTCTTTCTACGTGGTATTCGCTTACATAACCGTTTCCACCATGTACTTGAACAGCTTCCACAGTAACGTTCATAGCTGTTTCAGAAGCAAATAATTTAGCCATTGCACCTGAATGTGAAATATCCTGTCCGGCATCTTTTTCAGAAGCTGCTTTGAAACACAACATTCTTGCAGCTGTGATTTGGGTAGCCATATCCGCTAATTTGAAAGCGATAGCCTGGTGTTGGAAAATTGGTTTTTTGAATGCAACACGCTCCTGAGAATATTTTAAAGCTAATTCGTAAGCTCCCTGAGCAATACCTAATGCTTGTGATGCAATACCAATACGTCCACCGTTTAAAGTAGCCATAGCGAAAGCAAATCCGAATCCGTCTTCACCGATTCTGTTTTCTTTCGGTACTTTTACATCTGAAAACATTAAAGAATGCGTATCAGAACCACGGATACCCATTTTCTTTTCCTTTGGTCCGATTGAAAAACCTTCCCATCCTTTTTCAACAATAAAAGCGTTGATTCCTTTGTGGCCTTTTTCGATATCAGTCTGTGCAATTACAAGATATGTAGAAGCTGTTCCACCATTGGTGATCCAGTTTTTAGTACCATTTAATAAGTAATGGTCACCCATGTCGATTGCAGTAGTTCTTTGAGAAGTAGCGTCAGATCCGGCTTCGGGCTCAGACAAACAAAATGCACCAATTACTTCACCTTTGGCAAGCGGCACTAAATATTTTTGTTTTTGCTCTTCAGAACAGTATTTTTCCAATCCGGCACAAACCAAAGAGTTGTTAACCGACATGATTACTGCTGCAGAAGCATCAACTTTAGCAATTTCTTCCATTGCTAAAACGTAAGAAACACTGTCTAAACCAGCTCCACCGTATTTTGGATCTACCATCATTCCTAAAAATCCAAGCTCGGCCATTTTTTTAACTTGCTCAGCAGGGAATATAGAATGTTCGTCTCTTTCAATAACACCAGGTAATAATTCATTTTGGGCAAAATCTCTTGCCGCCTGTTGAATCATTAATTGTTCTTCGCTTAAAGTAAAGTTCATCTTATTGTTCAATTTTGTTGTTGAGTTTTTTAAAGTTCCCAAAGATAGACATTTATAGCAATTTTTCAAGAAGAATGATTAATTTTAACCCATGTTAAAAGAGAATTACAACGTTGTAGGAGTTATGTCAGGAACTTCACTTGACGGAGTCGATTTAGCTCACATCGAATTTACTGTTGAAGGTCAAAAATGGGATTTTACTATTTTAGAAAGCGAAACTGTAGCTTATACTGATGAATTGGTTGAAGAGTTAAAATTGGCCGTCGATTTTTCTGAAAATGAATTGAAAAATTTAAACGAAAAGTATACCAGAGTACTGGGAAATATAATTTTTGATTTTATCCGAAAGTATAATTTGAAAAATCTTGATGCTGTCTGCAGTCACGGCCATACCATTTTGCATCAACCGCAAAATGGATTGACACTTCAGATTGGAAATTTAAAAGAAATTGCTGATTTAATTGGTGAAAAAACAGTTTGTGATTTCAGGGTTCAGGATGTTAAATTAGGTGGACAGGGCGCGCCATTAGTACCTATTGGCGACCGAATTTTATTTTCGGAATATGATTATTGCCTGAATTTAGGAGGTTTTTCAAATGTTTCTTTTGAAGATGCTGGTAAAAGACTGGCCTTTGATATAGCGCCTGTTAATACGGTTCTAAACTTTTATGCTGAAAAATTAGGATTCAAATACGATAATAAAGGACAAATTTCAGAAGGTGGTACTATTTCTCCTTTATTGTTGTCCGAATTGAATGATTTGGATTTCTATAAACTAAAACACCCGAAATCACTCGGATTTGAATTTGTAAAGACGGTTGTTCTCCCTTTAATTGAGAAGTATGAAATTCCGACGGAAGATAAATTGGCCACTTTTACTGAGCATATCGCTTTTCAGATAAGTGAAGCATTACAGAAAAAAAATACTAAACTGCTCATAACCGGTGGAGGTGCCTATAACGATTATTTAATTCAAAGGATACAACATTATCTCCCCTCCATGGAAATTGTAATTCCGGATGCTAAAACAATTGAATTTAAGGAAGCTCTGATCTTTGCATTACTGGGTGTTTTACGGCTTAAAAATGAAGTAAATGTGCTTTCAAGTGTCACAGGTGCAACTCACGATCATTGTTCTGGCATAATTTTTGGTGTAGGCGTAAAATAATTTTTAAAGTTTATCGTTCAGATGTTTAATAAAAAAATTACCTTTGCACACCCAAAAGAATTAGCAATGAAAAAGACAATTTTAATGACATTATTATTTTTAATGTCTGGCTTAGTTTCACAAGCACAAAATCAATTTGAACAAGATGGAGTAGCGATTCCAAGATCTATCGAAGTTCAGAAAAAACCACTACAGCTTAATGGTTACGGAACAAGATCAAAAGCATGGATTGATGTTTATGTACAGGCTTTGTATCTTTCACAATTATCTCAGGATGCGTCTTTTATCTTGGAAAGCGAGATGGATATGGCAATCAGAATTGAGATTATCTCAAAATTGGTTACTTCTCACAAACTGACTAAAAACATGGAGAACGGTTTTGAAAAATCATGTGGGGATAATCATGCAGCAATGCAACCTAGAATTGAAATGTTGAAATCAATGTTGGCTGATAAAATTGTTGAGAAAGATGTTTTCATCTTAGCTTATAATGGTTTGGAACAAGCTACTTTTGTTTACAAAAACAATGAATTGAAAGGGAAAATCCCGGGATTGGATTTCAAAAAAGCATTATTTGGAATCTGGTTGGCTGAAAACCCTGCTGATAAAGACTTAAAAGAAGAGTTGTTAGGTAAAAAATAACAATTTTTACATAAAATAAAATGAATAACTTCCTTAAAGCTATTTTTAAGGAAGTTATTTTTTTTAAATTTGCCCAACTTTAAGAAAAACACAACACTATAAACCATGAAAGAGCTTTTAAAGAAATTCGAAAATAAAGAACCAGAAGTAGTATTCCATTGGAAGGATCCTGAAACAGATGCAGAAGGATGGACGGTAATCAATTCATTAAGAGGCGGTGCAGCCGGAGGGGGAACCCGTATGCGTAAAGGATTGGATATGAACGAAGTTTTGTCATTGGCAAAAACTATGGAAGTTAAATTTTCGGTTTCGGGACCGGCTATCGGTGGAGCTAAATCGGGAATTAATTTTGATCCGGCAGATCCAAGAAAGCAAGGGGTTTTGCAACGTTGGTATAAAGCGGTTTCTCCTTTGTTGAAAAGTTATTACGGTACCGGAGGTGATTTGAATGTAGATGAAATCCATGAGGTAATCCCAATGACGGAAGAATGTGGTGTCTGGCATCCGCAGGAAGGTGTTTTCAACGGACATTTCAAACCAACGGAAGCAGATAAAATCAACCGTATCGGACAATTGCGTCAAGGTGTGGTTAAAGTGATCGAGAACACGACTTTTTCTCCTGATATCAACAGAAAATATACGGTAGCCGATATGATTACCGGTTATGGTGTGGCTCAGGCTGTACGCCATTATTATGATATTTACGGTGGAACTGTTGTTGGTAAAAAAGCAATTGTTCAGGGATTCGGAAATGTGGGTTCTGCAGCCGCTTTTTATTTGGCTGAAATGGGAGCCAAAGTGGTTGGTATCATCGACAGAGATGGTGGTGTGATCAATGAAAACGGATTCTCTTTCGAAGAAATCAGAAGCTTATTCCTGAAAAAAGACGGAAATAAATTAGTAGCAGATAATATGATTCCTTTTGAGGAAATCAATGCTAAAATATGGTCAATCGGTGCTGAAGTATTTGCACCGTGTGCAGCGTCACGTTTGGTAACCAAAGAACAGGTGGATAATATGATTGCTTCGGGATTGGAAGTGATTTCATGTGGTGCCAATGTTCCGTTTGCGGATAAAGAAATTTTCTTCGGTCCGATTATGGAAGATGTGGACAGCAAAGTGAGTTTAATTCCTGACTTTATCTCAAACTGTGGTATGGCACGTGTTTTTGCGTACTTCATGGAGAAGAAAGTACAAATGACAGATGAGGCTATTTTTAATGATACTTCGGATATCATTAAAAAAGCTATTGAAAAAACACATGCATCAGGAAGTGATAAAAAGAATATCAGTGCAAGAGCTTTTGAAATAGCATTGAAACAATTGGTATAATTATTGCTTTTTTGTTCTTGAACATAACAAAAAAATAGTATTTTCGTTACTATAGTGTTATAAAGAACTTATACAATGCAAACATTAGAATTATCAGCAAAAGAAAAGAGAAAATCATTGGTTTTGACCGTGGTGATTTACGCTTTGTTTTTGCTGATTTTGTTTTTTATACGGTTTTGGCCTCCCAATAATGTCAAAGATTTAGCTTTACTTGCCGGAGGTGGAGGTGGAGGCGGAGTGACCATTAATTTCGGAAACAGTGATTTTGGTTCGGGGAAAGATTTTCAAAGCGAAGAACTGGATGTGAAAACCGTGAAAGCTGTTGCAGCCCAATCAGAACCTGATGAGGATATTATTTCAGGTGAAGCTGATGATAACGAGGCGGTAAATATCCCGAAAAAAACAAATCCCGTAAAAGTCACAAAACCGAAAGTAAAAATCGATCCGAAACCGGTTGCCGAAACAAAACCGAAAGTGAATAAAAATACTAACGATGCTTTGTCAAGTATCTTAGGCGGATCCAAAAAAGGCGGTGACGGTGATGATTCGCGTTCCGGAAATAAAGGAAAAACCAACGGAAGTTTGGGATCCAATGATTACTACGGAAGCGGAGGCTCCGGAGGAGGAACAGGTGGCGGTAACGGTACCGGAAACGGAACAGGCACCGGAAGTGGTTCGGGGTCTGGATCAGGAGGTGGCTCCGGAAGCGGAAGCGGAGGCGGAATTGGGTATTCTTTAGGAAACCGAAAAGCGTTGTCGAAACCACAGCCAAGATATACCTGTAATGAAGAAGGGCGTGTTGCGGTTAGAGTTACGGTTGATAAAAGCGGTAATACCATTGCTGCCGAACCAGGTGTAAAAGGAACTACAAACACAGCTTCTTGTTTGTTGCAGCAGGCTAAAATTGCTGCTATGAACACAAAGTGGCAGGCAAGTGCTGATGCGCCTGATAAGCAAGTTGGTAATATTATTTACAACTTTAGTCAGAATTAATTGATTATAGATTGCATAATAAAAAAACCGACTCATTTAAAGGTCGGTTTTTTTTATATGTTATTGTCCCGTCCTGAAATAGCGATACAATAAAAAAGAATCGACATGGAAAGACATGACACTTATGTAAAGCGCACCCAGAAGGATTATACGCTAAGTCTAAAGATCCAGATTGTAAAAGAGATTGAATCAGGTGAGTTGTCAGCTTATTCGGCCCAGAGGAAA
>NZ_JAMLJL010000032.1 GCF_023634845.1 Flavobacterium amniphilum | reverse complement strand
CAAAGGGTTGGCAGAGGACTATTGCGCTATATAAGTAACGAGCTTGGCGGATTTGATAGTTCACCTCTGCTTTCCTTTGAAAAAGATAATCATTTTTTATCTAAGACAAAGTAAAGGCGGATTTGCAATCCGTGCCCACAAAGAGAATAAAATTGAGAAAAATCCCAGTCGGTATGATTGGGATTTTTTGTTAGATTTGTTTTGAAGTAGATTGTGAGCACGGATTACAAATCCGCGCTATCGGGAGTTATGTTATTATTTTGCGGGCCGGACTTGCTAAATTCAGGGAAAGTGAATATCTAAGCCTTACCCTGTGCAATAAAGATGAGAGGCTGATTATAAAGAAAAGTGATTTTTTATATGAAAGGTATTGTTTTGTCCGGTTGGAAGATTACAATTTTTATGTAGTTCTCCGAGAATATAAAGATTCTATACAAAGATTAACATTTTGTCAGGAGTGACAAGCATCTAAGTAGTACCTCAAAAATTAATATTATGTGTATTCTTTATTTCTGACATCACAAAAGTACTGTGCGTACTCCCAATACTTTCAACTGAACCCAGTTTGTTGAATACAAAATCCTGGTAATGTTTCATGTCTTTGGCATATACTTTTAGGATAAAATCATAATCGCCCGAAACATTATAACACTCCACGACTTCGTCAATATTGAGGATATCCTGGACAAACTGATGGCCTATTTTCCTGTCGTGCTGTTTGAGTTTAATATTGCAGAAAACCACAAAACCCAAATTGAATTTTTCAGAATCCAGTATGGCGATGTACTTTTTTATAAATCCGTTATTTTCCAGTCTTTTAACCCGTTCAAAAACAGGAGAAGGGGATAAGTTTACCAACGAAGCCAGTTCTTTTATCGTGTGATTTGAATTATTGACCAGTATTTTCAGCAGGGATAAATCGGTTTCGTCTAATCCTTCCATAGAATATTTTTCTTTTAACGATGTAAAAATAAGAATCCATAAAGAATATTATGCTTTTAAATTGTATTTAAAAAGTTGTTTTTGCTTATTATTTGGTTTTTGTTAAGTTTTAAATTCTGCATCTGTACATTTGTAACGAATTTAAACTTCATAACAGAAGGGAAAGTTCCTTACATATTTCATCAAACGGAAAAGGTTTTACTTCGCTGTAGATTAATAGGGAATCGTGTGTAAATCACGAACTGTCGCGCAACTGTAAGTAACATACCAAAGTTTTCATCCATGCATATCCACTGCTCGTCCAGGCGAATGGGAAGGATGATGAAAACCGTTACAAGTCAGGAGACCTGCCTGTTCCGGATGACAATGCTTTCGCGATTTGAAGCTTTTGGTCAGACTGATGCATGTAACACAAGCCATTCCCTGTGGGATGTAAGGCGTTGTTTATGCTGCATTTTCTTCCATCACTTTTTTTCTGCTGCATTGCGAACTATTCGGGGAACTTTTTGCAATGATTATTAACCATTTAAAAAGTTGAGAAAATGAAAACTCACAACCTTGGCTATCCGCGAATTGGTAGCAACAGAGAACTCAAAAAAGCCTGCGAGAACTATTGGTCGGGCAACCTTTCAGTGGAAGAACTGATCAGCACGGGAAGGAACATCTCGGAACACAACTGGAAACAGCAACGGGATGCAGGTATCGAACTGATTCCGTCCAATGACTTTTCGTATTACGACCAAATTTTGGATATGTCCCTGACCGTTGGAGCAATACCCAAACGATACAACGAGATAGCGGTCAACAAATCCAACAATGAACTCGATTTGTACTTTGCCATGGCAAGAGGCTATCAAAAAAACGGATTGGACATCACGGCCATGGAAATGACTAAATGGTTTGATACCAATTACCATTATATTGTTCCCGAATTCTATAAAAACCAGGAATTTAAATTGTTCTCGAATAAAATCAGCAATGAGTTTGCCGGTGCAAAACAATTGGGAATCACTACTAAGCCTGTGATAATCGGACTGGTTTCATATCTGTTGCTCGGAAAAGAGAAGGAGGAAGGGTTTGATAAATTAGACCTGGTTAAAAACCTGTTACCGGTTTATATTGATATCCTGAAAGGGTTGAAAGACCAAGGTGCCGAATGGATTCAGTTTGATGAGCCGTTTTTAGCGTTGGACATCAACCAAAAGGCCAAAGAAGCATACGTGCAGGTGTATACTGCTCTACGGAAAGAATTCCCGCAACTTAAAATCATGATCGCGACCTATTTTGAGGGGTTGAAAGATAATCTAAATTTAGCAACAGCACTTCCGGTGTGTGCCTTGCATATCGATCTGGTCCGTTGTCCGGAGCAATTGGATGAGGTTCTGGATGCTGTCCCTGATACCCTTAGTATCTCTCTTGGTTTAATTGATGGCAGGAATATCTGGAAAAATGATTTGGAACAATCGTTGGAATTCATAAAAAGGGCTGTCGGGAAAATTGGTACCGATCGTATTTTGGTAGCGCCTTCCTGCTCATTGTTGCATTCCCCTTGTGATCTCGATCTGGAAACCAATGATAAAACACTGTCGCCCGAAATCAAGCAATGGCTGGCTTTTGCCAAGCAGAAAATCAGCGAGGTTCTTTTGTTAAAGGCTTCGGCTACCGGAGTCTTGAACGCGGATGATGTGATTCAACTCGAAGAAAACAAAACCGCTGCACAAAGCCGTAAAACATCAGCGCTGATTCATAATGAGCAGGTGAAACAACGGGTAAATGCCATCACGAAGCAGGATGCTGAACGGGAGAATCCTTTTCCGGTGCGTAAAATAGCACAGCAAACCGTATTGGGACTTCCGTTGTTTCCCACGACTACCATCGGTTCTTTTCCGCAAACGGCCGAGGTACGGAGCTGGAGGGCTAAATTCAAGAAAGGAGATATAACGGCAGTTGAATATGATACTTTACTTAAGGAGGAAACCGAAAAAGCAATCCGCTGGCAGGAGGAAATCGGTATCGATGTATTGGTTCACGGCGAATTTGAACGCAACGATATGGTGGAATATTTCGGGGAACAACTGGACGGATTCTCTTTTACTAAAAACGGCTGGGTGCAAAGTTATGGCAGCCGCTGTGTGAAACCGCCCATTATTTACGGGGATGTGTACCGGCCAACTCCCATGACGGTCTATTGGTCGGCGTATGCCCAGTCGCTGACAACGAGTCTGGTTAAAGGAATGCTTACCGGACCGGTTACTGTTTTGCAATGGTCGTTTGTACGGAATGACCAACCCCGATCGGTTACCTGTAATCAAATTGCCTTGGCGATCCGTGATGAGGTTACCGATCTGGAAAAAGCGGGTATTAAGATCATTCAGATTGATGAACCTGCCATCCGTGAGGGATTGCCGTTACGGAATACCGATTGGCAGGACTACCTGAAATGGGCGATCAATGCCTTTAAGATTTCGTCCAGCGGTGTAAAAGACCAAACGCAAATCCATACCCATATGTGTTATTCTGAATTCAATGATATCATTCAAAATATAGCAGATATGGATGCCGATGTGATTACCATCGAGTGTTCACGCTCGCAAATGGAGTTACTGGATGCTTTTGCCAACTTCAATTATCCGAATGAAATCGGTCCCGGAGTGTATGATATCCATTCGCCTAGGGTACCTTCAAAAGAGGAGATGATCCAGCTTTTGGAAAAAGCAAAATCAGTAATCCCGGCTGAGCAGCTTTGGGTAAATCCTGATTGTGGTTTGAAAACCCGCCACTGGGATGAAACCAAGAAGGCTTTAATCGCTATGGTTGAAGCCGCCAGGGAATTACAAAATGTATGCGTATAATTTAGTATCCGCATCATAATGAGAATAAAATCCCAGTCGTCACGATTGGGATTTTTTATTAGATTTGTTTTGAAGCTTGTTAGAAACACAAGCTTTCCACAGGCATAAGTATAATTTATTTATTTCCAACCACTCTTTTCATTGGAAATGTCTGCTTGCGTATTTGTCCGTTTTTTGTTCCTGAAATTTCAGCAACTAATGAGTCAGAATTGACTTTTGTATATGAAATTACCTGAGGAAAATCATGTTTCTGATTTTCAAATAGTATTTTGGTATCTGAAATTGTTTTTAAGGCAAAGCGAACCGGTAAGCCGTTGTTTTGATCCTTAACGGTCGGAATATAATAAAGGCTGTCCTTTTCCTGTACTAAACTAATGGTTTCGAGTGTGAATAAACCGTCTTTTTTTACCAAATAGCTTTCTCCTGAAAACTCAAAATCATTGACTTTTACCCAACTTTCGAACATGCTGCCTTTTGGTGTTTTATTTTTCCAGGTTCCGATAAGCCATTCCGCTTTTTTCAGATTATTTTCCTGCTGTGATTTCCATCCAATGGAAATAAGCATAATGACAATACCAACAATTATTCTAGCTTTCATCTTTTTTATAAATTATGTTTGAAGCAAAGTTCGGAATGCTTTTGATGCGATAATTGTAAAAATGCGACATAATTATTCGCTCCCGTAAAAAAGGGAGGATAATTTTAAATTGTCTCCATAAAACTCTTTAGGTGTAAACCCGGTGAATTCTTTAAAGTCTTTTATAAAATGGGCCTGGTCATAATATTCATTCTCATATGCTAATTCGGTAAAGCTTGTAAAACTGTTGTTTAGCATCATTTTGAGCGTGTTTTGTAACCTAATTGTTTTTGAAAGCTGTTTGGGACTTAATCCAATTGCTGCAGAAAATTTACGTTCCAACTGTTTCCGGTTTATATTTTTTTGCTTCGACAGTTCATTAATGGAAAGAGTTCCGTTTGCCATAAAAATACTTTCAATAGCTGATTTTACAATCCGGTCAATTGTTTTTGCATCGGTTAACTGATGCAATAAAAATGCCTCAATGTGTTTTATTCTCTCCAGTGCAGAATTTGACTGTAAAACATTTTGTTCTGTTTCAAGAACCTCTTTTCCAAATATCTTTTCCAAAGGGATTGCCTTATTTTCCATTTCTTTTATAGGAATAACCGAAAAAGGTAAAAAACCGTTTGGATGAAACCGTACCGAAAAAATACCGGTTTCCCCTGTTGACTCTATTTCAAGAGGCCTTGTCAGTTGGCCTATTACAAAGCACCTTGGCTGTACAATCGTTTCTTGATTTTCGATGTATTGTTTGTATAAATCCCCATAATGAAAAATCATTTCAAGGCAACCGTCAGGCACTATAGTCTGTTTCTCAGGTATCACTTCCCTGGGGCTTTCCAATGTCCAATAGCATTTTACAAAAGGATTTAAATCGGTGCCTGGTTCGTATGTTTTATAATCCATTTCTTTACCGGAAGTTTATGATTTGAAACTATAGCAAATATATCAAAAGCCTTTTTAACTGGTACAGATGATTATTTAGGTGGTACTGGTCGTTATTTAAGTGGTACCAAAGACTTTTTAGTATGGTAATGTTTTTAATATCTTGATATTGTTTTGTTTACGATTTAAAATTTAAAATTAGTACAACATAAGTATAACATTTTGGATGTAAATAAAGAACTCCGAAATTTATTTCGGAGTTCTATTTAAAAATTGATAACTTTTTTATTTTAACCAATTCCTTTCAAGGAATTCATCCAACTTCCAATACAATTTGACGATTGCACAAGTTAAAATTATCGATGCACAGATGTGTATTAAAGGAATCATCCCCATAAAAATATCTAACCAATCAGCTTGGGTCATTGAATTTATATTATGTATTTCCATATTGTCATTTTAATTAATATCCATTTTTTCAATCTTGTGAACAGTCACGGTGCCTTTTTGCATGCTTGAATATTCCAAAACCTCTAGAGGATAATATTTAGTAATAATTTCTTTATCATCAATTATTGGATGAAATGAAGATTTTATTTTATCAGTAACCCATAATTCCCTTGTTGTTTTAAATCCATTTATAAAAGAAGAATCTGATTTTTTAGCATCTGAAAAAACATACACAACTTTGAAGCAATCATAACCGCTTATTTTTCTGATTTTCTTTTTGTCTTCCTTAATTGATTCAATTTTATTATTTGAGTAAGTATATTTATTTAAAAAATCATTTGTTGCTTCTACCAGTTCATTTGGAGCTTGACCTTCTTTTAATTTTGGGATTACCGGATCATGATTTTCGTTGATATTAATAACCAGACTGTTTTGTCTTACACCATTACTCTCATAAGTCCTGATAATTTTATCTCCCTTATGCTCATGTGTAACTTTTGAAGTCCTTTTACTCATCTCTTTCAACAAACCATACATTCCATCATTATACCCCGTTAAAAGATTAAGTTTTAAAGTGTCTTCAGGTGTGCCATTCGCGATACTTTCCCTTATAAAATCTTCCTTTACTTGTTTCTTAAGTTCTGCCACAATTTCTTTTAAAGAACTTTCATAATTCTTTTCATCAAAAATGCTGTCTTTGCTGACAAAAACTATAGTTCCGGATTTAGGAACTATAGCTTTCTGGGCATTTGAAAGATTACTTAAAACAAGTAAAATCAATAAAATTATCTTTTTCATAATGTCTATACTTTTTCTACTTGAACAAAATTGTCTATTTCATCAAGCTCTTTGAAAACTAATCCTGTAAAACCTTGTTTTTCGATTTCATTTTTCAGATTTTCAGAAACATAATAGCCTGCATAAGGAACAAATGAGCAACGGAATAAATCTTTTGTCATTTTACTGTAATTAAAAACTACTTTCGTTTCTTTTAAAAAAGGATATCCAATCCCTATTCCTTTTAATGAATATTCTCTTGATTTATCTAATGAGTCTCCATCATTAGTGATTTTCACCTCTTGATTAAGATCTATTCTATTGTAATTCTCATCGTGTGAAAATAATTTAAATATAGATTTCTCATAATTTACGAAATCATTTTGTGGGTAATCAATATGCACAATATGGTATTCATAATCTTCGAGCTGCTTTTTAGCCTTTATCTCCCACGATTGGAAATCTCCCAAATATGGCTTCAAGAATTCGAAGAATGCTTTATCAACAACCAAATATTTGTTAATGGGAATAACAGTCATATCAAGTAAACTAGTTGGTTTAGTCATTCTATACAAGTATGGTACTGGAAGGGCTGGATTACCTTCAACCTTTCCAAATAGACCTTGCTCCGAAAAATCCTCACTTGTATTGGTTATTCCTATCCAGTCTTCTTTCTGTACTTGCAGAAAATGCCCTATTTCTTTTCGGTCAATTGAATTTTGTATTCTATAATATTTCATAAATCTTATGGTGTCCGTATTAATAATGCTATTTCTCCTAATGTCAAATTAGGGTTGTTTTCAATCAATGTTTTAATCTGTGCTGTATATTGAGTTAAGTAATCCCAAGCTAATTCTAAATTATCTCCTGCCCTGGTATCTAAAATAGCTAAATGTTCTCTGATTATTTCTAAATAAGCTGCATGTCCATTCAAATGAAAATCAGCAGGGATTGCAATACCGTTCGTTATATCATTCGGGTGCCAAGCCTTTTTAGCATCGGAAGCAAACTTTGCTGCTTTTTGGACTAATCGATTATTAACCAAACTATACGGAATAATATGATGTGCGTGAATTGCACTATTAGTAATATTTAACAACTTCCTTAATTGTGCCCTATTGCTAAAAACTATAGTTCCGTCTACTAATTTATAACTTTTCAGGATAACTTTCCTCCCTGAATTGCTAAAAACATATACACGCTTGCTAACTCTTGCAACCGCAGTCCAATCACCAATGAAAGGTACTGCTGATGCGAAACTCAAACCACCATTTACAAAATCCCCACTAAATGTGTACCATACCCCATTTGTTGCATCAAAAATAGGGCCTACAACAGGAGCCATTCCTGCAATATCAAATAATAAATGAATTGCTTCAGCTTGAGCCTGTAAAAGAACATTTGCTATCTCGAAGGCTGTAAATTGATGACCATCTGGGTAATCATTTAACATTATCATTGCAGCTTCCTGTATAACTAAAGCGTTATACTTTGCCATAAAACCAGCTCCAGCTGTTCCAAAACCCGGATCAATAGCGTCTAATTGGGGTTTGATAATATTATCTGCAGCTGAGTTACCAAAATTAGAAACATTGTTTGTTGCAAGCAGACTTAATGTTATTTGTAAAGCCAAATTATTCGTTTGAACTCCTTCTGGAGAAGCATAGGCACTTGGATCTGCAATTGTTGAATTAACCATTTGATTCACAAGATTCACATTTGCAGAAGCAAAATTGTTTTGAATCAAATATTGAAAAGCAGAAGCTTGGGTTAAATCAGTTTGCTCAGATAGCCACATGTAATTAAGACTTCTAAAATAATTTAGTGCTGACATGTACTGAGTAGCGTTACAAGTATTGATGTAATTTAATACCGGCATAGCAACATTGACATTTAATTGACTAAACTCTTCTCTTAAAAAGCCTAAATCTCTCAAAAAATTCGATTGTCTATCTGTAAGTGGCATACTTCCAATTGATGACCCACCCCCTCCAACTGGTGTAGTCAAAACCGTACCACTTCCACTTGTAGATGAACCTTGTGTTGTTCCTGTGGGTAATGTTGGCAATGGTGTGTATCCTGTTGAACAGCTACCACTACTACCTCCAGTATTACTACCTGTACCAGAACTACCGTTAGGAGAACCAGAACCACCAGAACCTTGTGGACATGGATTAGCATAAGTAACTACATAATAAACCACTCCATCCATATAAACGGCTGTACAATGATCTATAACTGTGTCACATTCCGGGTCAGTTACTTTTCCAACTATGCTAATATCGGGCGTTTCAGTAGGGGTGAAAGTTTCACCATTTAAGAGCTTTTCTTTTTCTATTTCATTTAAGTCATAAGTTGTTAAAAGGGCTTCATAAGATGAGTCTTCCTTCAAGTTAAATACAATATTTTCTAATTTTTCAGTTGGCTTATCTCTATATACTTTGAAAGTATAAGATTTATGTCCATTTTCGTCTTCAATTAATACTCCTTTCTCATCATCGAGATAAAAATCATTGATACTATCATACACAATCTTACCGGAAGACAATGATTGTTGCTTTGATTTAATCTTTTCGGCTTCTTGAATTAGCTTGGTGTTCTTTTGAACCAAGGGGTCTTTAAGTGATACTTTCGAAACTTTTAGATTTCCATTATTCGAAGTATCGTCGTAGGAATCTTTTTCACATGATGTAAACACCAATGTAGCTACCGTTAGGATTATAGCTTTCAGTTTGTTCATTTTTAATTTCATTAGCTTGTATATCATTTCACTTATCTACAGGCAGAAATGAATAAGTTTTACTCCTGTTTTTAAAATTTGTTAATAAGAGTTTATGAGAAAAAGGGCTCAGAAATTGAGTAGGTATTTCATTTCTGTTGAGGCAAATGTAGAAGGGTGATTTGAGCTATACAACATAAGTATATATCAATTCGCGAATTGATAGTTTGAATTCAGGAATTGACTATTTTTTAAACAACTTAGTCGTTTGACATATAGCTATCTGTATTTTTTGTTGTATTTTTCCCACAAATTATTAATACGGATTTAGAATCGCTTAAATAAGTAGATTTAGAACAAAACAGGATAACATGCACCGGAAAGAAATCTTTATATCACTTATCATTTCTCTTTTTTGTAACATTTCATTTGCTCAAAAAATTAATCAAATTCCAGATTCCTTAAAAAAGCTGAGTTACGATGATTTGAGAGAGAAAATTTACAATAATTCCAATAGCAATTTTATTCAGATTTTTATTTACGCCCAATCAAACTTATTGAAAGCCAAAAAGGAAAATGATATAAGAGAAATTATCTATGGCTATGATTTATTTGCAGAAATACACTCCGACTTTGATAAATCAATAAAGAACTCTGACACAGCTATTGCATTAGCGAAAAAAAAATACCCTAAAGCATTGCCTTACTTATATTCTACCAGAGGTTATATCTTTTATAATAAAAAAAGACTTAAGGAATCATTAAACTGTTTTTTGCTTACACTAAAAGATACCACAAATCTTTCTCGTCAGCTTCAGAACAACGTTAATTATTCGATTGGTATGATAAGAAAGACGCAGGGTCATAATAACGAAGCAATTTCTATATATCAACAATGTATGGAAAATGCCCTAAAAAATAATGATGATAATTATTTAAGGTACGTTTTAGGATTAGCTGAACTCTATCACAGGGTAAATAAAATAGACGCATCCGAAGAATTTACCAACAAAGGCATGATTACTTGCAAAAATTACAATTTTGGTAACTTTTATCTGCCCTATTTTATTTCAATGAGAGGGAAAAATCATCTTCAAAAGAAAAGGTATAATAAAGCTATAATAGACTTAAAAAGTGCTTTATCCAGTTTTCAAAAGAGTAATGATTTTTCTAATTATGCTGAAAATTGCTTTTATCTGGGAGAATCTTATTCTAAACTTAATCAAGATGATAAGGCAATCATTTTTTACAAAAAAGTAGATTCAATATTTACAGCAAAAAATGACATCGCTTTGCTCATAATACCTGCCTATAATCATTTAATAGATTATTACAAAAAGCATCAGAATTATAAAGAAGCAATGTATTATTCGGATCAATTTATAAAAGCCGACAAAGTACTGGATGAAAACTATAGATACATTACCGATAAAATCACTAAGAATTATGATATTCATAATGTAGTTTCTTCCAAGCAAACATTAATATCATCCTTAAAAAAGGAAAAAATTTCTTTAAAAAGCATTATCGTTTTACTGTTTTTCGGAATTATATCCTTGCTTGTGTTATTGTATTTAAATCATAAAAAAAGGGAAAAAGAAATTGAGAAACAAAAGCAACTGTTTGAAACATTTAAAAAGGAAAGAGAATTACAAATAAGTTTAAACCATGAACTGACGAAACCAATTTCTAAAAAAGCATCTATTGACAATATTGATGAAACGGTCGTTTCACATATTTTGGATAGTCTTCAAAAATTTGAAAAAGAATTAAGATTTATAGAAAAGGAATACACGATTGAAATACTCGCGTCTGAATTTAAAACAAATTCAAATTATTTGTCTAAAGTGATTAATGTTATAAAGGAGTGTACTTTTACCCAATACATTAATAATTTAAGGATAGAATATATCCTTGAAAAATTAGAAACCGATAAGAAAACTTTGAATTATACGATACAAGCTCTCTCCGAAATATGTGGTTACAACAGTGTCCAAACCTTTACCAGAGCCTTTACGGCATATACAAACATGAAACCTTCTAACTTTATCAAAGAATTGAAATACAATAATTTAAAAAACTAAAAACTATCAATTCATGAATTGGTAGAACAATATTTTTGACTACACTTTTTATTAGTATAGATTTACCAGATAATTTAAAATCAAATAGCAATGAAAAAAACAACTAAAAACCTAACATCTTTTCTAAAGCTTAAATTAGAAAATCCAAAAGCTATTTTCGGGGGACTAGCTGATGAAAATAACAACAATGGAAATGGTGATAGTGGAGGTGGTACTGACCCAATAAAAACATCTACCGCTGGAGGTGGTATGCATAACAGTAATGACCGCCCATAATTTTAATTAAGGCTCTCTTAATGGGAGCCACTTTTCTTAACAATATGATTAGACAATCCATCTATAAATTTATCTTTTTAATATTTTGCGTTTTATTATTTGGTATAAATGTTTTTGCTCAACAAAAACATCAACTAATTAAAATGCCAAAAGTCATTTATAAAAATGCCCTTCCTGTCGAAGTACGGGATCGTTGGCATAATTTAGATATTGAAAAAGATACATTAGCCGGAACCAGTTTGATTAGAGCTTATAAAGAACTAATCAAAAACAAAAAAGGAAAAGAAGTTATTGTAGCGGTAATAGATACTGATATTGATATTAATCATGAAGATTTAAAATCTGCAATTTGGGTAAATAAGCGTGAGGTTCCAAACAATGGAATTGATGATGACAAAAATGGTTATATTGATGATGTTAACGGATGGAATTTTTTAGGCAATAAAAAAGGGGAAAGCATTTGTTATGCCAATACTGAACCCGTAAGAGTATTGAATAGGTTGAAAAAGAAATACGGTTCTTTTAATACTTTCAACGGAAATAAAAAAGATTCTCTTCTTTATTTAAGAGCTACAAAAATGCTAAAAGGGGACTCAGAGGAAATTACGTTTCTTAAAAAAAATGCAGCCAATCTTCTTATAGAGTACAGAGAAAACTTAAAAAAAATAAATCAACGTTTTGGCATATCCACATTCAATTATCCGAGAATAGATAGCTTATACAGGAGAAACAGAAAAGCTGAACCCGAAATAGTTTCTAGTTTATTATCTATTAGGGATCTTGTTCGTTTAGGCTTAACTTATGATGTACTCAAAAGCGATAGTTTAAAAATTGAAGAGAAGAACAAAACGACTTATAATCCCGAATATTACGACAGAGCCTTGATAGGTGATGATGAAATGGATTTGAAAGACAGCCACTACGGTAATAACAATGTATCAAAAAATGCTAAATTAACGTATCACGGTACAATTGTCAGCGGAGTCCTAGGAGCTAACAGATCGAATAATATTGGTATTGATGGATTTAGTGACCAAATTAAAATAATGCCAATCATAGCTGTACCAACCGGAGGTTATGAAAATGATAAAGACATCGCTTTAGCCATACGATATGCAGTAGATAATGGAGCAAAAATTATCAACATGAGTTTTGGCAAAACTTTAAGCGCCAATCCTGAATGGGTAAAAGAAGCTTTTTTGTATGCTGAAGAGCATGATGTATTATTAGTTTCCGGTGCTGGAAACAATAGTTACAACAATGATGAAAAACACTTCTATCCTATTGATTACGACGAAAATACCAAAGTAGAATTTTGTCAAAACTTCATTAAAGTGGGTGGTATTACTTTTAATGGAGATAAGAAGTTTTTAGCAAGTTTTTCGAATTATGGCAAAAAAACTGTCGATGTATTTGCTCCCAGTTTTTTCGTAAAAACAACCGAAGCAAATG
>NZ_JAMLJL010000031.1 GCF_023634845.1 Flavobacterium amniphilum | reverse complement strand
TCCTCCTTATGCTTTCAAAATTAATATATCTTTTTTATTTACAAAACTATTTTTAAGGCTTTTTACAAATTTTTGTATTTCGTCTTGTTTTCTGACGAAAGCTTGAAACCGCCCGTCAATCCATTAGACTGATCATCAAATACTTCCACATATGATTTAACCAGTCGGCCCGCTGCATCATATTCGAATCGGGTTGCCAATCCGTTGTTGCCAACAATATGTGACAACTCATCCCATTCATCATAGACATAACCCACAACCGATGAAGCAATGGGACGAAGCATGATATCGTCGTAATTAACTGCCACTCCACTCCCTTTACAAGTCAGGGAAACTGTTGCTGCTGCAGTAGTCAAATCGAAATAATGTGCTTTCAAAACCCAGTCACCGGCCTGTTTGGTTTCCCCATTAAAGGTATACATCACACCATTGATTAGAATCCTTGCATAAGACACCTTATCTTTATGCACCCACACATTCAGTCTGTATCTACCGGCTTTGTGTTGATTATCTTTCAAATCAATATTCAATCTTGAAACATTATTCGCTGAAACAGAATACTTACCGGTATGAAATTTTGTATTATCAAGGGTAGCTCCGCTAAGACTCATGCCCGGCTCTAACCAAATCCCGCCACTGTTAACATTCTCAAGTCCCGAGTAATACAACTCATTGTATTTAGCAGTACCGATAGCTGTGATTTTCGATTCCTTATCCCCCATTTTGGTGGCTGCATGATTGTTGTTGATATCTTTGGCCTCCAGTGCCATTGAGTAATGATCATATTTGGTCACCTCGGAAATCTGCTTCCATTTCACAGGTTGTGAACCAACACCAACTGTCCAGTCAAAACCATCATCGGTAGTACTGTTATAGTTCTGGAAGATACCGTTACTATCTTTCAAACCATTCCAGATGTAATTTTTATGTTTACGCCATACTTTTTCCTTATCGTCCGTAGGTGTTACCAAATTACCTTCGATATCCTGATAAGTCCAGTTATTGTTCCAGGTTGTAATACCTACACCGGTCTCTTTCCAGGCTCCATTATCCAATATATATGAGAATTCAGCAGTTGTCTGAGAGAGCATATTACGATTATTTACATCATCAACCTTCGAACCCATTGTTCCGTATTTTGTATAGGCAGGAACTACTTTGACTTTGAAAGATCTACCATCGCTGGAAGTATAAATCTGTTCCTTGGAAATACCCGAAACCAAATCCCAGTCTTTGTATTCAGTTGTATATTTTTGACCACCCTTTTCTTCTGTGGATGATTTAACGATGCTTGGGTATTTGATCCTTGTTGAAGAATTGATTACCCATTTATCCCTTACTATTGAATTATTAGTGTAATCTACTTCTTTATAACTCTGATACGATTCCTGGACAATACCAATATTAGCAGGAATATCAGATTTGTTGTAATAATCACTATAAACTTTACTAAGTAATTGCCCTTGTGGATTTAAAGTGACAACCTCCAGCAATTGTCCTAAAGCAGCAAAATTTTCTTTAACTACATAAGAATTAATACTTACATCTTTGTTATTAGCGGTATTGACAAATGTTGGATTTGAAGTTTTATTAATTTCATAGAATTCACCGTATTTAATTTTGTTAGGAGATTTCTCTTTTAAAACATTAAATCGATAACGTATTTTGCCATTAGAAGCAACTCCTTGTTTATGAGAGCTCATTGACACATACTCATACATGACTCTTGGAGCCGGTAATTCAGAACTGTATGGCACTTCTTTGTCTACATTTGGCGAATACGGTATATAACTCACATGACCAACTCCATCTTCATTTTGTCCGTATTTATAATCAGTGATAAAATTATTAACTCCGTCTGAAACTTTAAGACTTTGAACACGGGGACCACCCCCTGCGATAGTTGTACTTGCGTTAACATTAAAAGTTGCACTTAACGTAACAAAAGTTCCTAATGCAGGACTTGGTGTACACGGCATATCAACAATATTCCCGGTACTTTGCACAATATATTCATTGTTTCCTAAACTCTGTGTAACAATTCCCTGTCCAGTATAACCGTCTTTATCACATTCATAAGAAACACCAACATTCCCACCTCCTGATCTACTTCTCCTCGTTATATGGTACACTATATCCAGATAAGATCCAACGGCAATACCAAAAGGCCTCTTAGATTTTATTCTGAAATTTAAAATACCGGATATTGAAGGTTGTTGAGTTCCAAAACCAGCTGTTTCATTCTTATTTTTATTTGAAAAAGTAACCGAATGTGGTGTAACAGTATGAAAAGAATTATCAGCATAGTCAACTTCGATGGTTCCCCCTTGTGGTGTAGTTATTTTCTTCAAAGAGAAGAAAGCTTGATTATCAGAATTATAGCCCCAAGCATTTTTATCTTCTATATCAAACTGTGCTGGATTATTGAGATATTCGAATTGATAAGGAGGCAAAACACTTGCTCCAGCTTTTCCTTTAAAATCTACACTTTTTAATGTTAAACGGCTATCACCCGGAACAAGACTATAATCGTAATTAAAATCAATTACTTTTAAAGCCTTTGGAACGGCAATTTGCCAATTGTCTTGTGAATCTAAAACATTATCATAGCAATTAAATTTTGCTTCTAACATTTCTTTTACAACCGACTGGTTGTATTTTATAAATATTTTTTGATTCGCATCCGGACCAGAAGCTTTATCAACTGCTGTTTGATCACTGTTTTTCAACAAAAGAATTTTATCAAGTCGTAATTGATTCTGGGACGGAACAATAAATCTATTCGAAACACCATTGTTTTCTTTGTCATTAACATGTTCCGCTGCATCATAATTCCACTGTGGTGACGGTGCATCTTGCCTTGCACTCTTTATAAAAAGCGCTGTATGGGTTCTGGTTTTAATCTTATCTAGATAATATAACTGCTTTCTTCCACGAATCCATGTTTGAATTAAAGGATTCTTTTCATCAATAAATTTATCTTTTTTATACGGATTTTTCCACACAAAAGCATCTGTCCATTTCCCATATTCAAAACTGGTCCAATATCCTAAATCACCATCACCGGCAACACCATCACCATTATCAACATAATCAGGCCCGGTGACAGCCGTCAACATCCAATGGGTTGCAAAAGGATCCAGCTGTCTTTTTTCAAAATATGATTCCCATTCATTAACACTTTCCGGTATAACACCGTTAGTTCTCGTAATAATTTCATGGTTATAAACCGGCAGTGAATAATGGTATGTTTTTCCGTCAACAGCTGTAATTTTAAAGGCACCAATTCCATCTTTTGGCATAACACTCCTATCCAAACCAGAAACATTAGCCTGTAAAAATCCTTTGTTTTTTAGTGTTGTATAATTATTGATAATTTCATCATTTGTAAAGTAATCGATATAACTTGACGTTCTTCTTCTTGGCTTATCATTCAAATCAATTCCTGAAGAATAATAATTCAAAGCTGTTGCATTAGAAGCATTAGCATTAAACAAAGCCGGGTCAACTTTTAAGTAGGTTGAAATTTCATTGTTAAACTCAAATTGAGGCCTTGAATTAAACTTTGTAAAATCTGACCCGGAAGCATTTTGTGGACGGACATTATACTTTAAAGCAAGACCATCTTTATTTTCTCTTCCATCCAGACCGAATAACACCCCGTTCTTATAAAGGGTTGACATCATGTTCCCTGAAATTCCCTGCCCACTTACTGCATAATTATCATAATTAGGGAATGTCATATTATTGCCGGCAACATTTACATTTGAGGAAATTTCATTATCACTGACTGTAATTTCACTAATATCCATAAAGGCATTATTGGGGGTTATTGTTCCCCAATGCGAAGGATAAGCAACCTCATTGTGGGGAGCATAATGAGGGCATCCCGTTTCAGTATATATAATATGCCCATTGGGTGTATACCCAATTGAGTAGAAAATATTCTCACAACGCACATTGACCCTATGATAATATCCATGTCCATGTGGTCCGACACCTTGATTTTGATATTGACAACCATCTCCATTCGACGACATAGAAGTACATCTAACCTCTATATTATGAGTCACCATCGTTTCATAATAGGGAGGAACCTCAATCCAGGCTGGTATAGGTTGATTAACAATCCCTTTATGATAATTAATTGGACCAGTCACATAATTCTCAACATTTTTTCCTAACCAATACCTAAATTCCTGTTTACCAAAATTCAAATTGAATACTCCAATTGGAGTTGGAACAGTTAAATTATACATCCATCCTCCCGCTGCTGAATCAAGACAATAATCCCCCATTGAAACCGTATTATTGAACGCCATAAACATACCACTTCCCACAGAAGCACTATTATGTTTGGTTTTGTTAGTGACGCCTGCCCTAAGCCCTACACCTTTAGAAGACAATGTCACATCCAAACCTACAGAAGTTCTATCTCCTCCATTAAAATCAAATCCTAAAGAATGAGTACCGTTAGTATTGTAACCTACCGAAAATCCGTTCCCATTATTGTTGTACCCTGCATTTATTCCAACATCTCCATTTGAATCAGCACTCACACCCAATGTAAGTCCACTACTTGATGTATAACCAACGCCAATCTGAACATTAGTTCCTTGATCTCCGAAACTTACCGTCGCATTAGCACCAAGAGAAGCACTATTATCAATCTTATATCCAACTCCAACACTTACGTGTCCGCCCAAAGATTGATGACTCCCCCAATTAAATCCCATTCCAACAGAAAAAATTCCGTTTGAATATCCAGTAGAAATATAAGATGATGAAACTGTGTGGGTTCTGTCCCAAAAATATTCATTTAAATGTGAAGCACTATAATCATCAGGATAACCATTGATACTTCTGTCAATAGCCCCGGGATTCACATTCCAGCCCAACCCCGTCCAAGACGATTCCTGATCCATCGCAATACCGGCATGATAACCCATCGCTAACGGGTAGCCCCCTTCGGGACTTGGCACATTTAACAATGGCAATACATAACTGTATTGACCCGTAATCAAATTCACCATATCAGTGGCATCCACCGGTTCAAAGCTGGCTGCCTCCGGTGATTTGGGCCCGTTATTGGAAGCATACAAATTAGCGGGTATTAATGTAGGAAAGAAAATCAATAAAAAGAACGTTGCAATCGCCCTTTGGAATTGTTGGCTGGTATTCATAAATTATTTAAAATCGTAAGTGTAAATTCTGGATACTTTTCATTGGATTCTACTTTTTAAAAGAACTACTCCTTTAAAAATCAATTAATTGAAATAAAAATCTTGTTAAAAAAACCGTTAAATCAAATAAAAAAGGCAATCAGAAATTGCCAAGACAGTAAAACCGGGGGCAAAAATAAGATTTTGAAATTCTTGAGCACTATTATTTTGCAAAAAAGTTCTTCCTTTTTTAACATTTTTTTTAGAAGATTTATTACATAAAAAAACACACCGGCTGGTGTGTGTTTTTATATCTACTATTCATCATTAATTCTTAGAATTAACAAATCCAATAATCAATTTTCAAATAAATAATAAAACTTGCTATTCATAATAACTAGCAAAAAATTCTAACACAGTCCGTATTTCAAACACAAAGAATGTTTATTATCTTTTCAAAGCAAAATGGCCTTTGTATTCTTTACCGTCCTGTCTTTTAACAACAAACCAATAATCAGAAGCAGGCAGAGGGTTTCCAAGATAAGTTCCATCCCATCCGTTTGCATTATCAGTCTTTTTAATCAATTTCCCAAACCTGTCAAAAATGACTAATGAAAGATTAGGTTCCTGATCAGCAAATTCAATTCGCCACACATCATTATAACCGTCACCATTAGGCGTAAAAAATTGCGGATATGCTAACAAACGCAACTCTTGTGTTACAATACCACATCCCTTTTTATCCCTGACATAAACAGTATAAACTCCGCTGGACAAGCCACTAAAGACATTACTTGACTGGTACATCACCCCATCAATTGAGTATTCATAATCTCCATCACCCGTCACCAAAACTTCTATAGAATTTTGATTCGTACTCCAATCGTTGATTTTTATTTCGTTAATTACTGCTACGTTCGAATTATACACAACAAAGTTTTGAGTTTGATCACACACAATATCGCTATAATTTTTCGTAACTGTCAACGAATAATTTCCGGCATTCGTAATAATAGTCGAATTGGCCGTTTCACCATTTGACCACAAATAACTGTCATATCCCAAAGGCGCGGTTACCGTAATCGAACTTCCTTCACAAATCGAATAAACATCGGCCATGTCTAAAGCCGGCTTTTGTCTGACATTTATTTGAAAACTACTTGTCACATAACATTCTCTTGCCAACTTATTCTCAAGGCGGATAAAAATAGTTTGTGGATTGAATGTATTCGTATAATTTGAATTCAAACTGTTCAATCCGGCATTTGCATCACTTTGGGAAAGATGATAAGTAATATTAAAATCACCAGCATTTTGACTTCCAAGTAATACTGTCTCATGACTGTTTAATAAGAATAAAGCACTTGCCCCATCTGAACAGGCAACCATATCTGGAACCACATTGGCGACAGGCATTTTATTCAAACCGATTTTAAAAGAGTTACTCGCAAAGCAACTTGGGTTGGCTCTGTTTTCAATTCTGGCATAAACCGTTTGGGGATTCGAAACATTCTGATAATACTGTGGCAATGGATTCGAATTAGTAGTAGCATCCGATTGGGTTAAATGATATGTTACACCAAATTCTGCAACATTTTGATTCTCCAACACACTTGGATTATTAGCCTGCAAATCGAATAATTCAACTCCGTCATTTCCGTTATCACAAACATATTGATCAGCAACCGTATTGGCAACTGGAAGCTTATTCACTACAAGATGAAAACTGCCAACTCCGGAACAACCTACATTTCCGTTAACCGAAATCCTGAAATAAATCTCTTGATTTTGACTCGTATTCACAATCGGTGCTGCAATTGGGTTTACACCATTTTGCGCATCAGTTTGGTTAAGATGGTAAGTCACCTGAAAAGTCGCAGCAGGTTGTCCGTTTAAAACTTCAGCCGTTTTAGTTATAAGATCAAATGTTTCGGTGCCGTTATTGGACACATCATCACAAATCTTATAATCACCCACAGTCACTACAGTTGGCGACTGAATAACTTTCAAAACCAATGTCGTAGTCGCAAAACAGGATGATTCATTAACATTTGTAACCCTGGCATGGATCGTTTCCGTTGGATTAGCATTGGTGTAACTATTCGGCAATGGATTAGCATTATTTATCGCATCATTTGAAGTTGGATGATAACTCACGTTAAAAACAGCCGGATCCTGACCGTTTAAAATCTCGTTGGTTTTACTTTGAAGATTAAAAACATCCCTACCGTCATAAGGAGCACTTTCACAGATTACATAATCAGAAGGCTGTTCAGCAGTAGCCTCTCTGTTCAATGAAAGATTAAACTGGGTCAAGGCAAAACAGGTAGGATTGCCTTTTGCAAACACTTTAACATATATTGGTCTTGTTCCGAAAACTAATTGATAATTAGTAATCCCCAACTGATTAATATTATCGACCGCATCGGTAGCAGTTGCAAAATACTGGACACCAAAATCAGCAGGTAACTGCGTCCCCAACACAATTGAATTATACTGTGACAAATCGTAAAACATAGAATTCTGTCCGCAGATTTTCTGATCAGGAATACTATTTGCAATTACAGGCTGCGATACAATCTTAATCAGTTTCTGTTTCGTTAGTATACCGGAATTAAGGGTAATTGTAGCAGTTGCTACATAATCTCCTATTGCCGGATAATTATGAACCACAGTCAGACCCGTCTGTGTAGGCGAACCGTCTCCAAAATCCCAGACCACACTGACCACATCCTGTGGATTAGCCAAAGTAAAGCGTGTAGTTGAACCCGAACAATATTTTTGGGTAGTAATCAGATTACTAAAAAAAGACTGAACAAAATTAGGCAGACCAAACCTTGGCTCTGAAGCTATCATTTGGACAGCGTGAGGGTCATAATTACATTCGGCTCCCAAAAGATCAGGATCATTCACTTCCCCAATAGTGTATGAACGAAAATTAGAAAAGTAAATTTTTCCATTTGAAGCCAACTGCAACTGTCCCAATGGATTGAGTTCATAAAGTGAATTACCGATGGTGATTGTTTTTTGACTGGCAGGAATATCGGCTGCAGTCAAATCATATTGAAACAGTGCTTTATTATGAAAAATAGTCGAAACATAAGCTACATCTGAGGAAGGGGAAAATTCGACCCCATAACTGTTATTCAAAGTATTCACTATTCTTGGATTACTCGCAACACCTGTTGCGTTATCGAAATCATATAAAGAAGTACCTAAATAAAAATCCGTCATCAGTATTTTAGTACCATCCGGAGAAAACTTCATACAACCCTGATAACCTCCCATAGAAATAAGCGAAGGGGAAATTGTATTGCTCTCTACAGGAACGGTACTGATACCCGAAGCAGTAACACTATACATTTTAAACCTCGAACTGTCAACATCGACAATCCCTACCCAATACCCGTCACCATTTCTGTTTTTAACAGCAGAAAGCCTGCAGTTTGTACTGTTTGAAATAAAATTATGATGGGAAATAACAGCACCGTTACCGGAATCAAGGGTCATATCCACCTCCGAATAACTGAATGTGTTTATAGTGTTTAAATCAAAATCAAAACCAAAAGTATTACTGAAAATATAATAATGATCAGGAGTACCGGGTTTCGGAACAATAATAGCCGCTTGGGAGGATTCAACATAATCTGCAATGGGAAAACCATTAACCATAATTTGATGTTGCTTATTGTACACCATGTTTCCATCCGTATAAAAAAGTAAATTACCCGCCGCATCAGACATACTGGAGGTACCCTGATTTACGTATAGCTGTCCGGAAGTTGCCTGTGGTGTCAGGGCATTGAAATGCATTCCCGAATTATAGCCAAAATACCAGTTATTGGTTTCGCCCTGCGCTTTAACTGTCAATGAACATAGTGCTAAAAAAACACCAATGATTACTTTATACATACTTTAGAATTACGGCGCAAAAGTACAGTTTTAAAACTGGTTTTTTGGCATTTAATTTTGTAAGAATTATAAAACAAGAATCAAATTCAACAAAATGATTCCAGTTTAAATTTTTTAGTATATATTATTTTACTTTAAATCAAACTTTTATAGCACCTTTTTCTAATGCATTAAACCCTACTGGCCAAATTGTTGTATCATCAAAAATAGCATTTTCAAAAATAGCGTTTTCAATGTTAAAACACTTCATATTAGCTCCTCTTAGGTTAGCATTCTTAAATTTAGCTCCATCAATATTAGCTCCTTCCAAGTTTGCCCCATCTAAATTTGCATTTTCAAATAAAGTAGAGATTGCAATAGCATTAATTAATGATGCACTACTCAAGTTCGTTTCTCTTAAATCTGTAAAGATAATATTAGCCGATTCTAAAACACATTTTTTTAGAACCGCTCTAAATAAAAATGCTCCTCTTAAATTTGTATTTAAGAAACTTGACCCAGAAAGATTAACTTCCTCTAATTCTGCCCTATGCAAATTCAAATTATCTAAAGAAACATAATCTAATTTATCATAAGGCACTTCAACATTCAGACCTGTTGCACAATTTATAATCATAATATAAAATTTAGTGACCTCCCCAGTCAAATAAGTCAACTTTTGTTTTTTTCATAAAAATTTCCAACCCAATTTGACTTCTTGGAATTGTATAGGGAACACGTGGCGGTTCAATTCCAAAAATTCTACCAGCAACATATCTATGATTCCCTTCAATTATTATATTACCCGACACTCTTATTGGAGGAGCAGCCAAACCTTTCTCAAGCATTGTTACATAACGTTGTACCATAGGAAGTGACACCTTACCTTGTAATGTCATCATATCAGAACCTTCTAAAGAATTAGCAATCATTTCTTCGGTAACTATTAATGCTTGCTTAGGCATGCTCTTGGATATCACCGAAGGCCCTTCAATAAACTCCTCATAAGGAGCAACTTGACTTAGTCGCTGAGTTGCTTTAACTACTTTAGCTGAATTGGAAACTTTCAATACTTTAGCTACTTTATTCAATACACCTGTAGCTCTTGCAGCTTTAGCCAAAGTAGAGAGTTCACCAATACCTGTAACAGAGCCCACTAATTCCCCAAAAGCAGTCCCGCTAGTGAATGGATCATCACTTGTTAAATTGTTATAGAAATTATCCATGGCGATACCCATGCCCACATATGTATCAGCAGTATTTGTACCAAACTGTTGATCAAATATAAGGGTATTAAGATGCTGTGAACCCGGCAAGGCAGGGTACCCTCCAAAGACACCACTTGCCGCCACTGAAGTAAGTCCCAAATTGTATACTCCTTCAACAGTATCACCTATATACCATATTGCTTTTACAGAACTTTTTACCGTTAGCCATAATCCGTTAAGAAAGCCTAACTTTTGATAAAATGATGTTCCCACAGGGGAAAAAGGAGCAAATACACCTCCATCACCATCAATACCGTTAACGGGTGTATTCCCCATACCCAAATAAGCAGAGTCATACTGCCCAGCCGGATCTGGGTTTAACCATCTTCCCAGGCGTCCGTCCCATAATCGCAATTCAAAAGCTTCCATACCGGTTTCGGTATCGAGTTCCTGACCTTGATACGCGTAACGGTAAGTAGAAGTAAGTCCATCATCAGGCAATCTTTCCCCAAAAGGATAATAATGGGAAATATAAATCATTGTTATGGCGCTATTAACCGGCTTGTGGAGTATCGCACGCACGTTTCCTTGATGATCTGTAACCTGATAAAAAATATTATCATTAGTTGGATTACTAGCTCTGTTGTATACTCCCAGTCTTCCCAAACCATAAATAACCGCTTCGGTCTGGGTTATAGAACTACCTGCAGGTTTTTTATAAATCGCCATCGTATTACCTGTGGCATCCAAAGCATAATAGTCGGTACTTGCCAGGTTATAAGGAGAAGCAATATTATAAGACTCCTTTCGCACACGCTGTCCCCGTTCGTTATAAAAAAACTTGACCAAAGCATTACCGCCTTTTCTTATTTCAGTAGTCAGGCCCTGGGCATTGTAATAATACTGAAGACCTTCTGCCGCATTCGAAGTCATTTGCCCGGCATTATCATAACCGTAATTCCCGGCTGGCTGGCTATCGATATCATAAGTAACTCCCGGATTCACGGCATCTGTTACATATAACAATCTGTTTTTATCAGTACTGTAATTATAGGTCAGGTTATCAATCAACTGTCCGTTCTTATCTGTACGCTGTAAGGTTTTGATATTACCGTTGGCATCATAAGTCAGCGATCCTTCCTTAAATTTTGTGTTGGTACTTATTTGTCCTGTACTCACATTATGGGTACCGAAAGCTGCATTAGTTAATGAACCGTCACGGTTGTAATCATACATGTAAGCTCCCTGTGTTACAGGACCGGAAATCACTCCATTATTTATAGTATTTTGGGTACCCCATCTTGCCGCCTTGATATTACCGTTAAAATCCTGATTGACTCCCACGATTGAGGATGAAGATGCAATATTGGTATTGGCTCTTTGGTAATCTCCGTTATGGTAATCCAATATCAAACCAAACACATCGTTAAGATCATGTCCGGGATCTTTAGCCTGATCCAGACTTGGATGATTGATACTCTTCAACTGACCACCCAATGTATACACATAATCCAACCCTTGCAAGCCCTGACCGATATTCAAACGCTTCAATTCACCGGTTACATAATAACTGTAATCAGCATGGGTAATAAAAGTAACATTATCCCTGGAAGTTTCAGCCTTGATCATCGCACCGTTCAAACTATATGTGTAACGGTGTACAAATAATTCCGACGGACTCCCTTTCTGGAACAAAACCTTACTCACATTTCCTTTGTAATCATACTCGTAATGAGTAGTCTTGGCGCCTAATCCTTCTGTATACTGGACAACCCACATCACACGGCCATAAGCATCATAGTTATACCACGTGATTGCATTGATGGTTGTCCCGGTTTTAGCATAAGTACAAACTACCCTGCCTTCCAGATTTTCCTGTATGTAAGTACCACCCATTAGGGCACTCAATTGTAAATTTGAAGGAATTCGGTCACCTGCAGCAATATTTGAATCATAATTATCCAGATAATCATAAACAGAAAAAGTCTGTTCTGATTTTGTCGGATTACTTGATAATAAAGCCGCATCCGTATTTCCGGAAGCTTCCGTCCAAATATTTGTTGAACCAGTTAACACTCCGTTTTCAAAAGGTCTCCCTTCTGAATCATAATTAACATAGGATATTTGATTGGTCTGATTGGCATTTTGCGTATAACGTAAGGCTCCGTCTTTTTTACGGTAAGCAAATCGTACAACTCCCTCATCAGGACTAATCGCTTCAACTATTTGACCTTTGTCATTATAAACATATTTTGAAATGTAGTCACTTGCATTTGACTGCATATGGGCCGGTACATCTACAATAAGCGAATTAAACTGATATCCTTTCGGCTGTATATTTTTAAGCAGCTGACCCGTTTTATTGTATACGTTAACCGTATATTCATAATAATTAACACTATACGAAACTCCCAAAGCATTAACATCATAGGTAATGGCACCCCCTGAAGGAGTTTGGCCAACATACACTTTAGGATCAGTCGTCGGGATGTTTTTTGCTTCAACACGGTATGCCCTGCCCGAAGCCAGACTTGGAGGCTGTGACAAAGTAACCGGCAGTCCTGTTTTCAGGTCAAACACTTTATAATCAGCAGCATTGTTACCAAGCAATGTCCCTGCTGGAGCACCGGCAGGTATATGCACATCCACATAGCCTTGTGTACCGATTAATGAATACACCGGATAATTTACAGGACCTCCCGATCGGGCTGCCGCTAACGTTTTTCCTTCACTGTCTGTAAACAAAACATTTTCAACCCCGTTAGCATCAACACTTACGGATTTAAACATCTTTTCGGCGACTTCTTCTTTTCCTCCATTTACAGGTCCTTCAAAATGATTATAACCAAAGGCATAATACATTTCCTGCCCGGCTGAAACCACATAAGAATAACCCGTTCTCCATTCATTGTCTATTTTATTACCACCCACGGCGTTAATAACATTTCCGGGATTAAGGTTATTATCATAATTAATCTCGGAATAGGTTTGCTCTGCTGTAGCCTGATGCGTTTCATAAGTATTATTGTCACTGTAATACTTATCCAAAAACTGTGTTTTATAGACAGGAACCGAAAGAAATTGCACATTATTATCCAGACTCATACACGTAGGCGCCAGAAACGACTCTTTCCAAGGTCTCCCGAAGTCATCATACAAGGTTTCTAATCCCCAAGTCATATCAGTTTGAAAATCTTTCAACATGGACACTCTCGGATTCCCCAGATCATCAAAATAAGTCTTGGTATTACCGTTAATAGTCTGTGATTTCAGATCATAAGTAATTAGTTCAGAACTATTATCGCTATCCGGCCCAAATGACGACGAAACCATATAAGGATCCAAAGGCAATAAAGATATTGCTACCAATGGGTTGCTTCCCGGAGTGGTAACTCCAATGGCAAAAGTCGTTGATCCGCCTGTATAATAACTTTCAACTGCAGAACGATAGATTGATTTTCTTACATTATCATCAATGACACTATACTGTCTTTGTCCTCCAACCAATACATAAGTACCATCAGGGTTTTTATCCGCTATACCTCCCAAAGGACCGTTAAAAACACCTCCATCTCCATTGGGTGAAAAAACTCCCAAAGCAGAAGGCGCATTTGACCCATCTCCAACTGAAAGATTACTGTTCGTATCAATTGAATAAACAACCTGATCCACCAATTTCCCACTTGGAGAATAAAGCGAAACTTTGTCTTCATTATTGTATAATACCATTGTATTTTGCAACACAATACTTGAAGGTGAACTATAGCCACTTGTCGTCAAAACCTCAGGAAACAATTCCTCAAATTTAGCACGTCCGCCGATAGCACTTTGGGCACCGCCGGCAGACACATTCGGAGTAGCTGAATTCCAGGCTCCGTAATATTTAAAACCACCGTAAGTAATAATCTTATGTCCTCCCGGCGGTATGACTAGATCACCATTGATAGCATCTGCAGTAAGTGTAAATTCAGTATGATTATCCTTGATTACCCATCCGTCAACATTAACAGGAGTATTTGAAGAATTGAATAACTCAATATATTCTCCGAAAAAATGGTACTTGTCGGCTATCTGTTCATTATAACGGGAATCAAAATAGATCTCTGAAATTACGATTTTACCATACTTCCCACAATTTTGGGAATTGCTGAGCGGCAAATTGGTATTGATCTTTGCCGAAAAATTAAGACTTGGATTATCAAAAGCACTACCTCTGAAACCGGTCTGCAAGCTAATTGATACCGGGTCTTCTACAATCTGTGATGTAGTAACCGGTGTATTGAGAACAGTTTGGGCATGAAGGCTGAAACTTAAAATGAATAATCCTGTTAGTAAAAGTTTTTTTATCATAAAACCTTATTATTACTTACTTATTTTTTTAAGAGCTGCAATTTCTTTTTGCATCTCCATGATTTTTTTATTCTGCTCAATTGTATAAAGCGTCAGCTCTTCAATTTTCTGCAACAATTTGATTTGGAATTCACCCACATTAACTCCTTCTTTTTCCATTTCTTTAGCAGAAGCAATTTCTGGCAAGTGTTTCTTTTCTTTAATATGCTTTTCTACTTCTTCCAATTTAGGAAGGTTATAATCTTCTTCGAATACGAAATCGGCAGTTGGCGTTAGGGTAATTTTAACTTCTTTAGCCTCAATTTTAGCATCCACTTTCATATTGTCAGTAAATGACGATTTCCCTACAACATCTAATCTATATTGCGGATTTGTAGTTCCGATACCCACATTTCCGTTTCCTCCAATTCTCATTCTTTCATCATTTCCTGTAGCAAAAGCAATGTTACCCATATTGTCACCGCTTGAACGGAACGACATCGTGGTATCATCTCTTTGCCCTGTAGGACTTCCCGTTAATTTGAATCCTGGCATGATATCCAACGCCTGGTTAGCATTCGGACTCTGGATTGAAACACCAATATTATAATCACCAACACCTTTGATTGATAATTTTGACTTAGGGGATGTTACACCAATACCAACATTATTGTTGGAATCCATTCGCATAACTTCATTTAAACTTCCTTGATTTCTGGTAAAGAAACGCAAACCTCCTGAACCGTTATTCGTTGAAGTTTGGTAAAAACTACTGATTCTACCAACAATATGTTCGGCTCCCTGAATTTTATAATCAAGACTGATACGTGATAAATCTTGCGCTCCATTATCATTACCAACAAGTGTCAGATGTCCTTGTCCAGCTGTATTGTAAACTTCCAGTCTTGTCGCTGGCTCATAAACACCAATACCCACATTTCCATTGTCTTTTACAATTAATTTAGATCCTTGATGATCACCTTTGGAAACCATCCATCTGTCTGCATTGTAATTTCCGAAAAACCAGTTATTGGTACCGTCCAATTGTTGACTTTGGATACCTTGTATATATCCGCCATTTGTAGTATTACGCTTTAAACTCAAAACCGGGGAATAATCAGAAACTGTCGCTTTGATCATTTGGGTTCCGTTAACTGCCGGACTGTAAGCAGGCAATGTGCTACATACAATCCACCATTGTGTTCCTGTACTTTTATATATATCAAATTGCTCCTGACTTGTTAAAACCGAACTATACATTGTTAAATTATCTGTCCCGTTAAAAGGCTGATTGAAATACCCTCCTTTTATAGCACATTGCGCGTGCCATGAAGCATTAATCTGGTTTTGGGCATTGTACTCTAAAGTATTAACCCCATCCCAAGGAATTACATAAACAGAAAAATCAATTCCTGGATTTTTAGCTGCAATCACCGCATAACCGGTTGCTCTTGCATTTTGTTTTTGAATATCAGTTGTGGTTTGGGCATTAACATTTAATCCCACTAAAACCATTACTACTGCAATTATTTTTTTCATTACTGAATTTTATATTTATTTTTTATACCTAAAATTGGCGATCCTTAATTTCTCCCCTGAACAAATTTATCCGAAGGGTTGAATGCCTTTAGTTGCATCAGAATCCTTCCGCTCTGTTCCCTGTCTCCTGCCGAGTGGTATACTTTATAAAGAAGATGATATAGCGGAATTTTATGCTTGAACGATTCCTTTTCCTTCTTATCTGAAAGGGTTTTCAACTTGGTAAGATTGGTAGTGGCAACATCTTCTTCCTTAAGTCCGATCTGCAATACCTCTCTCGCTTTCTGCAAATTACCCGAAGCCAATAAAACGCTCGCATAACGGTAAATCAATTTGTTTACTACAGACGGTGAATTAGTTGTTACAATCGAAATAGTATTCTCAAGTATCTTTATCGCGTCCGAATAATTTCGTTGTGCCACATACAGCTTACCCAGCTTATCCAACACATCAACTGCAGTTTTGTCTACCAGATTGTAGTTATCCAAAACCATTTTCAGGATTGAAACACCGTTATTGAGTGATTCGGCTGTTACTTTTCCTTTACTGTGCGCCTCTTCAATGGCATCCACCACTCCAAGGTAGCTGTAAACCGAAGGATGTTTATCAGCAAACTTCTGACGCTCCTTGATCAGCTCAAAGTACTTCCCATTGGTACGGTAAGCTTTCTTCAATTCGAAGAATGATAATGAATCGGATGGATCCAGATCAAAAAGTCTCTGTGACAACACAAGGCTCTTTGCAGCATCCTTCTTATGTCTGTCCAATAAAACACGTAAGTGTTTCTTTTTTTCTTTGGTGATATGGAACGTACGTT
>NZ_JAMLJL010000030.1 GCF_023634845.1 Flavobacterium amniphilum | reverse complement strand
GCAAATAAGAGCCTGTGAGGTAAACCGGAATGGAAGCCTTCGAGTTACGCTTGTGGGATGGACGATTGGGAAGATGGCTGACAGTGGATCCTTATGGGCAGTATTTTTCACCTTATTTAGGGATGGGTAACAATCCTATTAGCAGGATTGATCCGGATGGAGGAGCAGATGGTGATCCACAGATACCGCCGATATTGAGTGGAAATGCTCAGTTGGTTAGACAAAGTACAGAATATGCACCTGGTTCAGCGGCAAGTGTTCTGTCATATATTATTGAAGGTGTTGCTGTAGATGCTTATGTGTGTAGTTCTTCTTTAGCAATTGCTGAAGGTATTGGTGGAGCAGCTACAGCTGAAGGAGTTGCATCAGGGGCATTTGGTTCTGAGGCTTTTGGTGTTTTAATGAGCAGACTTGCAATGAGTTTTGCGGTTTTAGCGCCTTTGCTAGCTGTTAGTGATACACCAGAAGATGATAGTCCTCCGAAGGAAATGTACTTATATAGACATATGAGGTCAGTGGGAGGAATCCCTGAATTGGGAGAGTCTTTAAATACATTGGGATTAAGGGAGAAAGATGTAGATTATTTGAGTTCTAACGATAAGGTTGACATTGGATTTAAAAATGGATTATCGGTAACTTATGGTTATGGGGAAATTCCTCCTTCTGTGCCTTTTCAAGGAAAAACAACTGTTTTATTTAGAATTAAGTATACACATTTGTCTGCTCTTGGGTTATATGCACATCCAAAAGGTGGTGATCATGGACCAAGTGAATGGGCAATAGGGCCTGGTAGGACAATGACAGTTAAAGAATTTAAGACCACAATACAATTAACCGCGCCATTATGGAAACAAGTGAAGTAGAAAAAATTAAGATGGATTTAATGTCTAAATTGTCGTATCAAAATTTAAAAAATTTAGATGATCAAGAGTTTAAAGGATATGTGATTTCTTTATTTAGATGGCTTAATTGTTTTAAAATTAATGGTTTGAAACGTGAAGATTTAATTGAATGTATCGATGAAATTTATTATGAAGAATCAGATAAATTTGAAGATGATAAGGTGTTTGAGGATAGATTTTCAAATTTAGCCGAAGAAATTTCTGCATATTGTATTTCACCAACTTTTTGGGAATTAAATTTGGAAGATTATTTATTAAAATGGGATAAATGGTTTGAGCATAAAAAAAATAAAAATCAGTAATAAGATTATATTTGAAGAAGATGGTAGCGGACATGATAATTATATTACACCAGCTTTTTACAATAGTTGGAGACGAACACCAAAGAGACATAACAAGTGCATTGAATAATGCTTTTGAAAAATAAACAAAATAATCCCGGCGACCAGCTGGGATTTTTTATTAAAGTATTATTTTTACTTCATGTTCTTTCGGGATGCCGTTGCCCAACCAGCAAATCACCGATGCCAATTACCGTTATGCCTTCCAGGGACAGGAAATACGTAGTATTCACCGAACACTTATGTAAATAAGAGCCTGTGAGGTAAACCGGAATGGAAGCCTTTGAGTTGCGACTTTGGGACGGACGATTGGGAAGATGGCTGACGGTGGATCCTTATGGGCAATATTTTTTGCCTTATTTAGGGATGGGGAATAACCCGATTAGCCGAATTGATCCGGATGGGGGACATGATCTTGAATACAAAGATTTTAGTGCCTTCAAAAAATTTGATTTTATAGGTAGTGATTGGGGATGGCTGACTAAAAGTCAACTGTTTAATTATACTAAAGAAAATTACGGAAAAGGACTTTCAGATCCACAAATTGAGAATTTAGTAGGGAAAAAATTTGAAGGAGCTTGGAATAGATATGCTATTTCAAATTTAAGTGAAGTCAATTATAGATCTAATTCAACGCCCTATTATTCTGAATCCCGGGGTAGGAATGTTGTTCCTGATGGATTAGGCGATTTTAGACATGTAGAATATCCAAGGAATCAAAACGGTTTTCCAATGTTTTGGAAACGTCCAGTTGTTGATGTTAATGTTAGAGGTGGAATTTGGGTAGAAGTAAAAGCAAAAAATGGTAATATTTATAATTCAACTAGCCAAGGACAAATTGCGGGTCATATAGATGCAATGGGCAGAAATCCATTAATTAAGAAATATGGAGGTCAGTTGATTTTTGTAACCACTTCAAATGTTTCTATATCTTGGTCTGTCATAAGTGCTTCTTATAAAGTTCATGATGAGTTAGTGATTTCTCATGTAAAAGCTAAAGGTAGAATTAGTGATGGTAAACTTGAAATACAATATTATATGAATTCAGATGTTAGAGATGATGGAAAAAGTTTTCACAACATGAGTTTTTTGGGAGATTATGTTAAGTACTAAAAAATATTTGATCAGTTTTGTTCTATTTTTTAATTTTTCCTGTATTATGAAAGAAGAAAGTAAAGGGTATAAAATTTTAGAACCTAAAGAAGTGATTGATTATAGTCACCATAAATCAGGTCAGTTTTTAAAGCAATTAGACTTTAATGATGCTGTTATAGAACGTTTAAATGATGATACATTTCTTGTGATTGCTCAGTCAAATTATAAAGGGCTTTTGGTTTTCAAAGAAAATGACTTGAACTTCATGATAAAAAACAGTTCTTTTCCAATTTTAACTAACGATGATAATTTTTATTCATTAAACAGGGGTCATATTATAAATATTCAAAAGGATCTGGTTTTTTTTGAAAAAATTTTTGAGAAGGAAATGGGTTTAGAATTTGATTTTAACTTTTCAAATAATTTTTTATCTAAATTAAATGTAATCTTGAGAGGAAAAAAAATAAAGGAAAGAAAAGAGTTAGTTCCTATTTTGTCAATTTTGTTAGATGAGACTTTCAGAAGAGTTTTAAATAGAGAATGGTTTTTTGAAAAGCAATATAGTTTGAATCCGTTTTATATTCCATATATAAAAGATACTAGTGGGTTTAAGTTGAATACAACTAAGTTGATAAATGATGAATTGCTAAAAAAGAAAAGCATTGATATTGATATTCAGGAAGTTTTGATACAATTGATAGATGCCGATTTAATTCAAAGTGGATTTTCAAATATCGATAGAGTTGAGTTTCATGAAAAAGCGAGACTTGATTTTGAATCAAGTTATAAGTATTATTTGAGGCTATTGTTACCTCGATAACGGTGGCGATCATGAAAATGATATTAAGCCAGTAATTTGATAATATGTTTAACTTTTTTAAAAGGAAAAAGAATATTAAGCCGATTGGTACAATTGAGATCAATTTTTTTATCAATAGTTGAGGAACTACCTCAAAAATATGAGTTTATTAAAAAACAATTAAATGCTGATTTTTTAATTTCTTATAAACCAAATACTTTAAATTTTAAAGATTGGTATAGTTTTTTATTGAACTCAGAGCTTGAAAATGAATATCAAAACAAAAAGGTTAAAGCTTATTTTCAAATAAAAGGGATTAAGATTTTTAATTCAAGAACAGGAAAGTATGAGGATTTTATAATGTCTTTTTCTGAGGGTATTTTGATAGGGTTTTATGTTGAAAATATTAATTTGGATATTTATGACATTACAAAAACAGATGTTTCAGGATTATTTGAAAAACATTTTGAGAATAAAGATTTAGAAGAGTTGAAAAGAATATTAGGAGATATTCCTTTAAATATAGCAGATTTATTGGATGTAAATGATACTTTTAAAATTGAAACTCCTAAGGATTCTTTTTATGTAATTAAAGACTTGAAAGATGGTAATTATTTATCAGTTGATACTCAAGGTGCTGTATTTGGAATGATTCATGATCCATATGAAGTTGAAAAATTATTCGATAATAAAGAAGATTTCTACGAGGCATTAAATTCAGGAAAATTTAGTATTTCTGAATATTGTGATAAAAAAATGTCATGAGGATGTGTTTATTTATGGGAGACGAACACCAAAGAGACATAACAAATGCATAGAATAGCGCTTTTGAAAAATAAACAAAATAATCCCGACCATTAACCGGGATTATTTATTAAAAAAGTATTTTTGTTTTACGTTCTTTCGGGATGCCGTTGCCTAACCAGCAAATCACTGATGCCAATCACCGTTACGCTTTCCAGGGACAGGAAATACGTAGTATTCACCGAACTCCTATTAAAATATAAAACAGTGAGGTAAAAAGATCCTGAATTGCGGAGCACTCACCGAACACTTATGTAAATAAGAGCCTGTGAGGTAAACCGGTATGGAAGCCTTTGAGTTGCGTTTGTGGGACGGACGATTGGGAAGATGGCTGACAGTGGATCCAATGGGGCAATATTTTTCGCCTTATTTAGGAATGGGTAATAATCCTATCAGTAGGATTGACCCGGATGGAGGAGCTGATGGAGATCCGCCGTTGTTTACTACGGCTGCAGCTGGATATAAGCCTGTTAGGGTATATGGACCACAGCTGGATGGTGCTGACATGGGTTATGATTTGCCAATGGTTGCTGTTGAAGGCAGAAGAAGTTTGAGCTTTTTGCAAGATTTGGCAAAAGATAATTGGTTAAAGGATTTAAGAAATTTCACCAGTGTTTGGGCCGATGAAAATATTAGACAGCCCATAGTTAGTGAACTAGATCCTATTAGGGAAGAGTTTTCGAAAGCGAGAAAAGATAATCATGATATTCTTCATGAAAAACTGGGTCCTTTATATGAATTACAAGCAAAAATAGGCGGAGGTGCTGCTTCAAGTTTATTAATTGGTAGATCGATGCTTACTCGTGTTGCAGCAGAGGCTACAGTAGAGGCAGGAGGGGTTACCTTAGCAGTTGTAGGTGCCGGACCAGATGTTTCTTTAGCTTCGGGATATATCGCAAGCTATAGGAATTTGGCCCCTGGTTATACGGATTTTGTTATGCATGGTTCAGAGTTTAGAAAACTGAATTTTTATCAATTTAACAGATTACTTACCAAAAAAGGTGTAACAGGAAATGTTAGATTGTGGGTTTGTAGAGCCGGTGAAAATAGACGTGCTATGGAATTATTGGCAAAGAAGAGAGGGGTTAGAATTCAATTTTCTGAAGCTGAAATATTAGTAGGTAAAGGTTATTATAAATTTTTAGACGGTTCTACTATGTTTGATTTGGTTACACCATAAATATAATAAATAATATAAAATGAAACGGATTATCGTTAATTTAAATAAAACAGTACTAAATGTTTATGTGGTGACGGATGATTATCTTAAAGAGTGTTTTGAGCATATAGAGCCTGTTGATAGAGGATTGTCAAGATACTTAGATGAATCAGGTTATTTCAGTATTTTACTTGATACTAATTATGATATTTTTGAGAAGAATACCATAAGTGATTTTAGGACATTAAGAACTGATGGTTATTGGATCTGGAGTGCTGATTTAAATTATTATTATGAAAAATTTGGATTTAAATGGCCTCAAGAATTTGTTGCTTTTTGTAAAAGTAATAAAGTTTCAAATTTAAGTGATTCATTACTTGATCAGATTTTAATAAAGTATTCGGCAACAATTATGTTTTTGCAGCATGGTTTGAGTGATGAAAATTCAGAAATATATCCATTTAACGAAATTGAATTGAGGTGAAGGATGAAGATCACCAAAAGATACTGGATTAGCTACTTGATATTGTTTTTAAATAGAAATAAATAATCCCGGCAACCAGCCGGGATTATTTATTTAAAAAGTATTTTTGTTTTACGTTCTTTCGTGATGCCGTTGCCTAACAGCAAATCACGGATGCCAATTACCGTTATGCCTTCCAGGGACAGGAGGAAGACCCGGAGACCGGAATGGAAGCATTCGAGTTGCGATTGTGGGATGGACGATTGGGACGATGGTTGACTGTTGACCCTATGAAGGAGTTTCATTCTCCTTATGTTGGTATGGGGAATAATCCTATGAAGTATATTGATATTAACGGTGGTGAAATAGTTGTTAATGCGCCTAATGTTGAATCTTATACATATAGAGATGGTGAACTGTATAGTATGACGGATAAAAAAGTATACTCAGGAAATGATCCATTTTTAATTGAAATGAAGAAGAGTATAAGAACTTTGGAATTATCTGATGCTCCCTTTAGCGACTCTGTGAAAAGAGGTCCAGGAATTATAACAGCTACATTAATTAAGGATATGATAGATAGTAAAAATGAGCAGTATGGAATAAATTATACTGACCAGGATAATTATACTTCAGGAGACCAAATATTTATTAATCCTAATCTCTCGCCGAGTATTTCATCTGTTAAAAAAGGGATGAATAAGTATGATGAAAAATTAAAAAGAAAAAGACCCACTGTAATTGCAGTTGCTCATGAGCTTGGGCACGCTTTTGATAATATGAATAAAGTATCATCTCGAAAACCTTGGTATGAATATGAAAGTAATGAAGAAGGAAAACCAAATAATGTAATGAGTAATCAAGAAAGATTTGCTAGCGCAGTAGAAAACATGTATAGAGGAAGGTTAAATTTAGAGTTAAGAAACTTTTACGATGTTACTAATTCTAAATCATTGTTAATTAATCAATTATTTCAAAGTATTTGGATAGACTCAAATGGAAATGAACAAAAATGTGATTGTGGTAATTAGGGCTTTTGTTTTTCTTAGCTTGGTGTTTTTTCAAAGTTGTTCATCAACTTTAGAAGCTACCTTATTAAAGCAGGTTAATCAAATTCAGGGTAGGAAATTTGCCAATTCCAGAAGTGAAAAATCTGTTTTTATAAAAGAATGCAGGAAAAAATTATTTAGTCATTTTTTAAAAGAACCAATGTCTGATAAAAAATACTATATTGTTGAAAGTTATTCACTTGAACATTCTCTTAGAATTATGGTTTCGGCAATAATGGTAGATGGTAAGGTAAGCTATTATGTCTATAATTCTAAAACCGATATGGTTGAAAACTTATACGTTATGAATAAGTATGAAAAGGCATTTTATGATGAAGTATTTGAATTGGCACAAAAAAAGAATTACACTAAATTAGAACAGCTACATTTGGAAGAATCGCGAAGATTAAGTCATTCAAGTGCTTGTTATTTAATAGAATTGAATTTTATTAAAGATGTTTTCGAAGTTGAGAATAATATTTACTTTGAGAGTTTTGGTTCCCAGCCCAAATAAACTATTGTAACACGGGTGATAAACCCCAAAGAAACATAACAAGTGCATTGAATAATGCTTTTGAGAAATAAACAAAATAATCCCGGCTATCGTCGGGATTATTTATTAAAGAGGTATTTTTGCTTTACGTTCTTTCGGGATGCCGTTGCCCAACCAGCAAATCACCGATGCCAATTACCGCTACGCGTTCCAAGGACAGGAGAAAGATCCTGAAACCGGAATGGAAGCCTTTGAGTTGCGTTTATGGGACGGACGATTAGGGAGATGGTTGACGGTGGATCCTTATGGACAGTATTTCTCGCCTTATTTAGGAATGGGTAATAATCCTATTAGTAGGATTGATCCGGATGGGGGGATGGATGGAGATCCACCTTTGTTTACCACGGCTGCGCAGTCGCAACCTGTAAGAGTATATGGTCCGCAGCAGGATGGTGCTGAGATGGGTTATTCATTACCTGATATTGCTGTTCAAGGTAGTCACAAATTAAGTAGAAATTGGCTGCAAGATTTAAGAGAAGATAATTGGTTAAAGGATTTAAGAGAAGATAATTGGTTAAAGGATTTAAGAAATTTTACAAGTGCGTGGGCTGATGAAAATATTCGTCCACTTTTACAAGTTCCTGAAGAAAGTAGATTGTTTAATGAACAACTTAGAGAATTTTATAGTGAACAAGTTGGGAATGTATATAAAGCAGGTGCAGAATATGGACTACTAGGTTCAGGTTTAGGAACAGGACGTATAGGTTCTTCCTTTAGTAAAGTAAAAAAAGTTGCAAATTTTCAGTATGAGTGGGCAGGACATCTTACGCCTTGGATTAAAATGGCGAAGAATGAAGAAAGGGCATTTCAACATAGTTATACAAGACACTTTGCAGAACTTGGACTTCCAAACTTTCAAAAAACTAAAGGTACCATACTTCAAGTTATGTTTAATTTTAAAGTTTCTAGAATTCGGAATGCTGGATTAAATGGCTTTTTTAGATCTAAAGAACTAGTTAAAGGAGTTAGAACTACTGTTAATAGAACGGAACCTGTAATTGATGGGCAAAGATATTTTTATTATGAAACCCTTGATGGTAAATTTGTTAGTGTTGGAAAAATGTAATAATCAAAATTTATAATTTTTATGCCACAATATATTGAATCATATTATTTAGTAAACAATAGAGAATCTAAACTTATTTTGAATTTTATTGGAAATCATACTATTGTAAAAAAAGAGACTACTGACGAATACCCTGTTCCTCAATATTCAAATTTTACTGAAAGAACCTTTACTTCTGATAAAGAATTGCTAATCTTTTTAGAAGAAAATCAAAATTATGAATATGATATTTATTGGCAGAATGAAAATGAGGAATCCATAATAAGACAATTTAGTGTGCACTTTACAGATGATGGAAAAATGATAATTGGGGTGGCAATAGAAGGAAATGAACTTAATTCTAAAAATAGTGTTGAATTGTTTAATGAGATAAAAAACTATTTAAGTTCGTCAATTGCATGTATAACATCAGAGGAACCTCCACCAAATAATTCTATTGAATTTGCAAATTTTTGTAACGAAAGATTTATACCGTTATAAGTTAGAATGTCCAGAGGAGAAGAATACCAAAGAGACATAAAAAGTGCATCTAATTACGCTTTTTAAATAAATGGAGACGAACACCAAAGAACATAGCAAGTACATTGAATAACGCTTTTGAAAAATAAATAAAATAATCCCGGTCATATGCCGGGATTTTTATTAAATATTATTTTTACTTTACGTTCTTTCGGAATGCCGTTGCTTAAATTGCAAATTACTGATACCAATTACCGTTATGTCTTCCATGGACAGGAAATACGTAGTATTCACCGAACTCCTATTGAAAATATGAAACAGTGAGGTAGAAAGACCCGGAATTGCGGAGCACTCACCGAACACTTATGTAAATAAGAGTCTGTGAGGTAAACCGGAATGGAAGCCTTCGAGTTACGCTTGTGGGACGGACGATTGGGAAGATGGCTGACGGTGGATCCTATGGGGCAGTATTTCTCGCCTTATCTTGGGATGGGGAATAACCCGATTAGTAGGGTAGATCCGGATGGGGGAATGGATGGTGAGCCGGAAGATCCACCAATTGAGGATGGCTGCGTTTTCTTTCCTACTGAGGAAGGATATATTACAGGTAGTAGTATAAGTGATTGGCAGAATTTAGATTATCAGGTATTTAATGATTTTGTCAAGAATAATTATTGTCAAGGAGGTGATGAATACCAAAGAGATATAACAAGTGCATTGAATAACGCTTTTGAAAAATAAACAAAATAATCTCGGTCATATGCCGGGATTATTTATTAAAGAAGTGTTTTTTTGCACTTTATTCGGGATTTTATTGTCTGACATGCAATCGCCTGTATGATTTCCTGAGGCTTTAAATGGTTGTCTTTCGGGAAATTTACAAATGCTGAAATTATTTAAATGCTAAAAAATGTAATTGTAGTAAATGAAAAGAATAATAGTTTTACTGATTTTGCTTAGTTTTTATTCCTGTTCAGTTTATGATAGAAAACTGAAGAGTTTGGCAAGTCAAATCGAAGCTGAAAGCAAAATAGGATATGCTTTTAAGCCTAAAAAGATTGAGAGAGATACATTCAGGGTAGTTAAAAACAGAAATATCAAGTTGCGTCTGGAAACTTTTCTGGATAATAAAAAGCAAATGCTTGAAAGTAAAAAGGAAACTTTTTATTTAATCGAAAGTTACGATTATGATTGGGGGGTAAGTTATGCTAATTATATTAGTATTGATGATGCAGTGGTCAGGTATGATAAAGATAGGGCTTTGTTAAAGCTTACAAAAGATACTGCTTATGGTAATGGTGAGGTTTATGTTAATCAAATAATAAAAAAATTAAATGTAAGAGATAAAGTTTATTTTAAAAATATGTCTCATTACGATAAAAAAAAATATTGTTGGATCACTTACCATATTTATGAAATAGACAGAAAAACATTGAAACTGATGAATCATTTTACAATTGTTTGTTTTGATCTTGATGAGGTTCCTAATTAAAGGGATTTTTATTTTAGGTTTTATCAGGATCTTTTGATTTTTGAAAGATGCTAACCGAATGGAGAGCTTATCCTTTACGAACAATTATGGGAAAATACCGTTATGGAAAAAGTTTTTATTTTAGAACATATTTATGATTATCTCGGGACTGAAGAAATAAAATTTATCGGTATTTTCAGCAGTATTGTAAAAGCGGAAGAAGCCATTCTTTTTTTAAAGGATCTGCCAGGGTTCAATAAGTATGCTGCTGATTGTTTCAAAATCAGTGAAAATAAATTGGATGATTTTGAATGGAAAACCGGTTTTGTCGGTTGGGATGATGCTATTGTGTAAAAGGAATAATGATAAGAAATTATTTTGTAGGCAAAGTTTTATGTATTGTTGCTGCTTTTGGGAGGTACTATCCTTTCAAGGTTTTTAGTTTTTGAAAATATGCCTAAGGCTTTTGAGAATGATTCGAGTTTTTGAACCGGAAAATAGATAAAATGGAATTTTGCTTTCCTTTTTTGTGAAAAATTTTGTAGTCAAAAATATATTAAAAAAATAATCAGATGCAATTGCGAATGTTTTGAAGAAGAACTAGTTTTGCGCAAAAAATAGTATAATGGAAAAATTAGGCTTTCTGAAAGGATTGATGACAGGGAAAAGATTACCGGTTGTTTTAGGTGCAGCGGCATTATTGTTGAGTTTATTCGGGTTGTTCAAGAGTTATAACAGTTCGGATTTAGTTTATGTTGATGTAAATAAATTGATCCAAGGATATAAAAGAACGGCTGGTGCCAAAGCTGAATTCGATAAAAAAGCAGCTACCATGAAGGCTAATATTGACTCTTTGGTAGCCGGATGGCAAAATGAATTGAAAGCTTACGAAAAAGAGCGTGCCTCTTTATCTCCAAAAGAATTGAAGTTGAAGCAGGAATTGTTAGGTAACAAGCAACAGCAAATCAACGGATATCAGGAAGCAATCCAAAAACAAATCCAGGAAGAGGATAAGAAAATTACACAAACCGTAATCAATGAAATCAATGATTACGTGAAAGAATACGGAAAAAAACACGGTTACAAAATCATTTTCGGAGCAAGCGGTGGCGGAAACATCATGTATGCTGATGAGTCAAGTGATTTGACCGAAGATGTATTAAAAGGTTTGAATGCAGAGTATGAAGGTAAAAAATAGTATTTTACTTTTTCTTTGCGTATTATTCATTTCTTCTTGCGGAAAATCATTTGATTCGCAGGAAGAAATGACTGCTTTTATCACTGATGAAGATAACGGATATCAGTACAAAAAAACGGTGAACGGAGTTGATTATACATTGCAATACCGTCCTACCGATTTACTGGTTAAGCAAGAGTTGTCCGATAAGTATACTGATAAACAGGTAGAAGATCTCCGAAAACAATATGGCAAATACATTTACTTCAATTTGTCCATGTCAAAGAACAATCAGGAATTGCTAAACGGACTGGCGCGTGATAAAGAACGCTTCGGGCAGATGGTTAATGATCTTGCATTCGGAATGGAAGAAAAAGTACATTTGTTTACTCCGAAGAAAGATACACTGGCCATGGCCGATTTCATTTATCCGCGTATGTACGGCATGACTGATGCCACTACTTTAATGATTGTCTACCCGAGAGATGAAAAATTCATGCAGGAAGAGTATCTGAACTTCACGATTGAAGATTTAGGACTGGATACCGGTGAAATAAAATTCAAAGTCAAAACCAGCGAGCTGAAAGACGAACCCCAATTACGATTTTAATATAATATATGAATACAAATCAAAAATTCAGAAGAACAATTGCTACGTTCTTCTTAATGATTTTTTTACCTACGTTGGTGCCTGCTAATCTGTATGCTTCAAATAACGGACCCAATGCTTTTGAAGCGGCCAGTTTTGAACCGGTTGATGCGGCAGATATGGTCAATCTGGCAACTGGCGATTTATCTTATGTAATGCCGCTATTGAATGTGCCATCGCCTGAAGGAGGTTATCCTTTGGCATTGTCATATAAAGCAGGTGTGGCTATGGATCAGGAAGCTTCATGGGTTGGTATGGGTTGGTCCCTTAATCCAGGAGCTATAAACCGTTTTGTGAACGGCTATGCTGATGACATGTCTTTCGGTATTGATCACGGCTTTGTGTATGACAAAGGACAGGAACTGGATATGTATAATATTGGTCTTGGGGCTAATATTGCCGGTATAACGGCGGGTTTGGGTGCGTATTGGGGAAGTAACAGGACTTTTGGAGGAAGTGTTACTCTTGGGTATGGCCCTGCAGTGGGAACATTTACTGGAGGTAGTGGTGGAACCGGTTTTACCATGGGTTATGCCAATACAGTTGAAGATGAAATGGAAAGTTTTGCGGATTTTTCATTAAAAACCTTCAAAAAAACAGGCAACATGAGTTCTACAGGAGCATCAAGCCAAGGGATGGGGTTTAATAACATGAGCGGATCTGCAACTGTGGATGATTATAATATAAATTCATCTGAGAAATCATTTGCTTTGTCATACGGTATTGGTTATGTTTATTTTGGACACAGACGTGTTTCCTATAATTTATTCAAACAGTTTACAAATGTTTATTCAGGGGGATTGTACGCTGATAATCCGTTTTCGACCTCTTTTTCGTTTTTAAATAAAGAATATACTAAAAATTTTGATAATACGCGTGTTGTTTTGTCTGATGGTAACATGCTTAATTTTTTGGATGATAAAATGCTGGAGCGAGGAAATGACCTTTTTTTATTGCCCAGTAAGGATAAGTTTATTGTTAACGCACAAGGTATCAGCGGTAGAATTTCATCGATGTTTAATGAGGAATTCAGGCTGACAAATAATCTTAAGGCTTATGCAAATTTAGATTATAATGAGGTTGCTGTTTTTGGTAAATACAATGGAGATATTATAGATTTGGATATGAAATTGAATTCAAAATTATTTTTTGAATTTGAAGGTCAAAATTCCTCTTTTCTTAGAATTGACAGAGATAATATAGTAAGAGATTTGAGTCGTGAAACAACTATATCCGGTAGTCCTTCTTTTCGTGCATTTAAGTTTTCAAAGACAAATTCTTCCAGTCTTTACAATGAAAATGTAACACCAGACGGGAATGCAACCAAAGTAGGTAACCGGAAAAGAACAGGTAAATATGTTGAAGCTTTAACCAATCAGCAAATTCTATCTTCAGGAGCATCATTAAACTTTATTGAATCTAAAAATCTTAACAGATCCAATGCTGAAATTTATTTGCCGGAGTCTATTGGTGGATTTAAGATTACTGATATAGACGGAAAGACCTATCATTATTCTTTACCGGTAATCAATTTTGAGTCCTGGTATAAAAATTATAAGGCAGGGGTTAATGAAGATGATAATTTCTATGAAAATGAAAGAGATGAGCCATATGTTACCGACTGGTTGTTAACGGCTGTTACCGGTCCGGATTATGTAGATATTAATAACGATAATAAACTGGATAAAGGTGATTATGGTTACTGGGTTGAACTGGAATATGGAAAATGGTCTGACGGGTATATCTGGCAAACCAATTCGGGACAGGATGAGTTGGTTAAAGGAGATATGAATAATCCTGACCGTTCCGAATACTACCGTGGCCGGAAACAAGTTTACTATCTTGATGCCATAAAAACCAGAACCCATACAGCTTATTTTGTTAAAAGTATACGGAAAGATGCTGTTGGGAAAGAGTTGAAAAAGTATAAGGCAAAAGCGGCTTCACTACAAAGTTTTAATAAACTGGAGAATTCTAATGTTATTTCTTCCAATGAATTTCAAAGTTGTAAGGAAGAAAATCCAAATGATCAAATATGGAAAATTCATCCGGATATGTATAATCTACCTAAAACGTATCAGAGCTGGAATGTTATTAATTATAAAGGATTCAGGAAAAATTATGTTTACATGGATTTTCCAAAGCATTATTCCCTGAGGCTGGATAAAATACTATTGGTAAAAAATGATGCGGTGAACTTGAATAAGGCAGCCGGTCAGGGATTAGTCAGTCAGCTGGAGACTGAAGCTTATTCATCTAAAACAACCAGAGCTTTTAAGATTACACATGCTTTGTTTAATTCATCCTGGCATGATGATCTTGACGGAACTTATACCGGTAACGATAATCCTTTACGGAAAATAGATGTACATTGCAGTCAGAATGTATTGGATGTTAATGATTTGACAGGTGTTACTTATAAGGATGCAGTTGTCAAAGAGGTTGATTTGATCTATGATCCCAATTACCCGATTAAGCCAGGTAGTAATACCTCAGGAGCAGTCAATAAAGGTAACTTAACTTTGCAAAAGTTGAGTTTTTTAGGTAAAGAGTGTGAAAAGTATTTACCGGATTATGAATTCGCATACAAATCTGCCGGTACTCCATTTGATGCTGGACAGGAAGATGATTGGGGTTATCATAAAACGAATCCAGAGGCCTGGAGTTTAAGTGAAATCAGGAATCCTTTAGGGAGTAAGGTTAATATCGAATATGAGACGGACGATTATTCCAATGTGGGTGTAATGTCTTCCCGTTTGTTTTCAAAAGGAATACGGTTTGCAATCACCAAGAATACGACTACCAACAAACTTGTATTTAAAGTTACAAGGAATACCCACTTGGAAGATAATGTTATTGATGATTTTACCAATTTCAGGGATTATTTTACAGTAGGCGGTAAAACCAGTCTGGATATGTTTATTTGCCGTAAGAGTAAGTATGGCGGTGGTAACAACACCAGGGAAGCGCGTTTGGATTTGAAGAATGTTCTTGCAGACGTTACGGATGTTGCCGATGATTATGCAACATTTGAACTTCCTGATTCAAATGCTTATTGGGATTTTATAGATCAAGACCGGTACTGGATTTTAAACCGGATCTTTTCACTTGATGATGTAAGGCATATCAGTAGTGGAAATCTCGATGGTGTTATTATGAGGAATTCCGGAGAGCGAAAATGTCCGGCCTGGAGAAATGATTATGATAACGATGATGTTAATTTTCATTATAAGTTAGCATCAACTAAGACACCTGGCAAGGGAAGCGGCGGCGGATTGCGTGTGAAAAGCCTGGCAGTTATAAATAACGGACAAATAGCAAGTCAACAGAAGTATTATTATAACTCACCCGGTTCCGGTAAAAACAAATCAGACGCTAATTATGTTTCTTCCGGTTCGACATCTTATGTGCCTTTCAAATATCAGGTAGTTTTGCCTTATGCTTCTCTTTTGCCGGGAGCAAATGTATTGTATCAAAATGTAGCCGTACAGGATTATGGGGCAAACGGGAAGTTGATCAATACGGCCGAGTACCAGTTTAATACGTTTGGTAATACAGCTGATGATCCTAATTCAATTTTTAACTTAGGTGATAAGTTGTACATTAAAAAGAAGCAAGATGATAAAATACCGTTCAATTATGTTGAGAACGGTAATACAAGGAATCATGAGCTTTTACTTAAAAGTTTTAAAATTGAGAACTGGTTGGCTACTATCGGTAATCTGGTTTCGGTTAAAAATTATAATAAGGAAAATCAATTGCTGAACAGCAAGAAATTCAATTACAAAACCAATCTTGATGCAGACGGTACTTCCGGCGTTGCACAGGAATCTTTTATGACTAAGTATACAATTTACAGAGATGTTACGCCAAGTAATATTGTAAGTGCCGAGTATTATGCGATGTCTGTGGGGGATGTTAAATATCCTTCTGTTTTGGCCTCGGTAGAGAGCCAGAGTGGTGGTCAGATTGTTAAATCCTATTTTGATAAGTATGATTTCTTAACGGGTATTCCTTTGGAAACCAGAACAGAAATAGTTGGAGGTAAAAGCTTTAAATCTAAATCATTGCCGGCTTATGTTAAATATGGTAAGATGGGGTCTAAAATTGATAACAGCAATAACCGTAACATGCTTTCACAAACAGCTGCAGGGTATTCTTATATTTATGATCCGACAGATGCAATTAAACCATGGAAAGAAACGGGTGTGGGCATCACGACCTGGAGTAATGAATGGATTTATCAAGATGTTGATGGAAGTCAGATAACACCTGCAACAGATAAAGAAAAAATCTGGCGCAAGCACAAAATCATTGTATGGGATGGAGTAAGGGACAATAATGGTATTTTTCAGGATTATAACCAAAACGTTGATAACGATTTCTGGACCATTGGTGTGGGTTCACAACCATTGAAATGGAGACAAATTTCAGAGATAACCGGATATAATCATTACTCAGTTCCTTTAGAAGTTAAGAATGTTATAAGTGACACTTATGTGGCCTCTAAAATGGGGGTTTCTGATACAAAAGTAATTTGTGAAGGAAGTGCAAAATATAACGAGTTGTATTATTCAGGTCTTGAAAATATTGATAGTCAGGGTGTTTGGCTTGAGCCTGGAATGTACCTTGAAGGCACCGGCAGAGATAATGCAAAATCACATACGGGTAATTATTGTGTGACCTTAAGCAGTCTTTCCAAACTGAATATTGATTTAATTAAAGATGGGCAAGGGCATAAAGCAGGTAAGTATAAGCTGAATGTGTGGGTTCATAAAGACAATGCTTCAGATGCAAGGGTTTTGGTTAATGGTACAATAGATACCTTTAATGGCCCAAGCAAGCAAGCCGGAGACTGGATACTTAAAACACATTACCTGACTCTTAACGGTAGTACTGCTGAAAAAGTTTCCTTGACCAGTAAAGAAGGGACTACGGTAAGTTATGACGATATCATGCTCCGTCCAATTACTTCATCGGCTACCGGTTATGTATATAATGAACGTGATGAACTCGTTTTTGTGATTGGCAATAATGGTCTTGGGTCACAGTTTTGGTATGATAAAGCAGGTCGTTTGGTTAAAACGTATGTTGAAGTATTTGACGATCAGGCTAATGGATTGACGGGCGGTTTCAAGCTTTCGTCAGAAAACAAGACGAAATACAAAAATTTGTAAAAAGCCTTAAAAATAGTTTTGTAAATAAAAAAGATATATTAATTTTGAAAGCATAAGGAGGA
>NZ_JAMLJL010000003.1 GCF_023634845.1 Flavobacterium amniphilum | reverse complement strand
ATAAATTCTGCCGCCTGTTCTTCCGGCAATAACCCGAAAATGCGTTTCGCCGCCATAAGCTCTTCTTCTGTATTGCTGTGGTTCTTCGCAGTATCGTAAATAAAAGTGTCGCCGGCATCAATTTCGACTATGTCATGAATCAAGACCATTTTTAAAACTTTAAGCACATCAATGGGTTTGTCTGAATGTTCGGCCAGAATAAGGGTCATCATGGCGAGGTGCCAACTGTGTTCTGCATCATTCTCCCGCCTGTCGCTGTTGAATAACTTGGTTCTTCTCTGAATGTACTTTACCTTGTCAATCTCTTTGATGAAAGCGATCTGTTTTGCTAAATTGTCTGATTGAACTGTTTGGTGCTTTTAATTGCGATTGATTTTTGTAAATTTAAGCTGATTTAAATATTGCTTGGTTAAGTAATAAATTTTAAATTCATTAAATCTTTGATTACTACTAAAATGCCTATTCATGCTCATATGAATCGTAGACCAGATTATGCCGGAATATTCTGATGTTTTGTTCTGCAGATGATTGAGATAAATTTTTCTGAAATCAGAATCCTCCAAAAAAGTTTTGTAGTCAAAATTTAATAAATCTTCTCTTATTTCGGAATATTCCTTGTTAAATTCTTTCCTTTGCTCTGAGGTTAATTCAAATTCTTTTGAGAAATTAACAATCGATGTTTCGCAATAATTAATTGCGTCATCTAAAGGTAAGTTAAAGAAGTATAGATAGTTTCTCATTTTTAAAACAGCAAGGGTTTTTAAATTTTTCTCGTCCGGGTTTTTGGAGGTAATGTTTTTTAAAAAATCACGGCTGTCTAAATCGAAAATCTTCTCGGTTAATGCCATCATTTCTTCGCCTCCATATCTCCTTTTTTCCTGATTGTAAGGCAATATTTTATAAGAACTTATAAGATTTCTGGTTTTTAAATCGTGAACAGTATCGATTATATGTGTTTTGTCTTCGATTGATTTTGTTTTAAATCGTAATCTTAAGTGTCTTTCTGGGTTGTAATAGTTTACAAAAAAGAATTGATCAGTCTTGTTCATAGCTATAATCTTATTATAAATTGTGTTCAATATTTCAGAATCTGCTTGAGATTTACAATATAGTTCTAAATACAGCCAGTCAGAAGTTACTGCTGCATTTTGATGATTGGCATAAGAAATATCTAACTTACTGTAATCGATATTTTCTCTTTTGTAATGTGGATTTTGGACACCAACAACTAATTCATGAGCAAAATTTTCAACCCCATCAGTGATATTCGGTTCAAAATACTCATAAATATTTTCTTTTACATATAGCCACTTTTTCTCTTTTAATTTCTCATGCAGCTTTTTTAAATTTTCGGGGTTTTCAATATCAATAATAATTTCATTATAGGAATTTTTGATTATTAAGTGTTGTGAAAAATTATATTGTTTGATTTTAGCCTTAAGATAATTCTTGAATTCATCAATGTCTAAATTATTGTTAATCAGCATCATCTGTGCTGGATACAGCAAAATGCCTTCACTGAGATATATTCTGGCGATAAAAGGTAAAGAATGTTGGAATAAATTGAAGTCAAAAATTACAGGATAAATTTCCTGGTTGTACAATTCATAATCACATAAGAAATTATAAATATCTGAATCCAGAAGCCTTGAGTTTATTGCTGATACTTTTTTGGGCAAAATTTGTTTTTGAAATTGTTTGGAAACTAGTGACAAATTACCGTTTTCAAGATGTGCATAAATGTCAGATAATAAAATTGGATTTGAAGTTTCACTATGTATAGTATTTATCGGTATGGAAAAATCATAATGCTGTTCAGCCGGTGCTATATTGATACTTCTGAATGTACCAATGCAATTTATTTCAGCAATTATTTTATCTTCATTAGATTCTTTTTCGAATTGTATAACATCCTGACATGCAGTATGGGTTACATCGCTAAACCGAGATATCATTGCTAAAGCCGATTGATAACCTAAATTACGGATATATACAGTAGCTTTTTTGGATTCTTTTTCTGTTAATGTTTCTACTATGACAGAAAAAGTAGCCGGAAGTTTTTTTCTTTTGATTTCGATGTTTTCTTCAGTGGGAAGATTTAAAAAAAGGTTATTGTCTGAAGAATTTAGAATTTTCATTAAAATATCTTCATGCAATTCGATTTTGTTTTCGGTGTCGATTTCTAAATAATTTATACCGGAATACGGATTGAAAATTTCATTTAGGGGGATAAAACCCTCATTGTATCTCTCCTGGACTTTATTGATGAATTTGTTTAGTTTTTTATTTAAAGGTGCAGTTGTTGAATTGTATTGAACTATGAAATTTATGTATTGATTTATTTTTTCTTTAATTTCAGAATCCAATATACTTGCATGCTGAAAATCAAAACTGTTTATTGCATAAAAGTTCTTAGGCCTGTCACCGTTTGGAAAAATGTTGTTTAGTTCTTCAGTATAATTTTTTCTGAAATTTACAATATCTTTATTAGTAATGAGATTGTGTCTTTTTTGATCAATTAAATTTGAATGATAAGGCTGGAATAGACTGTTTAGCTTTTCAGTATAAGAATCAAATAAAAAAGATTCGATTATGACTCCGGTATCTATAGTGTCAATCAAAAAAGCCTCAATATTGAATCTGTCAAAACCTTGTTGTTCAAGACTCTCAATTACCAAATCTATTTTCTTTCCATTTTTAAATTGATCTAAAAGCCACGATAAGTCTTCGTCAAAATCAATTTCATTATATACAATTTCAATGTTGTCTTTTTCTTTTGGTTTAGACTTGTAAAAGCCAATTTTTGTATTGCTGACGAAATGGATGCTTGGATTAGGGAAGTAAACTAAATTACTCCAGTTTTTTTCAAATCCTTCATCTATTTTTGTTGTTAGGAACAAATTGTCATATTTGATGAATAATGATAGTTCATTTGATTTGGATATCCTTGTTTCATCCCCCCATTCTAACACTCCAACGTTATTGAAAATCCCAAAAGGGGTAGGGTTCATGTGTGCTCTCGCAAAATAATTATATAAAGAACCTTCTGTCTTTTTTGTTTTGTTTTTATTTAAATCAGCATATAAACTTTCTGAAGCAGTTAAAACACAAGTTTTAAATAGTTCGTTTGATTGATAGAAATCATACAAATTATCTTTGTTAATCTCATATGACTGTACAGAAAAATTTGCGACTCTTTTGATGATTTTATTGAAAAAATTCATTTTTAAACTTTTATTTAAATGGGTATATTAAAGAAGATTGAAAACTTCTAGCCATTTAGTTGTTATTTTATTGTTAACTGTCAAGATGACTAATCCCAGTCCTACTTTTCCGACCAATAAATTCGATACAGGAAAATAACTTTCGGTTACATTGTTGTACCAATTATATTCTTCGTAATTATTTGTTTGTTTTCTCATGATTTCAAACCAATATTCTATCTCTTTGTCATAATTGATTTTGTATTTCAATGAGGCCAAATAAAGTTGTATTATAACTCCGGAAGATCCATGACAAAGTCCAAAATCTTTAACTCCTGATTCGGTAAAATTTAATTTCGCGCTTTGATTCATTAGATATTCAGCCTCATCAGTCAAAGCCTTGTTGTTTAGGTAAATCCCTGCATTGTATAAGGCATTTGAAATTCCAAGGTCGCCTTGACACCATGAGAGCCTTGAAGGTAGATGATTGTCTGTTTCGGCTGATATTACATTGGCATAATATTGTTTGCTTTCATTGTCATATTTTCTTTGTGAAATTAAAAAATCAGTACATAGCTGTAATGCTTTATTAATTTCTAATTTGAGATTCGGTAAATTTGATTTTATATAAATTAAAAAATTCATGTAACTGGCAACTCCATGTGCTAAACCAAGTGAATAATGTTTTCCTCTGTTTTTATCATATTGAGCCAGAACTTCTTTGAAATCATTATTGATTTCTGTAATAAGCCTTTCAGAGAAGTTAGTCAGGATTTCTATGATTTTAATATCTTGATTTTTCTTATATCGCTCAATAAAATACATTGCAATCCCCATTGACTGATGCATGAATTCATATTTTTTTTCACTAATAAGCTGTTCAAAATCTTTTACTAAAAAATTGTCGATGTTCTCTAAATATTCTTCTTCTAATCCCAGATCATTATAGTGTAATCTCAATAAGGTTAAACCATATCCTGCCATCCCTGACGATAATGACATTGTACTTTCGGTATATTCAATAAGCTCGTTGGTTTTGGATATTGCAGTCAATAACTTGTTTTCGTATTCTTCAAGTTTATAAGCCTCAAATAATGAATCGTAAAATAAAATATATCCTGTTAGTCCGGTATATAAACCTATGTTGTCTATCTCGTTAAAAGATTGCCAAATGCTTTTTTCAATTTTGAAAATTATATCTTGTGTTTCCAATAAAATGTCGGTTTTAAGTAAAAAATGGTGCTATTTTCCAGACTCAATAAATTGTAAGGCACGCTCTAAAACTTCATCTCTGCCTTCTTGAATTCCTTTAATAGTTGGTTTGATTTTAATATCAGGAGTAACACCAATTCTTTGGGTCTCACGTTTGTCTGGGTAATAAACACCAATGCCGCTAAAACTGGAATGAAAGGCAGGCATATAGTCAATTTCAGTAACATTTCCGTCTGCTCCGGCCGTTTGACTACCAATTATTGTTGTGTTTCCGGATGTCTGAAAACACATGGCTGTCCACTCAGATTGACTCAGAGATTGTTCATTAACTAATAAAATGACCTTTCCTTTATAGTTGTTTTTATTTTGAAATCCACAAGTACTACCTTCTGACCATATAAATCTTCCGGGGTAATTTAAATCCGGTTTTGTGTAAATGGCAAATTCTTTTTCTTCTGCATTTATAAAGTTCGAAATGCCTTCATAAGTTTCTTTTGGATAGTTTCTAAGGTCAAGAATTATTGATTTTGTTGTTTTTAATTTATCAATCAATTCAGGGATGTCTTTTGTTTTCAATACTCCCATGTTAACATATCCAATGTTGTTTCCTATAATTTTTATTTTCTCTTTTTTGGAAGTGTATTTTGATTCATTTGTTAAAAGATAACGATTGGAATTGTAGTCAGTCCAATTAACTGTTTTTATGACTGTTTTGTTTTTGATTGAAAATTCCAGCGTGATAGTATCTTCTTTGCCTGATAAAACGGGTTCAATGATGTCATGTAAAAAACGTGCTTCATTTGAGGCGCAAATCAAATCTCTTTTCTCACGGATGATGTCCTTAATGCTCTTGTCATTTATTTTGGTAATGACATCTCCTGGATTTATAGTGTAATTTTCTGTCATGTGCTGATTCAAAACCTCTGTGACAATCATTTTTCCGTCAATTATTTTACAGATAACAGGGAGGTAATGTTTTTTGTTTTTGTACTTGAAAAAAACAACATGGGAATCATTTAATTTGGCAGTTAGCTTTTGCATTGCTGAATAAAAAGTATCATCATTTTGCGCCGAAAGAAAAACGGGAAGCATTTTTTCCAGTGATCTGTTCCATTTCTCATCCATTAAATACTTGTAGGGGAAGAAATACTCTACAAGGTTCCAGTAAGTAAACAATGCTAACATTCTTGAGTTTTTATCGTCGCTTTTGAAACTTGAAAAATCTTCATTTTTAATAAAAATATTGCCTCCTAAAAGTGTTCCGACATAAAATTGTTTTCCTTGAAATCGATTGTTTTCAATGAATTTTAATTTTTTAGAAATACTCTCTGTGAATACTTTTGAATTAGTAATCCAATTCAAATCAAAGTTTTTGTCAAAATAGTCAGCTTCTTTTGTCTCGGAAATAGGAGTTATTTCTTTTACCTCTCCCAAAGAATCTATCCAACTTTCCAAAAGAGACGAAAATTCCTCCTTGCTTTTGGTTTGTTCTACTTTTGGTAAAATTAGTAATAGTTGATTACTCCAGTTAAAATCACCATTGGCTACTTTCGGGTGGTAATACTTGAGAAACCCCCAAACTTTGCACGTTGTAATAAGTTTTTGGGAACTTTCAGCAGTATTTTGTGAAAAGGTAAATTGAAAAAAAAATAAAATAAGAAACAATATGTTTTTTGTCATTGATTTGATGATAAAGGGAATGCTGTGATTTTATTTTATTGAATGAATGTAAACATAACAATATATTTACGGAATTGGAAATTTAAAAAAAATGACCGTAATACATAATATTAGGTCATTCAAAACTTAAATTTTAAAAATAAATAACTTTACTTTTAAATATTCAAATCTTAGTCATTACAGCCACTGCACCATGACACATATGGATGAGAGGTTTCATTGCATTGTTTAGATGTACTCCAGCACCCTTTGCTGATGGCTTGTTCAAGTCCACCTTGTACTTTAGATTTTTGTTCATCTGTAAGTTTTACAACTTTCAAGTTTTTTAACTCCAATTTTTTCATCTTCTCTGTTTTTTAGATGATTAATAAATAATTTAAAGAGCTCTCACTATTTGATTTGTTCCTTGTGTACCAGAGTAAGTCAAATCTGTAAGAGTCATCGTCAAATATATGTAATACATTGTCTTTTTAACAAGGCTTTTATGAGATTTTTAATAAAATTCATTTTTTATTATTTATTGTAAAAAAAATTAAGAAACAGTGTGTTTGTAAAGGTTTGTCTATGAATGCTTTGGTTGGAGTGGAAATTTATTGGCTTATTTTTAATAATTCATCCGGATAGGATGTAGGTACAAAAAAGAAAGTACAAAAGTAAGTTAAATAATACAAATTCAAACTTCGTGTATAATGAAAATTTGAGTTTATTTCTTTACTTCTTCAAAATTCCCTTTTCCACACTTTCATTAATTAAACCCTCGGCATACTTCCAAATCGAAGACGAGCCGTCAGCAATCGCTTTTTTCTTCCCGTAAACTTTTTCATAAGGAACATTGAATTCGGCCCAGGTTCCGCCATTATTTGAAACGTTTTGCAACAAGGGTTCAAAGCGGTCCATCGTGCGTGCAAATTTTGCCTCATCGGTTTCGCCGTCTTCAAATTCTTTCCATACTGCTATAAATTCTGCCGCCTGTTCTTCCGGCAATAACCCGAAAATGCGTTTCGCCGCCATAAGCTCTTCTTCTGTATTGCTGTGGTTCTTCGCAGTATCGTAAATAAAAGTGTCGCCGGCATCAATTTCGACTATGTCATGAATCAAGACCATTTTTAAAACTTTAAGCACATCAATGGGTTTGTCTGAATGTTCGGCCAGAATAAGGGTCATCATGGCGAGGTGCCAACTGTGTTCTGCATCATTCTCCCGCCTGTCGCTGTTGAATAACTTGGTTCTTCTCTGGATGTACTTTACCTTGTCAATCTCTTTGATGAAAGCGATCTGTTTTGCTAAATTGTCCATCTGCATGGTTTTGTGGTTTTAGAGGATTCTTTTATTTTGATAATGTATAAACAAGCAAGTCGGAATTTTCTTCATCAACTCCAGTCAGTTTGAAATTTAAGTTCTCAAGTACTTTAGACGAGCTTCCGTTGTCTTTATGGGTAAAAGCTTCAATGCTTTCTAATTTCAGTGTCTGGAAAGCATAGGTTATCACTTCTTTCGTGGCTTCCGTTACGAAGCCTTTTCCTTGGTATTCATGTAAAAGTTCATAGCCAATTTCCCCTTTTTTAACTTCTTCCGAAAACCCGAACAAACAAATGGTTCCGATAAGTTTTTCATCACCTTTTTGGGTAATGGCCCAATAGTTTAAGGTGCTGTTTTCTCTTATTTTCCGGATGAACTGCAAAGCATCATCTAAAGTGTTGCTTAATGGCCGGTTGAGGTATTTGTTTATCGCTGCATCAGACCTAAGGATGAATATAGCACCCGCATCGCTTTCTGAAAGTTGGCGGAGTATAAGACGATCTGTTGTTAATGTTGGAAAAGGAGTAGCGTTTGGGTTTGTCATATCTTTCTGTTTTATTTTCTCCTGATTCTGGTGCAATCAATTGAAAAGGTTAATCGATATACTTCATACTTTTATAATCAAATTCACTGGTTTTATTCCCAATTGAATCGTAAACGGTTTCAATTCCGGATTCCTTACCGTTTAAATAGGTGCCTTTTTTCCTGATCTTTCCATTTCTGTGGAAACAATTGTAAGTGCCGTTTTTTATACCTTTTTTATCTACTTTGAATTGGCATTGTACCTGACCGTTGTCATGATATTCGGCAGAAGTTATCTCGGTATTGTTCTTAAAAAAGGAAATACCATAAATCATTCCTTTTGGTCTTTCGTAAACTTTAAAATAACAATTTCCGGAAGGATTTGAATAAATCGTTGGCGCCGGATTAGTTCCTGATGCTGAAGTGTCCTGATAAATAACGGTTGAAATGTCTTTAATAGAACCCAATACTTTTTTGGAATCTATTTTTTGGGCTCCGAAAATTTCTTCACTGAATTTTACCATTTGATTTTGGACCTTTAAATCAAATCGGACTTCTTCTTTGCAACTCATGGAGAGTAAGAATACAAGTGAAAGGATAACTGTTTTTTTCATTTTTTGCTGCTCTTTACAAATATACCGAAAGTTTGGATTCAAAAGGTTGGTGAATTGTATTTCAATCAATTAAATAATTTTCGTAGCGTTGTCAGGATATCGCCGCTTTTGGGTACATCATTAAATGAAGGATTATCTTTGAAATCGTTTATTTCTGTCGGTTCCGTTATTTCAACATATGCAAATGCAGCATTACACGAATCAACTTTGTAATTTGTACTGAATGAAACATCTGAAACAGGTAAAAGTGTTCTGTATATGATTTTGTTTTGGGATATACTCCCATTGGTTTAAAAAACTCGAATGCCACATGCCTCCGCCGGATTCTAACCATACACAATGGGTTTTGCTCTTAATCAGTCCGGCATATTTCTCCAATGGGATTTTAAAAAAATCAAATGGTTTTTCGAGTAAAGAATAACTGAAAAGTAAAGTGCCCGGGTCCAACAATTTTAGCCTGTAGTAGCCTTCATACGCATCAATTAGCAATAATTTATTACCAAAACCGAATCTTGCCTGTGTGAGATAATGCCCGTTATCCGAAAATTCATATTTCACTTCCAGTGTTTCTAAATCAATTAATTTGGTTTCAGTATGACCATTGATGACGCAGTATTGGTTTGTGTGGTCAAATTCATTTCCAATTAAAAAACCGATGTTGAATTCAGCTGTATTGCCATTTTCAAGATTGGTGATTTCTACACCGTTCCGCGTCGGTAATGCCAGAAATTTATTGTCATTTGAGGTGACCGAAAAGTAAGAAGGATCAGAGGTTGTGAAGGACTTAATAACCACATTGTTCTTTAAAACTTTTACGGTGCGGATGTACAGACTCATCCTGATTTCTTCAGGCTCGGTAAATTCAACAGTATACTGGTTTGCTTTAAAAGTAAAATCAGTTTTTTCAGGGAATTTCCTGAATTCAAAATTGTTCAGGCTGGTTTCAGATAGTGCCATATGATTATGCCGTAAGACTTGATATTGGTTAAGGTTTGTACAGATTCTTTTTCTATTCTTTTGTTGTCAGATTGAATTTTATGGTTCCGCCAAGTCTACAGAACGCTAAAATGAGACAAAACAATAAGGCGGTGAGTGTGTTTTTCAGTTTGCTCATTTTGTGTTGTTTTATAATTCCGGCTTCCCGATATCATCAATCGATTCTTTTTCCTCTTTTTTGCCCTGAACTAACCGCAAACCATATTTTGCAGAGAAGTAAGCAATGGTTGAAAAAAACAGAACCCCCATAAACATACCAAGGGAATATCCAAAATCAAATGCACTGTAACGGTCAATTTTTCTGATGACCGATAAGGTTTCCCTGATCAGGACTAAAAATGCGGCTAGCCCTGATATGCCTGCAATAATCAATAAAAGAATACCGGTAATTTTTTTTAAGATACGCATCTGATGGTCTGGTTTACATAATTTTTTGTTGCCCAGGTTTGATTTTTTCTTTTTTACCTAATCGTGAAGATTAAACACCGGAGAGGATAATCAATTTGTACTGGATCTATACTCTTTTTTAGATTTCCGGTTGTAAATTGCTTTAATAACTGCCTGAATAATAGTTACAACAATTAAAATGATCCCAATCATAAAACTGATGCCAATAATCCCGACTGCCGGAGTCATGCATTTTATATCCTCTTCACTTTGATTCATGGACATGGTAAAAAGAAAAAAGGAAACAATAGTTACTAATATCTGGGCCATGAAACTTGTGAAACCTATTTCGGTTATACTCATTTTGGTTAATCCTTTTATGGATTTATAACCGCAAATGAGTTGATAAACCAATGGCACGGCTAGCAGGATAAGCGAACACAATGATAAGATAATACTCATTAGTAATGTGGTTTGGGATTGTTGAAGCTAAATTATTGTCATTATAAGGCTTAGTGGCAAATATACACCGGATTATGAGTTTTACATTATTTTTCTTTTTTTACGGAATATAAAACACAAAGCTACATCAACTACCAACCCGTATACCGATAATTGACCGAGGAGGTAAAACCATTTGAATGACTGGGGTTGTCCAAGCATTTGTTTGGGTTGTTTGTGCTGTTTATTTTTTCATTATTGTCTTCTTAACGTGATTGATGTTGAAATAGAAGGTTGCAGGCAAATCTTGAAATGTTGTGTTTAAGATGTCAATAAAATAGCCATCGGGATCAGTCCCCGATCCCATGTTGCCAAGTTTGCAATCCATAAAAAAGCGGATGAAATATTGCCCGTCTTTCGGTCCCAGCGAAAACATGGGGTCTTTGATGTTTGTGCCAGATATGGTGGAACTTGCAAGCATTGCATTGTATATTTTGCCTGTTCTTATCATGAGTCGTTCGGCTATTTCCTTATTTCCGGTTTCTCCATAGGCATAAGCTAATTCCCTAAGAACCTTTATTCTGAAAGGGTTAATCTCTAGCGCTTTATTTCCGTATTCTATTGCTTCTTTGAATTTTTTGTTTTCATTCAAATTAAAAATTTCTGTATCAATGGTTAAAATGTCGAAATAAGGTTTGAAATTCTCATTGTCACTAAATCCGATCAGCAAACACAAAACTTCAAAATTACTCTGGGGTTCATGATTGGTGAATTTTTTTAATTGCGTTGAATAGGAATACTTGCTTTTTTCGTTTTTTGTTTCTTTAAGGATTAATTCATAGTGTCTTTTATAATTGAATTGCTTGATAGTATCCAAAGGAGATTGTGAATACAGATAGGTACTGATAAGTAATAAAATAAATGTTAGCTGTCTCTTCATTTTAATGTTTTCTTTTAAAAGTATGGTGCCTGATTTCGTTATGCCACTGGGTATTACCTCCAATCCGCCCTGTTGATAATAAAACTGCTTTCCTGTTTTTCAAAGCCCACTTTCGGATAATACTCCATCGCCGAAGGAACCGATAACAGCAATACTATCGACTCTTCACCCACTTTCTCCCGGGTCAGGTTGATGAGCTGCCTGCCGATGCCTTCTTTCTTGTACTCGCTTCTGACAGCAAGATCTGATAAATAACAACTCCATACCCAATCGGTGATTGAGCGGGAAACGCCTACCAGTACATCACCATCCCAAGCCGTAACAATCAAATTGGAATTGTCATACATCTTCTGGATGCGTTCTTTGTCATGGGTGGGTCTGGGCAAACCGGCATCATCATAAAGTTCGATAATCTGGTCTGCTGTTGGTTTTTCATCAAAACTGTATCGTATGTCCATAAGGGTAGTAGTGTTGGATTAAAATTTTGTAAGGTTAAATATCTTTTATTTCCATTGATAACTGCTTGACCAGTCATTGAAATTTTTTATCTCGGCGGCATGGGTTTTATGGTAGTCTAGCACATCTTCACTCTGTGAAGGAAGAAAAATGATATAGCTAAAAGGTTCAACGAGTTTTTTGCTGTTCATTTCAATAAAATAGGGAGCAAGAAATTCCCAGTAATATCCTTTACCTCCTTTTTTTGATTCGGTCAGGGAACTGCAAATGGTTTCAAACTTGGTAATGAATTTTTGGCAAGGGGTTTTGTCCTTATTCTTGTCATCATAGTCTAATGCCGCCGCCATGGATAAAATCATATCCGTTGTTGAAAAATTATTCTCGGTTTTTTTTCCTTTCTCAACACCGTCAAGGACATTTGGATCAAGAACCAATGAAATTGATTTGTCGTCTTTTTGCGAAACACCTTGGGACATATTCTTAAGAATTATTTCATAATTGCCCTTGGCCCGGGAAGATTTATTGTCTAAAGTCAGGTATCGGCTTATGGCCAGAATGGAGGCAATCCTGTTTTTCTGTTCCAAAACACCCAATGCATTGAATGAACTCGAATGGTTAGGGTTTACTCTGGTAGCTTGCTGGAAAGCAAGAATTGACTTCTCAAGCTGATTGAAGTTGGCCAGGGTTACTCCCTTGTTGAAATAAAGTTGATGGTAATCCGGGTATTTCTTTATGCCTTCGTCATATATCTTTATCGCTTTGTCGGGTTGGTTTAAATGGTCCAATGAATTCGCATAAGACACATAAACATTTTTTACATCCTCTTTTTTGTGTGTTTCAATAGCGCGTTTGCAAATCTCTATCGATTTGTCGTATTGCTTTGCTGCATTGAGGGTCATGGCCATTTCCGAAAGTGCCAGCAAATTATCTTTATCGAGGGTAAGTGCTTCTTCATACACTTTCAGGGCATGGTCATATTTACCTTCATCATGTAATGTAACGCCTTCCTGAACTTTGTTCTCAGCCTCTTCTCTTTTCTGGGAATACGCTAAAACAGGTAGTAATGTCAAAATAATAAACAGTTTTTTCATAATTATTTATTTTTGGATTTTGTCTTGGGAATTCAGTAAATGCTTTCCGGCTTTGTGAAGATAGTGATTTGGTTTTGTATCATCTCATTGTGCCGGGAAAACCTGTTTTACCACAGGTTAGTTTCGGGTGATTGTTCTTCTGGTGTCGGGTTGGATTTGTTCAGAAACAATTTTTTTAATGTCTTCTCTCAGTTTTAAGTAGTCAATGTCTTTTTTATAAGTGAAAGAATAGTACGATCCGCTCACTAATTGATTGTTTATTTCCTGTTGCTTTTCTAAGATGTAATCAAACTTTGTATTCGTGCTGTTCTGATGAAACATCAACACATGAAACCGATAAAGCTGGTCTTTGTCGGAACCATCGGCATTCCGGCTGTAAACATAATAAACTACTTTGGTAAAACTTGATGAAAACCGGTCTTCAGGCAATTCCGGGTACCATTCGTATCCCCATATGTTTTTATCATCAAGAATGAAATAGTCAAAATTAAAATAACCGTCTATCCCTTCCGGAAGTTGCTTTTTATGATAGCGTTCATACAATTGGGATTTGTATTTCTTTGCTTCGTCCGGTTTTTTTAAACCAAAATTTGAAACCACCAGATTTTTGATCATCCAGGGTTCTCTTTTGGCAAAAGTCGTATCGAATACTTTCTGGCCGTCCCGTATCAGTTTTAAAGCTTCCTGGCCATATTCAAGTGATTTTGGAAAGTTCTCCTTTAATCTGGAACTGCGCTCAAGTTCGGTTTGCCGCCCCAACATAATACCAAAGGGTGTAATTGTAAAGGGTGTCCTGTAATTTGACTTTAGGATAAAGTTCTTTAAATAGGGTATAAGCTCCTGCAGTGTTTCCCGACTTTAATTGGCTTTCAGCCTGATTATATTGGATAAGCATGTCTTCCTGGCTATACGCAGTGGCCGAAACCAAAAGAATAAAAATAAAATGTAAATACTTCATTTGCAGATTTGGATTGGTATCGTCTAATTTAATAAATAGTGTTTAACCGCAACGGGATTCACTTTTTCTTTTTTAAATCCGATTTGTATTTTTCCCTCAAATCAACTCCGTCTTCAAAATAGGGAACATCAGGATGCTCCAATATGTATTCTTTTTGGACCATCCTGAAAATGGAATCAATAAAATGGTTTCCGTATTTCCGGTTAATTTCTTTGTACATTTCTTCTTCATAGCAAAACGGTTCAAATCCTCCAATCCTGACACACCTCCCTAAATGTTCTTTAGACTCTATGCCGTATTTGAGTAGTATTTCAGACATCTTTTTAAATTCACGAGGATGAAAGCCGAAATAAACCAGCTTCCCTTTTTGGATGTCTTTAAGTACTCTTGATTTTTGGTTTATGCAGAAAGTATCAATAACCGTAACTTTTAAATTCCGGTTTTTGAACCACATTTTGGCATATACTTCTTCACTATACACAATCAGATTTCCTTTTTCATCAAATTTTGCCGGATCTTCAGACTCAACCGGTTTATTGCAGGAACCCAGAATAAACAGTATAAAACAAAACAGTGATAATTTATTCATTTGCTTTCTTATTTGTTGGTTCTTTGGACTCAAAAATTAACGCTAAACTAAATAGTCAGCCTTCGGTTTTTGTTATTGCTGTATCAGTTTAAATTCTGCAGCCGAATCAAATAGATCCGGATTTTTGCATTGCAAAACGGCACTGTGTCCATCTGTGTCAAACAGTATCTTGCTGTTCCGGGAATCGGGAAACCAATGTATACTTTGGATTCTCCGGCCAACTAACGCTGTGACCAACTCATATTCCACGTCGGGATCTTTCTCATAATCGGTCAGGGCTGTTTCAGACCAAAACGGTAAACCGGCATCCAGATAAACCCGGTATGATACGTCTGTAGTATCTAAACGGTACTCCAGATACAGTAATTCGTTTTGTTCAGTCACACAACGGTTGAAACTTTCAATTGTTTTATGGGTGTGCTCGGGAAATATTTCATTACCGGCTTCAAATAAACTGTCTCTGGGCTCTAAACGCATTTTGTTATTTCGTTATTAGGTAATCCATAACGCAGATTTGCATCCGTGCTGGTGTCGTACCAACACAAATCTAAAAAAATAATAAATGATTTGTCTTGATTTATCTATCAAATGATACTTTCAGTATACAATCCGATAGTACAGATTTGCGTATGAACCGCAGGTAATCAGTGCCGTTCCATGCCGTCACAAATCCGGAAATATAAGCAATCTATGTTGTCTAATAAGTCTAAGCTGTCCAAGAAGTCCAAGAAGTCTAACCAGTCTGAGCAATCTATTGATCACCAAATGATATTCTCAGTATACGATTCGTTTTTGTAGTCGTCAAAATCTTTTACTTTCCGTGCTTCCCGGGTCAGAATGTCAAATTCCCAAACAGAAGAATTGTCTGCCCACGGATCAATTAAAAGCTCTGCCTTATGCGTATCGGTCTGCCGTATTTTGAATGTCCAGTGAACCGAACTGTCTTTGATTTCCGTCAACTCGGTATTGGTCCATAGTTTCAGGGTCGAACCGCCAACCAAACACCAGGTATTGTCATTGCTGATTAATCCGCAATTCGGGTCACCATAAAAATGACCAATGAAAATAGAGTCACTGGTGTCCTTGTTTGTCAGATAAGCATTCTCAAAAAGATGTCCCAAAACAAACTTTTCCGTTTCATGAAGCTTGGTATAACCGGGTTGGTGTATCATAGTCTCTGTATTGCTGTTTTTCCGCAATGGCTATGAGTACCGCGGACTGTTGTTGATAAAATTAGCAATTTTTGTAAAGAAATGAAAGAAGAAGTGTATTATTTTGTAAGTTTTTTCTTTGTTTTGTTTGTCGCCCGATGGCTCGGATTACCCCGTCAGTTCGTCTCATTAGGAATAACGGGATTGCGCAATGCAGTGAAGTGAATTGTATTGTATTGGGAACCTTTTGATAAATCCGGTCATAGCAGCTGTTTTTTAATTTTTGGACCTTATTTGTGCTTTTTTTAACAAGATTTTTTGGCGCATTTAACATCTGCTGTAGCAAATTGCCATAGGTTTGTCCGAAATTAATTAAACCAACTTTTTTATGAAGAAAACCTTTGTTATAAGTGTAATACTGTTTTCGTTTTTAGCCGGTAAAGCTCAAAATCAAAATGAAATCAATGGAAATCCATACGAGAAGAACAATGAAGTTACACTCAATCTGTTTTCACCTTTGATGGGGGCAGTTGAGGTAAGTTATGAAAGACATTTAAACAAAAAGTCATCATTGGGAAGTTCCTTTTTTTATGTCTACGATACAAAACTAAACCCGGATTTAAATTATTATGCCTCTCCATATTACAGAATGTATTTTGGTAAAAAATATTCTTCCGGCTTTTTTGTGGAAGGGTTTGGGGTGATTAGTTCCATCGATGGGGATAAAGTATTTGGCACAGAAGATAAATCAACTTTTACGGAAAAACCTGATGTTTTTGATCTTTCTCTCGGTGTAGGCCTGGGCGGTAAATGGGTTACTAAGGGCGGACTTATCTACGGTGCTAACCTTGGCTGGGGTAAACAATTATTTAATTCAGATAAAACAGACCACGACCAAGTAGTGAAATTTGGAATAAATCTGGGCTATCGGTTTTAAACAATACTGATGCAGTAATTCCCACAGTTATCAGGACCCGACTTTGATTTGGCAAACAGTTCTTTGTGTTTTTGCTTGGTGGGCACGGATTACTTCGTCAGTTCGCTTCGCTCGGGTGAAAATTCGTGTCATCGGGGTTTTAATAACCTACTGCTCAATCCTGACAACTATAAAACCTATGAAATCCCGACTCTGGGCTGCTCTTTAAATGCTATCTGTGTTGTAATAATCTGACAATCTAACTGTCTAACAATCTGATAATCAGCTGCGTGCAAAGTCTCCTGACTTTGAGCTTGTGTCTGTATTCTAACAATCCAACAATCTGATAATCCAAAAAAATACCGGTAAAGTTTTCACTTTACCGGTATTGCTTTTAATGCCCTTCTACACTTTCATCATATTTTAAAACAAAACGTTCTACTTTTTCAGGATTCAGTTTACAGTTCTCCAAAGTGTTGTCTGCAAGCAGTTTTTTGATAAGTAACTTTTTGGTGAATATGTAAGAACTTGACGTAAAGGTGAGCTTTTCTTTAAGGAATGTCACTTTGGTATAAAGGCGGGCATATCTGCTGTTGTGTATGAATTTTAAAAAGATTATTTCATTTCCTTCCAAATCAAGTATTGAGACATTGTTGGCATCTGAATCATTGATTTTAAGACATTCTTTACCGTCTACAGTGACGATATCATCTTTAATCTTAATTTCCTGGCTAAATCCCATTTGACTGATCAGGGTGAAGGCAAATACTAAAAAGTTTTTTTTCATTTTTTAATGTTTTGGATTATAATAAATAGTGTAATTCAGTCTCTTTTTTGATGATTCTTACATATTGTGGCTTTGTGAAATTAAGCCAATGTCAAATCATCCGGTCCGGCTAAAAATCAAATATATAAAATTATTTTTTCTGCTCACCGCTAGGCAAAGTCTCCTGACTTTTGAGCTTTAGAGTCTGTGTCTATATTTCCAATACTCTAATGTAAGCTATTCTTTAATTTATCAGTCAGTATTCTAATAGTCTGATAGTCTGATAGTCTGATAATCTGATAGTCTGATAATCTGATAATCTGATAATCGAAAAATCTAATAATCGAACAATCTCATCTACTTCTTCCCGAAAAACAAAAACTCCGTCAGCGGAGTATTGCTCCAACGGTCCCAAAACGTCGGCTTAATAGGGGATATCGGTGTAATGGGGCGAAACGGGACAATACCCTGGATTCTTTTCATCCGTTCAAACTTGGTAGGGATGTTGAGGGCATCTTTGGTTCCTCCAACGATATAACCTTTCCGGTCATAAATAATCCCGTCTTCGTACCAACCTAAAAAACTGCGGTTAAAGCCAATGATGCACAAATCATCTCCGTCCTTTTCGATGAAAGCTACCGGTTTTCCGCTCCACATAAATATCGTGGCATCTTCATCGTAATCAATATAAGCGATAGCTTCTCCGCTACTGTCAAAAAGGGTAACCTGTTGGGCGCTGGATGATAAGGATAAACTGATTATGGCTAAAAAGGTCAAAATGTACTTTTTCATGGATGGGATATAAATGGGTTTGTTTTTCAAATATAGTCAATCCTCAAATGGATAGACTATAGGCTTCTCAAAAGTCTTGCCAAATCGTACCGGAATTACGAAATAAAAAGCACAATCCTTCACTAATATCAAATATCTGAAAATAAATAATTTTTAGTGAATTAAATCCGGTAAGCTAACCCTGTCAGCGGTTTTAAACCCTGACAGCGGTTAAACAAGTCATATTTGTCCCTTTTGACACCCCAACAAGTCTAAAAAATCTAAGAAGTTGAAAAATCTAACTGTCTAACAATCCAACAATCCCTACCCCAAACCAATATCTTCCAAAAATTTATTACTGAAGAGTTTCTGTGCTTTCTGACTAAGGAAACCCGTCCGGTGTTGTTTCCATTTTGCGGCGTCATTGCCATACATATGATTAACAAGTCCTGGAAACGACCAGTCGGCATTCTTGCCCCAATGAATCGTAAAAGGGATATTGTTTTCTTTTAACACCTCAATCATGCGCGTGCAGAATTTTTCCAGTGTAATCATTTTCTTGTTTTTGGCCGGGTCCCAGATGATGCCGTCAATTTCGAGCATACAGGTAATCGGGAAACGCGTAAACGCAAGGGTGGCTTTTGACTGTTTCACAAACCGCATCGCATAAATGCCGGGTATCGGGCCTTCTTTTTTGGCCAGTTTGGTTAATAATTCAAGGGCTTTTGCCGAATCTTTGTAATCAATCCCCACCGAACAGGCAAAGGCTGGCCCCTGATAGCCTGCGTCCCAGAATATCTCGCCGAGCGTTCCTGTTATATTGGTGTCGGTTTGGGGTAAAATAGACTTTTCAAGTATTTTGATCAGCTTCGGGATCGTTCCTTTCCAGTTTTCCGCAATTTTGATAAAGAGTAAAATCAGGTCGCGGTAAATGGACTTTTTAACGTGTGGAACGGGATCAGGATAACCACTCCGATACGGTTTCTTATACATCAGTTCGATTACAAAGTCGTTGGAATCAACATACGGATTGATGAATATTTTGTAATGATACGGGCGCAATCCCTTGCCCTGTGCATCCACTTCTTCCGGAATGATAGTGGAAGTCCCTTTAAAATCCATCGTGGTGGCGAGTTTAAGGGCCTCGGTTTTCGGAATTCTTTTTACATAACGATTGAGTAAAAACCGTTCTTCCGTTACTACAACCACGCCGTGTATGAACCCGAAGGAACCCAATCCTACCAGCGCTGCATTAAATAATCCGTCATCTCTGATGATCCGGGAATGGGTCTGACTGATAAAAGCATCTGAAAGACAGGGCTCGGTTGCTCTTTCCAGATACACAATGTCTTGCGGATCAGGACCGGTGATGATGTTCAGTCCAACAACATAATCCTGTACCGAACCTTGATCCAGTGCAGATCCGTGTACTCCGGTTGAAATGCACCCCGCTATTGTCTGCCCGTTGCTGGCACCGGACGCTTTAAGTGATTTGCCGGTTAAATTCACAAAATTATGAATCTCCTTAACGGTATTCCCACATTGGAAAATGAAGATGTTGGCCGCATCATGTGTCGAATTGGTGTGCAGATCTTGTTTCTGGACGGCCATTTTCAGATTCATATACGAATTGTCATGCATGTTGTCTCTTTGATGAGCTATATGCGACATCGACCAACGGGAGCCAAAAGCCCTGAAACCTTCGTTGGCGTCTAAAGCCTGTTTCAGTAAGCGCTGGATTTCTTTTGCCGAGTCATTGTAACAGGTTAATAGACCCGTTATGGTTTTGTCCGGCTTGGTCTGGTGCATGAATTGGGAAGGTGTAAACGGACCGTTTTCATGCAGGGTATTCCACGATTTTATTTTCTTGGTGACTGTATTTGCCATATCATTCTTTTAAACAAACATATTTAACCTTTACTTTCCGGACTCTGCCGAAGGTGATACCGCTCAGTAAAACATGTCCAAGGGTGGTCCTGTACTCAACAGCATAAAAACCGCTGGAACCGCATTTCTCAATCAGACTGAATGAATCATTGGTGACCCCCAGCTTAATTACGGTGTCGATTACTGTTACCTTTTTGTTCTTGTAAAAATCCTGGGAATCATTACTGTAATCGGGTTCAGGGATGCCGTCCCTGCTAATGATCCGTACCGAATAACAAGAACTGAGGCTTGTCGATAAAACCAGTAAAACAACAAAGGTTTTAATGTATTTGGTGTATCTTTCTTTCATTGGTTAACGAGTTGAAATTGATTAAACTAACAAAACTCATTTTTATATAAGTTCTTGACTTATATAAAATTAACAAAAAATTACGTACATACATGCCCATATTTATGCTTTTTTACCATTTTTCAACCCTGACAGTGGTTGAAAGACTTAATCCAAAAATCTTTTTCCATCCACACAATAAAGTTACTTGATTCCGGTTTGCCGGTTAAATGCATAGGTGTTAGTGCGATATATAGCGTATATATAGCGTGTCAAAGTAGTATCAAAGTAGTATCAAAGTAGTATCAAAGTAGTATCAAAGTAGTATCAAAGTAGTATCAAAGTAGTATCAAAGTAGTATCAAAGTAGTATCAAAGTAGTATCAAAGTAATATCAAATAGCCGACGGTGGCTGAGCGGAGCCGAAGCCAAGTAGTATGAGACTGTTAAACAATTAGATTTTTAGACTTCTTGGATTTTGGACTATGTAATTTGCTTCGCCAGTTCGCTGACGCTCGTGTCTCCTCCGTCGAGATGACAAAACAAGAAAGTCTTCGATCCTCCAATTCATAATTCATAACTCATAATTCATAACTCATAATTCATAACTCATAATTCATAACTCATAATTCATAACTCATAATTCATAACTCATAATTCATAACTCATAACTCATAACTCATAACTCATAACTCATAATTCATAATTCATAATTCATAACTCATAATTCATAACTCATAATTCATAACTCAAAAAAAACCGTACTTTTGTTTTTTGTCCAAAATGCTTACGGTATACAGCCTAAAGCCTAAAGCTCAGATAGATGTATTTAATTTTTGATACGGAAACCACCGGTTTACCCCGCAGTTGGTCGGCTCCCATTACCGATACCGATAACTGGCCTCGTTGCATCCAGATTGCCTGGCAATTGCACGACGAAATGGGTAACCTTATTGAACATCAGGATTATCTGGTAAAACCGGAAGGGTTCAATATTCCCTATGATGCCGAGCGTATTCACGGTATTTCCACCGAATTGGCCATGGAAGACGGAGTATCATTATCTGAAGTCCTGGAGAAGTTCAACATCGCATTATCAAAAGCTAAATATATCGTCGGACAGAATGTAGGTTTCGATGTCAATATCATGGGGTGTGAATTCCACCGTATGGGGGTGGCTTCCACTATGGCCCAAATGCCGGTATTGGACACCTGTACCGAAACTACTGCCGAATTGTTAAAGTTACCCGGAGGACGCGGGGGTAAGTTCAAATTGCCCACACTGACCGAGTTGCACCAATTCCTTTTCAACGCACCTTTCGCAGAAGCTCACAACGCTACTGCCGACGTTGAGGCAACTACCCGATGCTTCATGGAATTAATCAAACGCGAAATATTCACAAAAGAAGAACTGGATGTTGCTGATGATTACTATGTAAACTTCCGTGAAAATAACCCGCAGGAAATACAGCTCATCGGATTAAAACACATCAACCTTAAGGCTGCTTCCGATGAGATCAGAAAGCGCTTAAAGAAAGTTGCACAGGAAGATACGCAGGTGCCGGTTTCGGAAGAAAGTATCCGCGATCTGGAACACAGCCGCTTTGCCCACCTGCACAATCATACACAGTTTTCAGTATTACAGTCCACCATTTCCATCCCGAACTTAGTGGCGGCAACGGTTAAAAATAAAATGACGGCCGTAGCCATGACCGATACCGGAAACATGATGGGGGCATTCCACTTTGTAAGTGCTGTTTTAAACCATAATAAAGCAGCCAAGGCTAAAAATGATGAGGCTGTTGCCAATGGGGAAGAACCTACAGAGGTAGAAGTGAAGCCTATCGTGGGTTGTGAATTCAATATCTGTATCAATCACAAAGATAAATCCCAAAAAGACAACGGGTATCAGGTTGTTTTTCTGGCCAAAAATAAAAAGGGCTACCACAATTTAGCCAAGATGTCTTCCATAGCCTATACCGACGGATTTTACTACGTACCAAGGATTGACCGCTCGGTGATCGAGAAGTACAAAGAAGATATTATTGTCCTGTCAGGTAACCTCTATGGGGAAATCCCTTCCAAGATCCTGAACATTGGTGAAAACCAGGCGGAAGAAGCTTTGGTGTGGTGGAAGGAACAGTTCGGTGCCGATTTCTATATCGAACTGATGCGCCACAATCAGGAAGACGAAAACAGGGTAAACCAAACCTTAATAAGTTTCGCCAGAAAGCATGATGTTAAATTGATTGCAACAAATAATACGTACTATGTAGCTAAGGATGATGCGAATGCACACGATATTTTATTGTGTGTGAAGGATGGTGAAAAGCAGGCAACTCCAATCGGCCGTGGCCGTGGGTACCGCTACGGACTGCCCAATCAGGAGTATTATTTCAAATCGGAAGCCGAAATGAAAAAGCTCTTCGCTGATTTACCCGAAGCAATAATCAATATACAGGATATTATCGATAAAACGGAAGCTTATTCACTCTACCGTGATGTATTGCTTCCTAAATTCGGTATCCCGGACGAGTTTATGGTACCCGAAGATGCCGAAGACGGTGGTGTTCGGGGTGAAAATGCCTATTTAAGACACCTGACCATCAAGGGCGCCGAAAGACGGTACGGGGAAATTACTCCTGATATACAGGAACGTCTGGACTTTGAATTGCTCACGATCTCGAATTCCGGTTACCCGGGTTACTTCCTTATCGTACAGGATTTCATCGCCGAAGCCCGCAATATGGATGTATCGGTAGGTCCCGGACGTGGATCGGCTGCGGGTTCTGCTGTAGCATACTGTCTCGGGATTACGAATATCGACCCTATCAAGTACGATCTCCTTTTTGAGCGTTTCCTGAATCCTGACCGTGTATCCATGCCCGATATCGATATCGACTTCGATGACGAAGGACGTGGCCGCGTAATGGATTATGTAATCAATAAATACGGGGCAAACCAGGTAGCACAGATCATTACTTATGGTAAGATGGCGACCAAGTCGGCTATCCGTGATACCGCCCGTGTATTGGACTTGCCGCTATTCGAAGCGGATAGGATTGCGAAGTTGATCCCGGGAATGATGCCGTCTAAATGGAACCTCGCCCGTTTTCTTTCCGAGAAGGAGGAAGATGTGAAGAAGGCACTCCGTTCAGATGAATTCGACAGAGTGAAGGAATTAATCGCCATCGCCAATGAAGGGGAACTTTCAGGTGAAACCATCCAACAGGCAAAGGTGCTGGAAGGTTCTCTCCGTAATACGGGTATACACGCTTGTGGGGTAATCATCACACCGGATGATATTACTAATTTCGTTCCGGTAACCACTGCAAAGGACTCTGATCTATACGTAACCCAATTCGATAACTCGGTTGCAGAAAGTGCCGGATTACTAAAGATGGACTTCTTGGGTCTGAAGACCCTGACTTTAATTAAAGATACGGTTAAACTGGTAAAGTACCGCCTCGGTATCCAATTGGATCCGGATACTTTTCCTATTGATGACGAGAAAACATACGAGCTCTTCCAACGCGGGGAAACGGTCGGTATCTTCCAGTACGAATCCCCGGGAATGCAAAAATACATGAAGGAACTGAAACCTACGGTTTTTGGTGACTTGATTGCAATGAACGCACTCTACCGTCCCGGTCCGTTGGAGTATATACCTTCTTTCGTCCGCCGTAAAAACGGGGTAGAGGAAATTACATACGATTTGGATGCCTGTGAAGAATATTTATCAGAAACCTACGGGATTACGGTATACCAGGAGCAGGTAATGCTTTTGTCCCAGAAGTTGGCTAATTTCTCTAAAGGTGATGCCGACGTACTCCGTAAAGCGATGGGTAAGAAGCAAAAGGAAGTACTGGATAAGATGAAGTCTAAGTTTATCGACCAGGCAGTGGCTAACGGTCATGATGCTAAAAAGCTGGACAAGATCTGGACCGACTGGGAGGCGTTCGCGAGTTACGCCTTCAATAAGTCGCACTCCACCTGTTATGCCTGGATTGCTTACCAAACGGCTTACCTGAAAGCGCATTACCCCGCCGAATACATGGCGGCCGTACTTTCCAATAACATGAATGATATCAAACAGGTGTCGTTCTTCATGGAGGAGTGTAAACGCATGGGACTGGCAGTATTAGGTCCTGATGTGAATGAGTCGTATTATAAATTTACGGTAAACGAGGACTATGCCGTGCGCTTCGGAATGGGAGCCATTAAAGGTGTTGGGGAAGGTGCCGTAAATACCATCGTTGAAAACAGAAAGGACGGTAAATACAGATCTATCTTCGATTTGGCTAAACGTATCGATCTCCGCTCTGCTAATAAAAAAGCATTTGAGAACTTGGCACTGGCCGGCGGTTTCGATTGCTTTACGAATACGCACCGCGGACAGTATTTCCATCATGACGGTGATAATGTTACGTTCCTGGAAAAGGCTATCCGATACGGTGCAAAATCACAGGAGAATGAAAACTCATCACAGGTGAGTTTATTCGGGGAAGCATCTGATGTCCAAATCCCGGAACCTGTCGTGCCGCCTTGTGAGGAATGGCACACCATGGAGAAACTGGCCCGTGAAAGGGAAGTAGTGGGGATTTACATTTCCGGACATCCGCTTGATGATTACCGCTTCGAAATGAAGTACTTCTGTAATGTCAAACTGGACAGCCTCAAAAATCTGGAACCATATGTGACCAAGAATCTGACTTTCGGAGGTATCGTTTCCAATGTTCAGCACCGTACGGCCAAAAACGGTAAGGGCTGGGCTACCTTCAATGTGGAAGGGTATGATGAGAGTTTTGAATTCCGTATTTTCGATGAAGAATACCTGAAGTTCCGACACTTTTTGGTGCAAAACCAATTCGTTTTCTTTAAAATCAATGTCAAGGAAGGTTGGGTAAACCGTGAAACAGGCAAGAAGTCAGACCCAAGGATGCAGTTTCTGGAAGCTAAGATGCTTGCTGATGTATTGCCTACTTACGCCAAAAAAATGATTATCCAGTTTTCTATTTATGATTTGAAAGAGGCATTGGTCAAAGAATTACATGAATTATTCATGATGAACCCCGGCGACCATCAGATTACCTTCGAAGTCCTGGAATTGGAAAAGATTAAAAAGGAATTGCAAATCACATCCATGCCGGATAATGCAGAAGGAAGTGATGAGGTCTCTCCGGACGATCCCGAAACTGAAATCGACATCCCCGAAGAGAAGGAAGAAATCGTCATCAAAAACATGCTTTCCATGCCAAGCCGGAAGATAAAAATCAAGATTACTTCAGAGCTTTTACAGGCTTTAGAAAAAATGCAAATAAACTTTAAAATAAATTAGTTTTTTAATTATTATTTTTTATAGGAACGCATAATAAATTTGGGTTATGGCTTGATATTATTAATTTTGCAGCCTAAATAAAAACAAAAACCCCAAATTATCATGATTAAAAAAATGATGTTGGCTGCATGCTTAACTGTAACAGTATCAGCTTTCGCTCAAACACCGGATGCTTCTGCACAAGGTGCACAAAATGACAAAAAAGGTATGTATTTCAAAGTTGGAGGATCTTACTTTATACAAACCGCTGCAACTGAATTCCCAATAGTTTCAGGGCAATTACCTAATACAGATATTTATGCTGCTGATGGTACTACTTTAGTTTCAAGAGAGACTAACCATGGATCTTTTGGAGAAGGTTTCCGTGGTAGTTTAACTGCAGGTTACCGTTTTTCAAACTGTTTCGGAGTTGAAATGGGTGTAAACTATTTCAGAGGAAACAATAAAACGATGGTACAAACTGTACATAGATTAGTGGCTGCAGGACCAACTTTCGTTGACGGAACTGCTGTGGGTAGAATCAAAGCTTTGGATTTATCTCCTGCATTGGTTTTATTCTTAAACGAAACCAGTGGTTTGGAGCCTTATACTAAAGTTGGTGTTATCGTACCTGTTTACGGTGACTTGACTATCGAAACTAACCGTACTTATACAAACCCGGGTGGTGTTACTAAAGCGTATGCAAAAGACGTTGTAAAACCAAACCCAACTATCGGTTTCATGGCTGCAGTTGGTACTTCTTATAAATTAACAGAGAAGTTGTCTGCTTTCGCGGAAATCGAATACCGTAACTTTACAGTTAGCGGAAAAACTAAAGAAACTGAGATCTATACTGAAAACGGAGTAGATAGATTACATACACCAACTGCTTTCCGTCCTGATGCTTCTTATTCTGCAAGTCACGTAACTTACGTGGATCAAATTAACAGCAGCTCTAACAGCCCGTTAATTAATCCTGATACGTCAACTTCTTATACAGGTGATACAACAAGACCAAATGATGCGATGAATGAAATCAGTTCATTCGTTGGAATCAGTGGTTTAGGATTAACACTTGGATTGAAATATAGCTTATAATATTTAAGTGATTATACTTAGAAAGGAGACCAAATGGTCTCCTTTTTTTATATTGAAATAGTAATAATGGTTCCTGATTCAGAATGGGTGCTAACGCTTATTTCTGCATTGATGGTTTTGGCCAGATCACGGATAAGATGCAGTCCCAATCCCGAAGAAATACCGGTAATGGTAGTTTCATCGTAAAGAGCCTTAAATTGTTCGCTTGTACTGCCTGGGCCATTGTCACTGATGGAAAGTACAGTTTTGTTATTCTCGGTGTAGGCTTTCCATTCTATTTTTGGGTCTTCTGTTTTTTCAAGAGCTTTAATGGCGTTTCCGGTAAGATTTCTGATAATGGTTTTCAGATAGTTTTCATCGGTATATAATTCAATCTTTTCAGGGTTGTTGTACGTAATTGATATTTTTTCAATGTTTGAAAAATGTTTGGCAGTATCAACAAACAGTGAATTTATAGTTATATTTTGGGGTACTGGCTCAAAATGCTCCATCTGGCTTTTGCTCCATAACAACAGATCTTCCATGGATGATAACAAATTTTCGGCACCGGCAGTGGTTTTCTGTTTAAGCCTTTTTTCGCTTTCTTCATCCAGTAATTCGGGATGGTTTTCCTGCAAATATAAAAAGTGGATCAAATTGGCCACAGGACCTCTCAAATCATGATTGATAATACTGAAAAAGCGGGCTTTGGTCTTATTGGCTTGATCTAATTCCGAATTTAAAAGCTGAAGCTTCCGGTTAGTCCTTCTTCTGTTTATATTCTGCATATAAAGTAATCCGGCAATAGTTAATAGAAGAACAAACCCAATTCCCAAGTATATCTGTGTCTTTCTTGTGTTTTCTATTTGAAGGTTTTTAACTTTGTTTTCCGCAGAAAGCAGGTTTATTTTCTCCTGTTTGGTTCTGTTCTGAAATTGGGCTTCCGCATTGGCAATGGTTTGCTTCGCCGATTCGTTCAGCATGGTTTCGTTAGCTTTGGTGTAAATGTTTTGATATTCAAAAGCCTTTTTCCAGTCGCCTAATTGGGAGTAACTCTCCGATAACAATTGGTTGATAATAATGAAGGAATTTTTATCAAACTCAAAGGCATGGGTTGATGCCTGTTGAAGTATGACGATTGCTTTTTCAAATTGTTTTTGTCTGAAAAGAAGTTTGCCTTGTGTTACCTGTGCTTCCATCAAAATTTCTTCATCATTCGATTTTTCGGCAAACTGTAGGGCTTTTTTTCCAAAAATAACCGCTTTAGGAATATTGTTTTTGGATATAAAGTATTCAGCCATATGGCGGTTGGCAGAACTAACACTGATGTGCAATGAATCTTCTTTGGATACTAACCGGTAAATATTATTGTAGTATTTTGTAATACTGTCCAGGTTCTGTTTTCCGGTGTAGCATTTTATAAAATCGTTATATAGAAATGCCAGGGAATTGGGAGACCCTTTCATGTACGGTTTGGCATAATCGGAATATTCTATTCCTTTGTCAAACTGCTTCATTTTGATATAGGCCTGACCAATCTGTGAATAAGAAATACCAATATTAACGATATTACTCGCATCATCTTTTGGGAATTTCTTTCGGTATTCGATAGCTTTCAGTTTGTAACCTATGAATGGTTCTATTTCAGATTTGTCAAGATAGTATTCGCCTAAACTACCATTAAGGATACCTTGTGTGTAAACGCTTTTAGTAGTGTCCAAGACTTGTTTGATATAGCGGATGAGTTCCTCTCTTTTTTGAAATTGTTTTGTAGAGTAGTATAAATAGCTCAGCCGCATGATGGCCAAAGTTTCTTCTTTTAAGTTTTGATGTTTTTTGGCATATTTCCAAGAAGATTCAAAATAGGGAATAGCCTTTTCATATTGGTTATTATCGTATTCATAACCATAGGCTTTATAAAAACTGAATCGGGAAAGTAAATAAGAATCATTTTTTGACAAAGAAATTCCTTTCTCAGCTACTGTAATTAGGTTTCTGTAGTTTTCATTTTTTTTAATGGTTTCGCATTCTTCTAATAATTGAATGGCTGCCTTGTTCCGGGATTGCCCGAATAATGAAATTGGAAGTAAGAGTAAAACCAAAGTGATTTTTCTCATGTAATCAAACTTAAATTGTCTTTGTAGCTTCTTCCGACAGGTATTGAAATGTTGTTGTTCAATTCTATCTCCTGGGTGCCAATTTTCTTAACATATTGTTTTTGTACCGCAAAACTTCTGTGAATCCTAACAAATGACTGAAAGTGATTTTCTTTCAATAAGGTTCCTATACTCGAAAGAACACAGTGTTTCTTATGGTTTGTGACAACTAAAGTATAGTCTTTGAGAGCTTCCAGATAAAGAATTTCATGAAGCTTGACTTTGGTTTGTTCATGACCTTCTTTAATGTAAATGGTGTCACCTCCGATGCTTGATTCAAATAATTCGGCCTTTTGCCTGATTTCCAAAAACTCTTCAATCCTTTTAACGGTATTTTTGAAACGGTCACTTTTCAGTGGTTTGATAATAAAATCAAGGGTTTCATAATCAAAACTTTCAACGGCATGTTCAGGATGTGCCGTTATAAAAACACAAACCGGTATCTGTGCAGCACTTTTTCTGATTTCAAATCCACTGCTTTCAGGCATGTCAATGTCAAGGAACAGTACATCAATTTTTTCTTTATTGATCAGTTCCAAAGCGTCTTCCGCATTGTCGAAAGCTCCCATTAGATTTAATTGGGGGAACTTCTTGACATTCGAAATTGTCATCAGCCTGTCTATCTCATCGTCATCAACAATGATGCAGTTTATTAGCTTCATAATAATAGTTCTTGCCTAAATATATAAAAAATGCAAATGATGTAAAAATGTCATTCGTCTATTTTAATTGTCGTTCGTATATCGGTGTTTTTTTCGTGGGAAAACCCGTTGCAAATTTGGCTTAAAATTTTGTTAAAAACAATTGGTAAACCTTTTAAACACTGATAATTATAAATTTTGCATTTCATCGGTTTTATCTGCTTTTTATCGGCTTTTTTACAAAAAACAAATGAACAAACTATGAGAAGGATTAGATGGGCAATGGTTATTTTTTTTCTTTTAACCAGTGGAATAGTACCAAAAGTATTTTCGCAGGACCTGGAAACAATTACAGAGGAAAAACCGGTTGAGATTTCAGGAACTTTTTCTGCTTTTGGATCGTATTATGACGTTGATGGGATTGCTCCCCGCCGCAAAGATTTTTCCTGGTATTTTACTGGGAATCCGATTTTAAAATTGTACGGAATTGAAATTCCTTTTTCATTGACGGTAAGTGAGCAGGAACGTTCTTTCCGCCAACCGTTTAACCAGTTTTGTATAAGTCCGTCATATAAATGGGCCAAAGCACATCTGGGTTACACAAACCTGACTTGGTCACCTTTTACATGGGCAGGTCAAACTGCTATGGGTGTTGGGGTTGAATTAAATCCGGGTAAATTCCGTTTCGGTGCTTTGTACGGAAGACTCAACAGAGCTGTGGAAGAAGATTTAACATCTCCCGAAGCAATAACACCAGCTTACAAAAGAACCGGTTACGCCATGAAAGTAGGGTATGGTACTGAAACCAGCCATGTAGACCTGATTCTTCTTAAAGGTCAGGACGATGAAAATTCACTGAATACGGTTCCAACACAAACTGAGGTTTTAGCGGCCGAGAATATCGTTGCCGGGATATCGTCAAAGATGAAATTTACAGATCATTTATTCTGGGATTTTGACGTGGCTTCAAGCGTGTACACTAGAGATGTCAATGCTGCTGATTTTGCAACTGATGATAACTCACCAGTCAAAAAATTTGAATCGATAATGGAAATCAATACCTCTTCACAATGGTATAATGCTTATCAGACCGAAGTACGATACGAAGAGAAGACTTATAAAATAAAAGCAAAATACCGTCGTGTTGAACCGGATTTTCAGAGTATGGGTGCCTATTATTTTCAAACGGATGTCGAGAATATTACATTGGAGCCATCAGTTTATTTGTTAAAGAATAAATTGAAAATTACCAGTAGTGTTGGGCGTCAGCGCGATAATTTAATGGATAAAAAATCGTATACAACAAAAAGATTCATTGGTAATGTCGGTTTGGATTGGACGATTTCACAGAAATTCGGTTTTAATGCTATGTATGCTAATTTTTCAGGTGAACAAGGGAAAGGATTGAAAATCCCAAATCAGGCGACACAGCAATCGTATGTTTCCCAAAATATGGTTGTGATGCCAAGGCTGACTTTTGTAAAAGAGAAATTGACTCATTTCCATACTTTAATGTTGAACAAACAATGGATGACCGACAAAAATCCGAATACGGCAAACTTAACCGAATACCAAGTTGATAACCTAAACTATAACAGCAATTTTGTTTTTAATAAGTCGGGGTTTATGGTAGGAGTGAATTACCTGCTTTCGATCTTTAATTCGGATGCCAATACAAACCGTTTAAACGGAGTAGGCTTGAATGTTGCCAAACCTTTTTTTGAGAATAAAATGAATTTGAGTCTTAGTGCTAACGGAACCCAACAAAAACTGAACGGGGAACCTTTTGCCGATATTATAAACGTCACCCTTCAAAATACTTACAATTTGAACCAGCATCATGGGTTGACATTAAGAGGAACTTACCTTGATAACAAAGCTAAAAACGGAACCGGGGTTTCGTTTAACGAGTACAATATAGATTTAGGTTACACCTACACATTTTAATAATTGGGGATTATGAGAAATAATTTGAAATTTTTAAGTTTTATACTGTTGCTGATGACGCAGTTAATCTGGTCGCAAACACCAACAGTTAACGTCACGGTACAAGTATTGCCGCCTTATTCAACCTATTTGCCGGATTATGTAAATAGTTCGAATAAGGTATTGCTTACATTGATGTCTTACACGAATGCAAGTGTAAAGTTGAAGGCTACCATAACCGGTGATAATGGAATTACAGTGGCTACTTCTGATAGCTACAGACCAGCTACGCCACTTCAGCTTACAGCATATCAATCAAAAATGCTGACGGGGTTGGATTTAAGAAACTATTTGGAATTCAACTCTGTTACGGTTTCAGGAATCAGTAAAAGCGAACTGTTTAGAGGTTCTGGTATTCCAGAAGGGAATTACACATTGTGTGTGCAGGTTTTGGATTATAATACCGGAGCTGTTTTAAGCAGTTCTGAACCGCTAGGGTGTAGTAATTCATTCAATATTGAACAAATTACTCCGCCTCAACTGGTTTCACCAAGATGTGATGAACCAATTATGGCTGGAAATATCCAGAATGTCATTTTTTCATGGTTACCTTCGGCTGTTGCGCCTGTGGGAAGTCAGTATAAGTTGAAAATCGTGGAACTGATTCCGGCAACCCGTAATCCTAACGAAGCCATGAACAGTGCTACAACTCCGGCTTTCTTTGAAACAACAACTACTGCTTTTTCTTTTGTTTATGGTCCTGCACAGCCTCAGTTACGCAAAGGAAAAAAATATGCATGGCGTGTGACCTTGCTTCCGGCAGGTGTAAGAGGCGGGACTCCATTGAATGTTCAGAACAGAGGAAACAGTGAGGTTTGCAGTTTTGAATATAAAGGAGAAGAAATTGTAGTAATTGCCCAAAGCCAAAACACAAATTTCGGATTAAAGCCGGTTTATCCAATCAACCATCAACAGGTTTCAAGCGGTTACGGATTTAACTTTTCATGGACTCCGTCTAAAAATCCGAATGTAAAATCGTATCAGGTGCAAACCACAGATCAGATTAATGATAAGAAAACCATTAAGGAATGGAGTGAAGTATCTGAGGATTTGTTTGCTGATCAGTATAATTATTATCCATTGGATGCCCAACTTAATCTTACAGTTACCATGCAGGCAAAATGGGCGACAAAGAAAGGAAAGAATGCGTGGCGTGTGGTTGCTTTGGATGCCAATAAAAAAATAATTGAAAAGAGTACCATCGAAACTTTTGAAATTACAGACGCACCTTTAACAGAAAGGATAAAACTAATTTCACCTATTAACGGGAAACAGATTTCCGGTGGGGAAAATATGACCTATGCCTGGACGGCTTCAAAAAACAAAACCGTGCAGGAGTATATTATTCAATGGAAATATATCAAAAATAAAAGTGAAGTCAGTGAAAAACTGTTTTCAAATACTGATTTCAACGGCTCTCTCGGTCCTTTTAAAGAAACCAGTTTTAGCTTTAAAACTCAGGTGGATCAAGATAAGAACTTAATGGCCTGGCGAGTTTTGGCAATCGTTAACGGAATGATGGTGGATAGCAGTCTTCCTGATTATGTTGAGTTTGTGGAAGATAATTCGGAGTTGGCTAATCTCAAAAGTTTAGTTATCAATGGGTATAATATACAGGTGACGAAAGTGAATGATAAAAATCAGGATTCTTTCGCAGGTCAGGGGAAAATATTGCTTTGGGAAGGTGGAAAAGAAGTTACATGCTGGTTTAAAGATTTGAAAGTAAGACCGGTTGCGTATTTTCCAAAGCTTAAAAAATACCAATGGGCTGTTGTCAGTGGAACAATCGATATGAACACAAAAGGGATATTCCCGAGTAACCGCATCGATTTGAGTACGAATAAAGATTGTGAAGGCGCTTTCCAATTGGCATTGAACAGTATGAAACTGACCGCTAAACTCGAAGGGGACATGGATGCCGAAAATAAACTTTTTAAAGTCAGTAAAGATTCCGGAATCACCGAAGGTAAAGTGTCAATGAAATGGTTTTCAAACTGGTTCATCTGGCAGTCTGGTTCTAACAGTACAAACCAGCAATATGAATTTGAAACAGCTACTGACGGTACTTTGGCCATGAGTTTTGCTGATAAGTTTGACGGTTCGGTAATGCTGAAAAGCAAGAATATGCAAAATTTGGAAAATTCAGGGATTGGTGTCGATTTTGATCCGGTGGAAGGCATAAAGGTCAATGTAAAAAAACTGGAAGCTTCGACGAGTCTGACCGGAAAGATAAAAGTGCCAAAAGCAATGCCAACGAGTATGATTGATAATAATTTTGCGGTTTTGAACATTCCTTTCAAAGAGCAGAAGAATTTGAATTTCCGTTATGAATTTGCTACGCCAATGAAATGGAAAATCAATGAAGACGGATCTGTTTATGCTAAAGTAACTGAAACTTATGTGCATCTTTCAGATGACGGACGGATTGAATCTAAATTTGAAGGATATACTAACGGATTGAACTTTGATAAATTTGGTATTGAAGTTAATTTGCCCCAAAAACAGGGAGCGACTAAAAAATCAGTTCTGGACTTATCTTTCGATAAAGTACACAATTGTGGAAAAGGATATACCACAAATACTAAACCTGGAGTTGAAACTAAAAATACGGCCGACATTGCCGGTTTTACGTCAAAGTTGAGCAAATCTTCTTTCATGATCAAGAATAATAAATTGATTTTTCTGAATGTAGAAGGTAAATTGTACGCGCCTCTAATGAATGACTGGGCTGGATTAATGATTAATGTTGATGATAAGAAGATCCAGGAAATTAACCTGAGTTTCGATTACAATAAAAAATATTATCTGCATAAAAACACTTCGGGAAGTTATGCTTATATGACGATCTGGTCAGGTAGACTTGAAGGAAATGCGATTGTGGTTTCGCCTAATCTGACTGTTGAAAATTCGGAAGATAAAGGTTTTGAAACAAATAACATGAGCATGTGTGATATGCATATCAACGCTTCAGGTGCGGTTTCGTTTGACGGTAATTTTGCCGATAATTCTGAATCGGTTTGTGAAGGATTTAAAAGATGGGCTAAATATTACCGTTTCAGTTACGGCATTGATAAAATGAAAATCAAGCGGAGTACGGTAAAAACAGATGCGCAGTTTTTATTCTCAGGAGATTTGGTCTTAGGAGAAAAAATCGGAACGACTACTAAAAAAGAAATGGGCTTCGTGTATCACGGTAACGAACCAAAACCTAACACGTTTGATGTGACTGCCGATTATAATACAAATCCGAATTATTCAAATCAGACGAATCCAGCTCTTAACGATACAAAACCGCCTAAAAATATTTTTAAAGGACCAAGCTCTGAGGATGAACATTATATTTCTGCACTGGAAAATTCCCTTGAAATTTCGGATGACGGAAAAGCTGTAAACGGTGGTTATGAAGATGGTGCCCAAAAATTTGGAGGCGGCTTCAAAATCGTAACCGGGGATCAGACCTGGGGGAATTATTTTGAACTGGGAGGTTATTATGAAGCGAAAGAACCCGATGCCAAAGAATTACAGGCAAAAATGATTTTAGGAAAAACACTGGCAAATAATGGAAACTATACCTATTGGTTCTTTGAATTTAAACAAAAAGGATTCGTTGCTGTTCCAATTGTGCCGGGTATTCTCGAGGCACATGGTTTCGGAGGAAAGGCGTATTATCATATCCAGCCAACGTATAATAATTTAGGACAGATTACAGATATGAACCCGAATAAGAGTTATTCTTTGGGTATCGCTGCAGAAGCCGATGTGCGAACAGCTTACGATCAGGGAGCAACATTGCACGGACATGTTCAGGTAGTAACACAGTTTAAAGGATGGAGTATCGACGGAATTGATTACTTCGTAAAAGGTGATGCAATTGCCCAAAATAGTAACAGTTCAGGTTTGTTACAGGCGCGATTGAACGGTAAGTTAAATTGGGTTGATAAATACCTTGACGGAAAAGGCCAAATTTGGGGCGGTATCAAAGATATTGTGTGTATTAATGAAGGAGCAGCTAACGAAGATGCTATAAGTTTCCATTTTGGAGCAGATAATTTTTACCTGAACGTAGGAAGTAAAGAAGCGCCAATTACAGCTGAAATCATGTGCGGAAGTGGATTTACTAACGGTATTTGGTTGAATTTTGATAAAACACACGTTGCTTTAGGATTTAATAATCATTACGATTCGGGCTGGAAAGGATTGGATTTGGGTATTGCCTCAGCTGAAGGGCGTTTGGTTTCTAATTTAGGAGCTTCACTGGATGTCAATTATTCCCCATTTCAGGCTACCGGTAAAGCATGGTTTAGCGGAAATGCTTACGGTAGAGGTTGTGTCGATTTCTGGGCGTTTGAAGGTTGTATCGGTGGAGGTTGCGGTGTTTCGGCTGATTTGGTAGTTTCCATGCCTAATCCGGTTGTTTTTGACGGAAGTGTGGTGTGTGATGTTCACCGCTGGATTCCAAACTTTACCCTGCATGCACGCTGGTCGTCAAACGGAGGATTCAGTATTAGTCTGTAATAGATTTTAAAAGTAAAAAGATGAAAAAGATATATATAGTTACTGTTTTGTTTTTGATGTCATTGGTTGTTAATGCACAGGATTATAAATTATTTGGCGCGACTAACGGAAATAAAGTGCAATTAAAATGGATGTCAAAAAACCTGAAAGGAAATACGTCTTTTGATATTTTCAGAAGTGAATCCGGCAGCTCATGGCAAAAACTGAATTCCAGTCCGATTGTACCTTCGGCATTAATTGCTGAAGCAGAATTGAAGACGCCAAAAAATCCGTTCCCAAAGGATAAATCGTATGAATTTTATATTCAAAGCAAGAATACAAAAGCAACAGATCCTAATAAAAGAGCATATGTAAATTACCAGTTGGCTCTTGCGGCTATTTTTGACAATCAAACGGCTAAGCATTTAGGGATTTTCTTTGAAGATAATGCGGTTGTCTCGGGCAAAAGGTTTAATTATAAATTAGTTGATAATCAATCCGGAAAGGAGATTTCTGTTCTTAACGGATTAGTGGCGGGTGAAATTCCTTTAGCACCAAAAAACACAAAAGCGGCTCAGGAAAAGCAAAATGTAAAAATGTCATGGGAAACCAATGAAGATTTTATGGGTTACAATGTGTACCGTGACGGAATCAAAATCAATAGCGAACCCGTGATGGCAAATCTTGAGAAAAGCGGTTATCAGTCGGGTTATACCGATGTAAATGTTGTACAGGGAAGCCATGTTTATACAGTGAAAGGAATTACGATGCTGAATACCGAAAGTCAGGCTTCGGCTGAAATAAAAATAGAAGTTAAAGATGCAACAGCACCTGTAGTGGTAAAAGGATTTAAAGCCGAACGTAAAAATGATGAGGTTGTGTTGAGTTGGTTAGCTTCATTGGATAAAGATCTTGCCGGATATCATGTTTTGAAAAGCACCGATAAAGGCAAGACTTTTAAAAGGATTAACTCTGAAATCATTTCGGAAACCAAGTTTGTCGAAAAATTAGACGAAACTGCTTTTGGTTCTTTTCAATATCAGATTGAAGCTGTTGACAGATATAATAATGCCAGTAAAACAATACCGGCTAATGTTTTTGTTCCGGATCATAATGCGCCTGCCATGCCGAAGGAAGTGACATCAAAATCGGAACCGGGAAAAATAACCTTGTCATGGAGATCCAATTCTGAAAAGGATTTAGCAGGTTACCGTATTTACCGTGGATTGAAAGATGATGATGAAAACGAAATGCTGCTTTTAAACGTAAATCCGCAAATACAAACTGCTTTTGTGGATACTTTCAACGATAAAGCAGGAACTAAGTTCGTTTATAAAATTACCGCTATGGATAAATCATTTAATGAAAGTCCGCAAGCTGTTGTCTGGGTGCAATTGCCCGATGTTGTCGCGCCTCAGGCTCCTTTTTTACACGAAGCTAAATTTGAAAACGGTCAATTAAATTTAAAATGGAATGCTGTACATACCGATGCGATTTTAGGTTATGATGTCTATCAGGTTTACGAAGGAAGGGAAATGAAATTAAATACAGAACCAGTTAAAGAAGTATCGTTCAGTAGCGTGATACGCGAAAGAGGGCAACTGGAGTACTATATTAAAGCCATTGATTCGGCGAAGTTGGTTTCCAAAGCTTCTAATAAATTGGCTGTTGCCACGGCAGAAGGAAGAATGGAAACGATTAGATTGTCGGCTTCACAGGATGTAGCTTCTAAAAAAGTGCAATTAAGAATCGATGGGATATTACCAAATGAAGTTGCGGAAGTTAAGTTGTTCAAACGCAAAGGTGAAGCCGGTTTTGTAAGAATGCCGTTCGTGTTTTCGGAACGTGGTTTCACTGATGAAAATACTGAATTGGGAACTATTTATGAATATTTTGTTGAGGTAATCACGATTGACGGAGTTAAAATAAAATCGGAAAAAATTACGTTCAACAATTCGTAATCTAATGATTTAATTTATAAGACTATCAATAAAACTGATTTTCAATTGGCTTGCATTTAGAAATAAAATTCTATTTTTGTCCAACAATTAATAAAAAAATAAGATGGCACAAGCAATAACAGATGCTACTTTTGAAGAAGTAGTATTACAATCAAGCAAACCGGTATTAGTTGATTTTTGGGCAGCATGGTGTGGTCCTTGCCGTATGGTAGGTCCAATCATTGATGAGATTTCTTCAGAGTACGAAGGAAAAGCTGTGGTTGGTAAAGTAGACGTAGACGCAAATCAGGAATTTGCTGCTAAATACGGAGTTCGTAACATCCCGACTGTTCTTATTTTCCAAAACGGAGAAGTAGTTGGACGTCAGGTAGGTGTTGCTCCAAAAGACACTTACACTAAAGCTATTGATGCATTATTGTAATATATGTATGTAAATAAAAAAAGCCTGACATAATTTGTCAGGCTTTTTTTTATCCATGATAGACTCTTGACGCTATGATTTTTCCGTCGCGGACTTCCAATACTTCGGCAACCAGCATGTCTTCTTCTCCTTCTACCTTACGTACATATTCCATGAAAACACGGTCGCTGTTGGCGGTCAAGGAAGTTACTTTGTAATTTAAACTCGGTAATCGGTCAAAGGCATCCTGCCACCATACACGCATCGCTTCTTTCCCAATAATTAATCCCTGGGTTTCAGGTTGGCGGATTTTTAATTTCGGACTGAAATGTTGAGCTTCATCGTCATAAAGCGTTAATAATTTTTCTAACTGTTTGGTGTTAAATGCATCAAACCAACGGTATGCTATTGACTGTAAATTTTCAGGACTCATTTTTACTGATATTATACTTCAAATATAAGGATTCTTAAAAATGTAAATCAAAAAATATAAGAAAATTCCTTCTTTTAAGATTTAAAATAAGTTTATCAGATTTATAGGTATATTGTCGAGTATATTTTACAAAAACGCTTATAATCAATAAATTAGGGTATTCTAAAGTTTGTTGGTATGAAAAAAATAGCATTGGCCTTGTTTTTGCTGTGCAGGATTATGGTTTTCTCCCAGGAAGCCATTAATGCTTCGGGAGGAAATGCTTCAGGTTCAAATGGTAATGTGAATTATTCGGTTGGTCAGATTGCGTATTCTTCTTATTCCGGGAACGGATTTGTCAATGAAGGAATCCAATTTCCTTTTGAAATCACAACTTTGGCTACTGATGAACATTCAGATGACAACCAAATTGCTTTATTCCCGAATCCAGTTTCTTATGAAATTAATCTGAAAGTCGGTTTTTTGATTGCCGAAGATCTGAAATTTGAGTTATATGATATAAACGGAAGGATTTTAGCTGAAGACTGGATAAGTCAAAATGAAATTCAAATTCCGATGGGTCAATATCCAAAATCAATTTACTTTCTGAGAATAAAAGACCAGAATAAGGAATTAAAGGTTTTCAAAATTATTAAAAACTATTAATCTTGATGTTATGGAAAAAAATAAACTCTTGATATACGTTTTTTTATTGTTTTCGGTAGGTTTGCTGTATGGGCAGGTGCCGGAAAAACTAAGTTATCAGGCCATAATACGTAATAACAGTAATGTGTTGGTGGCAAATAGTCCTGTAGGGATGCAAATTAGTATACTGCAGACATCGGCTTCCGGAACAGTTGTTTTTTCGGAAACGCATACGCCAACAACCAATGCTAATGGTTTGCTTTCATTGCAAATTGGAAACGGAACGCCGGTTTTGGGTAGTTTTTCGGCGATTAACTGGGCAAACGGACCGTATTTTGTTAAAACCGAAACAGATCCGGCAGGAGGAACAAACTACACTGTTACAGGAACAAGTCAGCTGCTGTCTGTTCCTTATGCGCAATTAGCGGAAAATGTTTTAAATCCGAAATTTTCTGCTTCAGTATCAAGTTATAGTAATACTTCTTTGGCTAAAACAGCAAGGAATTTATGGCAAGATGATCCAAATATAAATGTTGTTGTTCCGGAGGCGGGAAAATATTTGCTTATGTTTTATGGAAGTGCTTTCAATGATAATGAAACTATCATTGGTGTTGATTCCAGTTATGATAATAATTGCTATGTTAGGGTTTATAATTCTACTGCTGCGACAGAACTTGTTAATGAAGTGGCTATTGAGCTTTATTTTGATCAGTTTGGAAGTAATAATATAAAAAGAAAATACAATCTCGTGAGGCCTTCTAAATCGGTGTTTGTTAATTTAAATGCGGGTGATGTACTGAAGCTTCAATATATTGTATATGGATTCGGAACACCACTGCCAAGCGGAACCTGGTATATCGGTAACGGGGGAGTATCAATTCTGAAAATCGGAAATTAATAAACTTTTTAAACCATTGATCTTTTCAATATATTTGAAGAATGAAGATCGACACGCAAATACAGAAGATTTCAAGTTTCCAGCATTTGGAATTGTTGGCGAACCAAATCGTTGAAGGTTTTATTTCGGGAATGCATAAATCGCCTTTTCATGGCTTCTCAGCGGAATTTGCCGAACATAAAATTTACAATTCGGGAGAAAGCACGAAGCATATCGACTGGAAATTATTTGCCAAAACCGATCGTTTGTACACGAAGCGTTTTGAAGAAGAAACCAATTTACGTTGCCATCTTATCATTGATAATTCGTCTTCCATGCATTATCCGAAGCTGAATGACGGCCAGTTTTTTTATGAAAACAAAATTGGATTTTCGGTTCTGGCTTCAGCGGTTTTAATGAATTTGCTGAAGAAACAGCGTGATGCAGTGGGGCTCAGTATTTATTCTGATTCATACGAATATTATGCTCAGGAAAAAGGAAGTGAACGCCATCACCGGATGTTGCTGAATCAATTGGAACAGGTTTTACAGTCTTCCAAAGTGTCTAAAAAAACAGATGCCATTACTTTTTTGCATCAGATAGCCGAAAAAATCCACCGCCGCTCTATGATTATATTGTTTACCGATATGTTTCAGGGAGAAGATGATGAACGCTTGTTTAAGGCGCTACAGCATTTAAAACACAATAAGCATAAGGTGGTTTTGTTTCATGTGATTGATAAAAAAACAGAGTTCAGTTTTAATTTTGACAATACACCGCGTAAATTTATCGATCTTGAAACCGGTGAACAGGTTAATCTGTTTGCTGAGAATGTCAAAGACGATTACGAAAAATTAGTTCAGGGTTATTTTGAAAAGGTTGCCAATACCTGTGCGATGTATAAAATTAAGTATGTTCCGGTATCTGTTGATGAGAAATTTGAAAAAATATTAACGACGTATTTAGTTGAAAAACAAAAGTTTGGTTAGTGTTTAAAATAAAAGTTTTATTTTTTTTTGAAAAACACTTGCAGAAATGAAAAACGGTTGTATATTTGCAACCGCAATAAAGCACTGGTTTGGTAGTTCAGTTGGTTAGAATACATGCCTGTCACGCATGGGGTCGCGGGTTCGAGTCCCGTCCAGACCGCCAGAAAAAGAGGAAGCTCCGTTAAATACGGAGCTTTTTTGCCCTCTTAAGATATTTAAGATTAGTTGTGTTGTTTAATCCCGGGTTAAATCGGGATGGTTTAGTAGTTAGACCAATGAAAAGCTTTCCATTTGATTGGAGGGCTTTTTTATTTTTATGCCGGTTTATGTTTTGCGTTTATATTATTTATTCGTTATCAAAAGATGTTTATTATAAAGGGTTTACATCTGATTTAGAAACCAGACTTGCAAAGCATAATGCAGGTGTGAGCAATTATACATCTTCAGTTTGTGATTGGGAATTGGTTTTTTCTATGTCTTTCGAAAGTAAGGCAGAAGCTTTGAAAGAAGAGAAGAGGTTGAAGAGACTTAATCGGGCTTCTATTGAGAGGCTAGTTCAGAAAAAAGACAATCGGGATGGTTTAGTAGTCTCGTTGTTAACAACGAGATGAAAAGCTTTCCATTTGATTGGAGGGCTTTTTATTTTTATGCCGGTTTTGTTTTTGGGTCCGTGTAATTTATTTCGTTTTGAAAACCGTTTAGTGTAAGGAAGTTACATTTGGAGCAATAAAAAATATTGGAAAGATGAGTGCTTTATGATTAAAAACACTTGCAGAAATGAAAAACGGTTGTATATTTGCAACCGCAATAAAGCACTGGTTTGGTAGTTCAGTTGGTTAGAATACATGCCTGTCACGCATGGGGTCGCGGGTTCGAGTCCCGTCCAGACCGCCAGTAAAAAGGAAGCTCTTCATTTGAAGGGCTTTTTTATTTCTATAATTCTTGGAAGGTTAGAATATATGCCTGTCACACATGGGGCGGGTTCGAGTCCTCTCGTCATCAGACGAGACCAGAAAAAATGAAGCTCCGTATTAACGGAGCTTTTTTATTTTGTAAAATTGGAATCTACCGGTTTTTAAAAAAGAAGACTTTTGTAATCCCAGGCGACATAAATAAAAGTCCCTAAGAAAGCTATGCAAACCACAAACTTGATAAAAGTGGATGCAAGAAAACCGATAAACGATCCGGTGGCAGCTTTCAAAGCGCGTTGATGGTCTTGTTTGTCGTAATATAGTTCTCCAATGAATGCTCCCACAAATGGACCAATTATAAATCCGAAAGGTATGGGGGAAATTAAGCCGACAATCAATCCTATATTAGTCCCCCAGATGCCGTATTTACTTCCTCCAAACCGTTTTGTGTCTTTGGCTGGGATTACATAATCCAATATGGTAACAATTATTGTGATAAAAAGGGTGATTCCAAGTATCCAGTAATTGTCGGGAATTGATTCTGTTAAATACAACAGCAATAAACCAATCCAGCTTAATGCGGGTCCTGGTAATGCAGGCAGGAAACTGCCAAAGACGCCAACGACAGAGCAAATCAGTCCTATAATTAACAATGTTGAATCCATATTACTATTTTTATTACTTTTGACACTAAATATAAACATTTATAAATTACCTCCACTTGCTGTCACAAATGAAAAAAATTGGTCTTCTTATCGCTGTATTCCCATTAATACAAAGCTGCCAGTATTTTGAAAAAAATGTTCCTGCAAAAGAGGAATTACTACAAAAAGAGCTCAATAAAATTAATTGGGATGAAGTTGATGAATACCCGTCAACAACAGAATGTGATTCCATTACAGATAAATTGCAGCGTAAACAATGTTTTTTTGATTACGTTTCCTCTCAACTGGAATTGCATCTGAACAATGATACCATAAAATCATTATATCCGAAACAAGACACGTTGAAAGTAAAAGTTACCGTGTTGCCTGATGCCATGATTACTTTTGTGTCTCATTTTGATATTGATACACTTTCTTTTGATAAAGTGAAAGCTGATAGTGTTTTACAGTCCAAACTTTCAGATTTTCCTCTAATGGAACCGGCTATCAAAAGAGGTATCAAAGTGAAATCTGAATTTATTATTCCTGTTGTTTTAAAATAAAAGATTATTTTTTTGAACGGATTCTCTGGATGTTCAGATAAATGCTGTAAATGAAAAATAGGGCGCTGGCAATTAATCCGATGGATTTAAAAGTGTGGTGGTCTCTTAATGCTGTTAAGGATATGGTTAAAAGCATTAAACCGATTACGACAAATTTTGTTCCTTTTTTGTTTGTGTTTTGAAGTTGATTTTCCATTTGTTAAATTTCTTATTTAAATAATTAGTAGCTGTAATCCTATAAATGTTACATTTTGAATGTTCTTCCTTTCCAGTTATAGCTCCCGAAAAATGAATAGAATACAACTCCCGTACTGAAAAAAGGATAAATTACACTGCAGGTTATAAGATATTTGATGCGTATCCGGTAGGAATGAGCGGTTTTTAAAATCAATATACTGTCAATTGAAAATTTCACAAGTATGAATAATACAAGGAATTTATAGTCTATTAAGCCTAATATGGACAAAATTAAAGTCAGTATCCAAATAAAATTCGTTAAAAACACACTTAATCCTAATTGCTTACTGTAAATACCGTTGTAGTTTCCGGTTTTACTTGCCCATCTCACTCTTTGATGAAATAAACCGCTCCAGGATTTCTCGGTTTGGGTCTGAACCAAAACCTGATTCGATTTTATAAAATGTATTCCGGTTTCTTCTTTAAGAATAGCTTTCTGTAATAAAAAAACATCATCTCCACTGGCGATTGTACTGTTTCCTTTAAATCCGCCAAGCGCTCCAAAAAAATCTTTACGGTAAGAAAAATTGGCACCATTGCACATAAAAGCCTGACTGTTGCCAAAACTCCCTATAGTGGTTCCCTGCAAGCTTAACAGATCCAATTGCTGGAAACAATCAAGAATAGAATTTCCGGTTTGATAATATACACCTGAGGCGATCATTTTAGGCCGGTATTGTTGAATAAAACTGTCAAAAGCTGCAAGCCAGTTTTTGGGAACAATACAATCAGCATCAGTTGTGACAATCCAGGTGTTTCGGGCTTTTTGAATGGCAGTATTGATGGCGTCTTTTTTAGGGGAATTGGTTTTCCGCTCGTTCTCTATCAGCGAAACTCGGAATTTGGAATTTGGAATTTGGAATTTTTCTTCAGAATCATCATCAACCAAAATCACTTCAAATAAATCCACAGGGTAATTTAATCTGTTAAACGATTCCAAAAGTTTCGGAAGATTATGCGCCTCGTTCCGGAATGGAACAATTACCGAAAAACTGTTTATCGGATGTGTATTTTCTGGAACGAATGATTTTACTTTGGCAAAACCATAAATAAGCCAAAGTATATTGAATAGGTACCAACTGGTTATGATAATGATTCCTGTTTCCATTTGGATTTGAAGGTGAAAACATAATAACTGCCGATTGCTACCGGTAACACATTGTTTAAAAACCACATGAGTGTGCTGATAAAAATCACTATCCACTCGCTAATGCCTGATAATCCGAAAAAAAATACCGCCACACTGCCTTTAACGGCAAAATCCAGAAACTGGAAACTGGGTAATGAAGAAGCCAGAAAATAGACGCTTGTTATCGTTGCCATTAATAATGCATAGGTCGATTCAACTCCTAATAGTAAAAGCAGAAAGTAATACTGGTGGGAAAATACCAGATAACGGGCAATCGCTAATGCAATATTTTTTTTATGGATGCTTTTTGGAATTGCATTGATTTTATGAATGAGTTTTTCAATGGAATATCCTTTAATATTGATTTTTTTCAGGAAGAAAACGGAAAGAAACACAAGGAGAAATACACCGAAAATGATAATGACTCTTTCGGGAGTTATGATGTTAAAACAGGCATTGAAATACAATAATCCGAAGACTCCGAAAATAACCGTGAGGATCATTTGGATGCCGTTGCAGATTAAATTAAGGAAAATAACTTTCTTGGTTTTCTCTTTTTCAAAAAACAAGGCTTTTCCGGCATATTCGCCAATTCCGTTCGGGGTAAAAAGTGCCAAAGGCAATGCGCCTAAAACCTGTCTGCTTGCCTCGCCAAACGAAATAGAACCTATCACAGTCACTAAATTTTGCCATTTGAGAATCTCCAGATACCGGTTCAAAAAGGAAAGTAGTAAAATAAAACAGACATTGCCAACCGAAGCTTTACTGATTAATAATGTTTTAAACTGGGACCAGCTTAACTGTGTATCTGTGGCTAAACGGTCGTAGATGAAATAAAATGCGCCTCCTACAATCAAAAGTTTGAGGAGAAGTATAAGGAATTGCTTAGTTTTGTCATTCACTGTTATCATCGGGACAAAGTAACGAAACTTTGAACTGATAAACTTTAAACTTTCAAATAAAAGAGTGTCAAACGAACGTATCATACTGGGAATCGATCCGGGAACCACAATAATGGGATTCGGACTTATCCGCGTGGTGAATAAAAAGATGGAGTTTGTCCAGCTAAACGAACTGCAATTAAATAAAATGGACGATCATTATATGCGTCTGAAACGTATTTTTGAACGTACCATAGAATTAATCGATACCTATCATCCGGATGAAATTGCCATTGAAGCTCCTTTCTTTGGTAAAAACGTACAGTCAATGCTGAAATTAGGCCGTGCACAGGGTGTTGCCATGGCGGCAGGATTGTCTCGCCAAATTCCTATCACCGAATATGAACCCAAAAAAATAAAAATGGCGATCACCGGTAACGGAAATGCGAGTAAGGAACAGGTGGCAAAAATGCTTCAACAGTTGTTGGGGTTGAAGGAATTGCCTAAAAACCTCGATAGTACCGATGGTCTGGCGGCCGCTGTATGTCATTTTTTTAATACCGGTAGGGTAACAGTAGGAAAGAGTTATTCCGGCTGGGATGCTTTTGTGAAACAAAATGAAGACAGAATAAAAAAATAATTCAGTTCTTAGATCTAAACAGTGATTGAAAATTAATTATGGCCGGTATCTACATTCATATTCCTTTTTGCAAGCAGGCATGTCATTACTGCGATTTTCATTTTTCGACATCGATGAAGAAAAGTGAGGCTATGGTTTTGGCTTTGGCCAAAGAAATTATATTGCGTAAGGATGAGTTTAAGGATGAAATGGTGGAAACCATTTATTTTGGTGGCGGAACACCTTCTATTTTAAAAAATGAAGATATCCAATTGCTCATTGATACTGTATATGGTAATTATAAAGTTACTTCTAATCCTGAAATCACATTGGAAGCAAATCCAGATGATTTAAGTGATGAACGGATTGTTGAATTGGCAAATTCACCGGTAAATCGTTTGTCAATTGGTATCCAGTCTTTCTTTGAGGAAGATCTTAAACTGATGAACCGTGCCCATAATGCATCCGAAGCCAGAAAATGTCTCGAAACCGCCGTTAAGTATTTCGATAATATTACAGCCGATTTGATTTATGGTATTCCCGGACTCACAAACGATAAATGGAAACAGAATATCCAAACATTACTTGATTTGGGAATTCCACATATTTCGAGTTATGCATTAACAGTCGAACATAAAACGGCTTTGGAAAAAATGATCGAAAAAGGGAGTGTTCCTGCATTGGATGAAGGAATGGCCCATGAACAGTTTTTAATGCTGGTGGATATTTTGGAAGCCAATGGTTTTGTGCATTATGAATTATCGAACTTCGGGAAACCCAATTACTTTTCCCGAAATAATTCGGCTTATTGGCTTGGTAAAAAGTACATCGGAATTGGCCCTTCCGCCCATAGTTACAATGGCATAAACCGAAGCTGGAATGTTTCAAACAACACTTTCTACTTAAAAGCCTTAGAAGAAAATAAATTGCCAAGCCAGCTGGAAACATTGACAAAAGCAGATCGCTATAACGAATACGTCATGACGGGTTTGCGCACGGTTTGGGGTGTTTCCATTGACCGTGTTGAAAATGAATTCGGTACCGGATATGTAAAATACCTTCTTGAAAATGCCCAACGTTTTCTGGATGATGATAAACTGATGCTGGAAAACAATATCCTGAAAACCACTAAAAAAGGGAAGTTCTTTTGCGATGGTATCGCATCCGACCTATTTTGGGTGTAAGCTACTTTTCCTTTAACAATAAGATGGCATTTTCAAAGCTATACTCAATTTCTCCTGAATAATCTGATTTGTTCAAATTGCTGAAATTCAATCGGAATTGATAATTACCTATGCTGTTTTCGATGAATAGGTCATCTGTTTCAATACTATATGCATTGAAATTGTATTTTTTGAAAATGGCTTTTACCTGTGGGGTAAGATCTATACTTTGTTTTGAATTTAGCGTTATTGTAATAAAATCTTTTCTACTGGCGGTCTTATTTATTTTGAAAATGTCATTTTTAATTTTGACTTCGGGGTTTTCATAACTGTTAAGTTGTATGATGTATTGATAATTTTCAACAGTAGAAAAGGTTTTCTTTGAAATAAGATTGAGAAAAGTTGCGTTTTTTGTTGATGTTGTAGATTTTATGTTAGGAAAAAAAGCGGCATAATCCCAGAAGTTTCCGTTTATGAATTCTTTTTTAGCTTTAATGCTGTCCATAAGAAATTTTGCCAGATATTCTTTTTCAAATCGTTCATTCAGGTACTCAAATTTGTTTGTAATCTGTCTGGCAACAGTGTCAATAACAGGTTTGCTGAAATTGATTTTGCCTTTTTCTAATAAGTTGTTTGCCATTAAAATGTTTTCCAATTCCTTTTTTTGACTCCTTTTTGAAACGGAAAGTGCATTGAAATAAGGAAAAATCAAAGCAAATAACCCGAATAAAAACAAGGATACCGGAATGAATTTAATAGTAGCTTCCTTTCTGAAGATAAAGTATAGTGCAATAGTAGAAACCCATATGGCTAATAACAACACAAAATAACGGGGTTCGGTAAATCCGTATTGCAATAATCGGGTGAAAATAGCTGTAAATAACAATACAACAAGAGGAATCAGACTGAAATAAAATATTTTACTGAATGCTTTTACCCATGATCTGGCGGCAACTTCTTTTAACGGATGAACCAATAATAAGGCTAAAATCCCTACTACTGAATAGGCTAAAACCAGATACGATACCCAACCACGAGGTAATTCCCAGGCCAATAATATTTTACCGGAATAAAAATAGAGAATCACTACATAAATAAAAAGTAACGGAATAAGAATGAATTGGGTGAAAAATTTCAATACAATTGGGTATTCACTTTCCTTTTCCAGAAAATCAAGGCCGGCTTCATTAAAGAGCAAAAAGATAAAAGTACTCCCGAAAATTGCCATCATGAAAAAAGTTTTCGGATAGATCAAACTGTCAAATTTGAATGTGAAAAGTTGATCTACAGCAACGATGGCGAGTTCAACACCGGCTGTGAGTACTCCTGTAAAAATCAAGGTAAGTGCAAAGTTTACAAACAGGTTTTTATTGTATTCCCAAAAGCTTTTTTCGGTATTTTCCTTTCTCAGATAAGGTGCAAATGCAACCAGTAAATGGGTTAAAAGATAAGTGGGCGCTATGATAAACGCATAAAAATCATTAAAATCTTCTCTTTTCTTCGGTAAAATAAAGTAATAACCAACCAGAAAAAGCAAGCCTGCAATAGTCAGTAGTAATTCTCTTCCAATTCTTTGTGATAACATCTTTAAACCAAAAAATAATGAAATTCCAAGTGAAGCACAGAATAAAATCCTGGTCAAGAAATATTCGTGATTGTATTCCATTTTGTTTTCAATCAGATGAACTGCTGTTAGCGCCATTAGAAGCGCCATTAATAAAACAATAGGATAACGTACAATCGTCTGAGTGGCTTTCTGGAAAATTTCGTTCAGTTTTTTGTTCATTTTTTGACCGGATAAAGGATAGAAATGTAAATTTACAAAAATTCGCATTAAAATATGATAGCTGACATATCACAAAATAATAAGACTTTTCAGATAGATTTATTGAAACCCATTGATATTTCATTACCGATTTCAAACACCGATCAGAATCCTGTTGCCTGGTATATTGATAAGCCGGTAATCGAACCGGTACGTTTCGGGGATTGGGTAGGGAAGGTTTCTGAAGGAAGTTCTTCGACCAACTTCAACAACATTGCTTTTAATCCACACGGACATGGCACGCACACTGAATGCCTGGGACATATCACACGCGATTTTTTCAGTATCAATCAATGTCTGAAACAGTTCTTTTTTACAGCCGAAGTGATTTCGGTACAGCCTGTCGCATCAGGAGAAGATTTTGTGATAACCAAAGACCAGATTGAAAAGGCCTTGGGAGAAAACCGTACACAGGCTATCGTAATCCGCACATTGCCCAATTCAGATGATAAGCGGTCAAAGAAATATTCGAATACGAATTGGCCATACCTATTGGAAGAAGCGGCTCTTTTTATCCGGGAATGCAGAATCGAACATTTGCTGATTGATCTGCCAAGTGTCGACCGTGAACATGATGAAGGGAAATTATTGGCACATAAGGCTTTTTGGAATGTTACTGATGTCAATAACCTGAATCCGGATGCCAGAATAAATTGTACGATCACAGAAATGGTTTTTGTGGAAGATACAGTGGCCGACGGGAGTTATATACTAAACCTTCAGATTGCGTCGTTTGAAAATGATGCATCGCCAAGTAAACCCGTTTTATATAAAATTGAATAGAATATGACCATTGATGTTTTCTACGAATATTGCCTGGCTAAGAAAGGCGTAACCGAACATTTTCCTTTTGATGAAGACACACTGGTTTTTAAAGTCGGCGGTAAAATGTTTGCCTTATCATCACTAAAAGAATGGGAAAATAACAATCCTGCTGTTAATTTAAAATGTGATCCCGAAAGAGCATTGGAATTGCGCGGACAATTTGATGATATACAGGCAGGATACCACATGAGCAAAGTACATTGGAATACGGTAAAAGTAAACGGTTCTGTGAATGATGCTTTTCTGAAGGAACTTATTGACCATTCGTATGATTTGGTGTTTAAAAGTTTAACAAAGAAATTGCAGGCGGAAGTATTAAATTCTTAATTTAGGCATTACTTTTGATGCAAATAGTAGAACAAAAATTAACGGATAAATAGTTATGATTGATAATTTAAAGAAAATATTAAACGAAGACCAGGATCCGAAAGCGATTGAGAAAATCACTGCTAAATTGGAAAACCTGTTAATGAGTAATGAAGAAGTAGGTTATATCGCTGTGCAAAAAAAACCGGCAATTACCGTTTTTCCGGACAGCATTGTGGTAACAAACAAACGTATCATTTTATGCAAACCGAAGAATTTAGGTCTGTCAATGGAATTCAATGATTTTAACTGGGACGAAATAGCAGGAACTTTTGTGAAAGAAGGTATCCTGGGTTCTGATTTTTCATTTTCAACTAAAACGGAATTGACGCATACTGTAGATTATTTGCCAAAGAACCAAGCGCGTAAATTATATACCTACGCTAAAGAACAATTGGACTTATTGAAGAATCCTGTAGCAACGGCCGTAACACCGGCTCCTGAAACCGTAACTCAGGTTGCTGAACCAATTGTTGAAGCTGTTGTGGAAGAAGTGGAAGTGGAAGAAGTAACTTCTTTTGCCGAAATCATGCCTTCAACACCGGCAGTTCAGGAAACGGTTACCGAAGTAATTGCGGCAACAACTCCTGGTGAGAAAAAGTTGAACGAAATGAACAGCGAAGAACTTTTTGCCAAGCTTCAAAACTATAAAAAACTATTGGATAACGGATTGATCCTTCAAGGGGAGTATGACCGTTTAAAGGCGGAAGTTTTACAGTATATGTAAAAATCATCACTGTTAAAAATAAAAGCCGGAAGTGTAATGCTTCCGGCTTTTTTACTTTATGACTTTGGTCTTTCGGCTATAATTATTACATCACACTTTTCTGCTTATCGGCATAACTGTCTGATTGCAACTTAAGAAGTTCAATAGCCGATCTTTTCTTATACGCATATACTTCCTTATCAGAGCGGATGTCTTCATAAATCTGATTGTAAATAATGGCATCAGTTTCTTTCTGTAAAACACGTTGGAAGTTATTCTGCTCAATATGTGTTTTCAAAGCCGTTTCATTGTCTTCCAGTTTATAATCGTATTCTCCTTTCGGTGACAGCATTTTGGCAATAATAGGTGAGGTTTCTATCGCCAGGAATAGCAACATGATAAAAAGTGACGGTAACAAAGGTAACTTGCCCAATGCATTGATTCTGGCCATTAATCCGTCAAAATTGTCAATAATAGGCTTTGAATCGGCTACTTTTTTATCAAGATCGGTCTGAAGGGTTTTGGCTCTGGCTTCTTTATCGGCAATGGTCTTGGCCGAATTGGCTTTCAAAGAATCCAATTGGCGTAACGCAAGATCATGTGCCTCTCTTTTTTCTTTGTATATCGGACCTTTACCCATTTTTTTGGTTCCGGCACTTCCTTCCGCTTCGGTGATATAGGATTGGTATAAATCGGCGACTTCTTTTTCTTTGGCTTTGATATTCGATTTGATGCTGTCTATCTCCGACTGGTTTTTGGTCACATCTCCCTTGAAATAATTGGAAACCTGATTTTTATTGGCAATCGCCATGGCGTTTCGCTCTTTTAGTAAAACGGTATTGATTTCTTTTTCAAAGATTTTGATTTCCAATGGTTTAGAAATGACGATTGCAATAATCATGGCCAGAATAATACGGGGTGAAGCCTGTGCTAATTCGGCCATTAGATTGTCTCTTTTCCTGATGGTTGAAACAATAAAACGGTCCAGATTGAAAATCAATAAGGCCCAAACGGTACCGAAGGCTAAGGCGTAGGCTGTATTGTCAAAAACAGTGAACAGCGCATAGGCACTGGCTAAAAAAGCCATAACAGCTGTGAAGAAAACTGTGGCGCCAATTCCAACATACTTGGTTTGTTCGCCTTCGCTGCATGATGAGAGCAGCTCGCGGTCTGCGCCGGAGCACAGAATGAAAAAACGTTTTAACATGATTGATTAAGGTTTTCTCCTTGGCACTCCGGAAATTCCAAAGCGCTTTGGGTTGATTGATGATACAGCAAATTTAAGACCAAAAAAAGAAATTTTATGTAAATCGCTGATTTATTTTGACTTATAAATAATGACTGCTTTCAAATGGCAAATCTAATTAATTATATTTTATTGATAATCAGATTTTTAAGTTAAAATTATCGTAAATTTACACCACTTTTCATGTGTTCTCAAAAATCCACGTATTCAAGGATTTAAAAACAGGTTTGATTCTTTTTTTTTAAACTTAATTTTTGAAATTATGAGAGCAATTCATTACAAGATTTTGGGATTTTTTCTAATCCTTTTGGGTATGGGTTTTTCGGCAAAGGCCCAGGAAAAAGCACCCGGTTTTTTAACGGTTACGATTCTGCACAGAAATACTTCAAACCCCGATTTAAAAAAAGAAGACTGGCTTAAAGTCGAAAAAGAGTACTTTGATAAAGTGGTGATGAAAAACCCTTATGTGAAAAATCATAACATCCTCACTCATTTTTTTACGGAAGACAATACTGAAATAGTTTTGGTTCAAATGTATGATGACTGGAATGCCATTGATAAGGCATGGGAGAAGGAAAATGAATTAATTAAAGCGGCCTGGCCTGAAGAAAAAGACCGGAAAGCTTTTTATGAGAAAAGAAATGTTTTTTACAATAACGAACACTCGGATGAAATCTACACCGTGTTGCCTTACCGTAAAACCCTGGCTAAAACTCCTGATAAGCAATTGGTTTATTATATCCGGAAAAGTGCTTTTGCCCAACCTAAAGACGGCACGGAAAAAGAATTCGAAGCGTTGTTTAAAGAAGTAATGGATAATCTGGTTAATAAAAATGACCTGCTTAAGGCGTATTACACTTACGCTCATGCCTGGGGTTCAAAAGGTGGTGAGTTTGTTGAGGTGTTTGTGTATGATAGTCTGACTGATCTTGAAAAAGCCTGGGCAAAAGATGATGAACTGGCCAAGGCATACTGGAAAGACGAGACTAAAATGAAAGAATTCGATAAAAAATTAAACAAGTATTTTTCACCAAATCACGGGGATTATATTTACCGTAATGAAGTGGGCTTACAGAAATAAAAAAATAAAGCCACAAAGCCGTTAATGGCTTTGTGGCTTTATTTTTTATTGGAAATCGATCACCATTTTTTTTCCGGTGATTTCTTCAAGTGCCCAATCGGAAGAATTGATGGCACCTTCAATAAATCCGGTATAGTCTGAATAGGCTTCCCCGATAATATGAATGTTTTTTACATCAGAATTGTCTAAAGCAAAAGCTTTGAACTGCTGCTGGATTTCCCAGGATTTCACACCCGGCCTCCAGCAATGGTTTCCGGCTCCGTACGGAGCACACGACCAGTCACGGATTCCATAGGAAACAATTGATTTTTCAATATCGGCCTTGATTTCGCCCAAACTCATATTGGCATATTTAAACAAGGCTTCTTTGGTCAGTTGTAAACCGGTGGTCGACATGGCTTCGTTGCCTTGTAGTGAGCGGAAAACGTCTTTCGACATGAAATTGGCAAATTGTTGCTTGATTTCGTCGTTGTTGTTCACTTCGGCAAATTCATGCTTATTGCGGTCTTCGATATAGTAATTCCAGAATTCTGTTGCAGGTTTGTCGGTGTAAAGCAGGATCATGCCGAAACCGTCAAAATCATTGGTCTTGGAACGGCGGAAATAATGAATCTCGCGGGTAGGCATCCTGTTGGCTCTTGCCTGTGGAGACTGGTTGTATTCCCACCACGGTTTGTCAAGAATGAAGAATACTTTGGTCATCGCAAAACCGTTCACGCTGTCCAGTTGCTCCCTGATTTTTTCCGGTAAGGAATGGCTTAGCTTTTTCAACGGGTATTGTGGCATGGCCAATAATAAATGATCTGCTGTAAGGGTTAATTTTTCTCCGTTTTTGGTATAAACGGCTTCTGCTTGATTCTTTTCATTATTTTTGAATGAAACTAATCTTGCGCCGTTAATAAGGGTAACGTTTGATCTTTCCTGTAGCTTTAAAAGCATCTGCTTGGTAATCTCATCTGTCCCTTTTTTGATAGTAGCCAATATCTGACCGTCTGTTTTAAAAGCACGCAACCACCAGATTACCCATTCAATGGCATTCAGGTTGTCAGGAATCATATGGTAAAAGGTTCCCGTATCGCGTATTTTCATCAGGGCCTGATGCGATAATATTCCGTCTTCACTCAAAGCATTCCAAAATCCCATCTTCCACATGAATTTCCCGTTTAAGGTAGCTTCCTTGCGCATGGTCCTGAAATCATCTTCGGTCAGACTGTCAATCCAGTTCTGGCAGCCAAAATCAATAGGGTTGTTCGGATTCTTGCCCATCATCAGCAAAATTCCTTTCCGCAATAAATCCAACGCATTCAGGTTTTGCTCCTGTAACGGCAAATCATACTGCGGGAATTGGGACGGATTGGCCTGCGGTCCGTTAAAAGGAACCAGGTCGATTTTTAAATCGTCTATCAGTTTACCGAATTTAGGCTGCAATTTGGTCTCAAACCGCATCGGCCCCCATTCGGTCACAAAGTTTTCCAAAACAGTGGTCTCGATCCGTCCGCCCCAGTGATTTTCCGAAGCTTCGAGTAGTATGACATTATAGTCCAGACTGCTAAGTTGGAGTGCGCTGTATAGTCCGGAAATTCCTCCTCCGGCAATACAAATTGTCTTTTTCATTTTGTTGTTTTGTTTGTAGGACAAACTTAAAAAAATTGAAAGAAAGACAAGAAATACTTTTGTTTTATTTTGAACAGATGTAAATAAATGCGGGTGGCAGATTTAAAAACGTGAAATTGATTCTGACTTCCGAAAAATAGGACTGTAGTTTCTTTTTGGCATTAAGGGAATACTGAAACTGAATGTATTTTCCGTTTTCAGACAGGGCATTGTCCGAATTGGTCAGGATGTTATGGACAACGGCATCCGGAATCATCGCAAACGGCAATGACGAAATGATATAATCGGCCGATGTAAAATGATGCTGGTCCAGATAATCCTGTATTTTTTCAGCGCTGTCATTAATGACAATCAACCGGGGATCGTTTATTTTTTCCAGTTCCTCTATGAAAGACGGATTGATTTCAAAGGCCAGCAGTTTGGCTTCAGGCTTCATTTTTTCCAATAATTTATGGGTAAAAACGCCGGTGCCGGGGCCAAATTCAACAATGCAGTCTGCTTTGCTGAAATCAATCGGTTCCAACATTTTAGCAGCCAAAAAAGAGGAACTAGGCGACAAAGCGCCTATAGTTCCTGTAGATTTTAAAACTTCTGAGATAAATTTTTTCTTACTCACCGATTCTTATTTATTCATTTCGGTGAAATACTTGTAGAATAACGGAATGGTCTCAATTCCTTTCAGGTAATTGAAAACCCCGAAATGTTCGTTAGGGGAGTGGATGGCATCACTGTCCAATCCGAATCCCATCATGATGGTTTTGGATTTTAACTCTTTTTCGAATAAAGCCACAATCGGAATACTTCCTCCTGAACGCACCGGAATCGGCTCTACTCCAAATGTATCGGCATAGGCTTTGGCTGCGGCCTGATACCCAATGCTGTCAATCGGTGTTACATATCCCTGCCCTCCGTGATGCGGTGTTACTTTTACGGTAACGGCTTTTGGAGCGATGCTTTCAAAGTGTTTCTGGAATAATTCAGTGATTTCTTCCCAGTCCTGATTCGGAACCAAACGCATCGAGATTTTAGCATAAGCTTTGCTGGCGATAACGGTTTTGGCTCCTTCACCGGTGTAGCCACCCCAGATTCCGTTTACATCCAAAGTTGGACGGATGGAGTTTCTTTCATTGGTAGTATATCCTTTTTCACCATATTCTTCAGCAATGTCAAGTGCTTTATTGTAGGCTTCCTGGCTGAATGGTCTTTTGCCCATCTGTGCTCTTTCTTCTGTTGAAAGTTCTTCCACTTTGTCATAAAAGCCCGGGATGGTGATATGGTTGTTTTCATCATGTAACGAGGCAATCATTTTAGTCAGTACATTGATAGGGTTGGCCACGGCACCTCCATATAATCCGGAATGCAAGTCACGGTTTGGTCCGGTCACTTCGACTTCCACGTAGCTCAAACCTCTCAATCCTGTTGTGATGGATGGCTGCTGGTTGGAAATCATTCCCGTATCTGAAATCAAAATAACGTCATTCGCTAATTTAGACTGGTTTCTCTCTACGAACCAACCTAAACTTTTAGAACCTACTTCCTCTTCTCCTTCTATCATGAATTTTACGTTACAAGGCAGGCAGTTGTTCTGGATCATGTATTCAAATGCTTTTACGTGCATGTACATCTGTCCTTTGTCGTCACAAGCACCACGGGCAAAAATAGCGCCTTCAGGGTGTAACTCGGTGGTTTTGATTACCGGCTCAAAAGGAGGTGAAGTCCATAATTCCATCGGATCTGCCGGCTGAACGTCGTAATGACCATAAACCAATACTGTCGGTAACGATTTGTCAATTATCTTTTCTCCGAAAACAATGGGATAACCCGGTGTCTCGCACAATTCCACCACATCACAGCCTGCTTTTTCAAGACTGGCTTTTACCACGTTTGCCGTGTCAATCACATCCTGTGCATAAGCACTGTCGGCACTCACTGAAGGGATTTTTAATAAATCGATTAGTTCGTTTAAAAAACGTTCTTTATTATCCTGAACGTATTGTTTTATGTTTTCCATTGTTTTTTGCTTGAATAGTAGATGCCAAAGATAGCAAAATGTAAATTCCCGACGGCAAAACACAAATGGCAATTTTATGTTAATTCGGCTGCGTTTAAAAAAAATCTGTTTTTTCTCATTTCTTGTTTGGAATTTAAAAAATATGTCTATATTTGCACCCACAAACGCCAGTACAATGAGTGTTTCACAAGAACACCAAGTACTACAAACCCTGCGGGTGTGGCGAAATTGGTAGACGTGCCAGACTTAGGATCTGGTGCCGCAAGGCGTGTAGGTTCGAGTCCTATCACCCGCACTTTAAAAATCTCTAAAGACTTGTAAATAAAGGATTTAGAGATTTTTTATTTTAATATTCCCCGATAATTCCCCAAAATCTTTTATCAAATGTAAATATATTTAATTTGATTAATTTAGATTAAGAGAACTGAAAGGACTAATGCTATTGTTAATTGCAAAAGTTTATTTTTGAAAATGTAAATAAGTAAAAATCCCGTAAAATGAATTTCGATTATCAGGAAATTGAAGACAGAAAATTTGTAAAGAAATTTAAACCCGAAGAACTTGAACTTTCAAATATAGAAAACCTTGTTCTGAAAAATGTTTTTATTGAAGATGAATCTTTAACTGACAACGAAAAAACAAATTCAATAGAGTTTGATACTTTGATAACTTTGGAATCAAAAGAATATAGTATAAATCAAGACATCTTAAAAGAAATATATATATCTATCCGCTTTTTTGTAGAAGTCGTTGTAACTAACCTAGAGTTTGATTTAAACAAGATTTTAACCAATTTGCAAGGACGAATTGAGAACGATGATAAAATAAAATACTTAGAGAAAAAACATAAGGATTTATATTCACAGGTTAAAAATGAATCCGAATATCTTGTTTATGCAGAAATAAAAGAATTTAATGGATTTGAAAATTGGCAGGAATTAATTTTTGATTGTCTTAGTGGAGAAAGCACTTTTATTCAGAAGTATTTAACTTTAGATTTTGAAATATCAGATATTCCTAAGGATATTTTGAGTATGTGGACAAAATATTATACCATTAAAAGCCAAATAGACTTTTGTAAAGAAGAGATTAATACACTTAAAGACACTAAACAGAAATCAAATTTTGTTGATACTTCATTGCAGATTTTTCTTCTTGAAGAAATTATAAACATGAAAGACTGGAGCAGTATAAGTGCCACCAAAAAAGGTGAGATTCTCAGCTACCTACTTGGAAAGAATAAGGATAACATTAAAAAGATTTATCTTGAACTTGATAAAAAAAGTTCTCAAAATTCGGATAAACTTTTAAACGACAGAAAAAAAGCAGATGAAATTATTAAAAAACTATTAGGGTAACTCACAGGGTTACCCTAATAGTTTTAATCCCATTCGACCAGATTAAGTTTGTGTCATAATTAATTAAAATAAACAATTAAGTTATGGCTAAAGAAATCTTGCAAATCGAGAACATCAACGCTAATGATTTTAAAAATGAAATCGTAAAGGACGTTACTCAGGCTCTAAAAGGATATGCTACTACTTTGCAAAATCCCGATAACGAAATACTACTAACAAGGGAAGAAACAGCTAAAATGCTTTCAGTTTCACTTGTAACCTTATGGTCTTGGACTAAAGACGATATTATTCCCGCCTACCGAATTGGTAATAAAGTACGCTACAAAAAAGCAGAAGTCTTAACTGCTTTACAGCAAATGAATAAATTCCCTGCTCAATAGAGATTATCTAAATCGTATTGCTAAAAAACCATTGCAATTATCTTTAAATATCATTGCAATGGTTCTGTAATGTATTCTAATTCAGTAAGTAGACAAACAAAAGATTAAAGAAAACTAATTGCAATGAAAACAAACGCACCATTGCAATTGTAGAATCATCTAAATTATGATTATGGAAATAAATAGTTTGAGCGATATTGATAATAAAATTGCGAATGCTTTTAAGACTAACAAAGAAATTGCTATTAATCAATTGGAGGAAATAATTTCCAAGATGCCTGTTGAAATTAAGTCGTTAATTAATGAAGCATTTACATTAAAGAGAATACCCAAAGAATATTTGTTAAGCTCCATATTGTTTGCCTTTAGTAACGCTGGTGGTCTTGCCTTTTCAATTAAAGCAATGGGATATGTAAACTATGCCAATTTGTATTTTGCAATAATCGGAAGCCGTGGGGATAGTAAATCCCCTGCTATGGATTTAGCTACTTTACCATTAGTAAAATATGACAATGAAAAATATAAGGAGTTTAAAAGAAACAATGCAGATTTAGAAGAAATTGAAAAGATTGACAGAAAGCAATTGTTTCTTCAGGATGCCACTATTGAATCGGCAATATATACCCACTATAAGAACAAATATTCCGTTGGGATTTTTGTAGATGAACTCTATTTCATCATTGAAAAAATGGCAAATAAAAACAGTACGGAGGGCACGGCTTGGAGAACTTTCTTTTTACAGGGAAATACCAATAAACATATTGATATATCACGCAAAACAACGGAGAGTTTTAGGATTGAAAAATCATATCCTACTTTGTTAGGCTCAATTCAACATCAATTTGTACCGAAACTATTTGCAGATGGAAATTTAGAAAGCGGATTAATCGACAGAATCCTCTTTACCAATAAGCTCACAATGAATGACCAATTGTCAAGAAATGATATTTCTACTGAAGTATATGAGAACTATTCTAAATCCTTAATCAATCTTCTAAATTACCGTACCGAAATAGAAAACACTTTCGAGATGGATGATTTACAAATAGCACTTGATTTGAAAGCCAATAAACGCCTTTTTGACTATTCACAGGAATTAATAAATCGTCAAAACAAAGCAACAGATTTAAGTAAAGAGTATATTTCAAAAATGATGATTAACATTCATAAATTAAGCCTGTTAACACACCTAATTTTAAATTCTGAAAAGCAGGACTACCAGAGTAAAATAAGTATTGATACCATTGAAATTGCAATCCTGATTCTTGAATTTTATTATATAAACTTCAAAATTGTTTTAGATGAAAATATTACCCAAAAAGAGAAACTACCAACAGCTGAAGAAATCATTAGACTGGCCATAAAAAACAATGCCAGTCAGAAAGATGTTATTGCAATTACGGGTATAAATAAATCAACCATTTCAAGGAAATGGAATAATGAGTTGATGAAACCTGCAACTTGAAACTAAACAGTGAAATCTTTGAACTGCCAGTAAAATTAATGCTTAACAGACTTTTTTTCAAAAGTTGCAAGTTGCAGGTTGCAGAACAAAATCTAAAAAATGTTACAAAAAAGAGAAATAGAGCTTGTTTTTGATGTGAAACGAAATCGCAAAATAACAACGCCTTGTTGCCATAAAAGCAACACAGATGGCAAGTTCGTAAACTATAAAAATCTAAGTGAGGAATTTGGTTATTGCCATTCCTGCGGAAAAGCAACATTACCACCCTCAATATACATTGATGAAAATGAAAACGAATATTATTGGAATGATTTAGAGCATAGATTTGCCTCCATTTCTTTAGCTCCAATTAATAAACCCAAAAGAGAACCAAAAGTAACTTTTACAAATAGAGAAATCGCTCAAAAATATATTGATGAATCCATAATATGGAAGTACTTCAAAGTAAATCCCGAAAACAATCTTTTGCAATATTTACGCAAAAAGTATGGGGATTTAAAGACTGAAGATGCAAAAGAAACTTACGCTTTAGGAACAAGTAAAGACGGAGGTATAATATTTTGGAGCATTAACACCGATTTGAATGTTCAAAAAGCTAAAATTGCGTACTATGATACAAACGGTAAACGAACCAATAAATTTAAAGTTCCTTATAAAAATGATGATGGTTATTTCAACTGTTTATTTGGTGAACATTTGATTGATGATAAAATTAAGGCAAAGAAAATAATTGTATTAACAGAAAGCGAAAAAACGGCTATTATAGGCTACATTTTATTTCCTCAATATGTTTGGGTGGCTTATGGTGGAATTAACGGATTAACAGAAAATAAAGTAAGTTGTTTAATAGGTCATAATGTGTTAATCATTCCCGATATGAACGAAAATGCGGTCAATATAATTTTAAATAAAATACCACTTTTTGTTTCATTGAGAATCAATGTCAAAATATGGGATATGACCGAGGGTAAAACTGACGAACAATTAAAACTCGAAAGGGTTTACAATAATGATTTGGAAGATGTTTTCAGAAAAATAATTATATAATCATTTTTATACTTTTTGAAGGGCTAAAAAAAAGCCATTTAACATTGCAGTTGCATGGCTTTTAAAAATTACTCACCTTTTAAAAATATCTCTAAATTGATATAATAAACGCTCTATCAGCCTTAAATCTTCAGTGACAATATCAGCAGTTCCACTCATTTCCTGTTGAAAAGCAATCCTTTTTTTGTATGAAGTTTCTAACCCATTAGGTAATGAAATATTAACAAGTAAGTTTCCATCCTTGTCGGGAGTTAGAGAAATTGCTTTAACAGTTCCTTTAATCATTCCAAATTCTCTATCAGGATAGTTTGCCAATCGGATGTTTGCAGTTTGCTCGATTTTTATTTTTCCCGAATTCTGCGCTGTTGCTTTCACCTTTCCAATATAGCCACTTTCGTTTGATGGAATTATTGCAAATACATTATCCCCAGCATTTACGGTTTGATTTTCTGCCCAAAGTTGTAAAAAAGTAACTTTGCCATCAATTGACGATCGTAAAACATAATTTAACTCCCAATCCCTTATCACTTTTTTGAGTTGATAGAAAGCATGTATGACATTACGCTCCAAATTTATATTTTCCTTACTTTCATTAATTTGTGTGGTTTTACTGTTTCTATTAAGTTCATTTAAAGACGATTTTAATTGTGAAATATTGCTTAGCAAACTTTTATAACTCTTTTGCGCTTGCAAGTACAGTAGTTTTTGTTTCTCAATTTCTTGAGTAGCAATAATCCCTTTTTTGTATAAAATTTCGTAACGCTTTAAATCGTTTTTTAAAAGTGTAAGCTCATTTTGATTGATGTCTTTTTGAGACTTTAATAAATTTAAGCGCTCTTTTAGTTGTAAAGCTTCATAATTTTGGGCATTGCCCTCAACTTGATAAGGTTGCAATTTTGTATTGAGTTCATCAGCGATGTATTCTCTTTTAAAAACTGCAAAGGCACTTTCTATTTCTCCAAGTTGAGCCGAATTTAATTTGTCAAAAGGGAATTTATCCTTATCAATATTGAAAGTGTCAAGAATTTTTTTTAACAAAAATACATCTCTATAATTAGCCGAATTCTCTATAATAGCTAAAGGTGTATTTTGATTTATATTTACTTTGTCTTTAACAAAAATAGTTTCAATTTTACCAGGTACTTTGGCAACTAACTTTTCAGGAGGTACGTTGGTTGTAATAATTATTTGAGTATTAATTACATCAGGATATTTTATAAACCAAGAAATCAAAATTAACACCATTATAAAACCAAACAATATAGTGTTACCCCATCTTAAAATTGCTTTTGGTGGGTTAGAAAGAACATCCCTAACTTCTTCACTATAAATTTTTAAGCCATCATTCGTTTCTTCCATACTAATTTCCTAATTCTAGTTGATTTTTTACCAATTCATAATATTTTCCGCGTAAGCTAGTTAAGACATCGTGAGTTCCCTGTTCAACAATTTCACCATTTTCTAGGACTATAATATTATCAGCATTTTTTACAGTACTTAACCTATGTGCAACTATTATGGCTGTTTTACCAGTTATAAAATTGTTTAGTTTTTCCATTATTACTTTTTCATTATTGGCATCTAAAGCACTTGTCGCTTCATCAAAGAAAAGATAAAAGGGGTTTTTATAAACTGCTCTTGCTATCATGATTCTTTGCTCTTGCCCCCCACTTAAACGAATACCAGATGAACCCAATTCTGTATTATATTTATTAGGTAATTTTTGAATAAAATCATCAATATTAGAAACATAAGCAGCATTATTTAATTTGTCTCTATCAATAATTTCATTTTGTTCGGATTCTGAAATATTACCACCAATAGTATCATTAAACATGAAAGTATCTTGCATTACTGCTCCAGAATTTAAACGCCAAAAGTCATTGTTGATGTTTTTTAAATCAACAGAATCAATATTAATACTTCCTTTTGTGGGTTCATAAAATTTAAGTAATAATTTCATTAAGGTAGTTTTACCACTTCCGCTAGCACCAACAATAGCGGTAGTTTTACCTTCAGGTATAATACAATTAATGTTTTTTAAAACAAATGGTGTTGATTTTCCTCCGTATCTATAAGATAAATCTTTTATCTCAATTGTTTTATTATTAGGTAACTCTTTAGCTTTATTGGCAGAGACTATATCTTCATCATCTCTTGTATGAACTTGTGACAATCGCTCTAAACTTATTTTTGCATCTTGCCAAGTTTGGACAAAAGTTATGAAATTGCTTAAAGGTAAATTTAATTGTCCTACAATATATTGAGTTGAAATCATCATTCCTAAAGTTAGATTGCCGTCAACAACGGCTTTTGCTGCCAAAAATGTAATTATAACATTTTTCAATTCATTGATAAATGAAGACCCGATAGTTTGATATTGAGCCAATTTCAAAGTACTTAAAGAGGTTTTAAAAAGACTGATTTGGTTATACTCCCATTTCCAACGATTCTTTCTTTGAGAATTATTTATTTTTATTTCCTTTACTCCACTAATTATTTGCAATAGATTATTTTGACTTTGCGATGTTTCATCAAAACGTTTATAATCTAAATCTGCTCTCTTTTTTAAGAAAAAAAATGTCCAGCCAACATATAGTATAGCTCCAGTTATGAAAACAAAAAATATTTTTAGATTATAATATGCTAAAATGCAATTGAAGATTATAAAAGTTATCATCGAAAATAGCATATTCAAAGATGATGAGGAAACAAAATTCTGAATACGGGTGTGGTCTGTAACTCTCTGTAAATGTTCTCCAGCACTCCTTGTGTCAAAATATTTTACAGGGAGTTTTAACATTTTAAACAAAAAATCAGAAATCATTTTTATATTAAAACGACTGGTAATATGTATTAAAAGCCATTCTCTAAAAACACTAACTAAAGTTTGTGATAATATTAAAACGAGTTGAGATATAAGTATAAGATAAATAAAAGGAATATCACGATTATTTACACCTACATCAACAACCGTTTGCATCAAAAAAGGTAAAATAAACTGGATAATTGTAGCTACTAATAAACCTATAAATAACTGTCGAATTAATTTTTTATAAGGTTTAAAATAAGGGATTAAAAAAGAGAATCCTTTGATTTTATTTTGGTCTTCTTCTAAAACATAGAACTGAGAGTTTGGTTCTAACAGCAATACAAAACCTGTATCTTCATTTTTTGTAGTCCAAGCTTTCTTGAAATCTTCGTGAGAATAACTTAGTAATCCTTGTGCCGGGTCTGCAACATAAATTTTATTTTTTGTCGTTTTATAAATAACCACAAAGTGTTTTTGCCTCCATGGTACAATAAAAGGAGTAGGTGCTTCCGTAATCAAACTTTCTAAGGAAATACGCATACCCAATGTTCGCATTTCTATAGCTTCAGCAGCTTCCGATATACCTGCCATAGTGACACCAGTTCGTGTTATACTTGCTTTGTCTCTAAGAAATTCTCTTGAGAAATTTTTACCATAATGTTTAGCAATCATCCGTAAACAAGTCGGACCACAATCTTTATGGTCTAATTGTCTAAAATGAGGAAATTCTTTTTTTAACATTTACTTTTACTATTTTTATTAACCTTTAAAACGATTGTTAAAATTGGTAATCATCAATCACTTTAAGATTGTAAATATTTTTCATCTGTTTTAATTTAATGCAATTCTTTAATTATTGGGAATCTTGTTTTTCTAAATTTTCTAACTAAGATGAATTTTATTTATTTCCATATTACTTGATAGGGATATTTTTCATAAACTGCATTATCTTCATTTATTGTGTATCCTGTTTTAGCATCTTTTTCACCTTCTTCAAATAAAAGCTTAGCTTCTTTTTCTTTATTAAGCCTCATAAGACATAAAGCTTTATAAAATTTTACATCTGAAAAATTTGGATATGATTTTAAAGTTCTGTCAAATTCGTGTATTGCCTCTACCCATTTTTGTTGTTCATATTTTGAGATGCCATAATAAAACAAAGCCGTCGGATGTACCCAATCTTCACCATTTTTTTTTAGCATTTCGTTTATGTAATCAGAAAGTAATTTTTCCGCTTCATCATACTGATTAAGTTGCAACTTACACAAAGCAATATAAAAATTGTAAGTATGATCCATTTCATAATTGTTTCCAAATTTTTTTTTACAATCTTCAAAATCGGCTATTGCTTCTGTATATGTTTTTGCAAAAATACATTTAATAAATGCTCTATACGGCTGCCATCTTTGTGCATCATATTTTACTGCTTTGTCAATAAGAGGCATACCTATTTCATATTTTCTTAGCTTAAAATAAGGCATAGCTTTTTGTTGCCATAAATAGGCAATAGTACTATCTTTTTTCAAACCTAAATCAATATTTTCTTGCCATTCTTTTGAAAACATCATGTGACGCCATGCGCCCTTTTCTAAATGCTCTTTAATTATTTCTTCTTGTCGAATTTTCTTCTCTTTTGAATTTGATTGAGAATTACAAGATGAAGTGGAAAATAATATTAAAAAGAGCATTAGTCTTATCATTATCATGTTGTATTATTTTAAAGGATTGAGTTCAATAAATTCGGAAAAGGTAAAGTTGTAAGGCTGATTACTCAAGTCAAAATTTTTAACTTTTTCAAACCATTTTTGATGCATTTCTTTCCATTTATTTTTAAGTTCATTATATATAATTATACCTTCTTCAGTAAAATACTGATTAGCTTTTGTGTCCAAATGTATTGGATTATCGAAAAGTAACAAATCCCTACAGCATTTATTTATATAAAATGCTATTCTACCAAGAGCTTCGTGCTTTTGTCTTGTGTTAAAGACATTATTTTCAAGACATGAATCTAAGCATAAAAAACTTGAATAATAAGTATATAGTGCATGGAAAAGAACTAATAAGCTACGTTTTTCTGTTAGTGAACCATCTGGCATTGTCAATGTTTCAAGAGTAAAGTTTTTATCAACTTTAAAAAAACGACTATCTTCATAAATCATAGAATTAAAAATTGCATGACCAGTCTGATGTGCAATATCATCTACAAAAAATACTTCATCATAATCCTCTTGATAGGCATTGTAAAAACCAACACCAAGAGCTTTGTTAGAAGCGAAAGAGTTTCGCTGGTAGGTGTCTACGTTAAAAATCACACATTTAGGGGCATATTTTTCAATTAGCTCAAATTGAGTAGGTATATTTTCTTTTATTATATGATAAGCTTTTGTCAAATTTTTTAGATGTCTTTTAGTAATATCTTCTATTTCTACATTAATCTGTTCTTTTTTTACGTTTATATAACATTGTTTGAGAAGAGGTAATGAGTATTTGTATATTTCAATTTTTGTGTTTTCAATTAAAGCTGGCTTTTCAAAATCGAAATTAATATTCGTGTCTCCTTTTTTTAATGTGAAAGTTTGTTTGTCAAAAATTAAAGATTCATTTTGAAAAGTGGTCAAAAACCAACCGACATTGGGTAGATAAACTCTCCCAAATTCATCAGTAAATAATTCTATTTGAATATTTCCTTTTGAGTATCCATAAAGTATGCTTTCTATTGATTGGCATTCATTAACCTCAGTATTAAAAAAAGATGATAGAGTTGGCTCATTATATATTAGGTTATTTTCAAAATCTAATATTTCAAATACTCTTTCATTCTGCTTGTAAAGAAGAATTTTAAAATTTAAAATGATTTTTGAGCTACCATCTTCTAAAAAGGGCTTTGAAATTTCGTATAGAGGATTGTTCATTGTATGTATATTTTATTAAAATTAAATAACCCGAGTTTGGCTCGGGTTATTAGTTTCTTGAACAATATTATTAATTATGGGTAGTTAGCGTGAATAGGATCACCCATTTCAAAATACTTCCCTAATTTGCCCCAGTAACCGTGACAGTCTCCCCAACCTTCTAGTCCACCTTCGACCTGTCTCATCACGTCTTCAGTTTGCACGCTTTCTGCCATTTGTTTGAAGGCATCTAAGCTTAATTTTTTGTTTTCCATCTTCATTTTTTTAGATGATTAATACTTGATTTAAAACTATTCATGACAATCTTTCTGTAATTTCCCACGTGCACTTGGTAAAGAATTTTTTGCACGATAATTTATGTAAAAAAAAGAGAAAAATTTTAAATCCACAATCTATATTTTAAATATAAACAAGTATTTTCGCACTTATATATTTACGTAATGAATACAGTTGGATTAAGAATAAGAAAATTAAGAGAAGAAAAGAATATTTCGCAAGAAAAAATGGCTATGGAATTAATTATTACACAAAGTAATTATGGTCGTTTAGAAAAAGATGATAAAAGATTAACCGTTCCCAAATTAAGAAAAATATCTGAAGTTTTAGATGTTAATGTTTCATACCTATTTGCAGAAGATTTTTCAAAAAGGAGGAATCAAATTGACAATCGAGATGTTGAAGCATATAATTTTACTGTTTTTCAATCAGACAAAGATCATATTAAAACTCTAAAAGATGAGATTGCTTTTCTTCGCAAATTGCTTGAGGTTGATAAAAAGATGAAAAAGAGTAATGAAACTTATTAATATACATGTATTTAATTAATTTAACAAATAGTACAATATTTTAAATTTAATGTTTTGAGTTTATATAAAAACCTTTTCAAGCAAACCGCCATTTATGGATTAGCAACTGTTTTACCTAGAATGTTCGGTTTTTTATTAGTCCCTCTCTATACAGATTTACTTCCAAAAGTTGCCTATGGTAAAATTACAGAAGTTTTTGCCTATATGATTTTCTTTAATGTAGTATTAGCTTATGGAATGGAAACAACCTTTTTTAGGTTCTACAACACAGAATCTGATAAAGAAAACGTTTTGGAGACATCTATTATTTCAATTTTCTCTTCGACAATTAGTTTTTTGATTATAGCTCTCTTATACCAAAAAACACTAGCTCTTTTTTTGGGAATAGACGTTGAATATATAAATTTCACAATTTGGATTTTGGTACTCGATGCACTTGTAATTATACCATTTTCAAGATTGAGAGCTAATCAAAATTCTATGCAATATGCAATAATCAAAATAGGGAATGTAATAATTAACCTTTCTTTGAATGTGTGGTTTTTAATTTATTTACCTCGAATTGCAAAAACACAACCCAATGGGTTTTTAAAATTACTTTATTTTGAAGACTTTCAAATAGGTTATATTTTTATATCTAACATTATAGCAAGTTTGGTTACTTTCATTATACTATCACCTATTTATTTTAAAATTAAATGGAAATTTGATTTTGATTTATGGAAGAGAATGATACTTTACGGTTCACCTATTTTAGTAGCGGGTATTGCATTTGCAATAAATGAACAGTTTGATAAAATTCTTCTAGCAAAATTATTGCCTGTTAAAATCGCTGAATCTGAAGTAGGTGTTTATTCAGCATGTTATAAGTTAGGGCTATTTATGGTTCTTTACAGGACAGCATACACATTAGGTATTGAACCCTTTTTTTTTAGTCATTCTTCAAATGAAGATGCTCCTCAGACTTATGCAACTATAACAAAATATTTTGTTATACTAGGCTCATTTATTTTATTATTTGTGATTGTTTTTGCAGACATTTTTAAATTTATGATGATTCGAGATTCATCATATTGGGAAGCTATGAAAGTTGTGCCTCTGATAATTTTAGCTAATTTTTTTCTAGGAATTTATACTAATCTCTCAGTATGGTATAAACTAATTGACAAAACATATATAGGTGCTTATATTTCAGTTTTTGGTGCATTTGTAACTTTAATCCTTAATTTTTTATTAATTCCAACTATGAGTTATTACGGGTCTGCGATTGCAACAATTTCGGCATACGGAAGCATGATGTTTGTTTCCTATTATTTTGGAAATAAATATTATCCTATTCCTTATGATATAAAAAAAATAGCTGGCTATCTCATGATTTCAATAGTATTTTCCATAATTTCATTTTATGGTTTTAGAGAAAATTATTATGTAGGAATACCTTTATTATTGGTCTTTATTTACTTTACATATTATAACGAAAAAGAGACTTTAAAATTAATCATCAAAAATGTAAAAACATGAAATTAAAAGTTTTCTTGAATAAATGGAAATTACATTTACATATTAATTGGAATGGTAAAGTCATTTTGGATATGTAAATGAAAAATAGTTTAAATTAAGCTAAATGTTGCACTATTCGGTATTTTTTTATTCCCTTCAGATTGAATAAGATTTGGAATAATATTTTTTTCTGTCAATTTTCTATCTGAAAAATTTAAAAAAGAAAGAAAAATTTCGGCAATTTTTCAGCAAAAACCAAAACAAAAAAAATCTATAAATTCTTAATTTACATGTCTTTATATGTTTTTAAAGCGCGGGCGATAGTATTGCAATACTTTTTAAGTATGTACTTATTGTTTTGTCACTATCAAAAACAGAAACCAGTTTCAGCTAAAATGACAACCAGTTTTTTATATTGATAAATAACAAAAAACATTGAAAACCAGCCATTTTACTTGAATTAAAGTATTATTCCAACCAAAAGAAAAACCAGTTTTCATTATTTCAGAACAAGACACAGATACTAAAATCAATTCTTGATTTATTCGGCAATTCTTAAACTACGTTCCTTATATTGTTTTTTGATTTGTATACTCTATAAAAGCCTATAACTATTTAAAGGAATTTATTCTGACATAATTGTTGAAGCATTTTTCCAATATGCTTTTAACTTTTCAGCATATTCTCTCGGAGTGATTTTAATATAACTCAAAAATTGGGCTTCTGTTTGATGACCAGTAATTTTCATAATAGTAAGCGTGTCAATTTTACCATATAAATTTGTTGCAAATGACCGCCTACAAATGTGTGATGTTACTAATTCATGCTTTGGGAATTTTCCAAATTGTTTTCTATGTATTTTTTTCTTTTTACCATTTTCTTTAATCTCAATCTCAACAATTTTTGCTCCCTCGACAATTTCTGAAATTCCAACCTCTTTACAAATAATTTTGATATAGTCATTAAATTTTTGGTCACTTATTCTTCTGGGGAAATCTCCATTACGCTTTTCTAAAATATATTTCACTTGATTGTGGATAGGTATAATTACAGGAAAATCTGTTTTTATGGTTTGCTTTTCAATAAAGCCATGTATTAGATTCTTTTTTGTAAGCTTTAAAAAGTCTGAAATCCTAAATCCTGTCCTTAATCCAATTATTAGCCAATCTCTAGCATTGTCCAAGTAGTCCTGTTCAAAATTTGAACTAAATATTGAATTTATTTCATCCTCTTTGAGATAAACGTCTTTTGTTTTGTTAGATGGGGTATAAAATTCTGAAAGTTTAAATTCTTTAGAAATTTGTATGTCTTTTTTATCAGCATTATTACAAAATAATTTGATGTCATCAATATATCCGCCAATTGTATTTGGGTTTAGTTTTTGTTTGTTTTCAAGAAATTCAAGAAATTTTGTATGAAATGAAATAGTTATGTCAGTTAATTTTACTCTACTGCCAATATGCTCCTCAAAGGCTATAATTTTATTTAAAGTTGTATTGTAATGTTGAATTGTTCTTGGTTTTACTGGAGTATTGTTTCTAGTTTTCTTTGTTTTAGATTCTTCGATAAATGAAACTATATAGTTTGTTAAAAAAATGCTTGAATTTATTGTGTCATTATTGGTTTCTCGATTAAAAAAAACATTGATTTTTGTTTTTAACCAATTAGTATTAATGGTCTCAGATTTGAGTTTTGCATCTTCAAAATCTTTCCTTATTTTTGAATCAAGGTCTTTGAGTTTAAGGTTTATTTCTTTAAAGTTTATATCGTTGGTTTGTAAAACTTCTTGTTTTGAATTGCTCCAACGCTTGTTGGGAATTTGTATTCCAGTTGAGCACTCAATATCAAACTTATTGCTGTGTTTGAAACGATAAAAAATAGTATTCCAATCGTTTGAGGTTTTAATTCTGAATTTACTTGTTGCCATATTTTATGTATTGCATTTTTGTATTCCCCTATTATTCCCCGAAATTTATTAGTTCAGCTTAATTAAAGGAGGTTTGCTTTTATTGTGATTTTAGCAAAAACCTCGCCAAATATAGGCTTTATAATTTTTTTTAATTCGATTTAATTTTACTTAATTGGGAGGTTGATTCCTATCACCCGCACAAAAAAGCCCAGACTTATGTTTGGGCTTTTTTTATTTCAAACAGAATCAACCGGGTTCTAACGGTAAAAATACAATCCAGATTTTTTAACGGCCTCTAATAATGGCTTGATCTTTTCATAATCCCTGTACCAAATTATTGTCGTCCAATCCCATTCTTCACTGTAAACAGCAGAATATTCAGGTAAAAGAATATCATAACGGTGACCACTTTCCCAGGTCTGATTCAGGATGTCGCAATGTCTGAGTAGGTTCTGGAGTGAGCCGGGTTTGTAAAACAAAATTCTGTAATGTCTTTTATGTCTCCACAAATAAACATCGGTTAAGTTGAAAAAATCAACCAACACATCTTCCAGTTTTTTTCTTCTCTCTGCAATTGTTTTTTTATCTGTATCATAAATTTGCCAACATTCTTCCTCTTTAAGCGGTTTTTCAAAGACACTGATGCAAATTGATTGGTAAAGCTCCCTGTTTTCGTACAATTGTTTTTTGATATGAGGCAGTCCGGTGTTGATTTCTCTTAATTCGGTTTTGGTTAGCTTTCTTTTCATGCAATGGTTGGAATTCTTTAGGAGGTGCCGGATATCACTTGATTTTACTGATATAACTCAAACACACTTCTTTTAAAGAATTAAAATCCTTGTCTTTAAGTTTAATTCAAGTTATGGATTGTTGTCAGTGATTTTCTTCTGTTCAAAATCAATCAATTTCTCAACTGTAAATAAAAGCCAGTCTCCAAAGCTAATTCGTTTCATATTTTTTTCGAAATTATACAGAGGATAAATATCATTATTTGAAAGCTTGTTATAGCACCATATATTTCCTTTTTCCTTTCCGTTAACAACAATGAAATCATATCCTCCACATCCTGTTGAAAGAATGTTTATCGTATTGTATGTGGTTCCTCCTTTATTATATGGATTTGAGTCATTAACATACTCTGTCTCATAAGGATACCACGACTCTTCATCTTCTTCTTTTTGTATGTCCTGGCCCGGATAACCAAAATATAACCTTTTGTCTAAAGGAAATTCAGACCAGACATATTCGTCCTGAAGAAAAAAAGCATTGTCAGGATCCATTTTCTCAAAAACACGTAAAGATTCCAGTCCGTTGTAGTAGATCCCATTTGCAAGATTTTTAATGGTGTATTTATAGTCTTCCGGTAAACTAATATTGAATTTGGATTCGAATTTTTCAATTTCAACCGCATTTAAACACGGTTGGAATATAAATGTTTTTGTTTTTTCGTTTAACTTTTGTAAAACATGAAATTTCTCGGTTAGTGTTTTCATAATTATAAGTTTGGCTTTAAACATTCCCTCTCCCGATTCCATCCACTTTTTTTAGTAAATCCGGTATTCTGTACTGTCCGGTCATGCTCTGGATAAATCCGGCCGCTTGGTCAATATCAATCCCTTTTGCGGTTATATGCAAAGCTTTTTGGCTGTCTCCCCTGAAAATCTCCCTTTGGTATTCCTGAATTTTGGAATAGTTGTTTTTGGCTACGCCGATAACGGGTATTTTGCCCTCTAAACTAGTGTGTAAATAATCACCAAGCCCCGGATTCTGTTCGTCATCCAATACAACAAAACCATCTATGACAATGGCTTCACAGGTTGATAAGTCTATCTGTTTGAGTAAACTCAAAATACAGGGTAGCTCGCGCTTGTAAAATTCCCCTGATTTATATTCTTCAATGCCCGATAATGTTTCTTCATAAGTATGGGTAACAGTACTGTCTGTCCATTCCTCAAATTGGATACAAACGGTTTTGGCGCTGTCCTCAAAATAATAAGTGTCAAAGGCTAAGATCATAATTATGAAATGGTTTCTTTTGTGCTAAAGTGGTATTGGCGTGGAATTAGGTTTAAATAAATGAAATGGGGAAAGATTGATTGGAGTTGCTAGCCCACCCAATATCCAAATCGGTATATGTTTTTCCATAGCCCATTCTCTAATTTGTAAACATAATATTTTCCACTCCCGGAATTGTTAATCTTAATCAATGCATACTTTTTATTTTCGGAAAAGACAGGTGTCGAAAATTTGAAATACACTTTCTTTTCTTTTGCGGTACTTTTTTCATAATGATCCCACGCAGCTTCAGCTAGTTCATTGATTTCTTCTTCGCTTCTGTTTTTTCCGGTTTCGATCCGGAGTTGATTATAGGCAACAAAACTAATTTTCAGGACCGATTCTTCATCACTCAATACGACAATATTATTTCTCATACAGCATGGAAATTTGGGAATGGAATCAAAAGAATACATTCTGGCTTTTGGATGGTTGAATTGGCGCCAGTTGATTTTTTTTGTTGATTTGGCTTTTTGGGCAAATTCTTCAGGATTAAAGTCCTTGTATTTTTCGAGAAATTCTTTATCATCTACTACATCCAAATCGTATCTGTCAAATGTCATTATAAAACTTGAATCGACTAAATTAAAATAGTCAAAATCATCAGGCACTGCATCTTTGGAACAAGCCTCAAATAATGCTTGAATTTCATTGCTTTGGGCAAAAAATGAAGTGGAAATCGTGAAAAATAGAATAACAATAAGTGTTCTCATTTTAAGGTTTCGGTTTTTAGTGCTGATGTTTACAAATATACCGAAAGTAGTATAATTCCGGGGCTGTTTTTTAGGTTTAATCTGTCAATTCATGAAGTCAAAATCCGCAAAGCAACCCTGTCAGCTGCGGTTACTGAGCCTGTCGAAGTATCAAACCCTGACAGCGGTTAAACTCAAATATTTTTTTCACTAACACAATAAAGATACCCGGTTCCGGTTTGCCCGTAAGTGCAAAACGGTGGCTGAGGTTCTCGAAGCCAAGTGCAATCAAAGTGCAATCAAAGTGCAGTAGAGACGGAATGCTTCCGTCTCATCAGTTAAAAACAAAAAGAGGACTCAAGGTCCTCTTTTTCTCATTCTTTTGTTTTAAACCAGCTTTTAAGGTCATTGGGAATCCCAAGCAATAAAAGCAACAGTAAAGGCAGGCACCAGTTGGCCGACCGCTCTACAAACTCCACAAACCGTTCACCGGATATCGGCCGGCTTAATGCAGCCATGAGGGCCCACAGGACCGCCCAAACCACGACCGCCCTGATGGGATATAATAAAATAGTAAGTGCAACAATAATATCAGCTATGCCAATGAGTGGCATGATTGCAACCGCCTGCTCTTCACTGAATCCATAACAGGTCAGTAAAGGAATCCATTTCGGATTGACTCCGATAGCCACGATCCCGTGTCCCAGAAAGGTGCCGAAGACACCAATCTTGGCCAGTATCTCCAGTTTGTCGTTTACAGTTGCAATATAAAATCTCAGCATAGTTATAGTAAGTTTTTCAGTGATTACTGACGGATTAAGATCGAACTGTCTTTCTGGTTGTTCATCTGGATTTCAAATACATATACACCTGCTTTTAATGAAGAAGCATTATAACTGTAGGTGAATTCGGTATTCTCTTTCATGGCCTTTTCCGAAGCAACTAATTTTCCTTTGATATCATAGATGTTGATTTTTACATCTCCGGTATTCGGGGAAGAATAGTCCACTTTGAAGGATTCTTTTACCGGGTTCGGATACAATTTAATCGGATAGAAAGTTTCTTTTGGTGGGTCAGTCGACAAATACGGCTTGTTGATACAGAAATTATCAATAACCGCATTGGTATCATCATAAACGGTTCCGCAAAGTGTCGTATTGGTCACATCAAACATCACATAATGGTAATCTGATTTAAACGCTTGCAATAAAGAAGAGGTTCCCGGTGTGTACAAGGGGGCTCCGGCTCCTCCGCAAACGACCTGGCATCTGCCTTCCCCAGCTAAACTGCCGTAATTGGCTACGGGAACAGTTGTGCTTACATTTCTGTTGATAGGCTTGAATCTTTCATATAAATGATCGTGACCGGTTAAAAGTAAATCCACCCCATAATCGTCAAAGGCTTTAAACCAGGTGTTCCATTGGGCATCCATCTCCCCTGCGTGTGGACCTACAGTGTAAAAAGGCCTGTGGAACGAAATGATTTTCCATTTCTTGTTGGCATTGGCGGCCAAAGTACTGGTCAACCATGAATATTGAGCCGCATCAGCCGGTGTCTCCGAATTTAAACAGATGAAAATAGCTTCTCCATAATCGACTGAATAATACAATTCAGTGGCAGGAGTATTGTTTTTAGGTAAATCAAATATGTTCTGATAGTATGAAGCTGATGCCACATCATGGTTCCCTTGGGCATGTAAAATCAATTTATTATTGATCAGACCTGATCCGTTGTCAAACCACGCATCCCATTGTGATGCCGAACTTCCGGTATCTACAATATCTCCGTTGAATACCACAAATGCAGGATTCTTCGCATGGGTTAAGTTGGAAATGGTATTCCATACGCCTACATTGGTACGGCTGTCACCCACCGCCGCAAACGAAAAGGTATTGGTATTCAAAGGTGGGGAAGTGGTGTAGGTTTTCTGGGCCGACCAAACACCGGATACCGAATCATACAGTGAATAGTATATCGTTGCATTAGGGGTCAACACACCCGGAAAGGTGAAGCTGAAAAACTTATTCGTAGCTGCCGCATAACCCGCTCTTGAAGAAACATTGGAAGTTCCCTGTTCATATCCGGTCGTATATCCCCATTTGATCTGATCGGTGGTGGCAGTAGTTGCATTTGTCCATGAAACAGTTAAGCCTTCCAATGTGTTTTTTGTAGTTCCCCATCTGATATGTTTCTGGGAAACTGATGGTGCAGCTGTTGTATTACCGATAAGCCCTAAATCAAAACTGATGTCCGAACTGTTGGCCGCATTCTGGTGGATTTCTACCGCTATTGTATTGCTCCCTGTTACAAATGTGCCTGCCGGTAATGTTGTAGTCTGAAAGCCAGCCCCGTCATCACTGGCAAGTGTAGCTAAAGTTGTATTGGATGCACCGGCTGCTAAATTATCTCTGTAAACTTCATTGCCATTCACATAAACAGCAACGCCGTCATCTCTTTTTACGTTTAAAGTATAATTCAGGTATAAGCTTGCATCGGTAACTGTAAATGTTCTTCTGAAGTAAGTGGTAATGTATTTACTGCTAGAACTCGGTCCGTAACTCACAACGGTTGCTTCATCTCCGTCCCCATATCCCAGTTGGGCATTTCCTTGTAACCATCCCGTTTCATCTATGGTTGTGGCTCTCCATGCCGTTCCCTGATTGGAACCGTTGTCTAAATATTTCCAGGAGGACCCGGTATTTACAAGGGTTGTCTGTGAGGTCATTATGCTCTGGATTCCAAGACATAATAACGTAAAATAGAGTTTTTTCATTGTTAGTTTTTTTAATTGGTTGCGCAAACCTAACAAGGGAAGAAAAAGGAAGAAAGTAAAATTTAGGCCAACTTTTGGAATTCAAACTGCCTGCTTACTTTAAATAATTTTTAAGCAAAGGTAAAATCTATGATAATCAATGGGTTAATTGTTTTGGTGATTGGGCTAAAGAGATGGTTTACAGCGTGTGATGACCGTTATTAAGAGAAATATAAAATGATTCTTTTTTGGATTTCTAACTGTTTTTTAAGCGAATAAATTATGGTTTGATTTTAAGGTTTCAACAAAACAACTGTTGCTGATTTTGCTTTCAATCCAATTAATCTGATGGGTGTAAAAGTTGATTTCCTTTTCAGTAAAGGGTCTGGAAATTGCGGTGAGCTCTAAATGTAACCGTGTGTATAATTTGGCTTTTTCTTTTTCATCCGTAATCAGGTAAATCCTCTTAAAGAATGAAAAAAGGGCTTCTTCGTATTTATACAGTTTTTCCCTTGTGGAAAAGAAATAACGGCTGGACTTTACAAGATGTTCTATCGAAAGCATATCATTGGTCTCAAGGTAAATCATAAGTTGCAACATGCGGGTATGGCAAAGGATATCCCTTCGGAGATCAGAAGGGTCGTTTACAATGTAATGAATCTGTTGTAACGCGTTTTTATAATCCTTAACGCCAAAATAGGAATAAGCAAAGTGAAAGTATAAACTGATTATCTTGGATTTATGGATAACGGTTTCGTATTGTTTGATACCTGTTTTTACCGTAGTAACCAGTTGTTCAGCTTTTTCAAATTCCCCGGTCTGGTTATACAGGGAGAGCAGATTGTCATAATACCGGTAAAACTGTTTGCCTTTTTCCAGAAATGATTTGGCGGGCAATGATTTCATTTTCTCAAGTAAGATCATGGCATCACTGTACTTGCCCATTTTGATACAGATTTCACAGAAGTTGGAAAGTCTTCTGGTTTCTTCGGAAAGATCAAATGCTTCTTTTTGGGTCAGTTCCGAATAGTAGTTGTAATTGCTTTCCAAACCTTCCCCGATTATATATTGGTAGGTATTGCTGATGTAATGGAATATGGCCTTGGCATCATTGGTGAGTGCCAGACTTTCGTCAGACATCAAACGGTGGTTGAGGATGGGTGTGAATTTCGATTGTCCCGAATCATTCCGGATGTATTCTCCTTCTTTCCGGATCAGTAGCAAAAACTGGACATATAATTCCCGGTATTCCTGCAGGTTCTGGATCTTTTCCAAAGCGAGTTTCGAATCATGGATGGTTTGGATTAACTCCCGCTCCAGTTTCTTGGAATTCTTGGATGATTGTAACGATAAAGCAATCCGGTGACGGGTTGATTTGATTAACTGTACCGGCATTTCATGGGTCAAAGCCACTTTTTTGTATTTGTCAATCAGTTTCTCACTTTGATTGAAAAGTCCCCGGCTATACAATATTTCAGAGTAATGCAGCAACTCCGCGGCTTTGATGTTGTCATCAGACGCCGAATGGTACAAATGCAGCGTCTTCAGAATCAGATTGTACAGGTAGTTCTTTTCCGAAGGCAGGTGTTTGATGAACTTACTGTCTGAAAAGGTAGCAATCACTTCTTCCTCGTTATACGTTTTCTGCTTTTCAATGGCATCAAACAACTTGAGGTAATTGTGTTTCGTAGACGAATCTTTCCCTTTGGAAGTGTAAATTTTAAAATACCTTTTCTCGGTTTTAGTCAGGGATTTTATCAATACAAATAAGTCGTCCGTTGTTTTCATTTGATTGTGAGTGGTTTTGCCGCAATCAAATATATAAAAATAGGCGGGTATGTTAAACAGGATTTCTCATAGAAAATAATTTCTATTTATGGTAAATAAAAAATGGAAAGGATAGTCAATAATTATTGCTTAAAATGTAGTAAAGAATGCTTTTTTATTTATTCTCTTTTAAATAAGTATTTACTTTTATCTTCCAATTTGACTTGTGATATGTAAGTAATGTTTTATTGTTTTTTAGCTTTGATTCTGAATGGAAAGGTATTCTTTCTTTGTCTTTTTTGTGATTTTCTAAAATCAATAATTCAGTATTTTCAATAGGGCAATATTCATTTGATAAACTGAATATTGTGTTTATCTCATTTTCAATATAATAGCTTTTTCTTTTTTCGTACAATTCCATTAGTTTGTTTAAAGAATGATTTCGGTTTTCAGTTATATAATCTAAATCATATAAATCTTTCTCTGCATATCTGTTGGTTATGGAATCTAATTTAAAAAGACCTATGTCAATCTCGCTGGCAAGTCTTATTTCATTGATTAATTCAATTGGATTGAATAATTTAAATCCTTGTATTATTTCAACTTTAATATTTGTTTTATTCGTTGAAATAATAGTTCGAAGAAAAACGAGCTCATCATTTTGTTTTGTAGGATAAGTAATAGACAGGACTCTGTCTTTGAATGTTTCTTTTATTTCTTTTTCGATTAGCTCAAAACCACTAACACCAATGATATTTTCGCAAAACAAATCAATATCAATTGATTCCCTGTGAGAATATCTTATTGCTAAATTACTGCCACCAGCTAAATAGAAACTATTTAATGAATCTAATTGTTGTAATTCTTTAATAGTTGTCTCTAATTCATTAGAGATGTACATACTTGTTGAATTTACTTTTGATAGAAATATTGTATCTTTTTGAGGTAACTGAACAAATTTCATCTGAAATCCGTTCAGTTGAAGATATAGCTACTTTTTTTATTATTTCTTTAGTATAGATATTTTCTAAAAACAATAAATTTTCAGTGATATTTGATAAGTCTGAAAACATAAGGATGCGAGATATTATAACATCATAATCTTCCTGGATGTTGAGTTTGTTCATGTCCAAGTCCCAAAAAACGTAATTTGGTATTTTTTCTAATATGTTAACAGTCTTTTTCATAAGTAGTTAAGACAAAAGTAATGATTGTTTTTTATATACATCAAATTTTGTGCAAATTTTAATTTTTGTAAGCTAATTACGTTAGTTTTTTTATCAAATCGTGCTCTCCAATCACTCATAAACAGGCACAAAATGCCATTCTTCTTTACGGCCAGTTGCATCCGAAACCCTGCTTTCTTTCAAACAGGTCCCTCTTTCATCTTTTGAAATACAGGATATCAACAGCTCATCAACCATCCGGTCATTTTGGTCTTTGGTGACTATTTTAGAAAGTCCGTTATCGGTATAGTAATAATACTGCGTATGGAATGTCGTAAAATTATCCACTATTTTAGCAATGGTACCGTCAGTATTGTAATAATAAACAGCTTCATTCTGCTTGTATTGTTTCTGGGTATAACAACTGATGCGTTCACGTTGTCCGGGTTTCCAGCGTGTCTTACAGTAATACTTCTCTTTATCGGGATAGGATTCGGTTATGAACCATAACTTCTTGTGGGTTTCCTGCATTAAATTTCCGGAAGCATCAACGGTTCTGGAGTATCGGATACGACCGTTTCCCGTAAAGATCATCTCCTTTTTCTGCAAAAGTTCTTTCCGGTCATTAAGGATGACGTATCTTTCCTCAATGGCTGATTTAATTCCTTTCGGAAGTTGCCGTATGACCGTATATTTTTTGGACGTACACGACTGAAGGACTGTGATGAGAATGAAAAACAATATAACATTCATAACCATAACGCTTAGCAATACACTAAGTTACGGATTTTCGGAGATTTAAAGTAAAACTGTATTGCAGAAGTAAATACCGGCAATAAGAAGGGTTTGACTAACTTTTTTCGTTGATTATTTTCAGTAACTTCCTAAGTAATTTCAGTCCCGTGGAATTTGCATCAGGCTCAATGCAGGACATCGAGAGTTCTTCTTTTTTGCCGTTTCTGCTGAAATGGACAATGAGTAAGTTGGAGTGAAAACAATCGTATTCTTCCTCTTCTGGTTTTAACCGGAAAGCGTTTTCCAATTCACTAATCAATGAAGCATACACTGTTCTGCTGATTTCAAAAGCGGACATTACCTTCGTCCGGGGTTTGTTGTCACTTACGGAAAACTCTCTTCGCTCGATATATTTGTAGACTGACACAGAAGAATCCCGGCAGACTTCAAATTCCACATCAATACAATCGCCGATACGGCCTTTTGTAATATAACGGAATGTTACATTTTTAGGGTCAATTTGTGCCGTACACAGGCAGCTGAATAACAGTATTAGATTAAGCAGGTTTTTCATGTGCTGGATTATAATTTGTATGTTGCTTTTTTACCCAAAACACCCAAAATTAATACTCACCATTTTGCCGCTTTTGGATTGCCCCACAATAAGCAATGATTTGTTTTTTAATATCCGGTCCCTGATCTTTATTAAATCAGACGGTCCGGCTTCTTTGCAGTCATCAGTATAAATCAACGAGTTTTTATCAAGTATATAGGTCCTGATTTTTGGATTTTTATTGATGACTATCCGTTCATCTGTATTCCGGTACTTGAATTGGACAAGATCTATGTCTACACATGTTTTTCCGTTCTTCGCATAAATGTTTTTGACATAAGCATTGATTTCGCTAATGTCTTCGCCAAGAATGATGTTGTCGGTCTGTTCCTGTTGGATGTCTTTCGCTTTAAAAGCTTCGGTATATGCTGCTTTACCACTCAAAAGGAAAATATAAACAAAAGCAGTTAGGTTAATAAAGTGTTTCATTTACTGTTTTACATGGAATTCTTTTAAGCTTCATCCTGATTCTCCACCAGTTTTCTGGATTTTAACTCGTTCCTGATTTCATGCGCTAAAACCGCATTGTTCTTCGAGTTTTTAATAACCACATAGGTGATGAGCAAAGGGAAGAAGGTAAAAAAGCCTAAACCGCTTTTTACCGCACTGTAAATAACAATCCCAATGGTAAAACCAACAAGCACGGCATCAATTATTTTACCGGTTTTTAGGGTTTTGCTCTTTTGTAAAAGTTCCTGGTCGCTTAATTCAGCTAAGTTTTTTGGTTTCATGTTTTTGATGGTTGGTTAATTGTTTTTTTGTCTTACGTTCTTGTTTTGGAGATTGGAGGAGATGATCCTTCGGCTTTACTCAATCATCAAACGTTCTTTACGCCATTTCTTTATTTTTCCGTCACCGGTAATGTCAAATAAGTAAGTAACAAATGTCCCGTCCAGATTTTCAATAAGGGCCACAATATTCTGGCCGGTTTCAAAACTTAGGACCGGGGTTACAAAAACCTGCCCGGATTTATTCTTTTTGAATTTCTTTAGTTCAAAACGGTTGTCATCCCCAATGTCTATAATGCCGGTTATTCTGGACGGTGTAACTCCTGCTGCCGTATCGTTGATCGTCAGGGCAAATTCTTTCAGGCATTTAACATTCCAGTAGCTGTAGTCGGCTATAGGGGTTTTGCTGATTTTTATCTTGTCCTTGCCTTTATAGTGCTTGAATACCGAGTCTCTGTAGTACTCAAAAGCAACCTGCTCAAACGTGATTTTCTTCTGTCCGTATGCGCACAGGATACTTCCAAATAAAAAGACAGTCAATAGCAAAGAGTGTTTCATTTTTTTAATTTTTAAGGGCAGCTAATTCATATTTGTACTGATGTATTACTGTAATCCGGATAAAACCGGGCATTATTTTTACAGTTACTTCAAAAATAAAACTTTCAGCGGTTATTACGTAAAGAAAAGGATAATCTTTTGAAAGTATGGTTTTATTGTTAGAACAAATTGTAAATCAGTACAACAGCCAACCCAAGAAGGTTATATCCGGTATCGAAACCCTGACAGCGGTTAATGTCCGGAATTCGTTGTTTTCGGCTGCTGCTTCGTAAGTTGTAAATTTGACATTCAGGGTGGTTAAAGTCCAAATAATTTACCCCACCAGCTCTTTCTTTTTGATGGGTTGTTGTCCCTGTTTTCCACCCGGTTTGAAATGAGTTCAAGCCGGTTTCTGATAAGGTCGTTCAGGAGTTTTTGTTCCTCAGGATTTGTTGAGGCCGATTTTAACTCATCAAAATAATCCAACAGCTCTTTTGCGCTTTCTTTTGAAAGGGTCAGTCTTCCGGAACTCATTCCTGTATCCATCGAATGGGAGGCTCCCCGTATGTAGTCTAACAGGTATTCCTTTCCGCCCCGTTTCAGGAGTTCGTCGGCAAGAAGATGGAATTTATTGTAAACGCCAAAGGTCATAGGGGAGGTTTTACCGGTTTCAAGGTATAAATCCCTGATCAATTCAATGGGTACGGTGTCAATCCTGGAAACGGCCAACTCACATACCTGTACTCGGAAATCGTAGTTTTCGTCTGCAAAATCCTCTCCGTACTTGCCATTCCAGATAAGCTTGATCCGGTCAAAATCCCTTGCAGAATAATGATCGATAAAGATTTGTAATTCTTGAACTGTCATGTGTTGGGGTTTTTAAACTAATTATCAGTGAAACTTTGTTGCGGTTGGGGATCTATTGTGTTTTGTATATTTTGATGGTCGTTCATTGTCTGGTTCAAAAGATTGTGCGTGTTTTGTTGGTCAGTTATTGTTTGGTTCATAAGGTTTTGCTGATGAATCTGGTCAATGGTTTGCTGACTGTCTGTAAATTGATTTTGTATGCCCGGATTGGGGTTCGGTTGATTCCTTTTTTCTGACGGATTGTTGTTGATAATCTTGTAAAATACCAGTAGGCCAAACAATAATTGAAGTTATGAATATGCTGATATTAAAATTTTCCATTGTTCTTTTATTTTCTGATCATTTAAGTTTTTTAGTTGCCGATGCAAGTTTCTGCTTTGCCTGAATCCGGCCTGTTGTGTTATTTTCGCTTGAATATCCATTTAACTGCGGAGTCATCTTTTGGGTAATTTTCGGTACATGTCTTTCCTTCACAGAAACCAATGGACCATCCGGAAGGTAAATTGTAAAAGAACCCCCAGCCGTCTTCCTTGGTTAGGTTTTGTTTGATGTAAAAGGGTAATTCCCATAGCTTTTTCCCAACATAAATCCCTTCTTTGGTAATAAACTTACTGTCGGTTGTCTGTAAATAAACCGTGTCTTTGTTTTTTACGGCTAAATCAAAATTGATGTTGTGAATTTTAACTGTTTTATACCTTGAATTTTGACTGCCTGAGGTCATAATCATTTTTTCCGGATTGTTTTCGGTTTTAGCATTTTGTCCCAAAATATTGAGGGTAAAAAGAATCAGGATTATGGGCAGTTTCATTTTTGTTCGGTTAAACGGTTTTGTTGTAAAGATAGTTTATTTAGTGGAAGATTGTCCTGGGTGAATGCTTGTTGTCCGTTTAAATCGAAACGGTGTTCGACCATATTATATTCTTCTTTTTCTTTAACGTGCTATACTGGAAAAGATCCTGCCTTTTAGTTGATTTTATCAAATTATAGCCAATCTTAAACTCTTTTTTCGCTGTGCCTGATACTTGGCCGGTTATTAATTTTAAGGCAACTGTCTTCTTTTTTCCTGGTGCCAATGTCAAAATTGTAGGGATGTTTTTGTCACAAACCGAACCTTCGATTGTAAGGTTTTTATGGTCTACAACATAAAGGTCTTCCCAAGAGCATGACATGCTCAGATAGTTTAAGATATCCTTGGAATTGTTTGTCAGGGTAACCGGAACAATTAAATACAACTGCTTGTTTCTCTTTATGGTTTTACCCTTTTTAACCGTCAGTACATAGTCGGTGTTGTAACTTTTAAACGAATGGAGTCCAATAAATGACAGTATAAATATAACAATCAAAATTTGTTTCATATCGGAATGTTTTATGCAGATTGAGGCTTCCGGCTCTTTTCTGTTTTTAAGGTTGGAATTCTCCAAAGATAATTTATTTCCAGTGTCAGGTTTTTAAAATATGGACGGCTTAATCTCTCAATTGAAGAAGTTAATATCCGGTATCGTAACCCTGACAGCGGCGGTTACTGAGCCTGTCGAAGTATCAAACCCTGACAGCGGTTAGTGGTTAAAATAGGATGAACCAATTATAAAAACTTCCCTACAGGCACAATAAATACTCCGGATCCCGGTTGGTGTTAATAACATATATAGCGTATATATAGCGTATATATAGCGTATATATAGCGTATATATAGCGTATTTATAGCGTATTTATAGCGTGTATATGTCGTGTCAAATCCATATCAAAGTAGCCGACGGTGGCTGAGGTTCTCGAAGCCAAGTAGTATCAAAGTAATATCAAATAGCCGACGGTGGCTGAGCGGAGCCGAAGCCAAGTAGTATTGGACAGTTAGACAATTAGATTTTTAGACTTCTTGGATTTAGGAATTTGACGCGAACCCTGTCAGCGGTTACCAACCCTGACAGCGGTTAATAGGTAATCCTTCAATTCCTCAGTTTCTTAACCTCCTACAATCTTTCAGTCAAAACGTACTCATAACTCATAACTTATAATTCATAATTCCAAAAAAACCTTAAATTTGCATTCAAATTTTACAAAAATGTACAGAAGTCATAACTGTGGGGAATTAAATGCCGCACATATCAATACAGAAGTAACCCTGGCCGGTTGGGTGCAAAAATCACGTGATAAAGGTTTTATGGTATGGGTCGATTTACGCGACCGCTATGGAATCACTCAGTTGATCTTTGATGAAAACCGTACTGATAAAGCCGTTTTCGAATTGGCTAAAACTCTTGGACGTGAGTTCGTAATCCAGGTAAAAGGAACCGTGATCGAGCGCGAATCCAAAAACCCGAATATGCAAACAGGTGATATCGAGATTCTGGTTTCCGAATTATCAGTCCTGAATTCGGCTATCACACCACCTTTCACTATTGAAGATGAAACAGACGGAGGGGAAGACATCCGTATGAAATACCGTTACCTGGACATCAGAAGAAACCCGGTAAAAAACAGCTTGTTATTCCGTCACAAAGTGGCAATGGAAGTGCGTAACTTCCTTTCAAATCAGGGATTCTGCGAAGTGGAAACTCCTTATTTGATTAAATCTACTCCGGAAGGAGCGCGTGACTTTATCGTGCCAAGCCGTATGAGCCCGGGGCAGTTTTATGCCTTACCACAATCACCGCAAACCTTCAAGCAGTTGTTGATGGTGGGAGGTATGGACAAGTATTTCCAAATCGTGAAGTGTTTCCGTGATGAGGATTTACGTGCCGACCGTCAGCCTGAGTTCACTCAGATCGATTGTGAAATGGCCTTTGTGGAACAGGAAGACATCCTGAATATATTTGAAAGTTTAACGCGTCACCTGTTAAAGGAAATCAAAGGAATCGAAGTAGATAAATTCCCGAGAATGACGTATGAGCATGCCATGAAAACCTATGGTAACGATAAACCGGACATCCGTTTTGGTATGGAGTTCGGTGAGTTGAATGCCGTAGCACAACATAAAGATTTCGGAGTGTTCAATTCATCCGAATTGGTAGTGGGTATCGCCGTTCCGGGCGGTGCTGCATACACCCGTAAAGAAATCGATGCCCTTATTGACTGGGTAAAACGTCCGCAGGTAGGGGTATCAGGAATGGTGTACTGTAAATTGGAAGCTGACGGTAGCCTGAAGTCTTCGGTAGATAAATTCTACGATCAGGAAGATTTAAAGAAATGGGCAGAAGTAACAGGAGCAAAACAAGGGGATATCATCTTCGTGTTGTCAGGTCCTGCACACAAAACCAGAACACAGTTAAGTGCTTTGCGTATGGAAGTAGCCACGCGTTTAGGACTGAGAAAACCGGACGAATTCGCACCGCTGTGGGTAGTCGATTTCCCGTTATTGGAATTTGATGAGGAAAGCGGACGCTACCACGCCATGCACCACCCGTTCACTTCCCCTAAACCGGAAGATTTACACCTGATCACTACAGATCCGGGTAATATCCGTGCCAATGCTTATGATATGGTACTGAACGGTAACGAAATCGGTGGTGGTTCCATCCGTATCCACGATAAAGATTTACAGGCAAGAATGTTCGAATTATTGGGCTTCTCTGCCGAAGAGGCTGAAAACCAATTTGGTTTCTTAATGAATGCCTTCCAGTACGGAGCGCCTCCACATGGTGGTTTAGCCTTCGGTTTGGATCGTTTGGTAGCTATTTTAGGAGGTCAGGAAACCATCCGTGATTTCATCGCATTCCCTAAAAATAATTCAGGACGTGATGTAATGATCGATGCACCTTCTGTAATCGATAACAAACAATTGGACGAACTGGCAATTAAGCTGAATCAATAAGAAAAAGAAAGTGGGCTAAGGCCCACTTTTTTGTTGTACAGGATTGTAACAAAATCAATTATATTTTGAAAAAATTATAAGAAAACTTTTTTGTCTCAATAAAAAGTATATCTTTGATTTATTATTAATTTATTTTATCAAAAGAATGCGCACAGGCAAAGTTAAATTTTTTGTTGAATCTAAAGGTTTTGGATTCATCACTGATGATGAAACAGGAGCAGACATCTTCGTTCACATTACTGGTACTAACGGTAAAGAGTTAAAAGAAGGTGAAAAAGTTTCATACACAGAAGAAGACGGAAGAAAAGGTAAAGTAGCTACTAACGTAGTAGTAGTTGGCTAATTATATATAGTATTTTTAGATTACCAGAATGAAGGTTACACCACGTCAGAAATGACGTGGTTTTTTATTGGTTTTCAGGAGCTATTTCCTGCTTTCGCCTTTATCTTTTTCCTGTTTTTGCAAAACAAAAAAAAGGATGCCGGCTCTATCAGGGCTAGGGCCTTCTCTTCTTAAAAAAATCCTTCATTAAATCAGAACATTCATTTTCCATCACACCGGTCACCACTTCGGTTTTTGGATGCAGTTTTCCACCCATACTGCGGTATCCCCTGTGTTCATCGGCAGCTCCATATACGATCTTACTGATCTGGCTCCAGTACAGTGCCCCGGCACACATCTGGCAGGGTTCCAGTGTTACATAAAGTGTACAGCCTTTTAAATACTTTCCGCCCAGAAAATTCGCCGATGCAGTAATAGCCTGCATCTCGGCATGGGCAGTCACATCATTCAGCATCTCGGTTAAATTATGACTGCGGGCTATAACTCTGTTGTCTACCACAATTACCGCACCCACAGGGATTTCGCCCCGCTCAAAAGCAGCCTCAGCCTCCTGTAAGGCTTTCTTCATAAAATATTCGTCAGTAAAAATGTTCTCCATAACCGCAAATGTACAATATTGGAACAGTTTTTGTTACTTTTAAGATAAATACAAAGCTATGACTCCCAATTACAAAATCTCCATCCCAAAACCGTGTCACGAAGACTGGAACGCCATGACCCAAGAAGATAAAGGACGCTTCTGTGGTGTCTGTGCTAAATCGGTGGTCGACTTTACTGGCCTCGATAACGAAGAAGTAAGTGACTATCTGAACCAAAACAAGGATAAAAAGATATGCGGCAGGTTCAGAAAGGACCAACTCGAGCCTGAGTTCACATTTACGGTACCCGAAACGGTTCTGTATCAAAAGAGAAGTTTCCATAAAGCTTTTCTTCTGGCTTTGTTTGTAGTGATGGGTACTACTTTGTTCAGTTGTAAAAACTACAACGGTCAAACGCTGGGTGAAGTGGAAGTCATGGAGGATACTACTTACGTAAAGGTAGATCCGGTACCTGAAGTAGAAAGCATCAAGGTAGGTAAAGTGAAGTATGATCCGTCTAAACCGGGCAAAGTACTTCCGCCACCGCCAAAACCTAAAGTAGATGAGGTGAAGTTCGTTAAACCGAAACCGTCAAAAGAAGTTGAGGTTCCTCAGGTTACTATGGGTGTAATGCTAGCTGAGCCCCCGGCTGTTGAGATAGAACCTGTTCCGCCTAAAGAGATAAAAGGGAATAATTAATTTAAATGAACTAAATTTGCCTGACATGAAAGGCAAATTATTACATTCCATAAATTCCCCCTCCGATTTAAAGAAATTGGAACCGTCACAGCTTCCGGTCCTGGCACAGGAACTCCGTGATTTTATTATCGATATTATTTCCCAAAAAGAAGGTCACTTAGGCGCAAGCCTCGGTGTGGTCGAACTCACCATTGCACTGCATTATGTTTTCAATACACCGGATGATCAGTTGGTCTGGGACGTTGGGCATCAGGCCTACGGACATAAGATTCTGACGGGCAGGAGGGATGTGTTTCATACAAATAGGGATTTAGATGGTATTTCGGGCTTCCCGAAGCGTTCTGAGAGTGTTTACGATACGTTTGGGGTTGGGCATTCGTCTACATCCATTTCGGCAGCTTTAGGGATGGCTTTGGCTTCTGATTTAAAAGGAGAGAAGGATAAACAGCATATCGCAGTTATCGGTGATGCTTCTATTGCTTCAGGAATGGCTTTTGAAGCAATGAATCATGCGGGTGTAACTAATGCAAACCTTCTGATTATATTAAATGATAATGCTATCGGTATCGATCCGAGTGTGGGCGCCCTTAAGGAATACCTGACTTCTTTCAAGGAAGGGAATGTTCATGAAGAGAATAATATTTTCAAGGCGCTGAGCTTTGATTACTCAGGTCCAATAGACGGACATAATCTTGATATGCTTGTTAACGAGTTAAACCGTTTAAAAAAGGTAAGCGGACCTAAATTCCTGCATGTGATTACCACTAAGGGGAAAGGGCTTCAGTTGGCAGAAGAGAATCAGGTCAAGTACCATGCTCCCGGTAAGTTTGACCCGGAAACAGGTAAAATATATCCTAAAGAAGAGGATAATCTGCCGCCTAAATTCCAGGATGTTTTCGGACATACATTGGTTGAACTGGCAAAACAAAACGATAAGATTATAGGGGTGACACCAGCTATGCCTTCGGGTTCTTCCATGAAGTTCATGATGGAGGTTTTCCCTGAGCGGGCTTTTGATGTAGGCATCGCCGAACAGCATGCCGTGACGCTTTCCGCCGGAATGGCAACACAAGGAATGACTGTTTTTTGTAATGTGTATTCTACTTTTTTGCAAAGGGCTTATGATCAGTTGATACATGACGTTGCTCTTCAGAAACTGCCGGTTATTTTCTGTCTTGACCGTGCAGGTTTTGTTGGGGAGGACGGCGCTACACATCATGGTTTGTATGATTTGGCCTACCTGAACTGTATCCCGAATATGATCGTTTTTGCGCCTTTAAATGAAATAGAGCTGCGCAATATCATGTATACTGCACAACTTGGTCTGGAGTATCCTATAGCAATCCGTTATCCAAGAGGGCGCGGTTTTATCCAAAACTGGCAACAACCTCTTGAAAGATTACCAATTGGTAAAGGAACTCGTCTGAAGGAAGGAAATGCAATAGCGGTTTTGTCTACCGGAACAATAGGTAACAATGTAATTGAAGCACTAAAACAGGTTGGGGATACTGATAACTTTGCCCATTACCATTTTCCGTTTGTAAAACCATTGGATGAAGAGATGCTCAATTCGATAGGAAAGAAGTACCATAAAATCATAACTGTTGAAGAAGGAACTGTTAATGGTGGCTTTGGAGGTCTGGTGTCTTCATTCTTTTTGGAAAACTACTACTCGATTTCAATCAAAAAGATTGGGGTTAAGGATGAATTCATCGAGCAAGGTACTGTTCCTCAATTGCACCATATTGCCGGTATTGGTATAGAAGTACTTAAAGATTATTTTGGTCAACTATAAGAAATAAAAAAACTCCGCAATTAGCGGAGTTTTTTATTAGTATTATTTACTGTTTTATTATTCTAAAACTATTTTCTGAGTATGGTTAATAGTGTCACCGTTTAGTTTAACTACATAGATACCCGATTGTAAGTGATTTAGATTAAATGCTTTTTCAGTTCCAAAGTCAATGTTCTCTTTAGAGTAAACTACTCTTCCGTTTAAGTCAACAATCTGAAGATTTGCAACTCCTGCAAAACTATTGATTCTGATGTTGATTAAACCATTAGAAGGGTTAGGGTAAATTCTAATATTGTTTTTGTTTTCAAACTGATCTGCGCTAAGAGTACAATTTGGACCCGGAGCCGGCTCTGTAAAATCTTCAACCTGATCTTTAATTCCGTCTGCTCCTGAATTTGTTCCTGATGAAGCATTAATACCAAGACCTCTTCTCGCAAAAGTTTTCCAGATCATACAATAGTCCTGTCCTCCTGTTGTGGCCTGATCTGCAGCAATGATTGCATCACGCGCTGATACGAAAGAGGGGCTACATCCGTCAAGTTTGATGGCATCAAGAACTAAACGCATTACTTTGTTGTTACCTCCTGTTCCAGAGTAGATGTTAGGATCATAGCCATATTTATCAATATAATTCCATGCTAAATCCCATAACATTACTGCCCAAACAGATCCTACAGCGTGTACATTTACTTGTTCATCTCCGTTTGCATCAGTATACGACATTGCATTCGTTGCAGCAAATGTATGAGGGTTTACGGCCATGTCTGTAGAATATTTGTATTGTCTGATACCATTGCCATTTGTTGGCTCGTTTTGTGCAAACGTACCAATTCCTCTCGAGCCGTTTCTTGTGTCTCCCGGTTTGATTTGCATCATTAACCAGAACCAGTCTGACCATCCCTCACCTTGTTGTTCAGAACTTCCTAAACAGTTACCTGATAGTCTTGTCGAAATACCGTGACCATATTCGTGAGCGATAATACCATTGTCAAAATCACCATCTGTATTTACAAAGCTTGTTCCTTTTTGTAAAGTTGCATTAACTGTTGAAGTTTGCATTCTGGTAATTAAAGCCTCACCGATTTCCATTGTAACACTGATAGCAGGAATTGTAATGGTTGCATCTGCACCTGCCATTCCAACTACACCTGCCACATTGTTAACAATAATAGCGGCTACGGCACCAGCATTTTGTGCTGCTTTAACTTTTATGGCAAAAGAACAGTCACCTCTTCTCATGACAACAATTTTTCCGTTTAATGCAGCAGCATTTACTGCAGCAGTACAGGCATCTGATTCAGGAGCTACACCATCATTGAATAAAGCCAAGTCAGCTGTGATTGCTGCAGGAGCCTGAGGTATATTAACGTGGCCTGGGCTAAATGAGTTATCTCTTGCAACTTTTCCACCCGCAATGTCAGCAGGTGTATTTACTGTAAAAAATGGTGGTTGTACATCCCATAAATACATTTGCATTCTTGGACTGATACCATCGGTTTGTGTTGAAAAGTTAGCATTATTAAGGTTTTGAGGTGAAGCTTGTCCTCCATCTTGTGCATCAGCAATTACATAATCATTTTGAACACCACCTCTTGCGTAGTTGTTTGACTGGAAGTTTTTATTAGCTTCATTGAAACCGTATTGGTACCATAAATCGTGCATGATGTTATTCATGTAGAATAAATTGGTATTTGCTGCATCAATATAAGTTGACGCTGCTACAGCTGTACCCGGGTATGCGAAATCAAACGTAAGGCTAGGATGTGTTCCTGTTCCTGTCGGACTTGTCCCGTTTGGAGCTGTTGTTGAGTTTGTTCCTGCAAAATCATTTCTTGCCCAAACATTATTACCTCTTGTAATAGAATATTTTTGTGCAGCGATATTACCGGCTAAAGCATTTGTGTCATGCCATCCTTTTGGAGAAGCAGTTGTGTTTTCAGGGTTGGTTACTAATTGTCTTGCACTATGGTTAGGACTTTCGTAGTTCCAAGGGACAACTCTATAGTTTGTTGTTCCCGGTGTCATCATGTATGATGATTGACGGTCTTTAAGGAAAGATTGTGTAAATGTATTTGAAATCAAATCAACATGATTATGTTCTTTATGGTTTGATCCGAAATTACAAGAGATTACTAAGTCTCTCTTTTCCAGTAATTTTCCGGTAACAGCATCTATCTTTAAACTCCATAAGTGACTGTAGTCTTGAGAATAAAATTCACAGTCCCAAGCAAGTTTTAACTCATTTTGGCTAACAAGGAAATATACTAATTCGGCTCTGATTGGGTCTTCAGTAAGATTACCATTGCTTAGTTTATAATCGTGACCATTTGATTCAAGAATCTGTGTAGAACCTAACAGTGGATTGTTGATTTCCTGTAAAACACCGGTTATGGCAGCTGCAACATTTAAACTTGGTGTTGAAGTGTTAATCTTGTGGCTTACATTCTTGATGAAATCTTCACCGCCATTGATTACGTTATTGTTTTTTATCCAAAAATTTGAATCAGAATTATAAACTTCAATGCCATTTTCACGTTGCTTCACGTGATAGTTGTTTATTCCTGTTGATTCTGAGCTGAATTCGTTTACGATTACCAAATCAGAAATATCTTGGTTGGTTAGTCCAAATTTTGACCGGTTATCGTTCATGTATGTTTTTATCTTATCGAGAGGATTCTGTGAAAATCCTGCTGCAGACATAAGAAAAAACAATAAAACAGTAGTTTTTTTCATTATAGTTAGATGTATTGGTTAAAGATGTTGCGAATATATTAATTATTTTATATAAAATTCATTTTAATTTAACATGTTGGTTTTTTGTTGTGATTTTATATAAGAATAGGCTACCATTGGCAGCCTATTCTTATTATATATCTTAAAGTAATTAATCTAATATAATTTTTTGGGTGTGGTTTAAAGTATCTCCGTTAAGTTTGATGATGTAAACCCCAGCTTGAAGATGACTTAGATTAAAAGTTTTTTCTGTAGAAAAATCAACTTTATCTTTTGTATAAACGATACGGCCATTCAGATCTACAATCTGTAAATTGGTTAAGCCGGCAAAAGAGTTAATCTTAATGTTTACCAAGCCATTTGAAGGGTTAGGATAAATTAGAATATTGTTTTTGTCAAAGTCGTTAACAGCTAATGTACAGTTTGGTCCGGGTGCGGGAGTTAAGAAGCTTTCCGTTTGATCCTGGATGTTAGGTGTTGAATTTGTATTGGCACCTGCTGAAGCTGCTGTTCCAAGGCCTCTTCTGGCAAAAGTTGCCCAGATTAGACAAAAATCCTGTCCGCCAGTTGTATTTTGATCTGCTGTGATAATTGCATCCCTACATTGAATAAACGAAGGATTGGCTGGAGTTAATTTAAGAGCATCAAGTACTAAGCGCATGACTTTGTTGTTTCCGGCAGTACCATTGTATATATTTGAACTGTATCCGTACTTGTCAATGTAATCCCATGCTAAATCCCATAACATGGCACACCAGATTGAACCAACTCCGTGTACGTTTATTTTGTCTAATCCATCACTTGGGTCATTGTACCATTGGTCGTTTGTATCACCATAAGTATGTGGATTTACTGCCAAATTTGTTGAATATCTGAATTCTCTGATTCCTTCCCCGGTTGTAGGTTCGTTAATGGAAAACGTTGCAATGCCTCTTGCGTCATTTCGGGTATCACCGGGCTTGATTTGCATCATTAGCCAAAACCAGTCAGACCATCCTTCTCCAGGTTGTTCAGCCGAATTTAAACCTGCTCCTCCACCAACTAAACGGGTTGAAATACCATGACCGTACTCATGAGCTATAATTCCGTTGTCAAAATCTCCGTCTGCATAAGCATAACTGTCAGGCGATGATAAACTTACATTTACTGTTCCGCTTGACATGGAAGTAATTAATGCTTCTCCGTCGGCTTGCGTCATACTTAAAGCAGGAATCGTGATTGTAGGATCATCTCCTGCCATTGATACTGTTCCGGCTGCATTATTTACAACCAAAACTGCTACTGCACCTGCATTTTGTGCTGCTTTGGCTTTTATGGCAAATGTACAGCTACCTCTTCTGACTACTGCAATTTTTCCGCTCAAAGCAGCTCCGTTTACTGCGGCTGTACAGGCATCAGAATTATCCGGAGTACCGTCATCAAATAAAACGAGGCTATTTGTCAGTGCTGCAGGAGCTATAGGTAAATGAGCATGTCCTTCGTTGAAGGCATTTTCAATGATCTGATAAGAAGTTCCTGTTAAAGTTCCGCTGGTTACGCTAAGATTTGAGAATTTTTTACCGCTGTTCCAAATATACATTTGCATTCTTGGTCTGCTTCCGTCAACCGGTGTTGCAAAGTTTGCATTGTTATATGTTGGAGTTGCTAAAAAAGAACCATCCTGTGCTTCAGCAAAAACATAGTCAGCTGTCGCAGCTCCTCCGCGTCCGTAATTAGAATTCTGGAAGTTACGGTTTGGTTCTGTAAAACCATATTGGTACCATAAATCATGCATGATGTTGTTCATGTAGAAAACATTTGTAATGGCTGCGTTGATATAGGTTTTAGGTGAAATTCCTGTTCCGCCGTAAGGATAGTCAAATGTAAGCGAAGGATAAGTTCCGGCCGAAGCATTTGCATACGTTGTTGGTGAAGCAGAATCAGTATCCATGAAATCTGAAGAAGCCCAAACATTATTACCTCTTGAATAGTTAAACAGTGCGGCCGGTGTAGTTCCCCCAACGGTTGTGCTTGTATTGTGCCATCCGTTTGGAGATGCGGCATTTGTTGATGGAGCAAGAATGGTTGTAGCTTCTGGATTTGTGATTAATTGTCTGGCGCTGTGATTCGGACTTTCATAATTCCACGGAATAACCCTGTAATTTGTCGTGCCCGGAGTTAAAAACGCTGATGGGCTTTCCTGCTTATAGAATTTGTTTAAGAATGAAGAATCAGTTTCAGCGTGTTTTTTATGTTTGGAATGATCGTGACCTGCAGTGCCACAACGTAAGACAAGGTCCCTTTTTTCAAGAATGCTTCCGGTTTGTGCATCAATTTGGACATTCCATAAATGATCTGTATTTTGGCTATAAAACTCATAACTCCATGCTAAACGCAATGTATTGTCTTTAGTCAGAAAGTAAATAAGTTTTGCGTTAACCGGATCTTCAGTCAGGTTGCCGTTGCTTAATTTGTATTTGTTTGATGTGTTTTCAATAACAGCTGAAGTAAATGTGCTTTCGCCAAGTGATGTTAATGCTTTTGAAAAACCATCCGTTACCGATAAAGTTGGGCGTGTTGCATTAATTTTGGCAGCGATATTGTTTAGAAAACCTTCAGGGGTATTGATGATTTCCCCATTTTTAATCCAAAAGTATAAATACGACTGTTGGATTTCTATTCCCTGATGGGATTGCTTGACGTAACAATTTTCGATTCCGGTTGTTTCTGAACTCGTAATGTTTTCTAAAAACCAGTCTTTGGAATCCTGTTCGGTCAATTGTAATTTTGGTGCATTTTGGTTGAAATACTGTTGAATTCTCTCATTTTTGCTTTGAGAATGCACAGAACTAAAACCTGCGAATGCGCAAAAAAGCGTCACAAGTAATTTTCTTTTCATAATATGCAGATTTTGAATTGTTTACTATCTGCTAATATATTCAATATTTTACATACTTCTGTAAGTTTTTATTCATTATTTGAGACTATTTTGTTAAAATTCAAGGCGTTACCGTCGGTTAACATGGAAATGAAGTGACAAATATGTAGTAAACGTTCATATAATGTCTCTTTTTCGATGTGTTGTTTCTCCGGTAGAATGCGTAATAAAAGGTTATCGAAGTTTGTGGCTTTTCCTTCGTGTTTGTTGTTGTAAGCCGTTATGAATTTATCCAGAAGATTGTTGATGATCTGGTATCCGTTGATTTCTTTTTCGATAACTTCCCTGCTTTGGTATATGTTTTTGACACTCAGTTTAATAATGTCATTCATTTGTGCATTGTATTTGCTTTTATCAGTCAATGCATAAGGAAATTTTCCCTGAAGGATGGCTTCTTCGTTTTCAATAAACACCTTAACGGTATCATTGATTAAACTTCCGATGGCTAAGGCACGCAAATAACTGATGCGGTCTTCTTTAGTGGTTAAGGCGTTGTATTTTGAGGAGTCAATCGAATCTTTTACCAGATTAATCAGGTATTCCAAGGCATAGTCTTCCGAAACAAGGCCTAGATTGATACCGTCTTCAAAATCAATTATTGTGTAACATATATCATCGGCAGCTTCAACCAAATAGGCAAGTGGATGTCTTTCGAAGCCAATATCATCTCCTGATTTATTGGGAATTAGTCCCAATTCATTTGCTACTTCCTTAAAAAAAGCTTTATCCTGTTGGAAGAAACCATACTTTTTATCGGCAATATTTGGAGTGGGTTTTTTGGGTAAACTTTCCTTTGGATATTTCATAAAAGCACCCAAAGTGGCATAGGTTAAGCGTAATCCGCCTTCAACACCTGGTCTTGAGCTTGTAACTACTGAAAATCCGTTGGCATTTCCTTCAAAATCAATTAAATCCTGCCATTCTTTATCGGAAAGTTGTTCTTTGAATTGTTTTCCTTTTCCAATTGAAAAATATTCTCCTATGGCTCTTTCTCCCGAATGTCCGAAAGGTGGGTTTCCGATATCATGAGCCAATGATGCTGCTGCAACGATTGCACCGAAATCATTCATGTGATAGCCATGTACTTCCTGCAAGTGCGGGTATTTTTCCAATATTTGTTTTCCTACCAAACGCCCCAGTGAACGGCCTACAACCGATACTTCTAAACTGTGGGTTAAACGTGTATGGACGAAGTCGGTTTTAGAAAGAGGAATGACTTGTGTTTTATCCTGTAAACTACGGAAAGCAGACGAAAATATAATCCGGTCATAATCGACTTCAAATCCTAAACGGGTGTCGTCTTGTTCTTTACGTAATCGTTTACTGGTGTCGCCTTGGCGTTTTAAAGATAAAAGTTGTTCCCAGTTCATCATTGGAATTTAGTTTTTTAGAATGTAGGTTTTAGTTTTTAGAATTTTTACGGATGTGGTTTTAACTTTCTTTCTTCATGCAGATACTGTTCTCCACGCCAATATACTGTCCGTAGTTGGGAATAAGATGATAGCCCGTTTTTTTATATAAGGCAATAGCACTTTCCAGTTTTGGCGAAGTTTCAAGTATGTAATTGTGATAACCAAAATCCTTTGCCCAATTTTCCAATTCTTCCAGAATAAGTCTTGCAATGCCTTTACCCCGTTGATCAGGATGTACAAACATACGCTTGATTTCGGCGGTGCTGTCGTTAAATTTTTTGAAAGCACCACAACCCACTGCCTCTTCGTTTTCGTAAACAACCAAGACATGGTCTAATTGTACATTGTTGTAGAAGGCAAAAAACTCTCTTTCTTCTCCATCAATATCCACAAGATATTCGTCAAAAAGTGCTGATAACGTTTTGAAGTCGGGATTGTCAGAAGTTGTACGAATAAGTTTCATTATTCCTTGTCGTTAGCCAGAAAGAAGACACGTGATTTTTTAGGGTATAAATTGTAGCTTTTATCACTCGGATTCTCAATAACCGTTTTAATATTAATCAGGTCTCCTAATTTGAAATTCTTTTCAGTGTATTGGTAGTCCAATAAATATTCGCCACAGAAGTAATTGCCGTGTTCGTCTTTTTCGATGATTCCTGTATAGATTCCTTTTTTATCTTTTGACATGTTATTTTATTTATGTACCAAATATACGCATTCGGGAAATAAAAAACAGCCATCATTTGACGGCTGTTTTAAAAACCTAAGCTGCTGATTTTATCAGTTCTAAAGAAATCTTAATCATTGACTTTAGTGTTGGCAGATTATTTTCATAATCTACCAAATTAGATACATCGACATTAGAACGTATTTTTTCTTTGTTTTTGATGTAAAAAGTCTTGCAGCTTTTATTGTAGCCAAGAACGAAAGCTATTTCGTCAAATTCCCCTTTGTTTAAAAAAGGAATCTTTGTAAATTCATTCGTTTCGTCTTGGTTAAATAACTCAATAAGGATTCGTTTCATTTCATGTGAATCAGAACTGTTGGATATTTTGAAAATTCTTTCCTCTCTTCCAAATGTATTACTTAGTTCTGAAGAATCATTATTAAAAAGCCTAATTTCTTTTAGAGTACCATTTTCTAAATGATTTTTAATGAAATACCTCGGTGGGGCTTGTCTTAACTCTAAATAATAGTTAGAAACCCCTTTTGCTCTCATGAAATTATTAAATGCATTTTCAAATATTGTCTTGACACCATGATTTTCTTTTCTTTCCACTATCAGATAACCATATTTTAGGTTTTTAGGTACATAAATCAAATAGAAAAAACTTTTGGAGACTAAATCGTCAGTTTTAATATCTATAATTTTTTCATTTGTCTCTCTGTTTCTTAATTTTCCTTCTTCACCGGTATATGATGATTCAAAATAACCAGTAATAGTTCTCTTTTCTTGATCTTTTTTCTGAATTCTATCAAGAGTGAATGTTCTATATTTTCCTTGATTATCTGTATAATCTCTTATATTACGGTGAATGTAACTGCAAAAATCATTTAATGTTTCTAATAAATCTTCTTCTTCATTGTAGAAGCTTAATACCTGTTGTTCTTTCGCTTTGTTTAAAATTGAAAAGCGATAAATTTCTAATTTAACCATGCTTGTTCTTTTAAAAATTACCTCAAGCCTTATGTGGCTTGACTTTGAAAAATTGTTATAAATTTCTGTAGATAATTTAACTTAGAAGAAGAATTATTTTATACTTTTGAGGCATAAAATAAGCGGGTGAGGTAACCCTTACCTTCTGCATAAAACTTAAATATTTTTTGGATCCGACCCCGTAAAAAATTAAGTTTTCCAAGTTAGGGATATCCACGGATGTCCCTTTTTTATTTTCTTTCTTTCCCTCGCTTATATGTTTAGTTAATATTCTTTAAAAAGGCTTCAATTATGAAGCCTTTTGTTTGTTTTATAAATATCCTTAAGATCCACACATTTCACAATCTTCCGGACCGGCATTTTTGGCCAGTTCGATCATGGCTCTGTATTCTTCAACACTCATGGAAGTTGGTTCTTCCACTACTTCGATGGATACTGCCTGTGCTTCTTCTTTAACTTCTACCGGTTCTGCTTTTTTCTCGTTGTTCAGGGTGAACTTGATCGCATCAACTGCCGCTTTGGTTCTCAAATAGTACATTCCTGTTTTTAAACCTGACTGCCAAGCGTAGAAATGCATTGAAGTCAGTTTTGCATACGTAGCGCCTTCCATAAATAAATTCAATGACTGTGACTGGTCAATGAAATAACCACGTTGGCGGGACATATCGATAATGTCTTTCATCGACATTTCCCAAACAGTTTTGTATAGTTCTTTCAAATCCTGCGGAATCGCTTCGATATTTTGTACCGAACCATTGTGGCGCATGATTTGTTGTTTTAACTCTTCATTCCATAATCCACGTTTTACCAAGTCTTCCAGTAAGTGTTTGTTCACTACGATAAACTCTCCTGAAAGTACACGGCGGGTATAAATGTTTGAAGTGTAAGGTTCGAATGCTTCGTTGTTTCCTAAAATCTGAGAAGTAGAGGCTGTTGGCATTGGTGCCATCAGCAATGAGTTGCGTACACCGTTCTCCATTACTTCTTTTCTTAAAGAAGCCCAATCCCATCTTCCTGATAAGTCTGAATCCTGTAATCCCCATAAGTTGTATTGGAATTCTCCTTGTGAAATCGGTGATCCTTCAAAAGTTGAGTACGGACCTTCTTCTTTCGCCATTTCCATTGAAGCGGTTACGGCTGCAAAGTACATGGTTTCGAAAATTTCCTGGTTCAATTGTTTTGCTTCGTCGCTGGTGAAAGGCATTCTCAACAGGATGAAAGCATCGGCTAATCCCTGAACTCCCAATCCTACCGGACGGTGGCGCATGTTTGAATTCTCCGCTTCTTTTACCGGATAGTAATTTCGGTCAATTACTTTATTTAAGTTTCGGGTTACACGTTTGGTAACCGAGAATAATAATTCATGGTTGAATTTTCCGTTTTCCACAAACATCGGTAACGAAATAGAAGCCAGGTTACATACTGCAATTTCATCTGCAGAAGTATATTCCATGATTTCCGTACATAAGTTGGATGAACGGATGGTTCCTAAATTCTTTTGGTTGGATTTACGGTTGGCTGCATCTTTGTACAACATGTAAGGCGTTCCTGTCTCAATTTGTGATTCAAGGATTTTCTCCCATAATTCACGGGCTTTGATGGTTTTTCTTCCTTTGCCCTGTGCTTCGTATGAAGTATATAAAGCCTCAAACTCATCGCCGTAAACATCATACATTCCCGGACATTCGTTCGGACACATCAACGTCCAATTGGCATCTTCCTGAACGCGTTTCATGAATAAATCAGAAGTCCACATGGCGAAGAATAAATCTCTCGCACGCATTTCTTCTTTCCCTGTATTTTTCTTTAAATCTAAGAAATCAAAGACGTCAGCATGCCAGGTTTCAATATAAATCGCAAAGCTTCCTTTGCGTTTTCCACCACCTTGATCTACGTAGCGCGCCGTGTCGTTAAAAACTCTCAGCATCGGGACAATCCCGTTTGATGTTCCGTTTGTACCACGAATATAAGATCCTGTTGCACGAACGTTGTGAATTGATAAACCGATTCCTCCCGCAGATTGCGAGATTTTAGCAGTTTGTTTCAACGTGTCGTAAATTCCGTCGATACTGTCATCCTGCATTGCTAATAAGAAGCATGAGGACATTTGTGGTTTTGGAGTTCCTGCGTTGAATAATGTAGGTGTAGCGTGCGTGAAGAATTTTTTAGACATTAAGTCGTATGTTTCAATCACTGCATCCAAATCGTCAAGGTGGATACCCACAGATACACGCATTAACATGTGTTGTGGACGCTCCACGATTTTACCGTTGATTTTCAGTAAGTACGAACGCTCTAAGGTTTTGAACCCGAAATAATCGTAGTTGAAATCACGGTTGTATATAATGTGCGAGTTTAAAAACTCGGCATTTTCCATAATTACTTTATGTACTTCTTCTGATAAAAGAGGTGCTTCCTGATTGGTTCTCGGATTTACATAGTGGAACATTTCGTTCATCGTTTCTGAGAACGATTTGTTGGTGTTCTTGTGTAAATTCGAAATCGCGATACGAGCGGCTAATTGTGCATAATCCGGATGGGATACCGTCATCGAAGCGGCAGTTTCTGCAGCTAAATTGTCTAATTCCGAAGTGGTTACCCCGTCATACAGTCCTTCAATAACACGCATGGCTACTTTTACCGCATCCACCATGTCATTTAATCCATAGCATAATTTTTTAATTCTGTCTGTGATCTTGTCAAACATCACCGGCTCTTTATGGCCATCTCTTTTTACTACGTACATAGTTTTAGTTTTGTGAAAGCAAACAATCCCTTCTTTGCTTTCTGGTTCTTATTTGATTTTATTTGTGATTCAACGCAGGTCTCCCGGCCTTTAACGCGTTTTATTTTTATTCCGAATGGTTTTCAGGAGCTTAATCCTGCTTTCGCCTGTATCTTTTTATCTCGTTTGGCACGAGACAAAAAGGATGCCGGCTCTATCAGGGCTAGGGCTCATCATTCCGTTCAGAATGTTCTTTTAAATTGTAATGAAGCAGGTTGTTTCTGTCCTAGAAATCGGCGTCGAAACTTATTTTATTGGCATCAGTGTCATTGTTCATCACGCCTGCTTTTTGGTATTCTGCTACACGTTTTTCAAAGAAATTCGTTTTCCCCTGTAGCGAAATCATATCCATAAAATCGAATGGGTTCGAAGAGTTGTATTCTCTTTCGCAACCTAATTCAACTAATAATCTGTCGGCAACAAATTCTAAATATTGTGTCATTAAAGTCGCATTCATACCAATTAAGCTCACCGGAAGTGATTCGGTAATAAATTCGCGTTCAATGTTTAAGGCATCTACAATAATTTCCCTGATTCTTGCTGTCGGTACTTTGTTTACCAAGTGGTGGTTATGCAAGTGCACCGCAAAGTCACAGTGAACTCCTTCGTCACGCGAAATCAACTCGTTTGAGAATGTTAATCCCGGCATTAAACCTCTTTTCTTTAACCAGTAAATTGAACAGAATGCACCCGAGAAGAAAATTCCTTCCACTGCTGCAAAGGCAATCAAACGCTCGGCAAATGAATCAGATTCAATCCATTTCAATGCCCAGTCTGCTTTCTTTTTGATTGCAGGGAACACATCAAGAGCATGGAATAATTCGTTTTTCTCTGCGTCGTCTTTTACATAGGTGTCAATTAATAAAGAGTAGGTTTCGCTATGGATGTTTTCCATCATAATCTGGAAACCATAGAAGAATTTAGCTTCAGGATATTGTACTTCGTTTACAAAGTTTTCCGCTAAATTTTCATTCACAATTCCATCAGAAGCAGCAAAAAATGCTAAAATATGTTTGATGAAATATTTCTCGTCGTCATTTAATTTATTGTTCCAATCCGATAGATCCTGGTGTAAATCAATTTCTTCAGCAGTCCAGAAACTGGCCTCCATTTTTTTGTACCATTCCCAGATGTCGTGGTGTTTGATAGGAAAAATAACAAATCGGTCTTTGTTTTCTTGTAAAATGGGTTCCATGGTAGCCATAGCTATTTGAAAATTAGTGTTTTAAAAAAATGATTGTTTGTCTTGATCGGGACTACAAAGATTCGAATTTGTAATCAAAAATGAAAGACATAGTTATTCACAATTTCTTTGAGTTTTTAACAACCCAGTAAAATCAAGGGGTTTCAGTTGTTTTGATGTAACAATCTGATAGTCAAATCAGTAAAAATTTTTAATTTGGTGAACTACTGTAAAATAAGGAGTTAAGTAAGGTGTTGAAAAGCCTGTAAGGAGGTTTATTTTTTCAATTCTTCAGCTACTTTTTCAAGTTCTTCATACCATTCAATCCCAAAACGGCGTATCAATGCTTCTTTGACAAATTTGTACACCGGAACTTCTAATTCTTTTCCTAACGCACAAGCTGCCGAACAAATGTCCCAACGGTCGTAATTTACCGCCTGGAAACTGCTGAATTCTTTTACGCGGATAGGGTATAAATGGCAGGAAACCGGTTTCTTCCAGTCGATAAGCCCCTGATTGTAGGCTTGCTCAATACCGCAAAGTGCTGTTTCTCCGTCAAAAATAACATAGGCACAATCCTTATCATCGATTAAAGGTGTGCCCAGTTCATTGTCTTTGTCTGTAACCCATGTTCCTTGTGCTTCGATCGCGGCAATCCCTTCCGGACGTAAAAATGGTTTTACAACCGGGTAGATTTTTTCCAAAATCGCAGTTTCTTCTTCTAAAAGGGGAGCGCCCGAATCGCCGTCAACACAACATGCACCTTTACAGGCGGTTAGGTTGCAAACGAACTCTTTTTCTAAGATGTCTTCTGATACGATGGTTTTGCCTAATTGAAACATGGTGTCCTGAATTTTGAGCGGCAAAAGTACAAAGATTAATCACATATCATCACATGAATTGGTAATCTGATTTGTTAAATGTGAAGGCTTCTTTGTTTAATGCCGTGCATTGCATTTTTACACTTTTCGATTTGTCTTTTAAATGGGTATAATCCATTGATAATAATAACGGTTTTTCACCTGCTTTGAAAACTTCGTTGAATACATTTGGAATTCCTTGGTTTTGCTGTGATTTGAACAGTTCTGCAAAACTGACTTTGGCTTCGGTTGTGTAATAGAATACCATGCTTGATGAAGTGCTTGTGGCTTGGATTCCTTTGCAGTTGTAGCCTAGAATAACTTTGTTGGGTAATTTTTTAAAGGTGTATTTTTCCTGTTTGGTCTTTTGATCCTTATAATCCGGAATTTTGGATACCATGGCCATTTTCTTTCCTTTCTGGTTAAAACCGGTAACCATAGTCTTGTTTTTGGTATCCATGACCATCAGCATGTCGGAGCCTCTTTGGTTCATTTTGGCTCCATAATACGTGGCGTTGGGTTGTAAAAAATATTGGAAATTGATTGTTTTTCCTGATTGGGCTGTCATCTCCATATTGTATTTCCAGGTAAATGCATATTTGGCCGGGATTGTTGAAGGATCCACTTTGTTCTGCCTCGTCTTCATGGCCTCTACCATGGCTTTCTTTTGTGCTTCGGTAGGGGCCTGGGCAAATAGATTGGCGATTGTAAAGAATGTAATAAGGATTCCGTAAATTAATTTTGTGTTTTTCATAGTGTGTTAGTTATAATTATTTGTTGTTTTAGTGATATTCTCTGTTGTTGCTTTGTGTCTATGTTGTCTGTTGTTGGATCGATATTGTCGCTTGTTGAGCCTCTGTTGTCTGTTGTTGGGTCAATATTGCTGCTTGTTGAGCCTCAGTTGTCTGTTGTTGGGTCAATATTGCTGCTTGTTGAGCTTCAGTTGTCTGTTGTTGGGTCAATATTGCTGCTTGTTGAGCCTCTGTTGTCTGTTGTTGAGTCAATATTGCTGCTTGTTGAGCTTCTGTAAACTATTGCTGAGCCAATATAAATTGTTGTTGGGCCTCTCTTTTCTAATTACTATTCACTAATCACTAAGGACTAACCACTTGTACATCAGTAAATTTAAGAATAAATTACTTTATTTTGAATTGGAACCGATTTAAAATACCTTTGTAGGATAAAATTGATACGCTATGGCTTTTGACTGGAAAGAAGTTTTTACGGTAGGAATGGTTTTGTTTGCAGTAATCGATATTGTGGGGACAATTCCCATTATTGTTGATTTACGCAATAAAATAGGGCATATTCATTCCGAAAGAGCGAGTCTTGTCTCGGGACTGATTATGATTACTTTTCTGTTTGTAGGGGAGGAAATGCTTAAGTTTATTGGTGTTGATGTGAAATCTTTTGCCGTTGCCGGTTCTATTGTATTGTTTTTTCTTTCGTTGGAAATGATTTTGGGAATCAGTATTTATAAAGATGACGAGCCAAAAACCGCCAGTATTGTGCCTATTGCTTTTCCGTTGATTGCGGGAGCGGGAACAATGACAACCTTACTTTCATTACGTTCTGAATACCAGTCTATTAATATTGTTGTGGCGATTCTGATCAATATCATTATTGTATATGGGGTTTTAAAGCTTTCGGGTAAAATTGAACAAATGCTGGGACAAACCGGTCTTGGTGTTATCCGAAAGGTGTTTGGTGTTATTTTACTGGCAATTGCTGTTAAATTATTTGCCGCTAATGTTAAAGGATTGTTTGTTTAAAAAAGAATGCCCTAAATTTGTCCCAATAATAAATACGTGATGAAAATTTTTACCTACATAGTTTTAGCTTTAGCACTTGTATTAATCGGGATCAATGTGATGAATCTGGATTTTAAAAATCTGTTTGAAGGAGATAGTCTTGTGGCATTAATTGGTATTTTGGCCATTTTGTGTGCTGTAGTGATTCTTTTGATCTTCAGGGTTTCCAAAGCTATTGATGAAAAATTAAAAAAGCATTCGTAAATGTTTGATGTTCTGATTATTGGTGGTGGAGTCTCAGGCGTTTCCTGTGCTTTGATTTTAGGTTCTGCCCATAAAAAATCCTTTGTCCAGGATAAGAAAATTGCAATTATTACCCACCAGAAAGCGTCTTCACTACAAGATGCTGTTTTTTTTAATGCCTATGGTGTTCCTTCAGGTAAATTAGGTTCTGATATACTAACCGAAAGCACGGAACATCTGAAAAATGATTATCCTCATATCGGGCAAATTGAAGATGAAAAGGTGTTGAAAGTTGTTTTAACCGATGGGATTTATGAAGTAACGACTAATAAAAAGGTGTATGTTTCAAAAATTGTTGTGGTAGGAATAGGTTCTTCTAATTTATTTGCCATTGAGGGTTTGACGGAATATGTCGAACCACATCAAAAATCATTGCCTGAAAAGCAACGCATTCAATTGCGTAATATTGATCAAAAAGTGGCTGATAATCTTTATGTCTGCGGAACATTGGCCGGTCACAGAAGTCAATTGGCAATTGCGTCAGGAAGTGGTGCGGCAGTTGCAACAGATATTCTGGTGTTATGGAATAATGGAGTTGAAACTCACAGTCACGACAGTATCCGGTTAAAATAAAATTAATGCTTTAAAGCTTCTTTGATCATGGTGTCTTCTTTCAGAATTATTCTGAAATAATCTGTATCTCCGAGAAGTTGTCGGCAAAACTCAGCTGTCAGGTATCTTTTTACATAAGATTTACTTAGGGAAAGGTCAATATAACCATCCGTTTTGGCAACGAATTCTTTGAATAGATTGAAATATTCATCGGTTCCGTTTACTTTGGAATAGATTTGGGAATAATTCATCTTTTCAAATTCCTTTCTTTTGGCGTCAATTGATTTAAAAGCAAAATTGGTTACAACGCCTGATTGCATTAAAATGGGGATTACTTCATTTCCTTTTGATGCTTCCAATGGTACAAAAACATCAGGAACAATTCCGCCTCCGCCATATACGATCCGGCCTTTTGGTGTTTTGAATTTTAAAGTATCGGCTATTTTGATGCTGTCTTTTGCATACAGTTCGCCATTATGGTAGCGGTTCATGAAATCATTGAAATATTCTTCAGATCCATGATTGTAAGGTTTTTGGATGGAACGGCCTGTTGGAGTATAATATCTCGCAACGGTTAAGCGTACACTTGATCCGTCTTTGAACGGCATTTCACGTTGTACTAATCCTTTTCCGAATGAACGGCGTCCAATGACAAGTCCTCTGTCGTTATCCTGAATGGCTCCTGCAATAATTTCACTCGCAGATGCCGAATTTTCATTGATCAAAACGGTAATTTTTCCGTTCTCAAAAGTACCATCGTTTGTGGCGAATGTTTTGTCAATGCGGCCTTTTTTGTTTTTGGTAAAAACAATCAGTTTCTTTTCTTTCAGAAATTCATCGGCTATTTCTACTGCTTCTTCCAAATATCCTCCGCCATTATCTCTTAAATCCAAAACCAATGAATTCGCCTTACTGTTGATGATTTGTGTCAGTCCTTTTTTGAATTCTTCGAAAGTGGTTTCTGCAAAACGGTTGATTTTGATGTAACCGGTGTTTTTGTTTAGCATGATGGCGATGTCAACACTTTTTACCGGAATAACATTGCGTGTAATTTCAAAGTTTAATTTTTTCTTTTCAGATTTGCGGTAAACGGTCACATTGACTTTGGAGTCGATTTCTCCTTTTAATATGTCATAAAGCTTTTCGGTATTGACTTTCTTGCCGAAGAGTTGTTTTTTGCCGGCAGTTAAAATCCGGTCACCGGCTTTGATTCCGGCTTTGTAGGCAGGTCCGTCTTTTATCGGACTGATAACGGTAACAGTGTCGTTCTCAATAAAAAAATTAACACCAATACCTACAAAATCACCACGCATGTTCTGTGCTTCAGTTGCAGCGTCATTTTTAGCGATATAGATAGAGTGTGGATCAAGTTTTTCTAAAATTCCTGTTACGGTCTGATCTACTATAGAGTCGGTATTAACGTCGTCAACATATTCCGAATCAATAAAATCGATCAGTTTGTTGAGTTTTTGCTTGGTTTCGTTTTGTGTAACGATTTGTGGTGCAACAGGTGCTTTGATAAATATACCGCCCAAAAGGAATCCTACGGCTACTGCCGAAAAAATAAGTAAGGGTAAGTATACTTTATCTATTTTCATTATTCTAAGTCTTCAATGTGTTTTACTTCAACGCCAGCTTTTAAAAGAAATTGTAACCCTGAATCATCTTTGTAGCCTTCGTGGTATACAACGCGTTTAATGCCTGACTGGTGAATCAGTTTGCTACATTCCTTACAAGGTGAAAGAGTTATGTATAAGGTAGCGTCTTTGCATGATTGTGTTGAATTGGCTACCTTTAAAATAGCATTGGCTTCAGCATGTAAAACATACCAGTGGGTTAAATTGTTTTCGTCTTCACAGCAATTTTCAAATCCTGACGGTGTTCCGTTGTAACCGTCTGAAATAATCATTCTGTCATGCACAATAATCGCGCCAACCTGCTTTCTTTTGCAATACGAAAGTTTGCTCCATTCTTTTGCAAGGCGGAGGTATGCTTTGTCGTATTTGTTCATTTTTTTTTCTTTCATTTTATCTGTTCCAGATTGGACTGTGAATAATCATCGGGATAACCACTCCTATAATGAATGCTGACATAACCAGTGTCCAGTCTCTTTTTGAGAATCTGAATACGGTTTGTACGATATAGGATAAAATCAGTACTATAAATACTACGATGATTTGCGCGGCTTCAATTCCTAATGCGAATTCTCCTAATGGTAAAAGTTTGTCTGATGAACTTCCGGGTAATATGGTTTTGAAATAATTGGAAAAACCTAATCCGTGAATAATACCAAAAAACAAGGTTACTATAGCAATCAGGCTTATGCTTTCTGCTTTGTTGTTCTTTCCTGCGGTGAATAAATTGTATAATGCTACTATTAAGATGGTGATAGGAATCACAAATTCCACCAGATTTTCACGGATATACATAATGTTGTATACCGAAAGTATTAATGCGGTTGTGTGTCCGATTGTAAATAAGCTGACAAGGATGAATAATTTTTTCCATTCATTAAATGAATAAGGAACGGTAAGTCCAATAAGGAAAAGAACATGATCGTAAGCATTGATGTCCAGGACGTGTCTCAGTCCCATTTGAAAGTATAGCCAAAACTCTTGCATGGTGATAGATATTAGGAAAACCAAACATACAAAATTTATTTGTCTTTGGGATTTTATTGGTAACCGTAATTTTTTGAAAACATTTTTTTAATGAGTACATTTGTAAGAAATTAAAATACATACTTATGTCAATCTCTGATTTATTTGATAGTGAATTTAAAGCAAGAAATAAAGGGCATTTTTCTGCTATTGTGCGTGTTGCCATTGCTGATGGTGATTTAAGCGAAGAAGAAAAACTTTTCCTGGACAAATTGAAAAGCCGTCTTGAAATTTCTGATGCAGAATATGAAGAAATTTTAGAAAACCCTACAAAATATCCAATTAATCCACCTTCTTTACATGTGCAACGTATCGAGCGTTTGTATGATTTGTCAAGAATGGTGTATGCTGACCACGTTTTAGGGCCTAAACAAAAAGAAATTGTTACAAAATTTGCTTTGGCGTTAGGTTTTACACCTGGAAATGTTGGTTATATCGTGGATAAGGCTTTTTCTCTTTTAATGCTGAATGTTGATTTGGATACTTTTGTGTACGAGATGCAACATATGAATAAATAACAAATTACAGTTGTAAATAAAAAGAGCCATGCATTGCATGGCTCTTTTCGTTGTATGTATGTCTTTTTGATTAGATTTTAAAAGTTATTACTGGTTTATGTGCGTGATTTACTAAGCTTTCGCTTACGCTTCCGTTTAGGAAATGAGCCAAACCTTTTCTTCCGTGTGTACACATTCCGACTAAGTCAGCTTTCACATGATTTGCGAAATTTAAGACACCCGCTTCAATGTTTGCATCATTGTAAATGTGTGTTTGGTAATTCTGAATGTTGAATTCTTTGGCGAAATTATCGATGATTGATTGTGCTGTATGTGTCGATTTGAAATTATTCGGTGTATTGATGTTTAGTAAGTGTAGTGTAGCTCCGAAGTCATTTGCAAGTTCAACAACCCTTGCGAAAGGTTTTTTGATTTCATCAGAAAAATCAGAAGCAAATACAAAATTATCAACTGTGAAGTTGCTTTTGTCATCTTTGATGATTAAAACAGGTATTTCGGAGTTTCTGACTACTTTTTCAGCGTTGGAGCCAACGAACATTTCTTTCATGCCGTTTGCGCCATGTGAACCCATTACGATTAAATCAATATCGTGGTTTTTTCCAATTCTCATAATGCCTTCATGTGCAAGATCTAATTGGACGATTTCGGAAACAGCAATTCCGTCAAGGTAGTCGCGATCCAATAATTCTTCCATTTTTTTTAGAACAGCATTTTTGAAGAACACTACTTCGGGAATGTCTAGGCCTTGAGTTATGGCGTCGTTTTCTTGATGTGGTAATTCGAGCATGTGAACCAGAATGATTTCTCCGTCATTTTTTTTGGCAATTTGAGCGGCTACTTTTAAGGCATACTCTGCATGTTCAGAAAAATCTGTGGGAACTAATATTCGTTTCATAATTTTTTGATGTTTTGAGATTAAAATTAAGTTCTTGACCAAAGCATACTTTAAAGGTAAGAAAAATTTTAACATAATGCAATAATTTCATTATTAGAAAAAAAGTAGTATATTTGCACCATTATTTAGTAGTTTTTTAAATAATGAGGCACGCAGAGCGTGCCTCTTTTTATACAATATGGGATTTAAAGAAAAAGTAAAGCAATTATTGAATGATGGTCTGGCAGAGTATCCGGATCTCTTTTTGATTGATTTGACCATTACGGATGCTAATAAAATTATTGTAACTTTAGATGGTGATAACGGGGTGCAATTGCAGGATTGTATCAATATCAGCCGGGCTATTGAACATAATCTGGACAGGGAAGAGCAGGATTTTGCATTGGAAGTGGCTTCTGCCGGTGTTTCCGCGCCTTTGAAGTTGGTGCGTCAGTTCAGAAAAAACATTGGAAGAACACTTAGTGTGAAAACCAAAACCCAGACAATTGAAGCAAAGTTGACAGATGTGTCTGAGGAAAATATAACATTGGAATGGAGTTCGAGAGAACCGAAAAAGATAGGAAAAGGAAAAGAAACAGTACTGCATAACGAGAAAATAGTGTACGATGAAATCGTGGAAGCAGTGGTTACTATAATATTTTAAATTAAAGAGTTGGCATGGAGAATTTAGCATTAATCGATTCGTTTTCAGAGTTTAAAGATGATAAACTGATAGATCGTGTAACGCTTATGGCGATTTTAGAAGATGTATTTAGAAATGCATTGAAGAAAAAATACGGTTCAGATGATAATTTTGATATCATCATCAATCCTGATAAAGGTGATATGGAGATCTGGAGACGTAGAGTTATTGTTGCAGATGAGGATCTGGATTTTGAAAATGAAGAAATTTCGCTTTCGGAAGCCCGTAAGATAGAGCCGGATTTTGAAATTGGTGAAGAAGTTTCGGAAGAAGTTAAATTAATTGATTTGGGTAGAAGAGCTATTTTGGCATTGCGTCAGAATCTGATTTCTAAAATCCATGAACATGATAATACAAATCTTTATAAACAATTTAAGGATTTAATTGGTGATATTTATACGGCAGAAGTGCATCACGTAAGACCAAAAGCAGTAATTTTGGTGGATGATGAAGGGAATGAGATTGTATTGCCGAAAGAAAAGCAGATTCCTTCAGATTTTTTCCGTAAAGGAGATAACGTTCGTGGAATCATTGAAAATGTTGAGCTTAAAGGGAATAAGCCGCAAATCATTATGTCAAGAACTTCTGAAAAATTCCTTGAGAAATTATTCGAACAGGAAATTCCGGAAGTATTCGACGGATTGATTACTATCAAAAAAGTGGTTCGTATCCCGGGAGAAAAGGCAAAAGTGGCTGTAGATTCTTATGATGACAGAATTGATCCTGTAGGAGCGTGTGTGGGAATGAAAGGATCTCGTATACACGGAATTGTACGTGAATTAGGGAATGAAAATATTGATGTGATCAATTATACAAACAATTTACAGTTGTATATCACGAGAGCATTGAGTCCGGCTAAAGTTTCTTCAATCAAAATTGATGAAGAAAAGAAAACAGCCGAAGTATATTTGAAATTAGAAGAAGTATCAAAAGCAATTGGACGTGGCGGACATAATATTAAATTAGCCGGACAATTAACAGGGTATGAATTAGATGTAATCAGAGAAGGTAATGTTGCGGAAGATGATGATGTTGAATTGACAGAGTTCTCAGATGAAATCGATGGTTGGATCATTGACGAATTTGCTAAAATCGGATTGGATACAGCAAAAAGCATTTTAAGTCAGGATGTTAACGATTTAGTTCGCCGTACTGATCTAGAAGAAGAAACCATTCTTGAGGTTATCAAGATTTTAAAAGAAGAATTTGAAGATTAATCACCTTAATCTAACAAATAAAAATAAATCATAAATAAAATTTATGTCTGAAGGAACAATTAGAATAAACAAAGTTTTAAGGGAATTTAATATTTCGTTAGAAAGAGCTGTCGATTTTTTAAAGGACAAGGGCTTCACTATTGAGTCTAATCCGAATACAAAAATTACTGACGAAATATATAATGTCCTGTCAAATCAGTTTGCTGGTGATAAAGGCAACAAAGATGCTTCAAAAGAAGTTGGTGAAGAAAAAAGAAAAGAAAAGGAAGCATTGCGTTTAGAGCGTGAGCACGAACTTGAAGAAAAGCGTAAGCTTGATGAAGAGCGTGCACGTCAGGAAGTTATCAAAGCAAAAGCAAGTGTTATTGCTCCTAAGCAAGTGGGTAAAATTGATTTAAACCCAAAACCTGCTGAGGTAAAACCTGTCGAGGAAGAGCCTAAAGAAGAGGTTAAGCCTGTCGTTGTTGAAACGCCTAAAGAAGAGGTTAAACCTGTTGTGGTAGAAACGCCAAAAGTTGAGGTTAAACCTGAGCCTGTAATTGAGAAGAAAGTAGAGAAACCAGCTTCAAATCCTTCAGTTGAAGCAGCTCCTGCCGAAGAAACTCATGCTACTCAGTATACCAAACTATCGGGAGCAACTTTTACGGGACAAACGATCGATTTATCGCAATTTAATAAGCCTAAGAAAAAACCTGAGGATAAAAATCAGAATAATAAACCGGGTGGTAATAATAACAATGCAGCCGGCGCAGATAAAAAGAAAAGAAACAGGATTCCTTCAAAACCGGGACAACCGGGTCAAGGAGGAGGACAGCCAGGTCAAGGTGGGCAAAATAGACCTCAGGGACAAGGAGGTTTCAATAAACAAGGCGGAAATAGACCTTTTAATAAAGGGAATAACCAGCAGCGTCCGGCTATCGTAAAAGTTGAGCCAACAGAAGAAGAGGTTAAAAACCAAATCAAAGAAACCCTTGAAAGACTTCAGGGTAAAGGTAACAAATCAAAAGCGGCTAAATACCGTCGTGATAAGCGTGATTCACACCGTCAGCGTACTGAGGATGAATTACAGGCATTGGAAGAAGGAAGCAAAACCCTTAAAGTAACTGAATTCGTTACTGTTGGGGAGATTGCAACGATGATGGATGTGCCAATTACAAAAGTTATTGGTACTTGTATGTCATTAGGGATTATGGTGACCATGAACCAGCGTTTGGATGCAGAGACTTTAACAATCTTAGCTGATGAATTTGGTTTTGAAGTGCAATTTATTACTACTGATATTGAAGAAAATATCGTTGTGGTAGAGGATAAACCGGAAGAATTAGAACACAGAGCGCCTATTGTTACGGTAATGGGACACGTTGACCACGGTAAAACATCTTTACTGGATTATATCCGTAAAGCTAATGTAATTGCAGGTGAGTCAGGTGGTATTACACAGCACATCGGAGCGTACGGAGTTGAGTTGGAAAGTGGACAGGAAATTACTTTTCTAGATACGCCAGGTCACGAAGCGTTTACAGCGATGCGTGCCCGTGGTGCACAGGTTACCGATATTGCGATTATTGTAGTTGCTGCGGATGACGATATCATGCCACAAACCAAAGAGGCTATTTCTCACGCACAAGCAGCAGGTGTACCCATGATTTTTGCTATTAATAAAGTGGATAAACCAAGTGCTAATCCTGAAAAAATTAAGGAGCAATTGGCCGCTATGAATTTATTGGTAGAAGATTGGGGTGGTAAATATCAATCACATGACATTTCTGCAAAATTCGGACAGGGAGTTCCGGAATTATTGGAAAAAGTATTATTAGAAGCTGAAGTTTTAGAACTAAAAGCTAATCCAAATAAACCGGCTTTGGGAACTGTTGTGGAAGCCCAGTTGGATAAAGGACGTGGATATGTTTCTACTATTTTGGTGCAAGCCGGAACGTTGAAAGTTGGAGATTACGTTTTAGCAGGAAGAAACCACGGAAAAATCCGTGCGATGTTCGACGAAAGAGGTAATCAGGTTAAAGAAGCAGGGCCGTCAACACCAGTGTCAATCTTAGGATTGGATGGTGCGCCAACAGCTGGTGATAAATTCAATGTTTACGAAGATGAAAGAGAAGCGAAGCAAATTGCTGTTAAACGTACTCAATTGCAACGTGAGCAATCAGCAAGGGTTAAGAAACATACAACACTTGAAGAAATTGGACGTCGTATTGCTTTAGGACAGTTTAAAGAATTGAACATTATCCTTAAAGGTGATGTGGATGGTTCGGTTGAAGCATTATCAGATTCATTTTCTAAATTATCAACAGAAGAAATTCAAGTTAACATCATCCATAAAGGAGTAGGTGCTATTACAGAATCTGATGTTATGTTAGCTTCTGCTTCAGATGCAATCATTATCGGATTTAATGTAAGACCTGCAGGAAATGCTAAACAATTGGCTGAAAAAGAAGAGATCGATATCCGTAATTACTCGATTATTTATGCGGCTATTGATGATTTACGTGATGCAATGGAAGGTATGCTTTCTCCGGAAATGAAGGAAGAAATCACCGGTACGGCAGAAATCAGAGAGTTGTTTAAAATCTCTAAAGTGGGGACTATTGCCGGATGTATGGTTACCGATGGTAAAATCTTACGTGCAAATAAAATCCGTTTAATCCGTGAAGGTGTAGTAATTTACACTGGAGAATTAATTGCCTTGAAACGTTTCAAAGACGATGTTAAGGAAGTTTCCAAAGGATATGACTGTGGTATGCAGATTAAAGGATACAACGATATTCAGGAATACGACATCATTGAAGGATTTACTGAAGTTGCAGTTAAGAAAAAATTGAAATAATTTTGAAATAATAGTAATTGAAAAGCCCGGTCTTTATGATTGGGCTTTTTTTATGTTTATTGGTATTATTTTTGTGGTTCACAATTAATTTAAATTAAATTCTCCATGAGATTATTGGTAATCGCATTAACGGCTTTGTTTTGTTTCTGTCAAAACACAGAGAAAGAATCAAGCAATAAGAAGAATTATTCGCTTTATACTAAAGAAGCATCCGCCTTTTGTAAAAAGAATAAGTTAGAAAATGGGTATTTTTTATTAGCCGATTTAGGTGTGCATTCGGGAAGAAAAAGATTGTTTCTTTATGATTTTAAAAAAGATACAATTGTCTCATCATATATGGTGAGTCATGGTTGCGGAGATAGTATGTGGGGAAATACTTTTACGAAGACTGATCCTAAAATAAGCAATGAAGCCGATTCCCATTGTTCGTCTGTTGGGAAATATGTGATAAAAGAAAGAGGTGTTAGCCAGTGGGGAATTCGGGTGAAGTATCTTTTATATGGTAAAGATAAAACAAATTCAAATGCTATGGATAGGGCAATTGTACTTCATTCCTGGGAAAAAATCCCACATGAGGAGGTTTATCCGCAAGGAGCTCCGGAAGGCTGGGGATGCCCTGCAGTTTCTAATGAGGCGATGCGCGAAATAGATAAAATACTCAAATTATCAAGAAAGCCGGTGCTTCTTTGGATTATAAAATAAACCCGATAGATTTCTATCGGGTTTATGTTTTATAAGATGTTAAGGGTATTAACTTTTCTCTTTGGTCAAATAATAAACCGGAATACCTGCCAACATGATTAAAACACCCCAACCGCATGTGCTGGTTCTGTCAATCAACAGCATCACACAAATTGCGGAAGCTATCAGTATATATAATGCAGGTAGGAAAGGATATGCAAAGGCTTTGTAAGGTCTTTCGGCATCCGGCATTTTTTTACGTAAGATAAAAATTCCGTAGATGGTAAGAATGTAAAAGATGATTACGATAATCATTACGAAATCCAACAAATCGCCATATTTACCGGTCAAACATAATGCAGAAGCCCAAATACACTGAATCCATAATCCCCACCCCGGGACACTGGCTTTATTCAGATTGGCTGCTTTTTTAAAGAATAAACCATCTTTCGCCATCGTGTAATAAACACGGGATCCGGCCATGATTAAACCGTTGTTGCATCCAAAAGTGGAAATCATAATCATCACAGCAATGATAATGGTTCCGGTTGCACCAAAAATATGTTCCGAAGCCACAACTGCAACCCTGTCAGAAGGAGCGAAGGCAATTTCTTCCAGTGGCATAACGGCTAGGTACATTACATTGGCTAAAACATAAATAATACTTACAATCAAAGTACCCAAGAATAAACTCAGGCCTACATTACGCTCCGGATTTTTAATTTCACCTGAAATAAAGGTTACGCCATTCCAGGCATCACTTGAAAATAAGGAACCTACCATCGAAGCAGCTATTGCAGAAAGTAATGTGAAACCGCCAATTTCGGTCCAAAGATTTGTCTCTTTGTTAAAGGATTTTGCTGTCCAGGCATTGGTCCAGTTTGTATCCCAAATATCACTTTTGGCAGCTAAAACCAATCCGAAAATGATCAATCCGAATAATGAAGCAATCTTGGTAATGGTGAATATTTTTTGGATTATTTTACCGTTTTTGACTCCTCGGCTATTAATATAAGTCAATAGGATAATAGTAGCAATGGAAACTAACTGGGCGGCACTTAATTTAAATGATCCGATTTCGATTAGGAAGTTGTTTTCACTAAAAGACGGAATTAAATAGGCGGCAAATTTTGAAAAAGCAACACCTACTGCAGCGATGGTTCCTGTTTGGATTACGGCAAAAAAGCTCCATCCGTATAAAAAAGCAATCAATTTATTATAGGCTTCTTTTAAATAAACATACTGCCCGCCGGCCTGTGGAAACATGGCGCTCAACTCGCCATAACTTACGGCCGCGGTCATTGTGATCAATGCTGAAACAATCCATATGAGTACCAGCCATCCGGCACTTCCTATATTTCGGGTGATGTCGGCGCTTACAATAAAAATACCCGAGCCGATCATCGATCCTACCACTAATAAAGTAGCGTCCAATAAGCCTAACTCGCGCTTAAAATGTTGTTTTTCTTCTTGCATAATTTTTGGGTTAGTTTCGATAAAGATATAAAAACTAATGTTTACTGGTTGTTTTTTTGTAATTTTAAGGATTAATCAATATGGTCATGGAAACGAATAAAGAGTACACAAACGGTGAAGTAACCATTGTGTGGAAGCCGCAACTTTGTGCCCATTCGGCAATTTGCGCCCGAGGATTACCCGGAGTTTTTAAACCTAAAGAAAAACCATGGATTCATCCACACGGAGCAACTTCTGAGGAAATCATTGCACAGGTGGCAAAATGTCCTTCCGGAGCATTATCCGGATATTATAACAACGAAAAAGAGAACAGCTAATATGACTGAAAATGAATTGATCCTTAATCAGGATAAAAAGAGATTTGAATTGGAAGTAGAAGGTAAAACTGCATTTATAGAGTACATTTTAAGTAACGAAAATATCATTTTTTTGACGCACACCGAAGTTCCGAGAGAATTAGAAGGGAAGGGGGCGGGTTCTGCTATTGTTTCAAAAACATTGGATTATATTAAAGAGAAAGGTTATACGTTGGCGCCACTGTGTCCGTTTGTTGCTTCTTATGTCAAGCGTCATCCCGAACGGAAGGAAATTCTTGCCAAAGGTTATAATGTTTAGTAAATCTGATTACTGACAACTGTGACTGAATACTAAATTTCTATCTTTGCCAGATGAATGAAAATTTGAATCCGAATAAAGACAGGTTTACTTCTGAGGAAGTTGATATTGAAAAGGCATTGCGTCCTCTTTCTTTTGATGATTTCACAGGACAGGATCAGGTGTTGGAAAACTTGAAGATTTTTGTTCAGGCGGCTAATTTAAGAGGTGAGGCGCTTGACCATACATTGTTTCACGGGCCACCCGGATTAGGAAAAACTACTCTGGCAAATATTCTGGCTAACGAATTGGGTGTAAGCATCAAAATTACTTCAGGCCCGGTGTTGGATAAACCCGGAGATTTGGCCGGATTACTGACCAATCTGGATGAAAGGGATGTTTTGTTCATTGATGAGATTCACCGTTTAAGTCCGGTTGTGGAAGAATACCTGTATTCGGCGATGGAGGATTTCAAAATAGATATCATGATTGAATCAGGGCCAAACGCAAGGACTGTTCAAATTAATCTGAATCCTTTTACTTTGGTAGGAGCTACAACCCGATCGGGATTGTTAACCGCTCCCATGCGTGCCCGTTTCGGAATTCAATCGCGATTGCAATACTATAACACCGAATTACTGACTACCATTGTACAGCGTAGTTCTTCTATTTTAAGGATGCCAATTTCCATGGAAGCAGCCATCGAAATTGCCGGACGCAGCCGTGGAACGCCACGTATTGCAAATGCTTTATTGCGTCGCGTGCGTGATTTTGCCCAAATTAAAGGAAACGGTAAAATTGACATTGAAATTGCACGTTTTGCTTTAAAAGCATTGCATGTGGATGCAAACGGATTGGACGAAATGGATAACAAAATACTGACGACTGTCATTGATAAATTTAAAGGCGGGCCGGTAGGATTAACAACTTTGGCAACAGCTGTTTCCGAAAGTGGGGAAACCATTGAAGAAGTATATGAGCCGTTCCTGATTCAGGAAGGTTTCATTATCAGAACGCCGCGTGGACGAGAAGTTACCGAGAAAGCTTATAAGCATCTAGGAAGAGTGCGCGGAGCTAATCAAGGGGAATTGTTTTAGGGCATTTCCCTGCGGGTCGGGTCTTCCGCTATATCTTTTTTCGTTCCTCAAAAAGGATGCCGCTTCAACCCCTAATGCAAATGAATTCTAAAGAAAAATACTCGAATCTTATTAAAGCTGAAGCCTTACGCCTCGGGTTTCTTTCGTGTGGAATTTCCAAAGCCGGTTTTTTGGAAGAAGAAGCGCCCCGGTTGGAAAATTGGCTGAATAAAAATAGGCACGGTCAGATGTCGTATATGGAAAACCATTTCGATAAGCGGCTTGATCCTACATTACTGGTTGATGATGCAAAAAGTGTGGTTTCGCTTTTGTTGAGCTATTATCCATCAGAAGTGCAAAATCAGAACTCGTATAAAATTTCCAAATACGCATACGGACAGGATTATCACTTTGTAATCAAAGACAAACTTAAAGATTTATTACGTTTTGTCCAGACTGAAATTGGTGAAATCAGCGGAAGGGTTTTTGTGGATTCTGCACCGGTTTTGGATAAGGCTTGGGCGGCCAAGTCCGGTTTGGGGTGGATTGGGAAAAACAGTAATTTGATTACGAAGCAGGTTGGTTCGTTTTATTTCATCGCCGAACTGATTATTGATCTGGAATTGGAATATGATTATGCGACTACAGACCATTGTGGTTCCTGTACGGCCTGTTTGGATGCATGTCCAACCCAGGCAATTGTTGCGCCTTATGTTGTTGACGGGAGCAAATGCATTTCCTATTTTACTATCGAATTGAAAGAGCATATTCCGTTGGAAATGAAGGGGAAATTTAACGATTGGATGTTTGGTTGCGATGTTTGCCAGGATGTTTGTCCGTGGAACCGGTTCTCAAAATCCCATAATGAGCCGCTTTTTAATCCCAATCCGGAAATTTTATCTTACTCCAAAAAAGACTGGGAAGAAATAACCGACGATGTTTTTAAGAAAATTTTTAAAAATTCGGCAGTAAAAAGAACAAAACTGGAAGGATTGCAAAGAAATATCCGGTTTTTGAAAGATTAGGCTATAAAACTTTCTTACTTCATTTACATCGTTTAACTTTGCAAGTTCCAATTATTCGAAAAAATATGGCAGACGATAAAAAACGCAGAGAAGCTTTACTATACCACGCAAAACCGCAACCCGGTAAAATAAAGGTCGTTCCCACAAAAAAATATGCAACACAAAGGGATTTGTCTTTGGCTTATTCACCAGGGGTTGCTGAGCCTTGTATCGAAATCGCTAAAGATGTCGATAAAGTATATAAGTATACGGCAAAAGGAAATCTTGTGGCGGTAATTTCAAACGGTACTGCAGTTTTGGGCTTGGGTGATATTGGTCCTGAGGCTTCAAAACCGGTAATGGAAGGAAAAGCGTTGTTGTTTAAAATATTTTCAGATATTGATGTTTTTGATATTGAAGTAGATGCAACCGATATCGATAAGTTTGTTGATACAGTTAAGGCAATTGCGCCTACTTTCGGAGGAATCAACCTGGAAGATATCAAAGCACCGGAGTCTTTTGAAATTGAAAGACGTCTGGTGGAAGAGTTGAATATACCCGTAATGCATGATGATCAACATGGGACAGCTATCATTTCTTCAGCAGCTTTATTGAATGCGCTGGAATTAGCCGAAAAGAAAGTTGATGAAATCAAACTGGTGGTTTCCGGTGCGGGATCAGCGGCATTGGCTTGTGCGAATTTATATGTATTGTTAGGAGTAAAGCCTGAAAACGTCATGATGTTTGACGTAGACGGAATGTTAGTAACAAGCAGAAATGATTTGTCAGATCTGCAAAGAAGATATGCTAAAGAAGGAGAGGCAAAAACCTTAGCGGAAGCTTTAGTAGGAGCTGATATGTTCTTAGGGCTTTCAGCAGGAAATATATTAAAACCGGAAATGTTATTGACTATGGCAAACGATCCTATTGTTTTTGCTATGGCAAACCCGGTTCCTGAAATCGATTATAATCTGGCCATTGCAACCCGAGAAGATATTATCATGGCAACGGGCCGTTCTGATTATCCTAATCAGGTAAACAACGTTTTGGGATTCCCTTATATTTTCCGTGGAGCACTAGATGTTAGAGCAACCAAGATTAACGAAGCGATGAAAATGGCTGCCGTTAAAGCTTTGGCCAGTCTGGCTAAACAGTCAGTTCCGGAACAGGTAAATATTGCTTACGGAGAAACAAAATTGAATTTCGGACGTGAATATATTATTCCGAAGCCATTCGACCCGAGGTTGATTGCAGAAGTGGCTCCTGCCGTTGCGAAAGCAGCAATGGAAAGTGGTGTGGCACAAAATCCGATTACCGATTGGGATCGTTATAAAGATGAATTATTAGAACGTTTGGGTTCTGATAACAAAATGGTGCGTTTATTGGCAAACCGTGCAAAAACAGCTCCTAAAAGAGTGGTTTTTGCTGAAGCTGATCATTTGGACGTACTGAAAGCAGCCCAGATTGTTCATGAAGAAGGTATCGGAATCCCGGTATTGTTAGGAAATAAAGAGATTATCCTTGAATTGAAAGAAGAATTGGGATTTGATGCAGAAGTTGAAATTCTGGATCCGAAAACCAAAGAAGAAGATGAGCGCCGTTTGCGTTTCGCTGATACTTATTGGCAGGCACGCCGCCGCCGCGGAATTACATTGCTGGATGCTCAAAAATGGATGCGTGAACGTAATTATTTTGCGGCGATGATGGTAAATGAAGGCGAAGCTGATGCATTGGTGACCGGTTATTCTCGCAGTTATCCTTCGGTAGTTAAACCGATGATGGAATTAATCGGAAAAGCTCCGGGCGTAACCCGTATGGCAGCTGCGAATATGATGATGACGCCTCGCGGGCCTATGTTTCTGTCAGATACAGCGATTAACCCGAATCCTTCGGCTGATGACTTGGCAAAAATTGCTTTGATGACAGCTAAAACGGCCAAATTGTTTGGTCTTGAGCCGGTTATTGCCATGGTTTCATTCTCCAATTTTGGTTCTTCAAAAGATGAAAGTGCGGCTAAAGTACGCGAAGCAGTTGCGTATCTTCATAACTATTATCCGGATATGATTGTGGACGGAGAAATCCAAACCGATTTTGCTTTGAATCCGGATATGCTGAAAAGTAAATTCCCTTTTTCAAAACTTGCAGGTCACAAAGTGAATACATTGGTTTTTCCGAATCTTGAATCGGCCAATATTACCTATAAAATGCTGAAAGAATTGTACAAAGTAGATTCAATCGGTCCAATTATGATGGGTATGGATAAACCGGTACATATTTTCCAGTTGGGAGCCAGCGTTGAAGAGATGGTGAATATGGCAGCAGTAGCAGTTGTCGATGCACAGGAGAAAGAAAAAAGGTATAAAAACGTAAAAAAATAGGCCCGAAACTTAATCGAGAAATCAGGTAGTTGGACTGAAAAATTGACACTAATTAAAGAAAATTAGTATATTTGGAAGTTAACCAAACTAACTATGATTGCGCACATCCAGGGAAAATTAGTTGAGAAATCACCTACAGAAGTTGTAATTGACTGTAACGGAGTTGGTTATCAGTTAAATATTTCCCTACATACCTTTGGGCTATTACCAAATTCAGACCATCTTAAACTCTATACCTGTCTTCTTGTAAAAGAAGATAGCCACACATTATTTGGTTTTGTTGAAAAATCGGAAAGAGAAATTTTTAAATTATTGATTTCTGTTTCGGGTATTGGGGCAAACACGGCCCGTACGATGCTTTCTTCACTGGAACCGAAACAAATTATCAATGCCATTGCATCCGGTGATGTTGCCGTTATTCAATCCATTAAAGGAATTGGGGCAAAAACGGCACAAAGGGCTATCCTTGATTTGAAGGATAAAGTGTTAAAATTGTATGATATTCAGGAAGTTTCGATGTTTCCAAACAATACAAACCGTGATGAAGCGTTATCAGCTTTGGAGGTTTTAGGTTTTGTCAGAAAAGCTTCCGAGAAAGTAGTCGATAAAATCGTAGCAAATTCCCCAGATGCTAATGTTGAAACTATTATAAAACAAGCCTTAAAAAATTTATAATCCTTGAAAAAGCTCATCATCAATCCGGCCAGTTTGTTGCATAATTACAGTAGCTTTTTGCTGCTTTTCTTCGTTTCATTCAGTGGTTTTGCCCAAGAAGAAAGAGATACGGTAAAAGGTTACAATAAAGGGAGTCTGGAATTACCGAATCCTACGAGTATTCTTGAAGCTTATACGTATGATCCCAGTACAGACCGTTATATTTACACTAAGACTTTTGAAGGGTTCAATATTGATTATCCAACTGTTCTGACACCAGAAGAGTATCAGGAATTGGTTGAGAAAGAATCTATTCGGAATTATTTTAAGAAAAAATCAGATGCCGTAAGTGGTAAGAAAGAAGGAAGTAAAGATGCTAAAAAAGATTTGCTTCCGAGGTATTATATTAATTCCAATTTCTTCGAAACTATTTTTGGAAGTAATACTATCGATATTAAGCCAACAGGAACAGTTGAAGTTGATTTGGGGATGCGTTATTCAAAACAGGATAACCCGTCTTTTTCGCCAAGAAACAGAAGTACATTTACATTTGATTTTGACCAACGTATCAGTTTGAGTATGTTGGGTCAGGTTGGTACCAAGTTGAAAGTGAATACGAATTATGATACCGAGTCAACTTTTGCATTCCAGAATTTAATTAAATTAGAATATACTCCAACGGAAGATGATATTTTGAAAAAAATTGAAGTCGGTAACGTGAGTATGCCACTCAACAGTACTTTGATCAGGGGAGCACAGAGTTTATTCGGGGTGAAAACACAATTGCAATTCGGTAAAACGACTGTGACCGGTGTGTTTTCTGAACAAAAATCGCAAACCCGTACCGTAACTTCGCAAGGTGGTGGATTGGTTCAGGAGTTTGATTTGTTTGGTTTGGAGTATGATTCGGACCGCCACTTTTTCCTTTCCCAGTATTTTAGGAACCGATATGATGCAGCACTTAAGCAATACCCTATTATTGATTCCCGTGTTCAAATTACCCGTATGGAAGTTTGGATTACGAACAGACAAAACAGGGTTACTACAGGTGGTGACGGAAATAATCTTAGAAATGTTGTAGCGATACAGGATTTAGGAGAATCACAGTTGAATGGAATTCCTGATAATCGGGTAATCAGTACTGATACACAGTATTATCCGGACTTTTTTGTTAACGCTCCTGACAGTCCTCCGAGCAATAAGAACAACTTAATGGATCCGGCAAGTATAACTTCGGTAGTGGTTGACGCTAATCCGACATTACCTCCTAACAATGGTGTGTTGAATTTTAAAATTAGGGATGTGTCAACTGCAAGTGCCGGTTTCAATATACCAGGTACCCAACAGATTTTTGCTGAAGGTGTTGATTATTCGAAATTGGAAAATGCCAGAAAATTAACGCCTAATGAATATACTTATCATCCACAATTGGGTTATATATCATTAAACCAGCGCTTAACAAACGATGAAGTGTTGGCTGTTGCATATCAGTATACTATTGGAGGAGAGGATTATCAGGTTGGTGAATTTGGAACAGATGGTATAGATGCTACACAAGTTGATGATAATAATATACCATCATCGAGAGCTTTGATTTTGAAATTGTTAAAAGGGAATTTGACAAATGTGAATAAGCCTATCTGGAATTTAATGATGAAAAATGTTTATCAGATTCCCGGAGCTTATCAATTGGATCCAACTGATTTTAAATTTAACATCTTATATACTGATCCATCTCCATTAAATTACATTACACCAGTAGCCGGAACTCCTTTTCCATTAAACCCTACGGTTGAAAATGAAGTTGAAAATACGCCATTGTTAAGAGTGTTTAATTTGGATAGATTGAATCCGACTAATGATCCTCAGATGAGAGGTGACGGTTTCTTTGATTTTATTCCTGGATTGACAGTTGATACCCAAAACGCAAGAATTATTTTCACTACTGTTGAGCCATTTGGTAAATTGCTTTATGATAAATTATATGACCCGAATTTTGCTTCTACTTACGGTGATGAGAATTCATACAACCCGAACCAGAAAAAATATGTTTTTACAAGTCTATATAAATCAACACAGGCACAAGCTTTACAGGATGCCAATAAAAATAAATTTCAATTAAAAGGTAAATTTAAATCATCGGGAGGACAGGGGATTTCGCTGGGTGCAGCTAATGTACCAAGAGGTTCAGTTGTAGTGACAGCCGGAGGACGTGTCTTACAGGAAGGAATTGATTATACCGTAAACTATCAGGCCGGCAGGGTTGAAATTCTGGATCCCTCACTTCAGGCTTCAGGTATACCAATCAATGTTTCAGTAGAAAACAATGCAGTATTCGGGCAGCAAACGAGAAGATTCGTAGGGCTGAATGTTGAACATAAATTTTCAGAAAAGTTTCAGGTTGGGGGAACTGTATTGAATTTATCTGAAAGACCATTTACACAAAAAACAAATTACGGACAGGAATCTGTAAATAATACTATTTTCGGATTGAATGGGAATTATTCAACCGAGGTTCCTTTCTTTACAAGATTGGTGAATAAATTGCCTAATATGGATACAGATGTTCCTTCAAATTTTTCATTCAGAGGTGAAGTAGCTGTTTTGAAACCAAGTACACCAAAAGCAGACCGTTTTGAAGGTGAGTCTACTGTGTATGTCGATGATTTTGAAGGTTCTCAGTCAACAATTGATATGAGATCGCCTTTAGCGTGGTCATTGTCGAGTGTGCCGACCGGCTTTGGAGGACAATATGGGGAAGAGCAATTAGAATATGGTTACAATAGGGCTAAATTCTCCTGGTATACCATCGATCCTATATTTTATACGGCACAACGTCCGGCCGGATTGAGTGATAATGATGTTTCGCGTTATGATACCCGAAGAATTTACAGCAGGGAGTTGTACCCGGTAACTGATGTTGCTCCTGGAGAAACAACCGTGATCAATACGTTGGATATGACTTATTATCCTGCTGAACGTGGGCCTTATAATTATAATCCTAATTCTGTTAATAATGCATTGCCGAATCCCCAGGATAATTTCGGTGGGATTATGCGCCCGATTACATCGACTAATTTTGAGCAGGCGAATGTGGAATATATTCAATTCTGGGTTCAGGATCCTTACTTTGAAACAGGTAGTGCGATCAGTAATACAAATATTGGAAAGCTGACTTTTCATTTGGGGGAGATTTCAGAGGATGTATTGAAAGACAGTAAAAAATTATATGAAAACGGTTTGCCTGTTCCGGGATCAAGCCAGGCAGTTTATGATACAGACTGGGGTAAAGTACCTGCATCGCAATCATTGATTTATGCTTTTGATGCTGATTCGGCTAACAGAAACCGTCAGGATGTTGGTTTTAATGGTTTGAATGATGCGGAAGAAGCAGTTAAACATCCGGATTTTGCAAGTGATTCCGATCCCTCACAGGATAATTATCAATACTTTTTAAGTGCTTCAGGTTCTGTTACTGAGCGATACAAACGTTATAACGGTAACGAAGGAAACTCTCCTGTAGAGGTGACTGATACTAACCGTGGTTCGGTAACAACACCTGATGTTGAGGATATCAACAGAGATAACACCATGAATACCATAGAAGCCTACTATAAATTTACGGTTGATATTAAGCCGGATATGAAAGTTGGTGATTTGTATGTGACTGATGTTAGAGAAGGTGAGGAAACTATGGTTAACGGAACCACTGTGCCAACACGATGGGTTCAGTTTAAAATACCGATTAATGTAAACGGCCCAAGAGAGGGGGGGATTTCCGATTTGCGTTCAATCCGATTCATGAGAATGTTAATGCATGGTTTTACTGATAAGGTAACATTGCGTTTTGGTTCATTGGATCTTGTGAGAGGTGAGTTTAGAAAATATTTAGCTTCATTGCAACCTGTTGTTGATGAAAACCCGGATAATGACTCTACCGGTTTTGATGTTATTGGAGTTAATATTGAAGAGAATACGGAAAGAGCTCCTATCCGTTATGTTATACCGCCAGGGGTTCAACGTGAACAAATGAATAATAACAATGCGGTTATAAATCAAAATGAGCAGTCATTGTCTGTTCGTGTTTATGATAAAGATAATCCGTCTGTGGGGATAAAAGGGCTTGAAGGAGGAGATTCAAGAGGTACTTTTAAAAGTGTAAGTGTAGATATGCGTCAGTATAAAAAACTGAAAATGTTTGTACATGCTGAAGCGCTTTCGAGTGATGTTATTAATAATGATGTTACTGTTTTAGCCCGATTGGCAGATAAGAAGATGTATGGATTTTTACGTTTTGGTAATGACTTTACAAATAACTTCTACCAAGTGGAAATTCCATTAAAAATTACTGAATTTACTGCAGGACAGGCTACAGGTGATGATAATCCTGTGGAAAATCCTTCATTAATTTGGCCTGAAGAGAATGAAATTGATTTGAAATTAAATTTGCTTTCTAAAATTAAGGCAGCGAGTTTAAGAGCAGATCCTACTGATCCGAATTTTGATGAAAATGGTATTTATTATATAGAAGAAGACGGTCTTCGTATCGGTATTAAAGGAAATCCTAATATCGGATTGGTCCGTACAATGATGTTGGGTGTTAAAAACGGTAATCAAAATGAAGGGGAATATATAAGGGGTGAAGTGTGGTTCAATGAGTTGCGTTTGGCAGATATGGATAGTGAGGGAGGTATGGCGGCTATTGCAAGTATGGATACTAATTTTGCAGATTTCATGACAGTTTCAGCGACCGGGCGTATGAGTACAATCGGATTTGGTGGGATTGAACAAAGTCCGAATGAACGAAGCCGTGAAGATGCTTTGGTATATGACGTTGTTACCAATGTTAATTTAGGGAAGTTATTGCCAAAAAAATGGGGAATTAATTTGCCTTTTAATTATGCAGTTGGAGAACAGATTATCACGCCGGAATATGATCCTTTATATCAGGATTTAAAACTAAAAGATGTTTTGAATGCTGCTGAGACCAATGCTGAAAAAGAAGCTATTAAGAGAAGATCAGAAGATTTCACCAAACGTAAAAGCATCAATTTTATTGGGGTTAAAAAAGAGAGAGGAGCTGAGCAGAAACAGCATTTCTATGATCCTGAAAATTTAACGGTGTCCTATTCTTTTAATCAATTGGAGCATAGGGATTTCGAAATTGAGGGTATGCTGGATCAACAGGTAAGGACTTCAGCTGATTATGCTTATACCTTTAAACCAAAAGCAGTTGAGCCTTTCAAGAACACTAAATTCATGAAAAAAAGCACCTACTGGAAAATGCTGAGTGATTTTAATTTCAATTACCTGCCATCAAGTATTAATTTCAGTTCGTCTATTCTGCGTCAGTTTAATAAGCAGGAGTTCAGGGATGTGGATGTTGTAGGTATTGGTCTGGATCCTTTGTACAAGCGTAATTTCTTGTTTAATTATAACTACGGATTTAATTATAATCTGACAAAAGCATTACGTGTGAATTATGCGGCAAATACAGGTAATATTGTACGTAATTATCTTGATGAATTCAATCAACAGGATCCTGATTTCACAATTTGGGATGACTATTGGGATATTGGAACTCCAAATCAACACAACCAGCAGTTAACCGTAAATTATGAATTACCACTTAATAAACTACCGTTTTTGGCTTTCGTAAAGTCTGATTATACGTATTCTGGTGATTATTCCTGGACCCGTGCTTCATTGCAGGCTCAGAGTTTTAATGGGTTTAATTTGGGGAATACTATCCAGAATGCTAATTCACATAAATTGAATACATCATTCAATATGACTACTTTTTATAAGTATATAGGATTGGTGAAAAGATCGGAAAAGGCTAAAAATCCTAAGCCAGTTGCTCCGGTGCCAGCTCCTAAACCGGGTGAAAAAGTTGTCGCAAAACCTAAAGCGAAGGATCCTAAGCCGAATATTTGGCTGGATGGTTTGATTGGTGTGGCTACAAGTATTAAAAATGTTCAGGTCAATTATACGGAAACCAGTGGAACGATGCTTCCGGGTTATTTGCCATCTATTGGTTTCTTGGGTTCATCGAGACCTTCATTAGGATTTGTTTTCGGGTTACAGGATGACGTGCGTTTTGAAGCTGCTAAACGTGGTTGGTTGACCAGTTATCCGGAATTTAATCAAAGTTTTACACAAATCAATAATAAACAAATTACTGGAACGGCAAATTTAGAACCGTTTCCGGATTTGAAAATCGATTTGACTGCTGACAGGACTTTGGCAGAAAATTTCTCAGAGCAGTATGATGCTGTTGGAGGTGTCTATACGCCAAGATCTCCATATAGTTATGGTAATTTCTCTATTTCAACAAATTTAATCCGTACGGCTTTTTCGCAAAGTGATGAGAATTTTTCTGAAGCTTTTGAAGATTTCAGGGAGAATAGATTAAAAATAGCAAATAGACTTGCAGCTGAACATTATGGAGCCAACATTCCAAGGTATGGTGATGTTGCTTTCCCGATTCCTGCTGATCCAAATGATCCTAATTATGCTTTCTATGTTGCAAACCAAGGTTATCCTGTAGGTTATGGAAAAAACAATCAGGCGGTATTGCTTCCTGCTTTCATGGCGGCTTATACTGGGGCAAGTGCATCAGGGGTTTCTTTGAATGCATTTAGAAACTTCCCAATTCCTAATTGGACCATCAAATATACCGGATTGATGCGTTATAAATTCTTTAAAGATAAATTCAAACGTTTTTCAATCCAGCATGGTTATAAAGCGGCTTATACCTTGAATTCTTTCCGCTCTAATTTTGAGTATGATAAGGATCCGGGTGGACAAATGAATGATACTTGGAATTTCTTCAATAAAACAATTATTTCCAATGTGAACTTAACAGAGCAATTCAGTCCGTTAGTCCGTTTGGATTTTGAGATGAAAAATTCCATCAAGATTTTAGCTGAAATGAAAAAAGACAGAACACTTTCATTAAGTTTTGATAATAACTTATTGACAGAAATGAGAGGTGTTGAATATATTATTGGTTTGGGTTACCGCATTAAAGATGTGAAAATCAAATCATCATTGGCGGATAATCCGACTGGAGTTGTAAAGAGTGATATCAATTTGAGAGCCGACGTGTCATACAGAAATAATAAAACTATTGTCCGTAATATTGATTATAATAACAACCAGTTGGGTGGCGGTCAGAATTTAATTTCGGCTAAATTGACTGGTGATTATACATTCAGCAGAAATCTGACGGCTTTGTTTTATTTTGACTATTCCTTCTCGCAGGCAGTAATATCAACATCGTTCCCGTTAACAAATATCCGTTCAGGGTTCACACTGCGATATAATTTTGGAAACTAAGTAAAGAATAACAATAAAAATTAACTTGTGAAATAGTAGCAATATTAATCTATTAATTTTACATTTGTTCGAAATTTAATATACTAAAAAAATGAACATACCAACTAACTTAAAGTACACTAAAGACCACGAATGGGTAAGTATTGAAGGCGATATCGCTACTGTAGGAATCACTGATTTTGCTCAAAAAGAATTAGGAGATATTGTATATGTTGAAGTTGATACGCTGGATCAGACTTTAAGTAAAGATGAAGTTTTCGGGACAGTTGAGGCTGTAAAAACCGTATCGGATTTATTTTTGCCTTTATCAGGGGAAATCGTTGAATTTAATGAAGAATTAGAATCTAGTCCTGAATTGGTGAACAGCGATCCTTATGGTGATGCCTGGATGATTAAAGTTAAAATTTCTGATACTTCAGAATTAGATTCATTACTTTCAAGTGAAGATTATAAAGCGCTTATTGGCGCCTAGTGAAAAATCGCTTTGGATTGCTGTTTTGTGGACGCTTTTAGTTTTTTATCTAAGCTTTAAGACTCCTTCTGAAATTCCAAAATTTGATTTTTTTCTGGCAGACAAACTGATTCATTTCAGTTTTTATTTTGGCTTTGTTTTTTTATGGTACCATTATATGTGTTTTAAAAAAAGAGTCAACTGGAAAGATAAATTGAATTTGGTAATAATTGCTGTCTTTATAGGGGTTCTGATAGAATTCTGTCAGGGTTATTTTACCACAAACAGACAAGCTGATGTATTTGATGCCTTGGCTAATGCAATTGGTAGTTTATGTGGTATTGCCACAGCCAGTCTTTTATTTAAAAAAATCTTTTAATAGAATAATATTCTTAAAAATATATCCCGCTTCGGCGGGATTTTTCTATTTTTATACTCAAATAAATAGGAAAATGGACATCAGACAATATTTAGATTCGACGTATTTAAAAACGGCTGAACAGGCAAACTTGAGTGAAAGCAAAAACAAGGAGATTGTACGTAAAGCTATACAGGAAGCAATCGATGAAGAATTTAAACTGATTATGATACGGCCAGACATGGTGAAGATGGCCAAAGAAATGATTTCAAATGCCAATTCAAGAGTATTGATAGGTACTGTTATTGACTTTCCGGAAGGAAAATCAGAATTGGATGAAAAATTAGCTGAAGCACAACAGGCTATTAAGAATCACGCAGATGAGCTGGATTATGTTATCAATTACGAGGCTTTCAAAAGAGGTGAAATCCATCAGGTGAAAGAAGAAGTTATTTCATGTACCCGATTGGGATTGATTAATCACAAAGTCGTGAAATTCATAATTGAAGTGGCGGCTTTAACTGATGACCAGATTATCCAATTGTCTTCCCTTATTAAAAATACCATTGTTGCTAATTTTGAAGAAAAAGACTATCATAACGTTTTTGTAAAATCTTCCACCGGATTTTACGTTACTAAAGAAGGAAAGCCAAACGGGGCTACTGTCCCAACCATTACTTTAATGCTTGAAAACTCTAATCCGCTTCCGGTTAAAGCTGCCGGAGGAGTTCGTACATTGGATGAAGCATTGGAAATGATTCGTTTGGGTGTAAAAAGAATCGGAACATCTTCTGCAAAAACGATCGCTGACGGAAATGTTTCCACTGAAAACTATTAATCAATGAAAAAACTCTTTTTTCTGCTGTTTTTAATGGCGCAATATACCTTCGGTCAAGTTAGTAATTCTGAAAAATTTCCTGTTTTTCCTGCTTGTCAGAATACTTTGGATAAAGATCTTGAGAATTGTTTTTATAATCAGATTCAGGATTTTGTATACAGTAATTTTCAAATTCCGGATGTAGTCAAACAAAAGGAATATAAAGGAAAAGTAATTGTGCTTTTTGAGGTTGATTCTACCGGAACTTTTAAAGTGCAATATGTAGATGCCGTTTATCCGCAATTAGCCGAAGAATCGAAACGGGTGTTTGGAGCTTTGCCAAAAATTGAACCAGCCACATATAATGGTAAGCCTACCTATACAAAATACACCATGCATATCGCCATTCCGTTACAAAGTGCGGCTGATTTGGCAAATGAAAAGGACAAACTTTATGGTTCAAACCATGATGCAGTTTTGTTAAAAGGTGAGAGTGATGAATTTGAAAATGTGGAAAATAATTACCGGAAGTTTTCAAATCCACATCTATCAAGTAATCTGAATATTCCTTTTTCACATAGTTTTTATTCGCAGTTTGATGATGAAATGAATCAGGTTGGGACAAATAGCCATACCGGATCCAAGCCGTTTACATATGCAGAAGTTTCCAAATACTATGATTTGAATGAGGCTTATAAAAAACTGGAGTTGAATAAGGCAAGTTGGCTGGGTAGAAAAATTTTTAATGAAAATTTAGTGGCCATTCAAGGGAAGGATTATTGGTTTACGATGAATCCTGTTTTGGACTTAAGAATGGGTAAAGCAGATCCAAGTACTGAAAATTATACGTTTGTGAACACCCGCGCCATTCAGATTCAAGGAGGTTTGGGCAGTCAATTCAATTTTACGGCCAGTATTTTTGAAAGTCAGGGTGTTTTCGCAGATTATTACAATCGCTATGCAATTTCTATACAACCATCAGGAGGAAATCCGGCGATTATTCCTGGAATAGGAATTGCAAAAAAATTCAAGGATACAAATTTCGATTTTCCTTCTGCTGATGCCAATATTACTTACGCCCCAAGTAAATTTTTTAACCTTCAATTAGGGTATAGCCGAAACTTCATCGGTGATGGTTACCGTTCTCTTTTACAGGGTGATGGTGCCAGTCCGTATCCTTTTTTCAAAATCAATACTACTTTTTGGAAAATTAAATATACCAATACGTATATGTGGCTAAAAGATGTAAGACCTACGGATGTAGTGTTGGAGACAAAAACGTATTCCACAAAATTTATGGCAAATCATTATTTGAGTTGGAATGTTTCCAAAAAATGGAACCTTGGTTTTTTTGAATCGGTGGTTTGGGCCAATACAAATGACAGGGGTTTTGATATGAGTTTTGTAAATCCGGTTATTTTCTTCCGTTCAGTGGAATTCAGTTCTTCTTCCAAGAGTGGAAATGCAGTTTTGGGACTTACAACCAAGTTAAAATGGAATAATTCGGTTAATTTTTACGGACAATTCCTGCTTGATGAATTCGCTTTGGGCGATATGAAGTCGGGTGAAAAAAGTTGGAGAAACAAATATGGTTACCAGATCGGAGCAAAATATTACAATGCATTTGGTGTGTCAAGCCTTCTTCTTCAGGCCGAATATAACCGTGTAAGACCTTATACGTATGCGCATAGTAATCCTTTGACTAATTATGGGCATAATAACCAGAGTATGGGACATAATTGGGGTTCAAATTTTAACGAATTAACCGGAATTGCCCGTTATACAAGAGGGCGTTTGTTTGCAAATGCGCAGGTTAGTGTTGGTGTCCGTGGTTTTGATTTTGATACTGTGGGTGATGATCTTAATTATGGATCAAATATCTATAAGGACTATGATGATGACAGGGCTTTTGAAAAAGGAGTGGAAATAGGACAGGGAAATAAAACTAAAATGTTTATCGCCGATTTTCAGGCGGGTTATTTGGTAAATCCGCATACGAATCTGAAGGTCTTTGGAAATATCATGTACAGAAGTATGTCCCCGGAAGTCGATACAGTAGCTATTTTTAAAGAAAACACAACCTGGTTCAGTGTTGGATTGAGAGCGGATGTGTTTAACTGGTATTTTGATTATTAAAATATGAAGGTTTTATTATTATCGTCTTTGTTTGTTTTGCTGATTGGAAATTACGACCAGACAAAAGCTGAATTCAAACAGTTAAAAGAGACGTGTAGAAAAGAATATCAGGCTGGTTCTGATAAAAATCAAATGATTAAAAAAGCCGGCAGGAGATTTTTGGATGAGTTTACGGTAAAAATATTGCCCGAATGGTACACAACACCATGGACTTTTACAGGTCATACCGAAAAGCCGAAACAAGGAAGTGTTGCCTGTGGTTATTTTGTTTCAACAACACTGAGAGATGCCGGTTTTAATCTGAATCGTTATAAATTGGCGCAAATGGCTCCGCTTGATGAGGCGAAAATAATTGCCTGTGGAGATTCGGTTAAAGTTTACAATAATTTTGATAAGGCTAAATTTAGCGCCGAAATGCTTAAATATGAAGATGGTCTGTATTTTGTTGGTTTGGATTTTCATGTTGGTTTCATTCTCAAATCTTCCGGGCAAATTTATTTTATCCATTCAAATTATATCGGAAAAGCAGGAGTGATGAAAGAGGATATTCAAGCTTCGAAAGCGATTCAAAGTGAATCATATTATGTTTGCTCAATTTCAGGTAATAAAAATCTGATGAAAAAATGGATTTTGAACGAAAAAATAAATTATTAGGCCGAAATCAATGGCTGGTGATAATTAATGATAATCCTTTTTTAATTAATAGCGTCTAAATTTGATTTTTAACATCGCTTCTTCCTATCTTTGCACCGATTTTTAAAACAATTGCCTTGAGCACTTCACAACAGTCATTTACTCTAAAATCTGTATTTGTTGATTTCAAAGAAATTACCAAAGCAGGACTTGCCATTAGTGTTGTCTTTTCATCTATTGCGGGCTATTTGTTAGGTGTTGATCAATTTGGTTTCCATGAAATAAAGATATTGATCATGTTGGCATTGGGAGGTTACTGCATGGTGGGAGCTTCGAATGCTTACAATCAGATTATTGAAAAAGACCTTGATTCGTTGATGGACCGGACTAAAAATCGTCCCATCCCTTCCGGAAGAATGTCTTCTAAAACAGCTTTTATTATTGCGACTGTTTTGACGCTTGCGGGTATCGTAATTCTTTACAATATTAATGAGAAGTCGGCTATGTTTGGTGCGATTTCCATCTTTTTATATACAAGCGTGTATACGCCTTTAAAAACTAAGACGCCATTAGCTGTTTTCGTGGGAGCATTTCCTGGGGCCATTCCTTTTATGTTGGGATGGGTTGCAGCTACGGGAGAATTCGGAATTGAGGCGGGTACATTGTTTTTGATTCAGTTTTTCTGGCAATTTCCACATTTTTGGGCAATTGGTTGGTTTTTATATGACGATTATAAAAAAGGTGGGTTTTTTATGTTGCCGACCGGTAATCGTGACAAAGCTACTGCCATGCAGGTGATATTGTATACTTTATGGTTGGTTGTGGCTTCTGTTTTGCCAACTTTTGGATATACGGGTCAATTATATCTGACAACAGTTTCAACGGTTGTTGTGTTGTTGATGGGATTGTGGATGTTGTATTATGCCATGCGTTTGTATAAACTTCAAACTGATAAAGCAGCTAAAAGTCTGATGTTAGTGAGTGTTTCGTATATTTCATTGCTTCAGTTGGTGTATATTTTAGATAAATTTTTGAGATAATTATGGAAATGATAATTGAGGAAGAGAAAATAAAAAAAGAAAGATCGGCTAAATTACTTTTGTATTTTGCGATTGTAAGTATGTTTATGATGTTTGCCGGTTTGACTAGCGCTTATTTGGTGAGTTCTTCAAGAAAAGACTGGAATCATGAAATGCATTTGCCGCCGGCATTTACAATTAGTACCATCGTTATTTTTATCAGTAGCTTTGCGATTCAGTTTGCTGTCCGTTCAATGAAAAACGGAAACCGTGAAAGAACGACTTTGTTATTGCTGACTACTTTGGTATTGGGTGTGATTTTTATTTTCTTTCAATTCCAAGGCTTTGATGAATTAGTGGCGCAAAGGTTTTTCTTTACCGGTAGTGAGAGTTCAATTACAGCTACTTTTCTGTATATATTGACTGTTTTGCATATGGTTCATTTGTTTGCAGGTATAATTTCACTTTTAATCATAATTTATAATCATTATAAACAAAAATATAACGCTTCGCAAACCCTTGGTATAGAGCTTGGTGCGATTTTTTGGCATTTTCTCGATATTTTGTGGATATTATTGTTTTTGTTTTTATATTTCGTGTAAAAAGAAAAAAACGTAAATTTGACAACTTTTTAAAATTATTTCTATGGCAACGACAGTTACTACAAGTACTGAAGGTAAAGTTTGGGGCGGAGGAAACGAACCAATGGGAGTTAGCTACGGTAAAATGATGATGTGGTTTTTCATCGTTTCAGATGCTTTGACTTTCTCTGGATTTCTTGCTGCTTATGGTTTCTCAAGATTTAAATTTATTGAAACTTGGCCGCTGGCCGATGAAGTTTTCACGCACTTCCCGTTTATGCATGGTTATCCTGCACCAATGTATTATGTTGCGTTAATGACTTTTATCCTTATTTTCTCGTCTGTAACCATGGTATTGGCTGTGGATGCAGGACACCAGATGAATAAGAAAAAAGTTACTTTGTACATGTTTTTAACGATTATCGGAGGTTTAATCTTCGTTGGTTCACAGGCATGGGAGTGGAAAAACTTTATCAAGGGTGAGCATGGTGCTGTTGAAACACACGGAGGTTCATTGTTGCAGTTTGTGAAAGTTGATAAGACACAGCCTTCAGGTTATGCAAGGGTGAGTTTATCTGAATTTGCTTCAACTACACCTGAAGAAAGAGTACAGGATACACGTAGTAAAGGATTATGGTTCACTGATGAGCCTACTTTGCCGTCTGTTTCTGTAAATCAAGTAGTTGAAGGTTTTAAATCACACGAGGAAATTTTAGTTCGTTCTGAAAAAGTTAACGCTGAAAAACATAAAATTGTTTTATCCCGTGAAGAGTCTTTAAAATTAGTGGAAAGCGCTAAATATGTAGTTGAGGGAGCTAACTTAAAGCGTAATGAATACGGAAACAGATTGTTTGCTGATTTCTTCTTCTTTATTACAGGTTTCCACGGTTTCCACGTATTTTCAGGAGTTGTAATCAATATTATCATTTTCTTGAATGTGTTATTGGGAACTTATGAAAGAAGAGGAAGCTACGAAATGGTAGAAAAAGTTGGTTTATACTGGCACTTTGTAGATTTAGTGTGGGTATTCGTATTTACATTCTTCTATTTAGTGTAATTTAAAAGTTAAAAGTATTATGGGACACGCACACGAATCAAACGTTGGTAGAATCTGGAAAGTTTTCGGAATTTTATCACTTATCACTATAGTTGAAGTAGCTTTGGGTATTTATAAACCACACAGCTTACACTTTACAAATTTATTGGGAATGAATTTACTTAACTGGATCTTCATCATCCTGACTGTTGCAAAAGCTTACGGAATTATGTGGGCTTTCATGCACCTTGAAGGTGAAGTGGCAACACTTCGCTGGTCAATTGTGGGGCCGCTGGTATTTTTGATTATCTATTTGGTTTTTATTTTATTGGTTGAAGCTGACTACATTTATGAGATTTTTAAAAATTCAACAATTAAGTGGAATTTTTAACAACATATTAATTCAAATTAAATCCCGATTCGTCGGGATTTTTTTATTTTTGTACTCTCAAAAACTTTCTTTTCTGATGCAGAAAAAAATTATCTTACTTACGTTATTAGCATTACCAATAGTAATCTATTTAATATTTGCTTCGGCAACCCACAACCAACTTTTTTTGCCTACCATATCTAAAAACAATCTTGAATTGCCACAATGGAAAAGCCTTGACGGAAAGCCAGTGCAATTAAAAAATAAGATTACGGTTTTAGGATTTATCGGAAGCGATATTAAGAAACATCAGGGGAATGTATTCAATCTGAATCAGAAGATATATGATAAGTATGTTGGTTTTAAAGATTTTCAGGTGGTTTTAGTTGCTAAAGAAGGAAGTGAAGCCAAGGTTAAGGAGCTAATGGAAAAATTGGCCGGATTTACCGAAAATATGACCAGTTACCGAATTGTATTTGCAAAACCGGCTGAAATAGAGACATATTATGATTCTTTTGGTTTGGAAGAAAAACTTGATGCTGATCTAAGTACGTCCCAAGTGATTATCCTAGATAAGGATAAAAACCATAGAGGAAGAAAAGGAAAGAATAAAGCAGGAAAAGAAGAATACCGCGAAGGCTATAATACCACGTCGGCTGCTGATTTACATAATGAGATGACGGATGATGTCAAAATATTGCTGCGCGAATACAGATTGGCTCTAAAGAGAAACAAAACAAAAGAGGATTTCCGTTTACACGAAAAGAAATAAACATGAAAAATAAATCATACATAGGATTGTCATTGGTGATTTTGGTTTTCGGAATCATTTTCATTCCGAAAATTGTATCCAGAATCAAAAATAATGATGTAGTAAAAGGTGATCGTTTGAATAGGATCGAAGCTGACGGTTCGGTTAAAAGTGATTTACATACAATAGGGAAAGCTCCGCAATTCAGTTTGACCAATCAAAAAGGTCAAACAATTACCAATGAATCTTATAAAGGTAAAGTGTATGTGTTGGAATTTTTCTTTTCAACTTGCCCTACGATTTGTCCAATTATGAACAAGAACATGAAGTTCGTTCAGGAAAGTTTTGCTTCCAATGCTAATTTCGGGATAGCATCAATTACCATTAATCCTGAAACTGATACGCCTGAAGCTTTAAAAAAGCATGCTGAAGATATTGGTGCAGTCGGAATGAACTGGAATTTTCTGACAGGTGACCAGAAAAAGATATACGAAATTGCCCAAAAAGGATTCAATATGTATGTTGGCCAAAATAAAAAAGTAGCTGGAGGATTCGAGCATTCGGGACTTTTTGCTTTAATCGACAAAGAAGGGAATATACGATGTCGTAAGGATAATTTTGGAAACCCTATTGTATACTATGACGGATTACAGGAAGAAGGAATTAAACAAATTAAACAAGATATTTCAAAATTATTAGCAGAATAATGGAAAACAATACAGAAAAAAAATACAACGTTTGGATTACTATATTGTCAATTGCCATACCTTTAGTGGTAGCGCTTTTATTTAAAGTGAAGCTGAAGGATTTTGGTTTTGATGTGAAACCATTATCATTTTTGCCTCCGATTTACGCAACTATCAACGGAATTACAGCTGTTGTGCTGGTTTGGGCAGTTATGGCAATCAAAGGTGGGAACAGAAAACTGCATGAAAGACTTATGAAGGTGGCGATTGGATTGTCGGTAGCGTTCCTTGGGATGTATGTTGCGTATCACATGACTGCTGAAGCTACAAAATATGGTGGAGAAGGAATCTTAAAGGCTGTTTATTTCTTTATTTTGATTACACATATCACCTTGTCAATTGTTATTATTCCAATGGTTTTGGTGACGTATGTACGGGCTTTGGCTCAGCGTTTTGATAAGCACAAAAAATTAGCTAAAATTACCTTCCCGATTTGGTTGTACGTTGCGGTTACAGGAGTTATAGTATACTTAATGATTTCGCCATATTATGCCCACTAAAGCTAAAAATATTGTTTTTACAATTGTTGTTTTCCTGATTTTTTCAGCTTCGAATGCACAATGCGCCATGTGCAGGGCTTCATTGGAAAGCTCTGGTGACACTGGACAGGGAGAAGCGGTTAATGATGGAATTGTTTATCTGATGGCGATTCCTTACATCATTGTTGCTGTTTTAGGTTATGTGATTTACAGAATGTACAGGAATAAAAAAGCCTGATTACATTCCGTTAATATTAACTTTTATACTTCCTGTGATGTTCAGAAAGGCAACAATTGAAGTATTGGTTAGTTGTACTTTTTCAAAAACAATATCATTCATTTTGCCATTCACAAATACACCGGGCATCGGAGAATAGTTGTTCAGATATTTCAGCATGTTTTTCTTTCCTTCTTCTAAATTGGGTTGAATTGAATAGCGGCAGCTTTCTTTTAGTTTTAATAAAATCATACTTTGAAAAAGCCAGTTGGCCGATTTCATTAATTTGCTTTTGGTTTCAAGTGCGTAATCCAAATCGTCAAAATACAGTTCTTTGGTGTCTGGGTTGTATTGTGGAAAACCGGCAAGATAAATTCTTCCGTTGATACTTCCGGTCATATCCAAGGCGATTATCATTTTAGATCTTTTGTGCCAGATTTCAACGTTTTGCACGGTTATTTTCCTTTTCCCGGAAGAAAAGACCTTTCCTTTGAAATTTTCATTCATGATGCGTGATGCTTCCTGGTAAGTGGAAACCGCAGTAATATTGGCTACGACCCTGTCCGGTAAATTAGCAATTGGCTTCAAAGTCATTTTACTCTTGTCATAGGCAGGTTTGGGTTTTTGGCCAATGAATGATTCCATCAGGCATTTCAGTCCAACATTCATATTTACGGCATTCTTTTCGAGTTTGGCTTCAGTGGCATAAAGTTCCTGAGGGGTTACTTTCAGCCAGGTGTGGTAAGTTGAACTCATCTCGACGGGTTCGGCTACTTTTTGCATCATCTCAAGAATATTGGATTTGAAATCGAGTGTTTTGCCCATCGATTCGTCGATCATCCGCTCGATTTTTGACCTGAAAATCCTGATGGTGGGATTGATAAGATAGGTGATTTTCATTTCTCTTCCGGCAATACTTACCGTCGGACTTTCATTCCATTGAATGTCCTGTAGTTCGGTTTGTGTAGTGACCTTCCAATTAGTCATTTTGATATCACTGAGCAAGGTAACGGTTCCGTTTAAATTAAACTCCCTGACATCGTATAAATTTAGACCTAATGCCGATGTACCGTATTTGACTTTTGCCCAAATTTTCAAGGGAACTATGGTTTTGAGGCGTTCGCCTTCCTGTGAAATTAAAATAGGAGCATTCTTCCAGATTTTTACTTCGGTATCGTCATCATCAAGAATGGTGTCATTGTATATCAATCCGTTCAGGGCTTTGTTGGTTTGCTTTTCAATGTCTTTAACTGTCAGGTTAATCGGAAAGCTCACATAGGACGAAGTAACCGGATATTTGATGGGCGGTGCGTCATCAGGTTCGGGTTTCATGAGTTCTATTTTTTGGGTCGTTGAACAGCTTGTGTTAAATAATCCCATTATAATGAAGCTTATAGCGATTAAAATTCTTTTCATAATTGCGAGTTGGTCAGCAAATGTATAATTATTTTGAAAAAATATTCGGATGAAATTGTAACAAAATGATAATGTGATAGTCTTATGGATTATAAGATAAATTTGTAAGAGTTGTCATCAAACTTTCAATAAAAAATGATAAAAAAGCCAAAGAATATAATTGCCTTAACATTCTTATTCACTTCGGTCATCGGTTTTGGACAATCCAAAAAATGGACATTGGAAGAATGTGTTAATCACGCCATTCAGCATAATATTTCGATTAAGCAGTCAGAATTGGATAAACAAACCTCTGAGATAGGTAAGAAAGATGCATTTGGGAATTTTTTGCCGGCCATCAACGGGCAGGTTTCACATTCATGGAATATGGGTCTGAGTAATGACCCTCTTTCAGGTGTAAAAACAAACCAGACAACCGAATCTTCTTCTGCAGGGTTAAGTGCATCGGTTGATATTTATAAAGGGATGCGAAACTTGAATCAGATGAGAAAGGCTAAAATGTCAATTATAGCTTCCCAATATCAGTTGACTAAAATGCAAGAAGATATTTCATTGAATGTTGTGAATGCATATCTGCAAATCCTTTTCAATAAAGAGAATTTGAAGGTACAACAGCAACAATTGCAGTATGATACCAAACAAATGGAACGTACTAAAGAATTAGTAGATGCAGGAGTTATACCCAAAGGTGATTTAATGGATGTTAATGCTACTGTTGCAACAGATAACCAACGGTTGATAGCGGCTGAAAACGCTTTGTTGATTTCTAAATTGAGTTTGGCTCAATTACTTCAGTTAGAGAATTTTCAGGATTTTGATGTAGTGGAAGAAAATGTTGAAGCTGCCTTGAGTAAAGTGTTGTTAGAAGATCCGAAAGCAATATTCAGTAAAGCTAAGGAAACCAGAACTGAATTGAAATTGGCCGAAACAAACCTGAAGATTGCTGAAAAAGATATTCAAATTGCAAAAGGGTCATATCAACCCACTTTGACAGGTTCGTATAGTATTGGGACCAGTGTTTTGCATAGAAATACACTCATTGATTCAAATTTGATTCCTTCTTTTTCAAATCAGGTTGGAGACAACAAAGGACAAACAGTTGCTCTGCAATTGAGTATTCCTATTTTAAATGGGTTCTCAACACGTAACAATGTTTCCAGATCTAAAATTGCTTTAGAACGATCTAAAATTGCATTGGAACAGTCTGAGTTGGATCTGGAGAGAACAGTTTATACGGCTTACACGGATACCAAAGGGGCGCAAAAATCCTATGAAGCAGCGGTGACAACATTGGAAGCACGTGAGAATTCAATGAATTACGCTAAGGAGCGTTATGAGGTGGGATTGATGAATATTTTTGATTTCAATCAGGCACAAACCTTATATGTGAATGCACAATCAGAGGTGCTGAGAACAAAATACGATTATATTTTCAGAACTAAGATATTAGAATTCTATTTCGGAATTCCGATCATTAAAAATAAATAGTATGACTAACAAAACTAAATATCTTTTATTCGGTGGTGTGGCTTTACTTATTGTCGGAGGTATCACTTTAAAGAAAAGCGGTGCTTTGGGAGAGAATAAAGAAGGAACCGAAGTCGAAATCGCTAAAGTGGAACAGCGTACAGTAATTGAAACTGTATCGGCTACCGGAAAAATCCAACCTGAGATAGAGGTGAAGATTTCTTCTGAAGTGTCAGGTGAAATTATTGCTTTGCCCGTAAAAGAAGGGCAAATTGTGAAAAAAGGAGACTTGTTGGTTCGCGTTAATCCGGAATTGTATGTGTCTGGATTAAATCGTTCCGTATCTGGGCTTTCTAATACAAAAGCAGGATTAAGTCAGGCTGATGCGCAATTCAAAGAAGCTAAAGCGAGTTACGAGCGTAATAAAAAGTTGTTCGAAAAAGGAATTGTATCGCGCTCAGAGTGGGAGAAGGCTGTTGCAGCTTATGAAGGTGCGCAGGCAGCTAAAGAGGCGGCATATTATAATGTACAGAGTGCTTCGGCGACAGTAAATGAGTCAAAAGAAAACTTAGGGAAAACATCAATTTATGCACCGGTCGACGGTACAATTTCCAGATTGGATGTTGAACTGGGTGAAAGAGTTTTGGGAACACAACAAATGACAGGTACCGAAATGATGCGTGTTGCCAACTTAAACAATATGGAAGTTGAAGTTGATGTAAACGAAAATGATATTGTAAAAGTTGAAATTGGTGATGAGGCTAAAGTTGAAGTAGATGCTTATTTAAAGAAAGAATTCAAAGGTGTTGTGACCAGTATTTCAAATTCGGCAAGCACAGCTTTATCTGCTGATCAGGTGACAAATTTTAAAGTAAAAATCCGTATCCTTAAGGAATCTTATGCAGATTTGTTGCAGGGTAAGCCGTCAAATTATTCTCCTTTCCGTCCGGGTATGACGGCAACTGTTGATATTATTACGACAACTAAAGCTGATGTGATTGCGGTTCCTATCAGTTCAGTGGTGATGCGTACTGATACGACAGCCAGTCGTAAAGCTTATTTGGATGAATCAAATGATGATGAAACTGAGAGCGGTGAGCTAGTGGAAGATGTTAAGCCTAAAAATGAAAAACGCCACGAATGTGTTTTTGTAAAATCAGGTGATAAAGTTAAACTGCGTATTGTTCAAACGGGTATTCAGGACGATACATACATTGAAATTATTTCAGGGTTGAAGAAAGGGGAGACCATAGTGACAGGGCCTTATACGGTTGTGTCAAAAGACTTGAATCCTGGCGATAAAGTCATTGTAAAGACAAAAGCAGAACTTGAAGCAGAACGTAAGAAAGCTAAAAAAGATAGTTAAGATTTAATTGATTAATTCTTGGAAAAGCTCGGACTTATTAATAGTCCGGGCTTTTCCTTTTTTAATTATCTTTGTGCCTCTAATAAAAGGAAATGGATTATATCTTATCAATAGAAACGGCAACTAAAAATTGTTCGGTTGGATTATCGCTTGACGGTCAAACGGTTTTATGTAAGGAAATTGCAGAAAACGGATATTCACATGCTGAGAAACTCCACGTTTTTATTGAAGAAATTCTACAGGAGGCAGACATTTTATTTTCGGATTTAAAAGCAATAGCGGTTAGTCAGGGGCCCGGTTCTTATACTGGATTACGTATTGGGGTTTCTGCTGCCAAAGGATTGTGTTATTCTTTAAACATTCCCTTGATTGCAATTGATACTTTGGAAACACTTGCCCGACAGTTAAAAGTTGAAAGCGGTATTATTGTTCCAATGATCGATGCCAGACGTATGGAGTGTTATACAGCTTTTTTTGATGTCAATTATTCTAAAATCAGAGCGGTTGAATCTGAAATTATTGATGAAACGACTTATCAGGATGTTTCTGATGAAGTCCACTTGCTGGGGGATGGCGCTTCTAAATGTCAGACAGTATTGACGGATCGCAAATTTGTTTTCCATACCGATTATATTTATCCTTCTGCTAAAGAAATGAGCTCAATTGCTTATAGTAAGTATAAAAAAAGCGACACTGTGGATGTTGCCTATTTTGAGCCTTTTTACCTCAAAGATTTTATGATTGTGAAGTAACGAGTGTTACGTATTTTCTCGATTTTTCCAGTATATCTGATTTTGCTTCAGTTGCATGGGCGTTTTCGGTCCATATTTTTACCATAAAATTCACTGAATTATCTGTAAAGTGTGAAATGTAAATTTCTGGTTTAGGGTCTTTCATAACCAATGGTTGATTCTGAACTATTGCCAGTAAATTGTTTTTCAACTCTGTAACATCTGAGCTGTGATTTGAAATGATTTCAAAATCGGTGCGTTGTGTGGGTAACTGTGAAAAATTTTTGATTTTACCATTTGAAAGTAATCCGTTTGGGATATAGACAGTCTGGTTATTCCCTGTGGTTATCTTTGTGGAGAAAATCTGAATTTCCTCAACTTTACCGGTTTCTCCCTGTACTTCGATTTTGTCACCTAATTTGAAAGGTTTGAATAAAATAATAAGTATCCCGCCGGCGAAATTTGACAAAGATCCTTGTAATGAAAGACCAATTGCTAAACCGGCCGCCCCCAGTATAGCTACAAATGAAGATGTTTCTACGCCTAGCTTAGATACTACAGCTATGAAAACAATCACACGTAAACTCCAAAAAACAAGATTGCCAAGGAAATTGGTTAAGGTTAATTCAATTTTACGGCTAAGCATGATTTTTTTGAACGCTCTGGTAATAATGCTTGTAACCCAAAGACCGACAAAAAGGATGATTAATGCCGTGATAATTTTTGGTGAAATGTCAAATAGTAATTTTTTAAATGCTTCTAAATAAAAATTCATTGTGTAGGTATTAAAAGAAAAAGAGGTCAGAATATCCAACCTCTTTTTTGTATTTCAATTTTTTGTTACTTCGTTTCTTCGTTGGCTTGTTCTGTTGATTCTTCAGTTGATTGTTGAGTTGCTTCTTCGGTTGGGACAACAGCGTCTTCTGCTTTTTCTTTCGCGGTATCAACAGCGCCATGGGCTAATTCCTCTACCTTGTCGATAGCAATTTCAGCCTTTTCTTTTACTGTTTCAACCAAATTATCAATAGATTCTGCAGCCTGAGGGATGAATTCTTTTACTTTTTCCCCAGCTTGTTCAGCAAATTCTTCAACTTTGTCAATAAGTGGTGCAGCACTTTCTTTAGCTTTTGCAATAGCATCATCAGCAAACTCTTCTACTTTGTTGGTGACTTCTTCTACTTTAGCTTTAGAACCAAATAAATTCTTAAAAAAACTTCCAATTCCCATTTTTTATAATTTTTTGATTATTAATAAGTGTAATATTACGATTTTTTTCCCGATTGAAATGAAAAGCGCCCCAAAATATGAAGCGCTTTGTTTCTTTATCGGTGTCGGTCATTATTCGATTTCGAACGTTAGTTTGACGTTTACACGGTATTCGGTTACTTTTCCGTCTATTACGGCTGCACTTTGTTCCTGTACATAGGCAGAACGTATGTGTTTTACCGATTTTGATGCTTTTTCAACTGCTTTTGCAGTGGCATCTTCCCAACTGATGCTCGAATTCGACAAGACTTCGATTACTTTTAATACTGACATAGCTTTTAGTTTAAATGATTATTGACTATTAAAGTTAATCATTTAAATGAGCAAAAGCAAATCTATCCGTTTAACGCTTCAACTTTAATCTCTTGATCGTGAAGCATTTCCTTTAACATGTTTTCAATACCGTTTTTTAATGTAAAAGTTGACGAAGGACATCCGCTGCAGGCTCCTTGCAAAATTACTTTCACTTTTTTGTCTGTTTCCGAGAAAGAATCAAACAGGATGTTTCCTCCGTCTGCAGCAACTGCTGGTTTGATATACTCTTCAATAATGTTGATGATCTTCTGGGATGTAACATCAAGATTATCGAAATTTTTGATTTGTTGTTTCTCCTGCTTCTCTGAAGAAACTATTTTGGTTTCATCTACGGCAATATTTCCGTTTTCAATAAACTCACGGATGAAAGTTCTTATTTCATTAGTTACTTCTTGCCATTCACTAACAGCATATTTTGTTACTGAAACATAATTTTCGTCAATGAAGACTTCTTTTACATAGGGGAATTTAAATAATTCCTTTGCAAGTGGTGAAGAGTCAGTTTCGTCAATGTTTTTACATTCTACAATTGATTTTGACAAAATACGGCTTGCAACGAATTTCATAACCGAAGGATTCGGAGTGCTTTCTGCATAAACTGTAACCGCTACTTTTTTAGTGGCTTCTTTTGTTTTAACTACTTCACCGCCGGCATTTACATAATTTTCCAATTGGTCTGCAACTTCGTGTTTTACATCATCCCATTCTACGATACTGAATTTTTCAATTGCAATAAAGTTGCCAGATATATAAACTGTTTTGACAAAAGGTAGGTAAAATAATTGCTGGGCTAATGGCGAATCAGCGCATTCGTCAATGTTTTTGAATTCGAAACTCTGATTCGGGCAGATGAAGTATGAAAACTCAAATTTTAATATGCTCGGGTTAGTGGTTTCTTTTATAGTGATAAGTCTCATCTGATATTTTTTTGCAAAGTTAATAAACATAATTTTACTTCTTTAGTACTAATGTATTTTATGGATTAATTAACTTTTTTATGACGATTAAAAAAAATGTTCAAGTTAAGTATTGTATAACAAAAAGTTATATCTTTGAGCGTTTTGAAAATTAGAGTATTAATTAATTTTATCAGATTAAGTCCTGAATCTGTAAAAGTCTAAAACCATGATTTTAAAGAATATAAAACTACTTATCTTACTATTTGTTTGTCAAGTATCTTTCTCTCAGGAAGGTATTGCTGTTTATTCGGATTATTTAACGGATAACTATTATTTGTTGCATCCATCTATGGCCGGTGCTTCTAATTGTTCTAAAGTTAGATTGACTGCCAGAAATCAATGGTTTGGAAATGATGATGCTCCAGCCTTACAAACATTGAGTTTTAATGGTAAAATTGGTGATAGGGGTTCAGCAATTGGTGCCATATTGTTTAATGATAAAAATGGTTATCATTCTCAAAAAGGAGCTAAAATTACTTATGCACATCATTTGATGTTTTCAAGAAGTAATGTAGATTTGAATCAACTATCATTTGGTTTGAGTGCCGGATTGGTACAAAATCAATTGGATGAGTCAAGTTTTGATATGTCTGATTTTGATCCTATTATTGCTGGTATTATTCAACGTTCAACTTATTTCAATGTTGATTTCGGAGCTTCTTATAATTATTTGGATTTTTATGTTCATGCAACTGTTAAAAATGCATTGTTCAGAAGTAGGGATTTGTATTCGGATTATGAATCAGATAACTTGAGAAAATATCTTTTGAGCGGTGGTTATGTGTTTGGTAATCCTCGTAAATTACTTTGGGAGCCATCCGTTCTTTTCCAATTGACAGAAAGAACCAAAGAAAAATCGTTTGATGCTAACTTGAAAGTTTACAAAACTATGGATTTTGGTAAAATCTGGGGTGGATTGTCATACAGAAGAAGTTTTGATGGGGCACAATACCTTGATGGTACTGAGTTGAAAGATCAAAAATTACAATATATTACACCGCTTATTGGTGTGAACTATAAGAAATTCATGTTCGCCTATACCTATTCGAATGTTATGGGTGATATCAAATTCGAAACTGGTGGCTTCCACCAAATTACATTAGGATTTGATTTTGGTTGTAAAAAAGAACGCTACGACTGTAACTGTCCGGCAATTAATTAAATACTATAATGTCCCGATTCATCGGGACTTATTTTTTATATATGGTTATCAAAGAAGTAAATGGGAAATTCCCGCAAATACCTGCTGATTGTTATGTTGCTGAAAATGCTACCATTGTTGGTGATGTAACGTTAGGCGAGCAATGTAGTGTTTGGTTTAATGCGGTTGTACGTGGAGATGTTCATTATATTAAGGTTGGGAATAAAGTAAACATTCAGGATGGTGCTGTAATCCATTGTACCTATCAAAAACACCCTACGGTAATCGGAAACAATGTTTCAATAGGTCATAATGCAATTGTACATGGGTGTACTCTAAAAGACAATGTCTTAATCGGTATGGGTGCTATCGTTATGGATGGTTGCGTGATTGAAAGTAATTCAATCGTCGCTGCGGGAAGTGTGGTTACACAAAACACCGTTGTTGAATCTGGAACGATTTATGCCGGTATTCCTGCCAAGAAAGTTAAGGATATAGATCAAAGTGATTTTGCCGGAGAAATTGAGCGTATTTCAAATAATTATGTGATGTATTCAGGATGGTTTAAATAATTAAAAATCCTTTTCAAAAACATTGGTTTCAAATCCCAGGATGTTTTTTAAAACTTGGGAATCACTGTTGACATAGAATAGGCCTTCTGATACTTTCTTTGAATTATTCAGAAGGTTATTTTTTTCCAAAATTGCTTTTGTTTGTCTTGCAACTGCTTCACCCGAATCAATAATTTTTACATGAGGAGGAATAATTTTTTTGATTTCGGGTATCAGGTAAGGGTAGTGGCTGCATCCTAATACTAAATAGTCGATGTTTTCGGCAACCATTGGTCTTAAATAGATTTTAAGAAGATTTCTCATTTCTTCAGTGTCTATTTTACCTCCTTCTATTAATTCAACCAAACCATAACCAACCTGCTCAAGAACTCTTATGTTTGAGTAGCTTTCAACGTGTTTGTTGAAAAGATCACTATTGAGTGTCCCTTTGGTCGCTAAAATGCCAATAGTCTGGGTTTCGGATTGATTTGCAGCCGGTTTTATTGCTGGTTCAATCCCGATGAAAGGAACGTCATATTTAGCCCTTAACTCTTTTATTGCGTTAGTGGTTGCTGTATTACAGGCAACTACAATCATTTTGCAATTTTGTTCTAATAAAAAATCAACGTTCTTATAGCACAAATCAATAATCTCCTCTTTGCTTCTTTTACCATAAGGCGCGTTTTTGCTGTCAGCAAGGTAGATTGTGTTTTCGTATGGTAATAGTTGATGGATTTCTTTCCAGATTGAGGTGCCTCCAATTCCGGAATCAAATAGGCCAATAGGGTTTGTGTTGCTCATAAAACAAATGTAAAAAAAAACTGCGCTAATAAGTAACGCAGTTTTTTAAAAATATTTTGGAAAATTAGAATTTTAATTCTTTTTTCACATCTTCATATAAGTTTGGACCATCAGCTACGATAAAAGCAGAAGCGTCCATTACATACTGATATCCTTTAGCTTTAGCTACTTTTACGATTGCTGCTTTAGCTTTATCCATAATTGGTTTTACGATTTCAGTTTCTTTATCTTGTAATTGTTTTTGAGCGTTATCTCTGTATTGTTGGATGCGTTGACCCATATCCTGCATTTCTTTAGCACGTGTTTCATTCATTTCTTTAGTAGCTGTTTCAGCTTCACTTTCGTATTTTTTCATTTTGGTCTGATATTCAGTTACCATTGTTGAATATTCAGTTTCGAAAGTTTTGTTTAATTTTTCCAATTGTGCTTTAGCAGAAGTCATTTCAGGCATCTTGGATAATAATTCCTGAACATCGATATGAGCTGTTTTTACTTGAGCATTCATTGTACCTGCTCCTAACATCATTACAGCTGCGATAAGTAAAGTTTTAATCTGTTTCATCATTTTAGTATTAATTAGGTAATATTAATTTTAGTTATTTTTCTTTTTTAATTCAATTTCTTTTGCTTTTCTGATCGAATCTCTCTCTTCGATGATTTTCTTTCTTTTTTCTTCCAGTGCTTTTCTTTTTTGCTCCTGGGCTTTTTTATTGTTTTCGATCGCTTTTAAACGTTCTGCTTCTTTAACTGCTTTTATTGAATCCTGTGCTACTTTTTTGTCTTCGGCTTTGTTGAAATCTTTGGTCTGCTTATCCTCGGTTTTTGTTTCTTTAGCTTCAGCTGGTTTAGTAGAATCAATTGTTGTGCCAGAATTTTGTTTATTGCGTTCTTCGATTAGTTTTTTACGGTTTTCTTCGAAGGTTTTTCTTTTCTCTTCGGCTGTTTTACGTCTTTCCTCAAGGATTTTGTCTCTTTTGGCTTTTTTCTCGTCTAAAAGTTTTTGTCTTTCTGATAAAGCCTGATTGTCTGCGATTTCATCTTGCTTCTCCTGTTTTTCTTCTAATGCTTTTTGTTGCTTTTTACTCAATTCTTCACGTTTTTCAGCACGGGTAATAACGCGTACTACCTGATCACTGATGTCAAACCTTTTGGCAGAAAAAAGCATGGTCATATCAGAAGATTTGTCAAAAATAAAGTCGTATTGTTTCGCTTCAGCAATATCCTGAACAGCCGTAAAAACCTGATCTTGAACTGGCTTTATGATGGTTTCTTTTTGGATGGCCAAGTCACCGCGGGGACCGAATCTCTTTTGTTGGTAGTCAATTAAATCAGCTTCCAGAAATTTAATTTCTTCTTCCTTTTCTTCAATAAGCTCTTTGGTGTAAAGTGCTTTTTCGTTTTTTAAGGCTTCTTTTAATTTTTGAATATTATTTTTCCTTTCTTCAATATCCTGTTTCCATTTTTGGGCCTTTTGTTCCAATTGACTTTTAGCTTCTTTATAATCAGGAACATTTTCCAAAATATAATCCATGTCAATATATCCTATTTTAATACCTGCTTTGGCTTGTCCGAAAACGAGGCCGGTAGCAGAAAAAAACACGATTAAGAAGAATAACTTTTTCATAGTTTGTTTTTTATTATGTTGATTGTTGTATCAAATATAACTAAAATTGCTGACCTATGATAAAATGAGTTTCCCATCCATTTCTTACTCCGTTTGGATACAATGAATCGAATCCATGTGCAAAGTCTATCCCCAATAGACCAAAAGCAGGCATGAAAACTCTTAAACCTACACCCGCAGATCTTTTTAAATCAAACGGATTGTATCCCTTAAAGTTGCTGAAGGCTGCTCCACCTTCAACAAATGTTAAGGCATAAATCGAGGCTGCTTGTTTTAGTGTAATTGGATAACGTAATTCAAGGGAGAATTTATTGTACACAGTTGCACCAATTTGTTCTCCTTTTGAATTGGTTGGTGTTAATGAGTTGTTAGGGTAACCTCTTAATTGGATTGTTTCGCGACCGTCCATTGAGTAATTCGCCATACCGTCTCCGCCTAAATAGAATCTTTCAAAAGGAACTAATCCTCTTTCCTGATTGTAAGCTCCCATGAAACCAAATTCGCCCAATGATCTTAAGGTTAGTTTTTTATAGACTTTGTTGTACCATTCGGCCTTGAATTTAACTTTGTAAAATTCCAGCCAGTTAAATCTTTTTTGGTCAATTTTAGAATTATTGGCATCTGCTTCTTGATAAGTATCAACTGCGACATAGCCTCCTAAATCTGAATTATAAGCTATATAGTCGCCAATAGTAGGTATTACTCCATTGTTTGCAGCAGTAATCTGTGTACCGTCAAATTTTAATTTGTATTCTTCAAGGTTTTTCAGATTTCCATAATCAACACCGTTGAATAATGAGTAAGGAGGGGTAAATTTAGCTGTAAAAGTAAATTCCGATCCGTACGTTGGGAAAATAGGGTTAACTCCTTTGTTGTTTCTTGAAATTCCAAGAGTGTATGATAAGTTTCTTGAAGTTCCGTATCCAAAAGTAAACAAACCTACATTGTAGTTTTTAAGATCATAATGTTGGTAACTCAGCGAGTTTGATAAAACGAAGAAATCATCCGGTGCTTTTAATCTTTTTGCTAATCCTAATGAAACCGAAAAGATGTTAAAACTTTTTGAACGGTCTACATCATTGGTTGTGAAGTTGTTTGAAAACTGCTTGCTGTAAGAAACCGATCCAGAGAACTGTACTGGTTTTTTTCCGCCAAACCATGGTTCAGAAAAAGAGAAGCTATACGTTTGGAAATAAGTACTTCCCTGTAGTCTTAATGATAGTTTTTGACCATCTCCCATAGGTAATGGCTTGTATGCGTGCTTTTTGAAAATATTTCCAATTGAGAAATTGTTGAACGATAATCCAAGGGTTCCGATGAATCCTCCTCCGCCATAACCACCTTGTAATTCAATTTGGCTGGCTCCTTTTTCAACAACATTATACTTAATGTCAACTGTTCCGGCAGCCGGGTCAACATTTTCAAAATCCGGTTTAATTGCTTCAGCATCGAAGAAGCCCAGCTGACCAATTTCGCGAATGGTTCTTACTAATTGTTCTTTACTGTAAATATCTCCCGGTTTAGTTCTGATTTCACGGTAAATTACCTTATCGTTTGTTTTGTCGTTTCCAACAACCGATATTTTATTAAAGTGTGCTAACGGACCTTCAACGATTCTGATTTCCATGTCAATGGTGTCGTTTTCTGTTTTAACCTCTACCGGGTTGATGTTTGAAAATAAATAACCGTTGTTTTGGTATAAATTGGTTAAATCATCGCTATCAGGACTCGATTTGTCAGCAATACGTTTGTCGAGTAATACACCATTGTAAACATCACCTTTTTTAAGACCTAATTGTCTTGCCAGTACATTGTCACTGTATACGGTGTTTCCAACGAATTTGATGTCGCCGAAGTAGTATTTATTCCCTTCTTCAAGGTTAAGATTGATGGTTAACTCGTTTCTTTCTTTGTCATAGATAACAGAGTCAGAAACAACACGTGCATCACGATATCCGCTTTCTTTGTATTTTTCTACAATCGAAGCTAGGTCTTCCCTGTATTTGTCGCGCATGAATTTTGAAGCTTTGAAAAGTCGTATAGGATTCTTCTGCTTCGTATTCTTCATTGCTTTCCGTATTTTGGCGTCAGCTATTTGGGAATTACCGTTAACATTGATTTTGCGGATTTTTACACGATCACCTTTGTCGACATTTACGATCATGTTTACATGGTTAATAGCGGAAGTATCTTCTACTGTAGTGATATTAACTTTAGTATTGTAAAATCCTTCCTTTTTGTATTTGTTTTCAATGTAGAATTTGGTCGTTGTAATTAAATTCTCATTGACGATTTTTTCCGGAGTTAAGGCATTGTCTTTAATTAAGTCGTCAATTGCTCCTTTTTTGATACCTACAAATCTTACCTCTTTAAGTTTAGGTAATTCATTTAGGTTTAATTCTAAAGAGATGCTGTCGCCTTCAATTTTGTCAACATAATAATTTACGTTTTCATAGAATCCCAATCTCCAGAGTTTCTTGATTGAGTTACTTATTTCTTCACCCGGAACTGTAATCGATTGTCCTTTTTGCAATCCGGCAAAAGTAACAATTGTCTGTTCGTTATAGGTTACTTTACCGGTAACTGAAACTTTCTTTAATATATATACTTTTCCCTGATCAAACGGAAGTCTGTCCTGAGCTCTTAAATTTGCCGTAAGGCTTATTAATAAAAAGAACAGCACTAATTTAATGCTGTTGGTAATACTTAGGGATTTATTGAATTTGTTCACTTGTTTTTCCAAATCTACGTTCTCTTTTTTGATAACTAATAATGGCCTCATATAAATGTTCTTCTGTAAAATCGGGCCACAATACATCTGTAAAATAAAATTCGGCATAAGCAATCTGCCAAAGTAAAAAATTACTGATGCGGTGTTCACCACTGGTTCTTACCACTAGATCTACGTCCGGTAAATCATGCGTGTAAAGATGATTATTTAATATGGATTCGTCAATAGTATCAATTGAAATTATATTATTTTTAACTTTATCTGATATTTTTTTAACAGCATTTAAGATTTCTTCCCGTGAGCCGTAACTCAAGGCAAGTGTCAAAGTCATGCGTGTATTGTTTTTGGTTTTTTCGATTACTTCCTGAAGTTCTTTTTGAACCCCTTTGGGAAGGTGATCCAGATTGCCGATTGAATTTAACTTAATGTCGTTTTTTTCAAGCGTAGCCAACTCCTTCTTTAAAGATGAAATGAGGAGTTTCATTAAAGTTTCCACTTCTAATTTGGGTCTGTTCCAGTTTTCGGTAGAGAAAGCATATAGGGTCAGATTTTTGATACCTAAACGGGCACAGGCTTCAACAGTGGTTCTCACACTTTTGGTTCCGTTTTCATGGCCAAAAGCACGAAGCATTCCTTTCTGTTTTGCCCAACGGCCATTACCATCCATTATGATGGCTAGATGAGTGGGTAAATTATCTGTGTTAATTTTGTTTAATAAGCTCATTTTTATTCTCTACAATAACAAGGTTTTTCGCCAAACGTGTACGTTAGTGTCAACCCTGTAAATACATACCAATCCTTACTATTTACGTTCCCGAATTTGTAGCCTTCCAAACTGCTTTTTTTAGGGAAACTTCCATCAATATCATCTGTAAATGTATAGTGTGCGCCGCTTTCTAATCCTAAGATAAAATTGCGTGAAATTTTCATTTTGATTCCTGCGATAATCGGAAGGGCAAAATCACCTGAACGATCATCATTTTCGTATTGATTTCCTACCACATACAAATTGTCGTGAAAGAAATAGTTAACACCTGAAGATAGATAAGGTGTCATGAAAAAACCGGATTGATGTTGGTCAAAATCAAAGAAGTTGAACTCAAAACCTGCTGAAAGCTCAGTAATTGAATTTTCAAACTGTAAGCCTCTGTCTTTTCTTCCTGCCACATCAGAATCTAAATCGTTTCCTGATATTTTAGAGCGCATTGCCGAAAATCTCCAGGCAAAACGCGGACTCTTATTCCACTTGTATAAAATACCGATAGCGGGTTCGTTAGGATGAATATAATCTGTTCTTCCTACGTCGCCAATAAAATTACTTCCGCCGGCAAATAAACCAAATTCATGGATCTGCGCATGGGCAAATTGCATTGCCAATAAAAGTACTATGGTATGATAAACTTTCTTCATTTTTATAATAGGTTGCAAATATAGTAATTATGACCACTTAACAAAGTGAAAACTTACATTCTGGTTGAAATGTTGGTAATTTTATTTAAGTTAAACGGAAAAGTGTGAAATGTAGTATTTACCTTTACTCTAATTGCGTTTGTCTTCTCCGAAGAGTAATTTATTGCGGAGTGTTTTCAGAAACGTCTCTTCAGGGATTTCTACCATATTGATTTTGAATGGTGTTTTCTTGATGGTCAGAATAGATTCGTTTTTGACTGAAGCCATTCTGGAATCCAGTGATATCAAATAGTTTTCTTCGCGTCCGGTAACTTTTAGTTTGATGGTGGTGTTGTCTGGAATTACTATCGGGCGGGCATTGAGGTTGTGTGGTGCAATGGGTGTTAATACCAGGCTGTTTGCATTTGGTGTCAAAATAGGGCCGCCGCAACTCATGGAATAACCGGTTGACCCTGTTGGTGTGGAAATAATTAATCCATCGGCCCAATAAGAGGTGAGGTATTCTCCGTTTAAATAGGTTTCAATGGTAATCATCGAAGTGGTGTCTTTACGGCTGACAGTTACTTCGTTCATGGCGAAATTTAAATCGGTAATGTTTTCTGCCTTAGGATTGCATTGCAGACTTAAAAGTGTGCGCTTCGAAATTGTATATTTTTTATCCAGTACCAATTGTAAAAAACGCTCCAGATTTTCTTGTTGTACGGTTGCCAGAAAACCTAAACGCCCGGCATTTATGCCTAATATGGGTATTCCTGAATTTCTGACTAATGTAGCGGCTCTCAGAAATGTTCCGTCGCCTCCCACACTGATTAACATGTCAAAACTTTTGTCCAGTTCTTTATAAGATATGAATATTGGGTAGCTTTTGGTTATGGCTTTGTTTTCTGTAAGTATTTCCAGAAATTTTTCTTCAAAAACAAACTGAACTTTATTGGTTTCCAAAAATGCCAATAACCGCTCAATGATAGGCGAAGTGGCGTTTTGATAAAACTGGCCGTAAATTGCGACTTTCATTGGTTATGTGTTAAGGTAGCGGTCTAAATAATCGGAGCGCTCTTTCAAAGTTCTTAAATAATCGTCTTCCTGATGCTCGGAAATAATTTCATATTCATAACGACGGAAAGTCTGAATGATTTCGTTTAGCCCGCCTTCGCCTATTTTTATGGTAATTTGTACTTTTTCTGCATCAGCATTGGAGATAAAAGCACCTAAAATTTTGCCGTTATTACCTTCGATAATCTGAGCAATCTGGCTGAAAGAATAATCATTGATTCCTTTTTCTATAATAATGATTCCGCCTATTTCCCTTAAAAAAGGAGTTTCATTAAATACCTTGATAATATCTTCAAGTTCGTAATAGCCAACGTAGTTGTTGTGTTCATCCAATACCGGAATCACATTGCTTTCATTTTTTGCGAAATCATCCAAAACATCCAGTAATACCGAATTTTTGCGGGTAAAGAAGCCTTCGAATGTATATTTATAATCTGTAAGATCTTTGCTGAAGTCGAATGAACTGGCATCTTCACTTGAAATGTTGCCAATAAAAACACCTTCTTCGGTTACAGGGAAATGGGAAAAATTGAAATCTGTGAAAAAATCCTGAACCCGTGCGATATTTTCCTTGATGTCGAAAGGTTTAAAATCTTGATTAATATAGTTTGAAAGTGTGTTCATAATACGTATGGTAATCTTCTGCAAAATAATTAAAAAATAAGAGAATGACCTTGTATAAGTTCGTATTTTTGTCCAATCATATAAAAATGACGTCAAAATGACACATAACAACTGTAAATTAAGTGTAAATATTAATAAGATAGCCACATTGAGAAATTCACGTGGCGGTAATACACCAAGTGTAACTGAAGCTGCAAAAAGAATTCAGGAATTTGGTGCTCATGGAATTACTATTCATCCAAGACCTGACGAGAGACATATCCGTTATCAGGATGCTCGTGATTTGAAGGGAGTTGTATATACCGAATATAATATAGAAGGCAATCCGCAGCATAATTTTATTGATTTAGTATTAGAATGTAAGCCTACGCAAGTTACACTGGTTCCGGATGCTATCGGGGCGCTGACTTCAAATGCGGGTTGGGATACGGTTAAAAACCAGGCTTATTTGAAAGAGGTAATTGCCGAATTTAAGCGTAATGGGATCAGGACTTCTATATTCGTGGATCCTGTTTTGGATATGATTGAAGGTGCGAAAGAAACCGGAACTGACCGAATTGAACTGTATACAGAGGCTTTTGCCCATCAGTATGGATTAGGGAACAAAGACGGAATTATTCCTTATGTGGCTGCTGCTGAATTAGCTAATGAGTTAGAATTGGGAATCAATGCGGGACATGATTTGAGCTTGGATAACATTCAGTTTTTCAATCAAAACATTCCGGGATTACTGGAGGTGTCGATTGGGCATGCTTTAATTTCTGAATCATTGTATTTAGGGCTGGAGAATGTTGTGAATATGTATCTGCAAAAATTAAAATAAGATGTTGTTGCATTCTAAAATAGAAGGTCAAGGGAAGCCGTTGTTGATTATTCATGGTTTTCTTGGAATGTCAGATAATTGGAAAACACTCTCAATGCAGTATGTTGAGCAAGGATTTCAGGTGCATGCCTTGGATTTAAGAAATCACGGAAAAAGTTTTCATTCGGAAGAATGGGGTTATGATTATATGGTTCAGGATGTTGTGGAATATTGTCAATTTTACCAATTGAAAAATATTGATGTGATCGGTCATTCGATGGGAGGTAAGGTGTCAATGTTGCTGGCTGCTAATCATCCGGAATTAGTTGATAAATTAGTTGTGGCTGATATCGGTCCGAAATATTATGCGCCTCACCATCAAACAATTCTTGCTTCGTTAAATGCGGTTGATTTTTCAAAAAAACCTTCGCGTTCAGAAGCTGAAGAAATTGTATCGGGGTATATCCATGATTTTGGGACTCGTCAATTTCTGTTGAAAAACCTGTATTGGGTAGAGCCAGGGCAATTGGGTTTTCGTTTCAACCTGAAAGTGTTTACTGAAAATACATCAGTGATTGGTGATGCGTTGCCTTTTGAAAATCATTTTGATAAAAAAACTTTATTTTTGCGGGGCGATAAATCGGATTATATTTTGGATTCCGATTTTGAAACGATTTACCATCATTTCCCAAATGCGGAAATTGAGACAGTTGCAAATGCCGGACATTGGCTACATGCCGAAAATCCAAAAGATTTTTTTAAAAAAACGGTATATTTTTTGAAAAACTAACCCAAAATAAAATTTAAAATGAACTTATTGAAAAAATTATTGATTTCGACAATCATAGTGTTGTTATTGTCTTATTTCCTTAAGCCAGGAGTGCAAGTGGACGGAATTGCTACTGCCTTAATTGTGGCTGTGGTTTTGGGGTTGTTAAATACCTTCGTGAAACCTATTCTGGTGTTTTTTACCCTGCCGATTACTTTTTTTACGTTGGGATTATTCCTTTTGGTAATCAATACGGTGATGGTGTATGTTTGTGATTATCTGGTTGACGGATTTGATGTAAACAGCTTTGTTACGGCTATGCTTTTTAGTGTATTGTTGTCGATTTCGCAATGGATACTTTACAAGTTTATAAAAGACTAGTAATTAGAAGCTTAAAATTTTTCAATTTGAAAATTTAATTTTTAAAGGATTTCAAGAACTCACTTTGGTGTTGTAATTTAAATATTATAATCTATAAAGTGAGTTTCAGTTAAATAAAATTTGTTGGGTGGTATAAATTATGTAATTTTGCCACCCAAATTTAGTATGTAAAAAACGTATATAATGAATATTACAAAAACCAATATCGATGCGTTAAACGCAGTGGTAACTGTTGAAGTTGCAAAAAATGATTATGCTGATAATGTAGAGAAAGTTTTGCAAAACTACCGTAAAAGCGCTAACATTCCTGGCTTCAGAAAAGGAGCTGTTCCAATGTCTTTAGTGAAAAAACAATACGGTAAAGCAGTTTTAGCTGAAGAAGTTAATAAAGTATTACAGGAGAATTTAAACAAATACTTAGTAGATGAAAAATTGGATATCTTAGGGAATCCATTACCTAAATTTACTGAAGATTTCAACTGGGATGCAGATGATTTTAAATTTGAGTTCGAATTAGGTTTAGCGCCTCAATTTGATGTTAAATTAGACGGGAAAAACGATTTGACTTATTTCAAAATCGTTGCTGATGATAAATTATTGGATGAGCAGGTTGTTAGAATCCAAAAGCAATTCGGAAAAATGATTGCTAAAACGGAAGTGGCTGAAGGTGACGATATCAGAGGAACTTTCATCAATGAAGAAAAAGGAATCAATGCTCCTGCACAAATCACTTTGGATATTTTCAAAAGCAAAACAGCTGTGAAAGCATTCATCGGTAAAAAAGCAGGTGATGTTGTGACGGTTTCAACTAAAGGATTATTTGATGATGATCACAAATTAATGGATTACTTACAAGTAGGACATGACGATGTTCATGGTTTGGATATCAATGTGGATTTCAAAATCGAAGAAGTTACAACTAGTGAGCCGGCTGAATTAAACCAAGAGTTATTCGATAAATTATTCGGTGCTGGAAACGTTTCTTCAGTAGAAGAAGTGAAAGCAAAAATCAAGGAAGATGCTGAAAAACAGTTTGCACAACAAGCTGATCAGAAATTCTATAACGATGCTTCTGCTTTCCTATTGGAAAGCCATAAAGTTGAATTACCGGCTACTTTCCTTAAAAAATGGATTCAGGTAGCAGGTGAAAACCCGCTTTCTGCTGAGCAGGCTGAAGAAGAGTACGCAAAATCTGAGAATGGATTACGTTACCAGTTGATCGAAGGTAAAATCATTACTGAGAACAACTTGCAAATCAATTTTGATGAATTAAAAGCATATGCCGGTGATATCATCAAAAAGCAAATGGCCCAATTTGGTCAAATGAATCCAACTGATGAAGATGTAAACGGAATCGTTGCCCGCGTTTTATCAAACCAAGACGAAGTCCGCCGTTTGTCTGAGCAAGTAATGAGCGAGAAAATGCTGAACTTGTTCAAAGAAAAAATTAATGCTAAGACAAAAGAAGTTTCTTACGAGCAGTTTGTAAAAGAGATGTACGGAGAATAATCTTCAAAAAATCATTATATTTGAGCGTCAGATTGTACAATTTGGCGCTTTTTTTATAGACAAAATGGCAGTCAGAAAAAAAGGTATGAATTTTGACTTGACAAAGTCTGTAAAGTAATGATTAGATACACAAACTTATAAATACGTTAGAATGAACTACGGTAAAGACCCAAGAGCTACGCTCGAAATGGCGAAGCAATTTAAAAAATTTGCGACAAAGCATCACGGAGTGAACAGTATGTACTATGACAAAATTGTTGGTAGTATGACTCCTTACATTATTGAAGAGCGTCAGTTGAATATTTCGCAATTGGACGTTTTTTCACGTTTAATGATGGATAGAATTATTTTCCTTGGAACCGGGGTTGATGATTATATGGCTAATATTATCCAGGCACAATTGTTGTTTTTGGAAAGTGTGGATGCATCAAAAGATATCCAGATTTATATCAATTCTCCGGGAGGAAGTGTATATGCAGGTTTAGGAATTTATGACACTATGCAGTATATCAAACCGGATGTTGCAACAATCTGTACCGGTATGGCTGCATCTATGGGAGCTGTTTTATTATGTGCCGGTGCTGAAGGCAAACGTTCGGCATTACCGCATTCAAGAGTGATGATCCACCAACCTTCAGGAGGTGCGCAGGGTGTGGCAACCGATATGGAAATCAACTTGAAAGAAATGTTGAAATTGAAAGATGAATTATACCATATTATTGCTAAACATTCAAACCAGCCATTCGATAAAGTTTACAAAGACAGTGAGCGTGATTATTGGATGATTGCTGATGAGGCGAAAGAATATGGAATGATTGATGAAGTGTTAAGAAGATAATTAAAAGTTTCAAAATTACAGAGCGGCTGAGTGACATCGTTTGTTGCTTTGCAACTTTGCAACTTTGCAACTTTGTAACTCAAAAAAATGGCAAAAGAAATATTAGAATGTTCTTTCTGCGGAAGAAAGAAACCCGAAACGAATTTGTTGATCGCCGGTATTAATTCACATATTTGTGACCGATGCATCGAACAGGCGCACGGAATTGTTTTGGAAGAAATGAAAGCGAGCGGAATTGCCAGATCAAGTGCAGATTTGGTATTGAAAAAACCGAAAGAGATCAGGGCGTTTTTAGATAAATACGTGATTGGTCAGGATCAAACCAAAAAGGTTATGTCTGTAGCGGTTTATAATCATTACAAAAGATTGATGCAACAGGATCACGGTGATGAAGTTGAAATTGAAAAGAGTAATATCATCATGGCCGGGCAAACCGGAACCGGGAAAACATTAGTGGCAAAAACCATTGCAAAGATGCTTGATGTTCCTTTGGCTATTGTCGATGCAACAGTTTTAACCGAGGCTGGTTATGTTGGGGAAGACGTGGAAAGTATTTTAACCCGTTTGCTTCAGGCGGCTGATTATGATGTGTCAAAAGCCGAAAGAGGAATCGTATTCATTGACGAAATTGATAAAATTGCCCGTAAAAGTGATAATCCTTCAATTACACGTGATGTTTCAGGTGAAGGTGTTCAGCAGGCACTTTTGAAATTATTGGAAGGAACGGTTGTGAATGTTCCGCCTAAAGGAGGAAGAAAGCACCCGGATCAAAAATTTGTGGAAGTGAATACTCAGGATATCTTATTTATTGCCGGAGGTGCTTTTGACGGTATTGAAAGAATCATTTCAAAGCGTTTGAACCGTCAGGCGATGGGTTACAGTGCATCAAAAGAGACTGATAAAATTGATGAGTCAAATTTATTGCAGTATGTAATTCCGAAAGATATCAAAGAATTCGGATTGATTCCTGAAATCATTGGGCGTTTACCTGTTTTGACACATATGGATCCGTTAGACAGAAATACATTGCGTGCAATTTTGACTGAACCGAAGAATGCATTGATCAAGCAGTATAAAAAGCTGTTTGCAATGGATGAAATCGAATTTTCAATTACGGATGATGCTTTGGATTTTATTGTTGATAAAGCCTTAGAATACAAATTGGGAGCAAGAGGTTTACGTTCTTTATGCGAAGCGATCTTAACTGACGCGATGTATGAAATTCCGGGTTCAGATGAAAAAGAACTGCATATCGATAAGCATTATGTAGAAGAAGCATTGACCAAAAACTTATTGAAGCGATTGGAAATTGCATCCTAAAATACAAATAAAAAAGCCTGAAGATCTCTTCAGGCTTTTTTGGTTAACAACGTTGTTTATTCAATAATTAAGAATTCTATTCTCCGGTCGGCATCATATTCTTTTTCCGTGCAATTTTCCGTGCATTTTGATAAAGATGATGATTCTCCAAAACCTTTCGGACTTATACGGTGACTTTCAATTCCTTTTTTGATTAGATATTGATAAGCTGAATTTGCTCTTTTGTCAGATAAAGCCTGATTGTATTTTTCGGAACCACGACAATCAGTATGAGCATTGACAGAAATTTTCATTTCAGGGTTACTGATCAATACCTCATAGATTTTATTCAGTGATAATGTTGATTCTTTTTTCAAAGAAGCTTTATTGTATTCGAAATAGATGTTCTCAATAATAATTGCTTCTTTAGTTACTTCTGCCTTTTTTTGATCTAAAGCGACATTGGCAAATGAATTTCCTGGAGAAGTCGTTACCGGCAATTCAAAAGCATTGTAACCTTCTTTTTGCGCAACTATTGAATAGATTTCCAACGGTTCGACATTAAATTTATAATTACCCTGTTCGTCAGTTACCTGTTTTTGGATTTCTTTTCCGTTTTCGTCAACTAAAGTAAGTTCAGTATTTGGTAATGCAATTTTGGAAACTTTTTCATGAGCTGTACCTTGCAAAGAAACTGGCGTTTTTTGTAAATCAAAACGATAGATGTCATACAGGCCTAAACTTCCACTTCTGTCGGAAGTGAAGTAACCTTTGGTTTTGGTAGCAAGAATAAATGCAATTTCATCTGCCTGTGAATTGATGGTTTTACCAAGATTTAAAGGATTAGAATAACCATCTTTTCTGATTTTTGCTACAAAAACATCCTGATTTCCATATCCGGGATGGCCGTTTGAAGAAAAGTACAACTCTTTATTGGATCCGCCAACGTAAGGAAACTTTTCATCAGACGTTGTGTTGATGTTTTTTCCAAGGTTAACCGGGTTAACAGGAATGCCTTCGGCATTGATGTCAGCTACATATAAGTCATATCCGCCAAAACCTCCGGGCATGTTTGATGAAAAATATAATTTCTTCCCATCAGGAGAAACCGCAGGATTTTCAATTGAATAATTCTCACTGCTAAACGGAATTAATGTTTCCTGAATCCAGGTGCAACGACAGGTTTCATCAAAAATTCTTTTGTATAAAGAGTAGTTGCCCGAATTACCTTCGTTACTTTTTGTGTAGTAAAGTGTTTTTTCATCCGGTGTAAAGGCTAATCCGCCTTCATTCCCTTTGGAATCCAATACAGAAGCAAAAAAATAAGGGTGTGATAAATTTCCGCTCTTGTCCATATTCATGCAGTATAAAGCATTGTATGGATTATTTGTACTTTCATCACGGCCTGCTCCAATGGCTCCTGTTTTTCTTGACGAATACATAATGTATTTGTTCATAAAGAAAGTTGAACCGATATCAGACAATTTTGAATTGATGCCTGTTGGAGCAATATTATACTTATCGTCTAATTCGGTTATTTCTTCGGATAGGCTTATATCATTAACCTCATTGTTAACAAATGCATCTTGTGAATTCATTACATTGGATACCACTCCAAAAAGTAATGAAAAAACAATTTTTTTCATGGGTAAAATATTTTCTGGAAAATTTCGCGCAAAAGTATGGCTTTCAGTACTAAATGCTCAAATTTTATAGACTATCTTGCAAAAAAATCGATGAAATGCACTTTTTCAACTATAGAATATTTAAAAACAGCTGTATTTTGTCGGTAAGTATTGCGTTTTATTTATGAAAATATGTTAAAAATGGTGTTTTTGTTAATGTTGTAAAGAGAGTAATTGGTCGAGGTATTCCCTTTGATTGGATAGTCTCGGGATTTTATGTTGACCGCCAAGTTTATCCTGATTTTTCAACCAGTCATAAAACAGGTTGGTTCTGGCTACATTAATCACTAATTGGTTTAGTGTCATATTGTTGTAACGTTTAGCTTCGTAATCTGAATTGAGTGATTGAATGTTTTCGTCCAATAACGTTCCAAATTTTGAAAGATCTTCCGGTTTTTTACGGAATTCAATAATCCATTCATGGGCACCTTTTTCTTTACCGTTCATGAAAATAGGCGCTACGGTATATTCTATAACTTCAGAATTGGTTTCCTGACAGGTTTTGGCAATAGCCTGATCAGTGTTTTCAACCATAAGTTCTTCTCCGAAAACATTGATATGATGTTTGGTTCTTCCCGTAACTCTTATACGGTAAGGTTTTAAGGAAGTGAAGCGAACGGTGTCGCCGATCATATAGCGCCATAAACCGGAATTGGTTGTAATTACTACTGCGTAGTTTTTGTTCAATTCAACTTCAGCCAGACGTATAACTTTTTGATTTGGCGTGCCAAAAGTATCCATCGGGATAAATTCGTAAAAAATACCATAGTCAAGCATTAAAAGTAAATCATTGGAATTGTTTAAATCCTGTATTCCAAAGAAACCTTCGGAAGCATTGTAAATTTCATAGTATTTGAAATCGGCTTTCGGAAGGATGTTTTTGTATTGTTCGCGATAGGGATCAAAACTTACGCCTCCATGAAAATAGACTTCAAGATTTGGCCATACTTCAAACAGATTAGTTTTTCCGGTCTCTTCCAAAACTTTATTGAGAAGCACCATCATCCAGGAAGGAACTCCTGCAAAGCTGGTTACATTTTCGGTTTTGGTTTCATTGACAATGGCTAACAGTTTGGTTTCCCATTCACTCATCAACGAAGTTTTATTGCTTGGTGTACTGCTGAATTCTGCCCAAAAGGGCATATTGTCAATCAGAATTGCGGATAAATCCCCGAAAAAAGTATTGTTGTCTTCGTACAATTGTTTACTTCCGCCTAAACGAAGACTTTTTCCGGTAAATAATTGTGAATCTTCGTTATTGTTAAGGTATAGGCATAATAAATCTTTACCGGCTTTATAATGACAGTCTTCCAGTGCCTGGTTGCTTACCGGAATGAATTTGCTTTTTGCATTGGTCGTTCCGCTTGATTTTGCAAACCATTTGATGGGTTCGTTCCAAAATACATTTTGCTCGCCACGTCTGGTTCGTTCAATTAAAGGTTCCAGATCTTCATAAGTGGAAACCGGAACGCGCTCCTGAAAAGTATGGTAAGTTCTGACCGAATTAAAATCGTATTGTTTTCCCAAAACCGTATTCTCTGATGACCGTATCAAATTCATCAGTAACTCTTCCTGTACTTCATTCGGATATTTTAAAAATAACTCAATTTGATGAATGCGTTGTTTTAAAACCCAGGAAGCAATTGAATTTATAATTGGTAGAGGCATTTTTCGGTGTAGGTTTTACAATTTCTGATTTAGATTCATAACTTTACCAAAAATAACATATTTTTTCAAGAATCCTAACCTAACAACCCTATTTCCGATATGACTTACGAAGGCGTACTGACTAAGATGCAGACTGAATTTTCCAATCCGATTCAATATTATTTAGTATTTGAAAATAGTTTTCTGAGCCTGAATCAATTGCTTGGTAAAGAACTGGAAATTGTACATCAGGGATATCAGTGTTTAGAGTGTGGGAAAAAGAAGAAAATTTTCCGTCAGGGCTTTTGTTATGATTGTTTTATGGGAAGTGCTGCAGCGGGTGACTGGATTATGAAACCGGAACTAAGTACAGCGCATTTGAATATTGAAGACAGGGATCTGGAATACGAGAAAAAGGTTCAGTTACAGCCACATGTTGTTTATCTGGCTTTGTCGAGCGAGGTAAAAGTTGGTGTTACTAGAAAAACACAGGTGCCCACACGATGGATTGATCAAGGGGCTGTGCAGGCAATACCAATTGTAGAGGTTCCTAACCGCTATTTAGCCGGAATAACGGAAGTAGCTTTGAAAAGTTTATATGCAGACAAAACCAATTGGCAAAAAATGCTGAAAGGTGAAATTCCACAGGCAGATATTGTGAAAGAAAGAAAAGGATTGCAGTACGTAATTCCTAATGAAGTAAAAGAATACTATGATGTCGATAAAAATGAATTATTCGAATTGCAATATCCAGTATTGCAATATCCAAAGAAGGTAAGTAGTCTGAATTTGGACAAGAGTCCGTCATTTACCGGTAAACTTTCCGGAATAAAAGGGCAATACTTAATTTTTGAAGACGGAACGGTTTTTAATGTCCGGACGTTTGAAGGTTATGTGGTTAAAATTTCATTATAAATAAAAAAGGCTCTTGAAAAGAGCCTTTTTTATTATGGTGTTGTTTGTTGCGGTTTTTTCTTTTTCCCGAAGATGCCGTCTATTAACTGACCGGCAGTATTCTTAACTGCATCCTTTTTAGGGTCGGTTGTTTTTGAGGTGTCTGTTTTTTTCTTGCCACCCAAAATATCACCTAATGCATCTTTTCCTTTGTTCAGGTATTTATCCTTTTGCATATTGGCAACCTGCATGGCCAGATTATTAGTAGCCTGTTTCATGTCAGTGGTTACTTTAGGGCTTTTGAAATTTCCGGTCATCTTTGCCGTGATCGGTACATTTTCAATCTTTGAAGCTTCGGCTGGAGTCAGTTTCGCTAATAATTTATTAGCATCATTTCCTAAATATTTGGCAGGAACGTCAAACTTCAGATTGTAATCCATACTTTGGTCAAAACCATGCGCACCGCCAATTTCAGCAGTGATGTCCTGATATTTTATTTTGAAAGGTTTTACTACAACTTTTCCTTTGTCAAATGAAACTGCTGCTTTGATGTCATTTAAATTGATTTTCTTCATATCGATGAATTTCAATTGGGAACCTAAAGCTGTCAGCATTTGTGAATTGTTGGCGTTAACGGTTGATGACAGTAATTGTCCTAACAAATCACCGGTAAGTGAAGTTAGTACAGGAGTCATTTCAACAGCATCAAGGTTTCCGTTCAGTTTGATGTTGGAGTTTAAACGTCCGCTTATCGCACCGGCAATAGGAGCGATGCTTTTGAGCATGTCTAGCTGTGTAAATGATTTGGCAATATCAACTTTGTCCAGATTCAGGCTCATGTTGAATTTTGGAGTGTTTCCTTTTGTCGACACAACACCATCAAGTCCAATCTGCCCGTCGAATATATTGGTTTTTACATTTTGAAGTGTAACCGCCTGGTCGCGGATGATCATCTTGCCTGAAACCGCTTTCAGGGTTAGGTTGTCATAAACAACTGTATTTGCTTTGGCTGAAATGGCACAATCGATAAATGCAGGAATTTTTACAGCATCTTTTTTACCTGAAGAAGCTGTTTTGGATTCTGAACTTTCTTCTGTTTTCTTAGTTGCAGTTGCTGAAGCCGGTTCCATGAAATCAGCCACTAAAAACTGATTGGAATTCATATTGAAGTTTCCTTTCAGGATTTGGTTTCGGAATAAAAATCCGTAGAAATTATCCAATGTTCCGTTCATTTGAATGTCTGATCCACCTGTTCTTAAATCAAAACTGTTCAATCTGATCTGGTTATTATTGAAGGCTACAACCGCTTGTTTGATTTGCACCGGTTTTGCCATTTCTGGTCCGGTATAATTGAAACCAGTAAGTGATATGTTTCCTGAATTCTGGATGTTTTGGTATTGGTTTTTTTCCACCGATTGCATGTCGAATTTCGTTTTGACATCGGCTTTTAAAATTCCTGAAAGCGGTTTGTCCAGTTTAACAGGATACGCTTTGGTTACATTGCCTAAATTGATGGTTCCTTTCAAAGCAGCATCAACCAAAGCATTGGTCATGGCATTTTTGATACTGGCTTTGATGCTGAAAACATCCTGATCGATTTTGAATGAAAGTTGATCAAGATTTACATAAGTATCGGTAACTGCTCCGGTTTCGTTGATGATTTTGGTGTCAATTACGATGTTTTGTACCGACTTTGGTAAATCAGGATATTGGAAAGACGCATTGTTTGAAGCAATTCCGATATTAAACTTAGGAACAGTTGTATCCGTCAGAGTTCCTTTTACCTTACCATTTACCGAAAAATTACCGGTTGTTTTAACAGTACTCAGGTTTCCGGCATAGGCAGCAGGAATCAAGCCCAAGAAGTTTTTGAAATCGGAAGTCGGGGTTTTGAAACTCAAATCATACTCTTGACCGTTTTCCAATAATTGGATGAATCCGGTAAATTCAAGCGGTAATTCATTGATTTTGGCTTTATTGTCTTTGAAGGTGTATTTGCTTTTTTCCAAATCAATTCCTAAAATGGCATCCAATGATAAACTCACATTATTCATGTAATTCATTTTATCCATGTCAATAGATATTTTGGCTGTCGATTTTGTGTCCAAATCTAATTTTTGTGTCCCGAAGTTCCCTTTACCGGTGTGGTTCAGACTATCGATAACCAATTTGATTTTAGAACGCTCATCATAATACTTGAAACGGAAGTTTTCCACTTCATAGTTTTGGATATTCATGGAGAAAGGCTTGCTTTCTTCTTTGGTATCCTCTTTTTTATCATCCTTTATGGCAATGTCAAAATTCCCGACACCGTCTTTATTGAAGAGAATATTGGCTAATCCGTTTTCTACTGAAATTGCTTCCAGAGTCATGGGGTCTTTTTCGCCTTTGAATAATTCGGTAACAGACATCTGAAGGTTTAATTCATCAAATGCTACCAATGTATCTCCTTCAAATGGAGCTTTATTGATGACCAATAATTTTTCAATTGATACACTCGCATCAGGAAAATTCCGGAACAAACTCAAATCGGCATCAGCAAAAGAAACCTTGGCATTTAGGTTGTCGTTTATGGATTGCTGGATTTTTGCTTTGATCTGGTCTTTGAAGAATATAGGAATTGATGCCAAAGCCGCCACTGTGACTACCAGAAAAACACCAATGCCAATAAATATTTTCTTTTTCATAACTCGAATGATTTGGAGTGAGTAAATTACATTTCTTACAAAAATAAGGTATATAATGAAAAACTGCTGTAAAGTTTTCATAAAAAAATCCGCTCTTGTATAGAACGGATTTTTCAGCTTTGTTAGTATGTATTTACTGGATTTCTATCTCATAAGGAAGTGAAGCCTGGATGCCTTTCTTCGAATTTAGTGACTTGATGCGTTGTATCATTTCGTAATTTTCTTCACCCAATTCTTCTTTCAGCAATGTTTCACGTGTTTTTAAGAAACTGAAGAATCCTTTTCCGCCAAATAATTCTTCAATATCTTTTTCATATTCAGGATATTCAACGGTTGAATAATCTTCAAGTTTTACTAAGCTTGCTGCATAAGCAATGGCGTCATCCATTCCGCCAATTTTGTCTACTAATCTTAATTTTAAAGCATCTGACCCGCTCCAGACACGTCCTTGGGCAATTGCATCTACTTGGCTGAAAGTCATTTTGCGTCCTGCAGCCACACGGGATACGAAAGTTTTGTAAACTTGTTCAACGCCTTCCTGAGTAAAGTTTCTGAAATCTTCTTCCAAAGGTTCAAAAGGTGTATAGCCTGAAGCATTTTTATGGGTTTCCACTAATTCGGAATTGATACCGTATTTGTCACTGATCTTGAAAAGATTCGGTAACATTCCGAAAACACCTATCGAACCGGTAATCGTACTGTTTTCTGCAAAAATTTTATCAGCATTGCAAGCGATGTAATAACCTCCCGAAGCTGCTAAATTACCCATGGAAACTACGACCGGCTTCACTTTTTTGGTGATTTCGATTTCTCTCCAGATTAAATCAGATGTCAGTGCACTTCCTCCCGGACTGTCGATGCGTAAAACAATGGCTTTAACATCATCGTCCTCACGGGCTTCTTTTAATGAACGTCGCATTGAACCTTCGCCCACAACATTTAAATCGCCTTCACCGGAACCAATTTCACCTTGAGCATAAATGATGGCAATTTTTTCTTTTGTTGAGAATTCGTTATCCAAGGCAACATCTTTGGCATAGTCTAAAATGTCAACTGTGTTATAATCTTCCTCTTCTTCTACTTTTAAACGTTTTTTGATATCGTCGTGGTAAACATCTTCATAAGCAACTATGTCAACCAAATTGTTGTTTTTGGCCATTTCAGGAGTTCTTGCCAGCAAATCTGCCGCTATGTTGTTTAGTTTTTCAACCGGTATATTTCTGGATTTGGAAATATCGGTTGCCATTGAATTCCAGATTGAATTTAAGAAAGTTGTAATCTGTTCACGGTTTTCCGGACTCATTTCACTGGCTAAGAAGGGTTCAACGGCACTTTTGTATTTTCCGTGACGGATAACTTCCATTTTTAATCCTGTTTTGTCCTGGAAATCTTTGAAATACATTACTTCGGTTGATAATCCTTTGAAATCCATTTCACCAACAGGGTTTAGGTATACTTTGTCGGCAACTGAATTTAAGTAATATTCCTTTTGTGACAATACATTGCCATATGACAATACAAATTTTCCGGATTTCTTGAATTTTTCCAATTCATCACGTAGGGTTTTGGTTTGTGCAATTCCTAAATGGATTTCGTTGTTTAATATTGAAATTCCTTTGATGTTATCGTCAGATGCAGCTGCTTCTATGGCACGTAATACATCGGTCAGGCCTTCTTTAGTGCCTTTGTCGTTTAAAAAAGGCATTTCTTTATAGTTGAATTTTCCGCCGTAATCATATGTTACTTTGGATAAATCAAGTTCAATTACCGAATTTTCTTTGACAACTGTCCGTTCTTCACCTCCGAACAAAGCACCTAAAATGATGATTCCGAAGAAAAAGAGAAAACAAAAAACAAAAAGCCCCACAACGGTAGCCAATACATTACCTAAAAATTTCATTTCAAATTTATTTTTATACCTATATGTAGCAATAAAGCTTTTTTTGTTACAATGAAATAGTTGTTAACAGTTGCAGGATTATGCTGTTATACTACAATTCTTTTTAGTTATTTTGTGGCTGATATGAGTCTCCAGCAAAAAGTCGTCCTTTCCCTGGGCAGTAATATAGGGAACCGGCGTGAAAATATCGAAAACTGCATTGAATTGATCCATCATCGAATCGGGTTGGTATTGCGTGTGTCAAAATTATATGAAACACCGGCCTGGGGATTTGAAAGTGATGCTTTTTATAATTGTGCTTTATTGGTACATTCATCTTTTTCGGCGGAGAAAATTTTAAAAAAAATCACGGCCATCGAAAAAGAGATGGGGCGCTTCCGTAAGCATAATACAGGTTATGAAGCCAGGATTATTGATATCGATATAATTTCGGTTGAAGATCAGGTAGCTGATGCGCATCATTTGCACATACCGCATCCGCAAATGCAAAACAGGAAATTTGTTTTGTTGCCGGTTTCTGATTTGAAACTGGATTGGCAGCATCCGGTGTTGGGAAAAACAGTTACAGAATTGATTCAGGTTTGTCCGGATGACAGCAAATGTGAAATTGCAGGAGAATTGAATGCGCCCGGAACCCAAAATAATATCAATAAGGTTAATTATATAGCTATTGAAGGGAATATTGGTGCGGGTAAAACTACTTTGGCTACTAAAATTTCGGAAGATTTCAATGCGAAACTTGTTTTGGAGCGCTTTGCAGATAATCCTTTTTTACCTAAGTTTTATAAAGACCAAAACCGCTATGCATTCCCGTTGGAAATGTCGTTTCTGGCCGACAGGTACCAGCAATTGGCTGATGACTTATCGCAATTTGATTTATTTGCCGATTTTGTTGTGGCTGATTATCATATTTTTAAGTCGCTGATTTTTGCCAAAGTAACGTTGCAGGAGGATGAATTTCGTTTGTATAAAACGTTGTTTGATATTATTTACAAAGAAATGCCAAAGCCTGATTTATATGTGTATCTGTATCAAAATACCGAAAGGCTGCTAAAAAACATCAAAAAACGCGGCCGTAGTTATGAACAGGAAATTCCGGCCGAATATCTTGATAAAATCAACCAGGGTTATCTGGATTATATTAAAACCCAAACGGATTTGAATGTCTTGGTAATCGATGTGTCCGATTTTGATTTTGTCAAACGTCAGGAGGATTATGTTACCATTTTGAAGGCTATTGAGAATAAACTGGGCAGCTGATGGTTAGCTTGTTTTTAGCTTACAGAATAAATCCCAGATTACAATCCCGGTAGTTACTGATATGTTTAATGAATGTTTGGTTCCCAATTGTGGTATTTCAATGGTGCCGTCACATAATTTTATAGCTTCCTGATTAACCCCGAAAACTTCATTTCCGAAAACCAATGCGTATTTTTTGTTGGTCTGTGTTTTAAAATTATCCAAGAAAATAGCGTTTTCAACCTGCTCAATCGCATAAACATCAACCTGTTGTGATTTTAATTCCTGAATTACTTCCAATACATCTTTTTTGTATTCCCAAACGACAGTTTCGGTTGCGCCTAAAGCTGTTTTGTTAATTTCTTTATTGGGCGGAGTGGCAGTAATTCCGCATAAATAGATTTTTTCAATTAAAAAAGCGTCACCGGTTCTGAATACCGATCCGATGTTGTGTAAACTTCTGATGTCATCCAATACCACAATTATTGGGGTTTTTTCAGCTTGTTTAAATTCTTCGACTGATTTACGTTCTAATTCGCTGTTTTCAATTTTTCTCATGCCGCAAAATTACACAAAAACTGAAAAAATGGAACTATTCTTTTAGTTGGTTGTGCGGAATAAAGTATAATGATGGTTTGGTCTTTATAATAGGAAGGGAAAATTCTTCACCTGAAATATAAATCCCTTCTTCGTTTACCGTTATACCTTCGAGTTGTCCAATCGAGAGTGAAGAACCTAATCTGTATTTTTGATAGGGATTGTTGAAAAACATTCCTGAATTATCCTTTGTGTTGAAAATGAGTAAAAAGCAGTTGCCTTTTCTGTTGTAACCAATGAGATATAGTTTCTGGTTGAAATAGCTTGCATCGGTTACAACAAATTTAGTTTTGAAACTTTCTCTTTTAACCAGTTTTTGCCTTTCAGATAAGTTAGGGTTAATTACATAATGCGAAGTGGCTTTGTTTTTCCATTCTTTTGAGAATAAATGTAGATTGCCATTTAAATAAATCAAGGCTTCAGCATCAAAATTATGACGGATGTTTTTGGGGCTGAAATCCTTTTGTTCCTCATATTCAAATGTAATTTTTGAAATGGGTTTAATAATAGTATCTGATTCGGTTTTTATTTTATAAATTGAAAGATCCTTTCGAGTTCCAAGGTTGTTGCCAAAATCTGCCAAATAAAGGTAAGTACTGTCTGTGGTTATGGCTTCCCAGTCAATATTAGGCAGTTCCGTTTTTGCTATTGAATTAATCTTTCCTGTTTCAGGGTTAACTTGATAAAGATTGTTAAGATTGCCGCCGTCATTGAATGTATAAAGTTTTTGCTTAAGGAAGCACAATCCTGATGTTTCTTTTAAGGTGTCTGACAAATGTCCGGTCAAGTATTTTTTGAGACGTATACGGCCTTTCTCCTGCGCAAACGAATGACAGTAAGCCAATAAGAATATAAATAATAGCGTCTTTTTCAAGAATGCAGTTTGAAATTGGTATAAAAATAAAAAGCCCATCAAAAGATGAGCTTTTCTATATTGTTTTCTGTTAATTAACTTTTAGGTGTTTCAACAGCTTTTGCATTTACTGTACCTTTAATAGTCAATACTTTTGAAGCACTTGCAGTTGCATTTGAAGTAACTGTTACTGTTTTAGTAAAAGCTCCAACTCTGTTTGTGTCATATTTCACACCGATAACAGCACTTTTTCCGGGTAAGATCGGCTCTTTAGGGAAAGTTGGTACTGTACATCCGCAAGATCCAGTAGCGTTAGTAATGATTAGTGGTTGGTTACCGTTGTTAGTTAAAACGAATTCGCGTTTTCCGTCAGCGCCTTGGTCGATTGTTCCGTAGTCGATTGTTTCGTTTTCGAAAACCATCCCAACTCCTTCAACTTTCGGTAACTTAGCTTTTTTAGCTTTTTTTTCTGTTTTAGCTTTAGCGGCAGTTTCCTGAGCAGATGCTGAGTACGTTCCTAAAAAGGCAACCGCAGCTAACATAAGTATAAATTTTTTCATAAATCTTTTTTTTGTTGATTCAACAAATGTATAAATAATTTCAATTGACAATTAAGAATTGCTTCAAAATTGTTGTTAAATATTTTAAGCAAATATTAGGCCAAAAATAATTAATTTCGTCGCCTGTATTTTTAAAACCATTACATTTTGTCTGCAAAAGAAAAAACTCCGAAAGAAACCCCGTTAATGAAGCAATATAATGAGATAAAAGCCAAGTATCCCGATGCTTGCCTGTTGTTTCGTGTAGGGGATTTTTACGAAACTTTTGGGGAAGATGCCATCAGGGCTTCGAAAATTTTAGGAATTACACTTACGAAGCGTGGCGCAGGAAGTGATTCGGAGACTGCTTTGGCCGGATTTCCGCACCATTCCTTGAATACCTATTTGCCTAAACTGGTTAAAGCCGGACTTAGGGTTGCAATCTGTGATCAGTTGGAAGATCCTAAAATGACCAAAACAATTGTAAAACGAGGAGTAACCGAATTGGTAACGCCTGGAGTTTCAATGAATGATGAGGTTTTGGTTTCCAAATCAAATAATTTCCTGGCTTCTGTTTATTTCGGTAAAAAACAATTGGGTGTTGCCTTTTTGGATGTGTCGACCGGTGAGTTTTTGACTTCGGAAGGTAATGAAGAATATATTGACAAATTGTTACAGAATTTTGGTCCGAGTGAAATTTTGGTTCCCAAACAAAATAAAAATGATTTTAAAGAAGCTTTCGGTGAAAATTTCCATGCCTTTTATTTGGAAGACTGGGTGTATAAAGAAGATTATGCTACAGAAACACTGACCAATCACTTTCAGACAAATTCCCTGAAAGGTTTTGGAATTGAAGAAATGATCCACGGAATTATTGCTTCTGGAGCTGTTTTGTATTATTTATCTGAAACACAGCATAATAAAATACAGCATATCACATCAATTCACCGTATTGCAGAAGATGCTTATGTGTGGATGGATCGTTTTACCATCCGTAATCTGGAATTGTACCACAGTTATAACCCGAATGCGGTTACACTTCTGGATGTAATTGATAAGACCTTGTCTCCAATGGGTGGAAGGCTGTTAAAGAGATGGTTGGCTTTACCGTTAAAAAACAGTAATAAAATTAATGACCGTCATGAAGTGGTTGGTTACCTGAAGGATAACCAGGATATTTTGCAGCAAATCCAATATCAGATTAAACAAATTTCCGATTTGGAACGTTTGATTTCCAAAGTGGCAGCCGGAAGGATTTCGCCTCGTGAGGTTATCTATCTGAAAGAGTCTTTAGATGCTGTTATCCCTATTAAGGAGTTGGCACTTAAAAGTCCGCAGGAAGCTGTAAAAGTAATTGGTGACAGTTTACATTCATGTGATTTGTTGCGTGAAAAAATACAAACGACTTTGAATCAGGATGCGCCGGTTTCCATTAATAAAGGAAACGCGATTGCTTTTGGAGTGAATCCTGAATTAGATGAGTTGCGTAATATATCCAATACCGGTAAAGGGTTTTTGGAAGCTATTGAAAAAAGAGAATCGGAAGCGACAGGGATACCTTCATTGAAAATATCCTTCAATAATGTATTTGGGTATTATATTGAAGTAAGAAATACACATAAAGATAAAGTTCCTTCGGAATGGATCAGAAAACAGACGTTGGTAAATGCTGAACGTTATATTACGGAAGAATTAAAAGAATACGAATCCAAAATATTAGGTGCCGAAGAAAAAATACAGCAATTGGAGAGTCAGTTGTTTGAACAATTGGTGGGTTGGGTTGCTACTTATATTAAGCCAGTGCAGTTAAATGCGAACTTAATTGCACAATTGGATTGTCTGGCTTCTTTTGCGCAACAGGCGATTGATAATAATTATGTGCGTCCGGTGCTTAATGATTCGTTTGAGCTGGATATTAAAAACGGCCGTCATCCTGTAATTGAAAAGCAATTGCCAATCGGAGTTCCTTATATAGCCAATGATGTGTATCTGGATAGGGATTCACAGCAGGTGATTATGATTACCGGACCGAATATGTCAGGTAAGTCGGCTATTTTAAGACAAACGGCATTGATTGTGTTGTTAGCCCAAATGGGGAGTTTTGTGCCGGCAGAGTCAGTAACGATGGGTGTCGTGGATAAAATTTTTACAAGGGTAGGTGCCAGTGATAATATTTCAATGGGAGAATCTACGTTTATGGTTGAGATGAATGAAACGGCTTCTATTTTGAATAATATATCAGACAGAAGTCTGGTGCTTTTGGATGAAATTGGGCGGGGAACCAGTACCTATGATGGTGTTTCCATTGCGTGGGCTATTGCCGAATTCCTGCATGAAAATCCGGCACAGCCTAAAACGTTATTTGCGACGCATTATCATGAACTGAATGAGATGACCGAAAGTTTACCAAGAATCCGTAATTATAATGTATCGGTTAAGGAATTGAAGGATACGGTATTGTTTATCCGTAAGCTGGAAAAAGGTGGAAGCGCCCACAGTTTTGGTATCCATGTGGCAAAAATGGCCGGAATGCCGCAAACAGTAATACAGAAGGCGGGGAAAATATTAAAAAAGCTGGAAAAGAACCATTCGGCGGAAGCGTTAAGCGGAATTAAGTCGGATAAAGATGAAATGCAGTTGAGTATTTTTAATTTAGATGATCCGCTTTTGGAAGAAATCAAGGAAGAAATCTTGAGTTTAGACATCAATACACTGACTCCTGTTGAGGCTTTGATGAAATTGAATGAAATTAAGCGGATGATTTCAAAAAAATAATTTTTGTAAATTATTACTATTCAATTGCTTAAAAAAATGATGTGATTTTTTTTTAAAAAGTTCTTGCAGAAGTAAATTCTTGTTGTATATTTGCACTCGCAATACGGAACAAGTATGGCGAAGTTCTTAAAAAGACGCAATGCGAAAATAGCTCAGTTGGTAGAGCGCAACCTTGCCAAGGTTGAGGTCGCGGGTTCGAACCCCGTTTTTCGCTCGACTACCAAGTTAAAATATTTGCTCGAGTGGTGGAATTGGTAGACACGCTGGACTTAAAATCCAGTGAACATTTCGTTCGTGCGGGTTCAAGTCCCGCCTTGAGTACAAAAGCTCCTAGCGTAAGTTAGGAGCTTTTTTGTTTTTGTAAATCAACTGACAAATTATAAACAGTCTGTATTTTATTTTGTGAATACATTCTTGGCTGAAATGGGTATTACTTCGTAAATTATCTATAAATTGCCTTGCTTGAAAAATGGATGGGAAGTGGTTTTACTCATTTCATTTTCAATTATTCTTAATTATCCAAACTAAAAAATAAATGGGGGTTTTTGTTATTACTAAGCGTAGTAATGACGATTACAAGTTTGAATTTGTTTCCCGAAAAGGGAAAACGATTCTGACGAGTAATAGTTATGAATTGCGGTTTGAGTGTGAAGAAGAGATTGAAGTGTTGAAAAATTCGCTTCCAGAGGCGATTTTTATGCGGTTTAAGACCTCGAGTGGTAAGTTTTACTTTCGGTTGATTGTGGATAAGAAAGAAATGGCGACAAGCCGTAAATATACCACGCAGCTTTTAATGCAAAGAGGTATTGATGAGATAATAAGATCTGGTGCGAATTCTGAATTATTGGATTTCTCTACTAATGATTTTGTATTTCCTGAAATTGATGTCTTTCAAGATTGATCTTTCTAAAAGAAGGGGAATAAAAAAAAGCTCCGCATTGCGGAGCTTTTTAAAAACTAGATATTATCTAATTATTTTTTTACTTCTTCAGTGTGAGCAGCAGCATCAGTAGCAGCAGCGTCAGCAGCAGGAGCAGCAGTAGAATCTGCAGTAGCTGTAGTAGAATCTACAGTTTCAGCAGTAGCCTCAACAGCTTCTTCCATTACTGGAGCCTCAGTAGTAGCCTCAGCAGCTTGATCTTTACAAGAAACTAAAACAGCAGCAACGAATGCTAAGCTTAAAACAACTTTTTTCATCTTACTTAAATTATAAAAGGTTAATTATTAATTCGTGGCAAAGATATAAATTTTTTGATATGAAATATTTTTTTTAAATATTTTTTTTAAAAATCCAAACTTTTACCGTTGTGTAGTATTCTACAAATTGCGTGCCAAAAATAAAGCGGATTCTAAATTTTAGAATCCGCTTTAAATAATTGTCTATTAGGATCTTATTTCTTAGAAGGAAGAATTAATTTCATCTCCTCCACTAAATTTTTAGCGCCTGCAAATTTATCCACAATGAATAAAATGTATCGGGCATCAACCATAATGTTCCTACAAATTTCAGGGCTGTAATAAATGTCGCTCATAGTTCCTTCCCAAACACGGTCAAAATTCAATCCGATAAGGTTTCCATTGGCATCTAAAGCAGGACTTCCTGAATTTCCTCCGGTAGTATGGTTTGTTGCAATGAAGGCTACTGGCATTTTCCCGTTTTTATCTGCATATCTGCCGTAATCTTTTGTGTTGTATAAATCAACCAGTTTTTTCGGAAGATCAAATTCATAATCACCAGGAATATATTTCTCAATTACTCCGTCTAAATATGTGATTGGTGTATAAGTGACTGCGTCAGCCGGTTTGTAACCTTTTACTTTTCCGTAAGTAATACGTAGTGTGCTGTTTGCGTCAGGGAAAATACGGGCCGATTTCGGGCTTAATTCTAAAATAGCTTTCATATAAGTGCGTTGTAAAGCGATGTTTTTTAAGTTCATCTCTTCAAACCTTGGGAAAACATTTTTAATATAAACATCTGAAATTGATTTCACCAATGCATAACCTTTATCTTGGTTTAATTTCTCAATAACTGATTTGGCATCTCCGTTCAATAATTCTTTTAATCCATTGTAAGAAGTTAATTTTGAATTCTTGAAAATATCTGAAGCTAATTGCGTGGCATTGATGTTTTGTAATGTAGAAGGTAAGAACTGTTTTGGTGATTTTGTCGCGTAGATATTGATTAACTGTTCAAATACTTTTTCGTCAACATTAGCATTGAAGTCTTTGTATAAACCTTCAAAAGTAGTGATGGCGTTGTTTTTTCGGTCGTTGAATGCCTGTTCACCTTTGGAATTGTATACTTGTTCCAATTGATACAAGCGGAATCCAAAAGATAAAATTTCAGTATTGCGTTGTACTACTTCTGTGAAATAGTCTCTTGCTAATGCATATTCTCTGATATTGGCGTAATTTGTTTTGAACTCGTTCAGAATATTGCCGTATTCGGCTTGTTTGCCTGCTTTTTCAATTTTCGTCTGTAAGTCTTTTTCGAATTTTTGCTTGATGCTTAGAGCGTCCGATTTTTTCAAACCTTTGGTTTCACCAATCCATTTTTTCCAGTAATTAGCTACTGAAGCATATTTAGAAGCATACTGGATTTTGATCGCATTATCTTTACGCATGAATCCGTCCTGAACTTTTAAGGCAGCATCACGGACTTCTATTTTAGCCGGATTTAGTTCGTTCACAATTTGCTCAACCGCAAATGACGGTAAGTACTCCTGTGTTCTTCCCGGATATCCCATTACCATTGTGAAGTCGTTTTCCTGAATTCCTTTTAATGAAATTGGGAAGAAATGTTTAGGAGTGTATGGAACGTTGTCTTTTGAATATTCTGCCGGACGGTTGTTTTTGTCAGCATAAATACGGAATAAAGAGAAGTCTCCTGTGTGACGTGGCCAAACCCAATTGTCTGTGTCAGACCCGAATTTCCCGATTGAGCTTGGCGGAGCACCCACTAAACGTACATCGCGGAAAGTTTCAGTTACAAATAATAAATATTGGTTTCCGTCAAAGAATGTTTTGATTTGGTTTTCCTGCCATGATTCTTTCGGAAGTGTTTTGTTTAAAGTGGCAATGTTCTCCTGTATTTTCTTTTGTTTTTCAGCTTCGGTTGCTAAAGACGCTACTCCTTCGGTTACTTTGGAGGTAACATCTTCTATACGTACAATGAAAGTAACAAATAAATCTTTGTTTGGTAGCTCTTCTTCCATTTTGTATGCCCAGAATCCATTAGTTAAGTAATCATGCTCAACCGTTGAATGGCTTTGAATGTTGTCGTATCCACAGTGGTGGTTGGTCAGGATTAATCCTTTAGGTGAAATCACCTCTGCCGTACAGCCACCGTCAAAGTGGGGAACAGCATCTTTTAAGCTGGATTTGTTTACCGAATAAATGTCTTCGGCTGTGATTTTCATACCCAGGTTTTTCATTTCGGCTTCGTTCATTCCTTTTAGTAATGAAGGGACCCACATACCGCCTTGTTGGGCGAATAATGGAGCGACGAATAAAATAAGAAGTAGTCGTAAAAATTTCATATGTTGATAGTTATTATTCTTTTGTCTGTCATATGTTATCGCCTTTTATTTGGTGTTTGCTTTGGCAAACTTTTTTGTTTGTGGCGATTTCATAATTAATATTTAATAGTAGCGCAAGTTACAATTTTAGAGTTGTTTATGTTTTATTTTAAGTTTTTGTTAAGAAATGAGGCTTTTGTTTTTATTCATATTGATATGGTGGTCTGACTCCCATCGGTGCTCTATGTAAAACGCCTTTGTTGGAAAGTGTTAATGTGAAGTTATCTGTTTCTTCATCGGGAAATATTAAATCAACAGTACAAAATTTGATTTTGGAATTAATACTTTCTATTTTGTTGATTTTGTATGATGAAAATTGAATTGGATTATCTCCAAAATCATAATAGGTTATTTCGTTTTTTGAAAAGTTGACAAAAGCATTATTTGAGGTGTCTTTGAATACCTTTTTCTTATTGATGAAATTTTGAATATCTTTTACTGAATTAAAGGCAATGAATTTCTTTTCCGGATCAGCATAGGAAGCATCCGGGACATGATAATAATCAATGGCAACCAGATTTATTGAGTTTTCATATATTGAAAAGTAAAACTCGTAAACGATACTTTTGCTTGTAGAGATTCCACTTCCCTTAAAGTTACATTTGTTTTTTATTGACTTGTTTGACTGGAAGGTTTCTTCAGGTAGATTTACATAAGCATTGTCAAAATGATCAAAAGAAAACTTATTTTTATAATCCTCATAAAAGAATCCATTTTTTTTAAATTCTAAATCTCCTAAATACTCAGGTGAATCATTATGGACTATATTGGTGGAAATTTCGTCATTAAACCAGTCGAAGTTATCTTTAAAGGAAGTGCTGAAAGTAAGAATAGGGTAGTATCCGTCTTTGTAGGAAAAAAGACATCCTGTTTTTTTATCAATAAATTGGTCAAGCTTCTTGTAGTCATTGGAATTAAAGGCAATGATGAATTTCTCGAATAATTCGTTGATGTTTTCTTTTTTCTGGGGTTTGGCAACAACTTTTGTTGTATCAGTCTTCGTTGTGTGTTGAGAATTTTGTTTTTCTTCATTTTTGCAGCATATAATTGCAAGAAAAAACACAAAAAATATTTTTTTCATAATTTGATTAAATGGAATTTAAAATTTTATCAGCTGCTCCTTTATTCATTTGGACGAAAGTGCTGCAGATGTGTCCTTTTTCAAATCGTTCATCTGGATTCTGAACCAATAAGTTAAAGGCCTGATTCAATTCCTGTTGGCTTTTTATAGTGGTACAACCATCCATGTTGACTAAAGCAGTTGCTTCGGCAAAATGGGAATAATTGGGGCCGATTATAATTGGCAAACCGAAAGTAGCCGGTTCCAATATATTGTGAACGCCCGGGTTTCCAAATCCGCCTCCTACGTAAGTGATGTCGGCATAACTGTATATTTTGGTCAAAATTCCTATAGTGTCGATGATGAATACATCATAATCTGCCAAATTCTTGCCTTCCATTTCAGAAAAAAGAACAGTCTTTTTTGCGATTTGTGATTTCAGATCAGCGATTTGGTCTGGTTTAATGTTGTGTGGTGCAATGATAAATTTCAACCGGTGTGAAGTTCTGTTGATGTAGTTGACCAGTAATTCTTCATCTTTTGGCCATGAGCTTCCAATGACAATTGTTGTCATTTTAAATTCCTGGAACGGATTTTTACAGAACTCTTCAATGAAGTTTAATGTGTTGTCTCTTTCTAAAATGGAAACCACCCGGTCAAAGCGTGTATCTCCTGATGTTTTGACATTTGTAAAGCCGATGCTTTGCAATAATTCTTTTGATGAGTCGTTTTGTACAAAAAAATAATCAAAAGTTTTCAGGGCTTTTCGGTAAAAACCGCCATACCATTTAAAAAATGTCTGGGTTTCCCTGAAAATTCCTGAAATAAGGTAAGTCTTGATTTTGTTCTTTTTCAGCTCGTTTAGATAGTTCGGCCAGTATTCGTATTTGATGAAAAATACCTGTTCCGGATGCACGATTGAAATAAATTTTCCGGCATTGGATGCGGTGTCAAGTGGTAAATAAACCGTTACATCGGCAATGGGATTGTTTTTACGGACTTCATAACCTGAAGGGGAAAAAAAAGTCAGTACTATTTTATGATTTGGGAATTTATTTTTGATTTTTTCCATCACCGGGAGGCCTTGTTCATATTCTCCAAGTGACGCGGCATGAAACCAGATGGTTTTGTCATTTGGTTTGATGGCAGAGGAAAGTGTAGTGAAAACATTTTTTCTTCCGTTAACGAATAATTTGATTTTCGGACTGAAAATCGCAATGATCTTGAGGATAAAGCCGGTGAGTTGGACTATTAGGTTGTATGCAAAAAACATGCTTCTGATTTTGTCCTGCTAAAATACATTTTCTATATTGAAATTCATTGCAGACTATGTAAATTAATGACTATTTTTGTTCTTGCTTTTGACAAGGTGTGTTTTGTCCGAAACGTATAGGTTTTAAGCTTAATTTATTTTAACTCTTTTTATAATGAGAAAATTACAAATGGTTGACTTGAAAAGTCAATATGATAAAATAAAAGATGAAGTGAATGCTTCAATCCAGGAGGTTTTAGATACTACAACATATATTAATGGGCCTTTGGTGCACCAGTTTCAGGCAGATTTAGAGAAGTATTTAGGTGTAAAACACGTTATTCCGTGTGCAAATGGTACAGATGCATTACAAATTGCCATGATGGGGCTTGAATTAAAACCCGGAGATGAGGTTATTACGGCCGATTTCACATTTGCTGCAACTGTTGAAGTGATAGCTTTATTGCAATTAACGCCTGTTTTGGTAGATGTGGATATGGATACCATGAATATTTCAATTGAAGCGCTTAAGAAGGCAATTACCCCTAAAACAAAAGCAATCGTTCCGGTGCATTTGTTTGGGCGCGCAGCCAATATGGATGCTATAATGGAAATTGCAAATGAGTACAATTTGTTTGTGATTGAAGATAACGCACAGGCTATTGGTGCAAATTATGCATCTAAAGACGGTTCGAAAGTGAAAGTTGGCGCAATCGGACATGTTGCAGCTACATCTTTCTTCCCTTCTAAAAATTTAGGATGTTATGGTGACGGAGGTGCAATTTTTACAAACAACGATGCTTTGGCGCATAAGCTGAGAGGGATTGTGAACCACGGGATGTATGTGCGTTACCATCATGATGTTGTAGGAGTGAATTCCCGTTTGGACAGTATTCAGGCAGGTGTGTTGAAGGCTAAGCTACCACATTTGGATGCTTACAATGCAGCCCGCAGAGAGGCAGCATATAAATACAATCAGGCACTTTCGGTTAATCCTAATATAGTGGTTCCTGAATTTGATATGAATGGTGATGATCATGTTTTTCATCAATATGTAATCCGTATCACAAACGGAAAACGTGATGGGCTTTTGGAGCATTTGATGGCTAAAGGTATTCCTTGTGCTATCTATTATCCAATTCCGTTGCACAGTCAGAAGGCTTATGTCGATTCGAGGTATGCTGAAGCCGATTTTCCGGTCACAAATCAATTAGTGAAAGAAGTCGCTGCTTTGCCAATGCATACTGAGTTAGATGATGAGCAGATCAAATTTATAACTGATTCGGTTCTTGAGTTTGTATAATGAAAATATGAAAAAGAGAAAAGACGGGCTTGAATAAAAGTTTTCTTTTCTCTTTTACTTTTAAAAAAAACAATGAAAATACTTGTAACAGGGGGGTTGGGTTTTATTGGTTCACATACGGTTGTTGAACTACAAAATGAAGGCTTTGAGGTTGTGGTGATTGATAATCTTTCCAATTCATCAATTGATGTTCTGGATGGTATTCAGAAGATAACCGGAAAGAAGCCTTTTTTTGAGAATCTTGATTTGAAGAATAAAGTTTCGGTGCAGGATTTTTTTGATAAACATACTGATGTCACCCACGTCATTCATTTTGCAGCCAGTAAAGCTGTAGGGGAGAGTGTGGGAAATCCGTTACTGTATTATGAAAATAATATTAATACGTTAGTGTATCTTCTTCAGGAGTTGGAGAAAAAGACCGAAGCAAATTTTATTTTTAGTTCTTCCTGTACGGTTTACGGACAGGCTGATGATATGCCTATTACTGAAAAGGCGTCTGTAAAACCTGCCTTTTCACCATATGGAAATACCAAGCAAATTGGTGAGGAAATTGTTTGGGATGTTTCAGCGGTCTCCGGAATTAATGCAGTTTTGTTGCGCTATTTTAATCCTATAGGAGCGCATCCATCTGCTGAGATTGGCGAATTGCCTTTGGGTGTTCCCCAAAATTTAGTTCCTTTTATTACGCAGACTGCTATTGGTTTGCGCCAGGAATTGTCTGTTTTTGGTGATGATTATCCTACGCCTGACGGAACAGCTGTCAGGGATTATATTCACGTGGTGGATTTGGCCAAGGCGCATGTATTGGCATTGAAACGCTTAATAGAAAAGAAAAATAAGGACAAGGTTGAGGTTTTTAATATTGGAACAGGAAAAGGAAGTTCAGTTTTAGAAGTGATTAAGGCTTTTGAAAAAGTATCGGAACAAAAATTGGCTTACAAAATTGTTGGCAGACGTGACGGTGATGTGACGGAAGTATATGCCAATACAGATAAGGCTAATCAGGTTTTGGGATGGAAAGCACAATTGACCCTGGAAGATGCTTTGGGTAGTGCCTGGAAATGGGAGAAGAAAATTAGGAATAACATATAATTAAAAAAACCGAGCATTGCTCGGTTTTTTTATTTTGTAAAAGCTGTTAAAAATTATTTTTTAACTTCTTCAGTAGCTTTAGCAGCAGCAGTGTCAACAGTTGTAGCAGCAGTGTCTACAGTTGTAGCAGCAGTATCAACAGCAGTAGCAGCAGTATCAACAGTTTCTGCAGTAGCTTCAGTAGCAGTTTCTTCTTTTTTGTTGCAAGATGTCATTAAAGCAGCTACGAAAGCTAAGCTTAAAATTGTTTTTTTCATTTTCTTGTGTTTTTAGAATTAATAATATTGAATTTCGGCGGCAAAAATATGGAAATATATTTCAAAAAAAAAATTTTTCACACTAAAAATATAAAAACCGGGAAAAGCCCGGTTTTTTTGTATTGCGATTAGCGTTCAGATTATTTCTTTGCGTCCTCTTTTACTTCTTTTGCAGCTTCCTCTACTTTTGCAGCACCGGCTTCAACTGCACCGGCAGTTTTAGCGGCAGCAGAATCTACAACTTCTCCCGTTTTAGCTGCTGCAGAATCAACTGCATCAGTCATTTCAGTTGCAACTGCATCAGCAGCTTCTGTTGCTTCTTCCTGTGTTTTTTCTTTGCAAGATGTCATTAAAGCAGCTATGAAAGCTAAGCTTAAAATTGTTTTTTTCATTGTTTTAGGGTTTTAAGAATTAATAATACGATTATTTTATGCAAAATATAAAAAAAATAGTATTAATTCCAAAAAATAATTAACAATTATGCAGAAATAGTTTCGACTTGATTGTTGATTTTGTTGACCAATCCTACTAAAACTTTTCCGGGACCAATTTCTGTGAACGATTGTGCTCCGTCAGCAATCATCTGTTGTACGGATTGTGTCCATTTTACAGGAGCTGTCAGCTGAATGATCAAATTCTTTTTAATCTCTGTGGCATCACTTACGGCACTTGCCGGAACGTTTTGGTAAACCGGACAACTTGGTGTGTTGAAAGTTGTAGCTTCAATTGCAGCTGCAAGCTCTTCTCTTGCCGGTTCCATCATTGGGGAATGGAAAGCACCACCTACCGGTAAAATCAAGGCTCTTTTGGCTCCGGCCTCTTTCATTTTTACACAAGCTTCTTCCACGGCTTTCAATTCTCCGGAAATCACTAACTGACCGGGGCAGTTATAATTGGCAGCAACCACAACCCCGTCAATTGAAGCACAAATATCTTCCACAATTTTGTCGTCAAGATTTAATACTGCCGCCATTGTTGAAGGTGTAATTTCACACGCTTTTTGCATTGCCAAAGCACGTTGTGAAACTAATTTCAATCCGTCTTCAAACGATAAAGTTCCGTTAGCTACCAAAGCGGAAAATTCTCCAAGTGAATGACCGGCAACCATGTCCGGTTTTACATCCAGTACTTTGGCTAAAATCACAGAATGTAAAAATACAGCCGGTTGGGTAACTTTCGTTTCCTTTAATTGCTCTGCTGTTCCTTCAAACATAATGTCTGTGATTCTGAAACCTAAAATGTCATTCGCTTTTTCAAATAATTCTTTGGCAACTTCTGAAGTTTCATATAATTCTTTACCCATTCCCGTGAACTGGGCTCCCTGACCGGGAAATACGTATGCTTTCATCTTAATCAATTTAGTTTAGTAAAGCAAAAATACACTTTTTTTGGAGAATCGGTTTTTTAGTCTTTTTATCAGATTAAACTTAATAATTAAATTGAAATCAGGTAGTTTTACGGGGTTGCATTTTGGTTAATATTTTGAAATTTGGAGAACAAACAAATTAAAAAATATGTCAAACAACGAATACGAAGTAGTGGTGATTGGCGGTGGGGCCATGGGGCTGGCCACGGCGTTCCATCTTAACAAGAGAAAAGTCAAAACCCTGGTTTTGGAACAGTTTACTTTTAAAAACCAATTAGGAAGTTCCGCCGGCGTTTCACGTCAGTTCAGGATACCCTATCCGGATGCCTATATGGTGCAGATGGCATTGGATTCTGAACCTTATTGGGATGAACTCCAAACGTACACCGATAAGAAACTGTTGGAAAAAGTGGGTACGTTATGGTTTGGGGATCCTACAGTGCACTCAACCGAAGGTAATATTGCCGAAGCAGAGAAAGCATTACAGGAATTAAATGTACCCTATGAATCACTGACATGTGAAGAAATTGAATCACGCTTCCATTTTAAAAATTTACCGAAAGAATATACGGGTTTGTTCCAAAAAGACGGAGCCAGTATCGATTTCAGGGCTACTATCCAAACGTTGTACGACCTTGCGTTGAAAAGTGAGCACGTCACACTGGAAGAAGAAGCTCCTGTTACCGATATTAAGGAGGTTGAGAACGGATTCCAGATCACAACACCCAATGGAGTAAGTTATGCAAAGAAAATTGTGCTGACACCCGGTCCGTACATGAACAGCGCGACAAATCTTTTGGGATTTGATGTGAAAGCGACCTATTGGAATATGTCATCGGCTTATTTCAAAAAAACAGATCCGGATATTCAGTATCCAACCTGGTTTGTATTCCAAAATGCCGAAGGCGAAAACGGGAATCAGTTTTATGGTTTTCCGGAAGTTGATTGGGATCATCCGGGCTACATTCGTACTGCTCCCGATTTTGTGATCAATCCGTTAAAAGAACCAAATGGAAGAACGCTTATCCCGAATGAACAGGAATTGGCTTATACTTCACAATGGGTTGAAAACCACATGACGGGAATGGATCCGAAGCCGTATTATACTTCGACCTGTCTGGTGGCATTGAGTTCGATCCCGAATAAGGAATTAATCATCGATTTTGCACCGGCTTATGTTCCACATCACAAAGACGTTGTTATCTACGCTACCGGTTGGGCAGCTAAGTTCACTCCGTTTTTAGGTAAAATTCTTGCCGATCTGGCGATGTACGGCAAAACCGATTTTGATATCACGCCGTTCCAATTGGGACAAAATTATTTCAGGGAATACAAACAATTGCAATTAACAAAACAATATGAACAATAAAAATATACCATTAAATAACGGAATGTCGCCCGATATGAAAATCGAGGTGGCTGTCATAGGAGCCGGAACTTCAGGTTTGTACAGTGCTTACCGTTTGACCACTGATAAAAAATATTCGGGGAGCGAACTGCAGATTTTTGATATGAACAATAAGATTGCAGGCCGTCTGGAATCGGTTGTTATGCCGGGAATGAATTTCTGGGGAGAATTGGGAGGAATGCGTTACCTGACTTCGCAGGAAATCGTGACCACATTAATCGAAGGTTATCCGTTAACTGAAGAAGATCCTGAAAAACGTAAAAAAGTTTTGGATTATCCAATGGTCCCGGTTCCGTTCCCGATGGGAAATCCTTCTGATTTACTGATGTATCTCAGAAAAGAAAGAACCAAGCAGGATGTGTGGAATGTGGCACAAAGCAAAGGAGAAAAATTCATTACACGTTATTACCTGAATGATGATGATTTAGGCTTTAGTTCTGATCAGTTGTTCAATAAAATTATTTACGACGTATTAATGGCCGATCCTTGGTTTGTAAAAAATTACAGTACTAAAGTAAGTCAGGATTCACCGTATGATTACACTTTTAAACTGACCAGTTGGGACTGGGATCAGGTGAAACCGGTATTGCGTTATTGCTTCAAAGGTTCGCCTTACGAAGGAAGAAAAGTGAACGACATCGGTTTCTGGAACTTAATCAAAGATCAGGTTTCGCAGGAAGGTTACGATTTCTTAGCTAATGCAGGAGGTTATTACTCCAATACCATCAACTGGAATTCAGCGGAAGCATTTCCTTATATGGTTGGGGATTTTTCGGCGAATCCAACCTATAAAACCATTAAGGAAGGGTATGATAGTATAGCTTATGCTTTGGCCAATCAATATCTGGAAGAAGAAGGTGCTGCCATCTGGATTGAAAACAAATTGCTGACTTTCAATAAAGACCATGTGAACAGTGCGACACACAAATATGAATTGGTTTTCCTTAATCTGCCAACGAATACGGAATGGAAAGTCTATGCCAATACCATCGTTTTGGGTATGCCAAGGCAATCACTGGAATTGCTGGATCAAAATAATTTCTTCTTTGATATCAATGAAAGAAAGGAGCTGAATGAGAATATCCGTTCGGTTATTAAAGAGCCGGCGTTTAAAATCTTAATGGGATTTGAGTATCCTTGGTGGAAGGAATTGAATATCGATTCAGGACATTCGATTACTGATTTACCAATGCGCCAGTGTTATTATTTCGGGACTGATGAAACGAATGACAATTCGATGCTTTTGGGAAGTTACGGAGATATGTCAACCGAAACATTCTGGAAAGCGCTATCTGATGATAAAGTCCTTTTTGAGGTACGGTCAAACAAATCGGCTTCATTGCTGGAGCTACAGGAATTAAATGATGTGCAGGCCACTAAAATGATGGTGAACGAACTGATGAACCAGCTTCGTGAACTGCACGGTGAAACTGTAAAAATTCCGGAACCTTATGTAACCTGGTTTAAAGATTGGACCGATGCGCCTTTTGGTGCCGGATATCACGCCTGGAAAGCCGGATTCGAAGTAAAAGATGTAATGCCGTATATGCGTAAACCGTTAGCTACAGAAACCATACATATCATTGGGGAAGCCTATTCAGATCAGCAAGGCTGGGTAGAAGGCGCTTTCTGTGTAGCCGAAAAAATGCTGCAGGATTATTTCGGGTTGCCAAGACCGTATTGGTTAAGTCCTGATTATTATTTGGGATGGTAACATAGAATATAAAACGGAGCGATAAGCTCCGTTTTTTTATTTTTCGGTAATGGATTCGCTCAAAAATTTATTGATGACGGATATTGTCGCAGCAATAAGATCGTCATGTTGCGGAGTTGTTACTTCTCCTATGTATTCTCCGTGACCGCCGGGAATGATGGCCAATTGTGAATTTGGAATAAGGGTATGAACTTCGGTGGCATGCTTCGTTGTGATAACATCTTTGTCGCCAATCATGATCAGTGTTGGTGCTTTTATTCCTTTAATCTGTGCGTCAGGAATGTCTTTGAAGTCAAGCATTCTTTTGGCGTCTTTATCGTGCATTACCTGTAAGCCGTCAGGATCTTCCGCTACTTTTTTATAAGCTTCTTTCAATTGTGGCGGCATATTGTCCAAATGTGCCTGTTTCATAAAATCCCAGAATTGTACTGGGACACCATCGCGTTTGCATAAAGCAGAACCGGCGATTATCTTGTTAACGACTTCGGGATGTCTGATGGCAACTTGTAAAGCTGTCGTTCCGCCGTTGCTGAATCCGAAGAAATTTGCTTTTTCAATGTTCAGATTTTTAAGCAGTGCAGCCACATCATCGGCGTCCTGTTCAAAAGTCAGTTCCGAATTTCTGTCGGAGGTACGCCCATGCGCTTGCATCTCAACAGCAATCACCTGATGCGTTTTGGCAAATTCCCCAATCACTTTGCCGAAAGTCGTTTCAATGGTCGAGCCGCCTCCATGGATTAAAACCAGCGGATAGCCTTTGCCGTGAATTTCATAATACATCTTGAGTCCGTTCACGGTTGCATAATGGCCCGCGCTTTCGGTATTGGTTGGGTTTGCCATTTTTTTGGAGTCGGTTTTATTGCAGCCTGTCATCATCAAAGCTGCCAATGTTGCTAAAAGTAAGGTTCTCATAAACAATTCCGGATTCGGTATAAATCGGTATACCAAACTTACTCAATTCAGTTGTAATTTGGAATCATTAAAATCAGGTATTTTTTTACCGTTGTTGTGTTTTCAACTGAAATGTAGCCTGTAAGTCTTTCTGATTTTAAAAAAATGAAACCAAAAATAAATCTGTCCGCTTAAGAACAACACATTCAGGCATACAATAATAACAACGAAGAATTCAATGCTGTTGTTGATCTTTTCCATATTCCCTGATTCGAAATCGACTAAGTTCAGGAGTGAAAATTTAGCATTAATAACCGAAGGAATTGTTGTTAAGAGGTGTGTGCCAACTAACGTACGGCTTACCGCAGGATTGTTTTTTGAAAGTATCCAATACCCGCTTATGGCCAATAGTAAAAGTATGAATTTGATAAAAGTAGCAAGCAGATAACCGTTTGAAAAAGAAGTATCCCAGCCCGGAGCTATAGATGTAAAAAAAATATTTTCGGATAAAATAAAAGAAAAAGGGAACAGGATAATGGCAAGAACTGAAAAAAAAAGTAAAACAAACTTTGTTTTAATCATTGTTTTGGGCTTGTATTTTAATTTTGAAAATGAATGAGCAAATGGGGTAGCTAAAGTAATAAAGTTTAACCTTAGCTACATTAATTTCACGATAAAAAAATCATTGCGCCAACTTGTTACCCAGTAAAATCAATTTCCCATTTGCATAAAAGATTTTATATGAAAGAGATTATCCACAAAGGTGTGGAGTTTCAATTTAATGCCATTGCTTTCGTTTTTCTGACGAAAACTTCTTTCTTCTTTTCCTGATTTTTCCAAGTGTTTCTTTTGGGCTATCCGCGGAAGATTCTCAAAGGTTCTGTCGATGCAGCTGAAAGAGAATTTCTTTTGGGTTTCCCAATACACTTTGTAAAGTTCGGTTCCTTCGTCAACTTTTAAAGTTTTGCAGTCAAAAGAATTCAAAAACATAACCAGTCCCGTAAAACCGCCATAGTTGGAACTTCCGGTTAAAAAACGGATACGGCCTTTGTTTCCGGTTTTACTACACTCCAGGTATTTGACGTCCATGTCTTCCTGTAAATGATTGATTATGCCTTCAAAATGCCAGATCAAATCATTTCGTTCTGTAATTTCGTTCCGGTCCGCGAAGCGTTTGCTGCGGATGTAAAAGCAGTTTAAAGCATAGTCAGGGAATACGTCCGGCCAAAATTCATCCGGTCTTGGTTTTCCTGTGTTTTTTGCTTCGGCGATTACTTCGTAAACCCTTTTCATGTCGTTGAATTTCTCTTCATCTCCAACTTCAAATTCGATATAGGCGGTTTTAGTTTCCATCTTACGGAGATTAATATTTGACATTTATTCCTGATGATGCGACGACCATCATATATAATGATGACTATTTTTTTGTAAAGGTTGGGAGAGAGTAAAAAAAAAATCCGGATCAAAAGTGAACCGGATAACTTGTATGATTTTAATGAGGGTTAATTGTTTCTGTGTGGATGCGGCATTTCGATGTATGAAAAAACATTTTCAGATTCCCATTTTATTTTGAAAAACAGGCCCCCTTCATCAGCTACTGTGGCTTTGCAGCCAAATGAATTCAGGAATACAATCAAACCGCCGACTCCTCCGTACGGATAACCCCAGGCATCAAATTCGATGCGGCCTTTGTTTCCGTCCCGGGTGCATTCCAGGTATTCAACATCCATGTCTTCAACTAAATGGTCGACAATTCCTTCGAAAGGCCAAACGCCATCATTTTTTTCAGCAGTTTCAAATGCAGGTTTCAATTGGTTACTTCTGATATAAAAATGTTTTACCGAATATTCCGGAAAAACGGTAAGCCAATATTCATGTGGTTTGATTTCTTCCGCAAGTTTTGCTTCGGCGATTAATGCATAGACTTTTTTCAGATCATCAAATTTTGCATTATCTGTGATTTCAAATTCTATGTATTCAAATTTAACAGTCATTTTTAATAGGATTTTAGTTTGGAAATGAGTTGGCCGACAAAAATAAAAACAGAATGGCGATACTGCAATATCCGGTGACAGACCAATTGCCGTTATTTTGGTTCAACAGTAAAAAGCCAACGGAAAGCGAGATAATCAGAATGAAATTTTCTTTTTGGTGTCTTCTTATAATTGCCCAGAGAAAACAAATTATAAGAGCTGTACAAAAAGTAACCATCGTGTAAAACAGGTGCCACATATCAGGCCTGTATTGGTAGTGTGGCATGAAAGGCATTTCCGGAGCATAAAGTACAAGCATGAGAAATGCCAGAAGAGTCAGTACAACTTTCATTATTTACCATTGTGTTTATACGGTCACAAAAGTAAATTTATTTTTCAGATGCTGAGGTGTGCGTTGAAAGGATATTTTTATACGGGAAGCCTAAAAAATATAATAATTACTTCAACCGTTCCAAAACCCCTTTCCGTTTCACGACATTTTTATAATCCCACTGGATCGTGCGGCTTTTTTCCAGCCAGCGTTGCAAATCTTCGGTGTTTATTTGCTCGGCTTCGGTATATAAAATGGAAGCGTCTTTGAATTTTCCGGTGCCGGGTTTTAATCTGGGTTCGTCAAAACTGTCGCCGCTCCAGAACATCAAACGGATACCGGCTTTGAGTTTGCTGTACCCGACAACGGGATTGTCGTCCAAAAACCACACCGGATGGGCGTGCCAGATCCTGTTTTCTGCTTCCGGAAGCCCTTTGTTGATTTCTTTGGCCAGTGTATCGCAGATGAATTGTTCTTCGGGTTCCTGTTTGTTGTTGTACAGACGCGTATCTAAATCCATGTTAATGTTTTTTGTAGTATTAAAATTACAAAAAGAATTTTTTTTACCGAAGAGAGAAGTAATTTTTTTGTGGCAAAAAGAAAATCAAAAATGAAATTGCCACACTTTTTGTGGCAAAATGGTTTTCGAAAACGAAATTGCCACAGATTTTCCGGCGGCATCCTTAAAAACAGTGAGGAAAAAATCCCCGAAATTGGCGATTGTGCGAAATTTCTTTTTGACATAATTTGGCTCCATCAAAACTAACAGGCCATGATGCAGGAGAAAAAAGAACGGTTCGCAGAAATTTTATACAAAGAAGTGCAGACTTTGGATGTGAATGCGGTCAAGTCATTCAGTATAGAACTGATGGAAAAAGATACTGAGTCAGCTAATACGATATTGTTCAGTTCCTTGAATGAAGCGGTTGAAATCATTTCCTCTTTTGCGGGAACAGCTAAAAAAGAAGAAATCAGGGAAGACATACTCTCCTATATTTCGCTGGAAGAGCTAAAAGTACAGCCTTCGTTCCGGCTTAAGATTTCGGTGGGTGAAGCCAGTATCCTTCCATAAACTACCGGGATAGGTTGTAAAAAAAATGTTGGCACAGATCACAAACGTAAAGTAATCCATGCCAACGGAATTAATAAAATCTATTTGGTCAGTAATTTGTAAAATCCGGATTCGGTTAAAATTTTATTTGCAGCCTTTTTCATCTCTTCCTCAGATGCGAATCCTCCGTAAAAGTCCCATGAATTCAGAAGAATTTTCCGGTTTAGGAAACGGATGTAATAATAGTTGTATTCATCTTTATTCCTGGTTTCTTTTTCGGTGATAATATTTTGGAAAGCATTTTCAAATTGGACTTTCAGTTCATCTTTTGTGTATTTTTTTACTAATGCATCCAAGGCCAATTCGACAATATAGTGGTTGCTGGCCAATCCGTTTTCGATAATATTTGGCAATAAGACATCATATGCTTTTTCATAGTCGTTTAAAGCCAGATAGCATTTCGAATACATTCTGGTCATGTAGAGATCGTTCTCAGCATGTTCATTTCCGCAAAAATGACGGTACGGGTATTTTTTAGTCTGGTCAAGATAGTGTAATGCTTCCTGATAATTTTTATTTTCAACTTCAATTTCTGCCAAAATTTTACAGGCTCTGTTTTTGTAATTGGCATAAGGTTCAGCCATGATTCCGGAACCAATTCCGCCTTTTTCCTTATCGTTTGCCCCACTGTTCAGTACTTTTAAAAAGGTTTCTTTGGCTTTTTCGGTATCATCTGATTGAAGCTCTGCATATCCTTTGTTGTTCAGCGCCCTGAAGATCAGTTTTGATTTAGGATAGTCTTTGATCAGTTCCTCATAACCATCGATTGCTTTAGAAAGAATTTTTTCCCTGATTTCTTTAGTCAAATCCTTTTCGATTCTCTCTTCCGTTGTAAGGCTGATTGTGTCGTCTGGGTTTCTTCTGTCCCTTAAATCGTAATCGGCAAATTCCTGCAGCGCGAGTGCTCTTTCAAAAAGGATGCGGTCTTCATTTTTGTCTTTTTTCTGGCTGAAGGCGGTTACGGTAAGTAATAGGCCAAGGGTGATAAAAATGTTTTTCATAGCGTAGTGTTTAAGGTTTACGTGGGTGCGATAGCTGAAGGGCTATATTGATAAAGATGATAAAAATGGAGGAAAGGTTGGGATACTTGTTGTTTTTATAAAAAAAACGGAAGCAAGAGGTTGATCTATATAGCAAGTTCAGATTAAAAATCTGCGTTGGTGGGGTCTTATGGATAGATCAAGGGAAAAGCAAAAGTTTAATAAGCATCTGTAATAATAAAAAAGGGCAATACATTAAGTAGCGCCCCTTTTTTTATTATAAAGAATTTAATTAGAAATTATATCTAACTGCAAAATTCCAAGTTCTTCCAAATCCGAAATAGGCATTGTTGGCTTTGGCTACACCTTTATAAGCACCAAACACTTGACCATAGGTTGAAGTTGTGTTTGGTATTTGTTGGTTATAACCATAACTGGTGTTGGATTCCATTAAATAGGTTCTGTCTAATACATTATCCATGTTGAAACAAAGACTAAGTTTGTGTTCGTTTTGTAAAGTCAAATCATATTTTAAGAATGAGTCTACTACCAAGTAGTTTGGTAATTCAATAACCGAGTTGAAAAAGTAAGTATAGGTTACCGGGTCAAATTTTTCAATTGGTGCATTTGTGTACAAACGATCATGGAATCTTGCTTTTGTACCCAATTGGAATCCTTTAAATAAGTAAGCTGATGCTCCTAAATTGACCATTGTTTGAGGCATACCTCCTATGTAGTTATCCTTTACATATAATACATCTTCTCTGTTGGAACCGTAATAGGTGAATTTAGCATCGGATGTATATTTCCATTCACCATAAGATACTGTACTGAAAATATTTATGGTTTTAGTTGGTCTGACAGTTAATTCTGCTTCCACACCATAGTTCTTTTTGTTGATGCCGGTTGTTGCTCCAAAAAATCCAGAAGTATTATTCGCATATGGAATTGTTGAATCTTCGTGGAAAGCTAAATAACCGTTTAATTTAAAGTTGATTTTAGATGTTGAAAATCCGTAACCGGCTTCAGCAGACTTAAAATCTTCGTTTTTGTATATTTTATTAGGAACATCTGAGAAACTTGAGAAAATGTTCGTATAAATCGGAGCTCTCGAAACGATACCACCATTTGCCCAAAGGTTGTGTTTTTCATTGATGTTATAATTGATCCCTAATTTAGCATTATAACCGTCAATATTTACAGACGCTGAATTGTGGGTTGTATTCGTTAAAAGATTGTTCGTAGTACGACTTAAAAATTGTCTGTTAAAACCACCTTGAGCTAAAATATTTACTTTGTTGAAGTTTGCTTCAACTTGCACATAGGCTCCCAAATAATCAATATTTGAAGTAAAATCATAGTTTACTTTTGATGAATTAGCTGTTTTATCAAAGATCTTCCAGATATTATCCTGGGAAGAAACAGTAGTGTTAACGATTTGGTTATAAGCATTTAGTGTTGTGTTTAAATCGTTGTAATTGTTCGTTACGGCATACCCGTCAGCTCCAAATAAGTTTTCTAAGGTTCTATAGTTGTTGTATTCTGTTTTTCTATAGTCAAGACCTGTGTTTACTTTAAGGATTTTTCCAATTTGTTTGTCTAAGTTGATAATTGCACCGTACGAATTGATTTCTTTATTGTTGGCAATTTGTGAAATACCGGTGTAGATTCTATCTTCAACAATTGAGTTTAAGTATTTCCCGTTTATTGCAGCTCTATAGATAGCAGGGGTGTTGCTGTATCTGTCATAAGGCAGTTGTCCTTGATTATAACCTGAAATATAATCAAAATCAATCTGTGCAGTATTGTTAAACTGCCCAAATTCTGAAGTTAAATAAGGAGAATCATTGGTAAAAATTGTATTACCATTCATTCTTATATCTGTTGATTTCCCTTTTGATCCGTAAACTTTTGCAGATAACTGGTCATTATCATTGAATTTGAAATCCCATTGTAAAGTCGCAATTGGTTTGTGGCTGTTGTTGCTTTCAGCGGCATATGGGTTATTTTGATAATACCCCCAATCTCTATTGTATCTTGTGTTAAGATTGGTATTATTTTGATCAAAATATTGGTTCAATCCAATTGAAGAATTTCTTTGGTTATGCCATTGTGGTGTTCCAAATAATTTAAATTGTAAATTATGTTTTTGATTTTCATAACCAAAAGCGATGAAGTAACCGGTTGCATTAAAATCGGTATTTTTAATATAACCATCTCCTGAAACATTGGTAAGCATGAAATTAAGACCGAATCCATTTTCTAATCTTCCTGTTCCATAAGAGGCACCAAATTTTTTGTATCCATTGTTTCCTGTAGCAGTAAACAGACTTCCTCCCCTAGGGCTAAAAGCATCTTTTAGAATTAAGTTTAAAGTTCCTGCAACTGAAGAGTTTACTAATTTAGAGGCACCAAGTCCTTTTTGTAACTGAATTGAGCTAATGGCATCATTGATAGTCATAAAGCCACTCCAATCCACATTTCCATTTTCTAAATCATATAAAGAGATACCATCAATCATTGGGGTCAGGTTGTTTTGTTCAAAACCTCTGACACGTAATTGGGAATCACCAAATCCACCACCCATTCTGGATACAAATGCTCCTGACATATCATTGGAAAATTCGATGAAATCCTTGTTTGAGCTTTGTGCCTGGATATCAGAATTTAATAGTGTGGAAGAAGCAATTGGAGATTTTCTGTTTTCAACAACATCGACAATTGATGAAGTGTTTTCAATTTGTTTCTCAATATCACTTTCTAAAAATATGGTTTGCAAGTCTAAAGTGCTATTGCCTTGTAGGGAAACTTCATTGACCTTTATGTAAGTAGTTTTGTAATTTAGAAAACTGATCTTAATCCGGTTTTCAGAAATTCTGGTTTTTAAAATGAAATTACCTGTAATATCAGTGTACGTTGAGTTGATTTCATTTTCTCCGGTTATGGGCACTAATGCTATTTTAACACCGTAGATGTTTTCATGTGTGCCAGCATCTTGTATAACACCTGTGATTTTTATGTTATTCTGAGCACTTGAGGAAAAAAATGCGAATAATGATAGAATTAGGCTGATAAGAAAGAGTTTTTTCTTCATTTGTGTAAAATTTAATTTTGGGGCGCAAAACTAAGGATTGTTTAATGAGAGGAAAAATTGCAATCTGTTTTCAAGACCTGTTCAATTTAGTATATCATTTTTTTTAACGGTTATAATTTTTGATCTGTTAAAAAATGTGAATTTATATTATGTAATTTATGTCTTAAGTGTTAAAGGTTTTTTTGTGTTCTGAATTCGTGCCTGAATTTCATTCTTGTAAGAATTGGATTTAAAAACAGTAATATTTTGTTATAAAATCATAAAATAAGTCTGTTGAATGTTATTTTTTCATTTGTTGTAAAGGATTGAAAAATCTCAACCCGGTGAGTTTTTTGAAGTTTAATTAATGGTAACTGGATATCGGGTTTTACATCTTTTCTTAAGGTTGGCGCAGTTGGGATGCTGGTGCTTGAAAAGATTATATTTAAGGAATTAATCTTAATTGATGAGGTTGTGGCACGAGCGGGAGGCTCGCGCCAGCGGGGGAACTATCGGAGATGTTTTTTACTCAAGCTTCTTCTTTTCATCTAGATAAGTTGATTCAGATTCTTTTTTCATTGATTTGATAAAATCTTTGTCAGTTAATATTGCTAACTGTTGTCTGGCAATTCTATGTAAATTATTAAAACGTATTCTTTTTTCTATATTACTTTTAATGAATTCTGAATTTATTGATTCTAAATTGGAAAGCACTGCTAATTCATTTATGCTTGCAAAATCCCTGATATTTTTGTTTTCAAATGCGTATTGAGGATTAGCCTCTCTCCATTGTTTGGCTGTACAGCCAAATAATGCAACATTCATTAAATCTGCTTCTTCGGCATAAATCAGCCATTCATTAGTGTTTGTTTGATTAGAAATGGGTATTATATGATTTTTTACAGCATCTGTATGTATATGATAATTAATTTTACTCAGAACTCTCTTGATATCCCATTCTAAATTATATTGATTGGTTTCAATTTCTTTAAGTCTTTGAAATTCTTTTATCAATAAAAGTTTGAACATTGGACTAATCCATGCTCCAAATTCGAATGCTATATCTTTATGAGCATAGGTACCGCCTTGTCTGCCACTTTTGGAAACTATTCCTATTGCGGCAGTGTTTTCCACCCATTTTTTTGGTGTAAGATTGAAAGAATTTAATCCAGCTTCTTTTCTTAAGGTGTCGAATTCGACACCTTTAAAATTTGGATTGTACAATTGTTCCCAAATTCCCAGAAATTCTACAGTGTTCCTGTTTCTCATCCAATTTCTGATATGGTCATTTCCTTCTTCTCCTCTTACCATATCGGTTAGGCATATATAATCATTGTTATTAAAGGATGTAATGGCAATTATTTTATCTTCGACTTCAATTTGTTTTATTTTGGCGGACATAGATTGATAATTATTATTGTATTGTAAATATACAAAGGCTGAGTGAAATTCTAAAGGTAGATATAAAATTGAGTTATGATGGCATTTAACTATACAGATAACTCTATGAAGCGGGCTGGTTGCACTAGCGTGGGGAAGTAGAAAACACTTTTAATTGTTCAATAATTTTTTCAGGTCATTGAATGAAATGTCAATTCTTTCAACTTTCCCATCTGTAAAAAACACATTAATTGAAGTTCCATAGTCCTCAACTCTAATTAAACTTTTTTTAGTAAAATGGATAATAGTATTGTCTCTTGTTTTTAATGTAGTGAATTCCATATTGATAAAATTTAGTCATTTATAAAGTCAATATCAAAACTTGATATTTGAAAGTGGTTATCAGATGAATATTTTTTCGCATCTTCATTTGATATGTAAATTCTCTTTACAAAAAGATCTGAGAAATATGTCATTAGATCATTAGGATTTTTCGGCAATACTTTCGTTTTAAAAGTTCGATCTAAATAATTATGATATTCACCATGTGTTTCAATCATTTTTAAAGCTTCTTCAAAAGTCATAATGTATATTTTTAGTAAATCATGCTTAGACAACACATGGATTTGCATACGAGCGTAGCGAACTGACGAAGTAATCCATGCTTTTCACCTCCCCAACAACTTCCCTTTCTCATTTTCATATTCCTCCACCGACAAAGCACCCGAGTCCAGTAAATCCTTAAGACGGCGCAGGCTGTCCAGTTTGTTGTGCAGGCTTGGTGCCGGGAACTCGATTTTTTCTTCGTTGTTGTGCTGATTGTTGTTAATAGTAATCAGCGGTACCTGTTTGCCGTTGGAACAAGCCCAAATAAATGCAATAACCCAGCCCACGACCGTCCAGCCCAAAAACAAATTGAGCACAATAATGGTTGCCGTTCCGGTTTTTTTGCGGTTGAGGGTAATGGCTGTGGGTAAAAAATAAACAAGCAGTAATAAGAAAAGTACGATGACTTCCGTGGTTCCGAATCGTCCCATAGTGTTTGTGTTGATTTGAGGTTTATCAAACATAACCATTCACCATGAGAAAAAAACCAGTAGAAATACGTATTTTTTAATGGATTTAATTTTTCAGGACGAAAAAAGTTGTGAGAAATTTTCTGTGGTAAAAAAAAATCTCACAGCGTTGTGAGAAAAATTCTGTGAGAAAATAAATTCTCACAAAAAAAATCTCACAACCTTGTGAGAAAATAAAATTTTCCGAAAAAATTCTCACAGCAAAAAAAATAACCCTGTACATCTCGTTAGTACAGGGTTATCCATGAAAAAAACAAACTAAAACTAATTAACTATTATCATTTGGTACAAAACGATTCTCGATACATTTTTTAGTGCCTAAAAAACACTCGAATTGACGTTTTGCTTATTGCTTAACCAATTGCAATTCGATATCCAGTTTTACTTCTTCGCTTACCAGTACGCCACCGGTTTCCAGTGCCGAGTTCCAGTTTAATCCCCAATCCTTGCGGTTGATTTTTCCGGAGATGTTCAATCCCGCTTTTGTATTCCCCCACGGATCGGTCATCAAACCGCTGAATTCTGCCGGAAGTGTCACGAATTTTGTCACACCGCGCATGGTTAAGTCACCTGCGATTTCATAATTTCCCCCGCTTGTTTTGGTTAGGGAAGAAGCTCTGAAGGTCATCTTCGGATGGTTTTCGGCATCAAAGAAGTCGGCGCTCTTTAAGTGATTGTCACGGTCGGCATTGCGGGTGTCAATTGAATTGATATCGGCAGCGAATTCGATGTTGGCATTGGTGAAATCGTCACCGTCAGTCACGATGCTGGCATCATAGTTTTCAAATTTTCCGGATACATTGGTAAACATCATGTGTTTTACTTTAAAACCGATTGCTGAGTGTGTTGGGTCTATTGACCATTTTGTTGTTGACATATTTTTTTGAATTATGAGTTATGAATTATGAGTTATTATGTTAATCACTAATTACTAGTCACTAATTACTAGTCACTAAGAACCAATCACTTAATCTCCATCGGTACTTCCATTAACAAAACTTCTGCATTGGAATCTGCTTTGATAGTAACGGTGTCAATATCCCAGATCCCGAAGCCGTCGCGTTTGTTCAATGCCTGTCCGTTTACGGTTACGTCGCCGTTCAATACGAATACATACAAGCCGTTTCCTTCTTTTTTGAATTGGTATTCGGTTGCAAAATCCTTATCAAATTTCCCCAAATGGAACCAGGCATCCTGATGGATCCATACCCCGGCATCGTCTGCATTGGGTGACAGGATTTGCTGTAAGGTATTGTGGCGGTCTTCCTCATTTAAAGTAATCTGGTCGTAACGCGGTGCAACGCCTCTTTTGTTTGGGATGACCCAGATTTGTAAAAATTTCACCGCCTCGTCTGCGTTCTTGTTGTATTCGCTGTGTTGTACCCCGGTTCCGGCGCTCATCACCTGGATGTCACCGTTTTTGATCACAGTTTTGTTCCCCATGCTGTCTTGGTGTTCCAAATCGCCTTCCAAAGGAATACTGATGATTTCCATATCCTGGTGCGGGTGTTTTCCGAACCCCATTCCGCCTGAAACGGTGTCGTCATTCAGTACGCGGAGTACTCCAAAATTCATACGCTCCGGGTTGAAATAATTGGCAAAACTGAAAGTGTGAAAACTTTGCAACCAACCGTGATTGGCGTTACCTCTTGTATTGGCTTTGTGTACTACGATGTTGTCCATGATTTTTGAGTTTGTGTTTTGAATATGATTGAATCCGACGGTTTCTTTTTCGGATTCGGTTGCTTTTTTGGCCAAAGCCGCTCCTGTAAGAAGTGCTCCGCTGCCTAAGGCTACTTTTCTGATAAAATCTTTTCGGTCCATAACTTGTTCATTTTGATGGGACAAAGTTAGGGCAGGGGTATGGGTTAGGCACTTAACCTAGATTAAGAAATGTTTTTTAGAGTGGGAAAGTTTCAGAGTAACAGAGTTTCAGAGTGGCAAAGTTTTAGAGTGACTGAGTTTCAAAGTTTCAGAGTGACAGAGTAGCAGCGTTTTTTACTGCGAGATGCAAAGACTTTGCAACTTTGGGACTTTGCAACTTTGCAACTATTTCTTAAGCATTCGTGCTTTCATTTTACTGAAAAACTCGGGAGTGACTCCTATATAAGAAGCGATTTGTTTTTGCGGCAGGGAATGGATAAGCCCTGAATATTTTTTGGAGAATTTGTCGTAACGGGCTTCGGCGGTGAAGCTCATGTTGTCGATCAGCCGCTGTTGGTTGGCGACCAGTGAATTTTCAATCAGGATACGGAAGAAGCGCTCCATTTTAGGAACTTCCCGGTACATTTTGTCCTGATCTTCTTTGGAGAGTAGGAGTACTTCGGCCTCTTCGTTGACTTCGATGAATAATTGTCCGGGACGTTGGGAAAGAAAGCTGTACATGTCGGCAATCCACCAGCCGGGACAAGCAAAACTCACCACATGTTCGACACCGTTTTCATCCATGGTGTAACTGCGAAGGATGCCTTTGGTTACAAAAAAAGAATGTGTGCAGATCTCGCCCGCTTTAAGCAGGATGGTTTTGGGTTTGAATTGCTTGGGGGTTGTAAAAGACAAAACACGTTCCTGCTCATCTGGTGTGAGTGAAACGTGTTTGGCGATATTTTCAAGGAGTAAATTCAAAAATTATTTCTTCTTATCCTCTACCAGAACAAAGCTGGAGGCAATAAACTTTTCATTTTTGATTTCACCGGATACTTTTGCTTTCCGTACTGCATTGCAAAGACCATTGTGTGCATGGGCATCACCGTAGTCGTCAATTTTGATGCCTTCCACAAAGTAGGCTTTGCCTTCAAATTTAACAGCTAAGTCGCAGCTTTTACCGTCCATTTCAAATTGGCATTCGCCACATGAAGCTTCTACAAGCTGATCTTTGACCTGAATACTTTTTTCCTGTGCGCCTGCATTAACTCCATATGCCAACAGCGCGGTTAGAATAACTCTTTTCATAATTATCGGTTCTTGGTGATTGGGTTTCACATCTCCTGTTCGGACCGCATCGTAAGCGGCGTGGACCACAGGAAGTGAGTGTAAAGATACTAAATAAGATGAAAAGTAATCTACTCATTGTTAAGAATTTACTGTAATAAGGGTTGCGGTTTTTTTGGCGCGCTCCACAATTTCTTCGATTGGTGTGTCCAAAGAGTCGTTTGACAGGACAACTCCCATGCGTCTGTACGGTCTTGATGTGGGTTTTCCAAAGATACGGAAATCAGTTTTAGCCAAGCCCGCCACTTTTTCAATTCCGCTGTACGTTGGGTTCTCCGAATTTTCAGTAGCAAGGATTACGGCACTGGCGCCTACTTTCTCCAGCGTGATTTCGGCAATAGGCAAACCAAGGATGGCGCGTAAATGCAATTCAAACTCGTTGAAATTCTGCGTGCCGGCCAAAGTCACCATTCCGGTATCGTGCGGTCTTGGGGATAGTTCCGAAAAATACACACCTTCATCAGTCAGGAAAAATTCTACACCGAATAATCCGGCTCCGCCTAAAGCTTCGGTAACTTTTTCGGCCATATCCTGTGCTTCGTAGATGTCTTTTTGTGAAACATGGGCCGGTTGCCAGCTTTCCTGGTAATCACCACGTTCCTGACGGTGGCCTATCGGTGCACAGAATAAGGTATGTCCGTTGTGTTGTGTGACAGTCAGTAAGGTAATTTCAGAATGGAAATTGACGAATGCTTCCACGATAACTTCGACTACGTCACCGCGTGAACCTTCGACGGCATATTTCCATGCTTTTTCAATATCAGCTTCCGTTTTAATGGTCGATTGTCCTTTTCCGGATGACGACATCAGTGGTTTTACCACGCAAGGGATTCCGACTTCACCAACGGCTTTTTGCAATTCCCCGGCTGAGGTGGCGTAACGGTAATTGGCGGTACGCAATCCTAATTCTTTGGCTGCCAGATCACGGATGGCTTTGCGGTTCATGGTAAAGTTGGCCGCTTTCGCCGAAGGAACAACTGTGATTCCCTGTTTTTCGTAATCGTAAAAACGCTCTGTACGGATGGCTTCGATTTCGGGAACGATATAATCAGGCTGGTGTTTGGTTACAATTCGGTCCAGCTCCGAGCCGTCAAGCATGTTGATGACTTCGAATCCATGTGCGACCTGCATCGCCGGAGCGTTTTCATAACTGTCGACAGCAATTACTTTTTGTCCGATGCGTTGGGCAGCGATGACAAATTCTTTTCCTAATTCACCTGATCCTAATAATAGTATTTTCTTTTGCATTGTTTTTAAGTGGTTCGTTGTTTTTTGTTTATGGTTTGTTGTTGCGGCCGCGTGAGGGGTTGAAGTGGAAATCCTTTTTTATAACTGAGCGGAGCAGAAGTATAAAAAAGATTGCAACGGAAAACCCGACCCTTGTGGTCACGCCCTAAAAATAAGAACAAAAAAAGCCCCAAGTTTCCTCGGGGCATATGATTTTTTAAGCTAAAGCTTCTTTGATTCTTGTGATGGCTTCGGTTAGTTGCTCTTCGCTGGCAGCGTATGACAAACGAAGGCAGTTAGGGTTTCCGAATGCGTCACCGGTTACGGTTGCGACGTTTGCTTCTGCTAAAAGATACATCGAGAAATCTTCCGCGTTATTGATGGTTGTGCCTCTTAATGTTTTTCCGAAGAATGATGAAATGTCCGGGAACACGTAGAATGCACCTTCCGGAACGTTTAATTTAACGCCCGGGATTTCTTTCATTAACCCCACCACTAAATCTCTTCTGTTTTTGAAAGCAGAAACCATGGTGTTCAATACGCTTGGATCAGCTTCAACAGCAGCGATGGTTGCGCGTTGTGCAATTGAATTGGCACCGCTTGTTACCTGTCCCTGTATTTTGGTACACGCTTTAGCGATAGCTTCAGGTGCTCCGATATACCCGATTCTCCATCCGGTCATGGCAAACGCTTTTGCTACTCCGTTTACGGTGATGGTTCTGTCGAACATTCCCGGAATGGTTGCTATACTGCAGAAGGTTCCTGAGAAGTTGATGTGTTCGTAGATTTCGTCAGATACGATGAATACGTTTGGATATTTCTCCAAAACTTTGGCTAATGCCGTTAATTCTTCTTTGTTGTACACTGAACCGGAAGGGTTACATGGCGAACTGAACCACATCATTTTGGTTTTAGGTGTGATGGCTGCTTCCAATTGTTCCGGTGTGATTTTGAAATCGCTTTCCACTGAAGTTGGTACTTCTACCGGTATTCCGCCTGAAAGTTTGATGATTTCGAAATAACTTACCCAGTAAGGTGCCGGAAGGATCACTTCGTCTCCGTCGTTCAGCATTACCTGGGCAATATTGTATAAAGATTGTTTAGCACCGGTTGAAACTACAATGTTTCCCGGTTTATAATCCAATCCGTTGTCACGTTTGAATTTTTTACAGATGGCTTCTTTCAATTCCACATATCCGTCAACCGGAGTGTAGGTGCTGTAATTTTCGTCGATGGCCTTTTTAGCAGCTTCTTTGATGAAATCCGGCGTGTTGAAATCCGGTTCTCCTAAACTTAAACTGATGATGTCGATTCCCTGTGCTTTTAATTCCCTTGCTTTAGCGGCCATTGCCAGAGTTTGGGAGGTAGATAGATTGTTAATTCTGTCTGAAAGAAAATTCATGGTGTTGTTAGTTGTTTTGTGTTGTTGTGTTTATTATGCTAATTGTGGTTTTTGTCCTAGTTCTTTTAAATGACGGAAGTGTGAAATGATGGCTCCGGTCATCGTTTTGTATTCGTAGTATGGCAGGTTGCATTCTTTAGCGGTCTGCTTTACGATTTCAGCTATTTTACCGTAATGTACGTGGCTGATGTGTGGGAAAATGTGGTGCTCGATCTGATGGTTCAATCCGCCTGTGTACCAGTTTACCAACCAGTTTTTAGGTGCAAAATTTACAGTCGTGAACAATTGGTGGATCGCCCATGTGTTTTCCAATTCGTTATCATCATTTGGTTCCGGAGTTACGGTGTCTTCAATTACGTGAGCCAATTGGAAAATAACACTTAAGATCAATCCTGCCGTATAGTGCATCACGATAAATCCGATCAATACTTCCCACCAAACGATTCCCAATAGCATCGGGGTTACTAACCAGATTGAAAAGTAAATTACTTTAGTGATTACCAATGTTGTCCATTGGATGGCCGGGCTTTTGAAATCACCGTATGATAATTTACGTTTTAAGTAACGTTTCATCTGCATGAAATCGGTTGTGATAGCCCAGTTGAAAGTCAATAATCCGTAAAGGAAAATCGAATAATAATGCTGGAATTTATGGAAACGGTGCCATTTTGCCGTTTTACTGAAACGCAGGATGCGGCCTGCTTCCAAGTCTTCATCATGTCCGGGAACATTGGTATACGTATGGTGCAATACATTGTGTTGTACCTGCCAGTTGTATACGTTTCCGGCTAAAATGTAAATACTTCCGCCCATGATTTTGTTTAACCATTGTTTTGAAGAGTACGAACCGTGATTACCGTCGTGCATCACGTTCATTCCCACTCCGGCCATACCAATTCCAATCACGATGGAAAGCAGGATATGGGCCCAAAACGGTAAGTTCAAAGTCAGGATCAAAAAGTATGGCGTCAGGAACAGGGCAAACATGACTACGGTTTTTAAATGTAGCTTCCAGTTACCTGTTTTCTGTAAGTTGTTTTCTTTGAAATAGTTATTGACACGTGTATTCAAAGTTCTGAAGAACTTCATCGAGTCGGTTCTTGAAAAAGTTGGAATTGATGTATTCATAATTTTTACAATAAGCGCCAAAGGTAGTATTTAATAAATTGAATTGATACTCATTAACACAATTTTTAACCTCTAAATTGTGTAATTTTGTGAAAAATTTAAGCCATGGATGAAATACTAAAGTATTTTCCTAATTTGTCTGATGAGCAAATTGAACAGTTTACAAAACTGGAAGCATTATATAAAGACTGGAATGCAAAAATCAACGTAATTTCCCGTAAAGATATTGACGAACTGTATGTTAAGCATGTTTTGCATTCACTGGCCATTGCCAAAGTACAACCATTTGAGCCCGGTACTTATGTTCTTGATGTGGGAACCGGTGGTGGATTTCCGGGGATACCGTTAGCGATTCTTTTTCCTGAAACCCGTTTTTATTTAATTGATGTTATTGCCAAAAAAATAAAGGTAGTGCAGGCAGTTGCTGAAGGAGTCGGATTGAAAAATGTAAAAGCCGAACAGTTGCGTGCCGAAAACGTTAAAGGGGATTTTGATTTCATCGTGAGCCGTGCAGTGACTAATATGCCGGATTTTGTTTCGTGGATTAAGGATAAAATCAAAAAGCAACAGAAGCATGAACTGAAGAATGGTATTTTATATCTGAAAGGCGGTGACCTGACGGAAGAATTAAAAGACTTTCCGAAGGCGACTGAATATAATATTTCAGATTTCTTCGCACCCGATTTCTTTGAAACCAAAAAAGTGGTGCATCTTCCTTTAAAATTTAAAGCATAAATTCAGTAAGCTCCCAAATTCCAGGGAGCTTATTCTTTTATAATCTTTTTACTTACGGATCCTTTTTCGGTTTTTACTACAACAAGATACATTCCTGAGGGTAAGCGGCCGACATTTATGTTTTGTTCTTCCCCGGTTTTGATTACTTCTTTTCCGTACAAATCAAAAACACGGACTGACTCAATTACCAGTTCTTCACGCAAATCAATCTTTAAATTTTCTTTCATCGGATTTGGGAATAAAGTAATGGAGCGGTTCAAATTATTTTCGTCGATTCCCAGCAAAATAGCTACGAAACTTTCAATGGAAACCGATGTCTGGTTGATGGACAACAAAGGAACATTGATGTTGAAATGGGTATATCTGAAAACCAATAAACCATTGGCCGAACTGTAATAATTGTAATTGGTGAGTGTTACGGTTCCCACATTGGGAAAAATGGCGGTGCTCAGATTTAAGTTCTGTTCAGTTTTTAACCGGGTTACAGTACCGTTGAATGCCCTTGCACCGGCATTAGTTACATTTAGCATGCCGTATGCATCTACGCTGGTATTGAAAGTTCCCTGAAAGGTTCCGTTATTACCGCCGTAAATAAATGTTCCGGCGACATTGTCGTTGTTCGAATAGCCATAACTTAACGGGAAAGTACCGATTAGCGCGTTATCTGTGATGTAATTCAACTCTAAGTTGGGATTGTTAAAAGCGGTAAACGAAACCTGACTGCCGTTGTTTTTGGTGTAAAATTTATTGCTGCTCACGTTTGCATTAATAGTGCTGGTTACCGTAAGGGCTGTTGTTGTTCCGGGATAGGATGCTAATTCTCCTGATGTTGGTACGGTATACGTATCAACTGATTCGCCAACTTTCACCAGATTGGTAAAATTCCAGGTTTGGTTGGCTCCTGAGGTCTGATTAAGAACAGTCGCCGGGTCAATAATGTCATAGTATGAGTCCGGAGCACTGTAATAGCTGTTGATTGGTGTTTGGGACAGTGCTGTTATGGTGAAACCAATAAACAGTAAGTGTAAAGATTTTTTCATAACCGTTGCGTTTAATTGTTTTCAAATACTACTATAAATTTAGTGATTTTCCGGCAATGAAAAAGCCCCTTTCGGGGCTTAATTTATTGTTTGACAAATGATTTGGCATATCGTTGGTTCTGATTTTCCATGACCACTAAATAAGTTCCTCCGGAAAGGGATGAAACGTTGATTTGCAAATGGTTTGCATTGATATGTCTGGCTTCTGTATTTTGTATGATTCTTCCGCAGATATCAACAATTTGTACTTTCATATCCACTGGGATGTTTGTGCCTGTTATGTTGAGAATGTCCTTCGAAGGATTCGGATATAATTTCAATTTGAAAGTCTCAGGTGAATTATTCCCCAATGAAGTATCTACTATTACCGTCATCGGAATGTTTGTGGGTGCCATGCGTGAACAATCATTGTCGAAAGTTATTTTAGCATTCCAGGTTCCTTCTTCGGTACTGCTGTCCTGAATGTTGTTGATTACCGGATTTGTATTACCTCTTGAAGCACCGGTAGGATCAAACCATTCGATGGTTCCGGTATATAAATTGGAAGGAATGCGGAGTTCTAAGTTGGTTCCCTGTTGAACTGTTACACTTGTTGCAGTTGTAAACAGATTGTCTCCGTTTAAACTGTATTGTGTTGTACCTGATAGATTAGGATTGCTTGGATTTACAGTCAGTGTTACGGGAATCGTTTTGGTTGGAAAATTAACCGGTGTTACGTTTATTGTATAAGTTCCGGGTAATACATTTGAAACATTCATTGTAACGATTCCGTTAGCAGCTATGGAATTCGGACTGAAAGTTATACTACTGCCGGCAGGAGCTCCGGTTGCGGTAAAACTGATTGGGTTGGGAAGACAGCCATGAATTCCGTTGAAATTAAACGTGTAGCTTGCTGTGTTTCCCTGACAAGCAGTAACGGTATTTGATGTATTTAAGGCAAAATTGAAATCCGGTTTTACAATTTCACACCAGGCAAAATCTACGTTCCCCTGTGTTATGGTTACATGATTTTCGTTAGTGGGAGGCATGTGCCAATTTTTGAACGGAGTTGTATTCGACGTTGTGGTGTTAATGCCGTCCCAGGGAATATCTTTAGCTCCCAGATTAATGTTGAAGTAATAATTAGGCTGTGAATTGTTGATGTTTCCACCGATATTCAATCCCATGGCACTCACGGCAGGAATGAAACTGAATTTGTCGGCTTTCATGGCATTCATAAAATTAGTCAGCACATCATCACCTGGAGGGAGTGAAGCGGCCAATCCACTCATGTCAAATAATCCTCCAGGTGAAGAGTCTACCCCGTTTGTATTGGCGCTTTGTTTGGCTGTTGCCGTAAAAGAATCTTGTGTGACCCAGAAAAATACCTGCGCCTGAATGTCTACATCGGTAATTATTTCCTGGACATTGGCATTCGGCATATACTCACAAAAGGTGAGTGCTCTTGTATTGATAAAAGCAAATACGTCTCCGGTATCAATATTCGCTGGGGTAGCAGCAGTACCGATAAAATCGAAGCCCGGATTGATGTCATTCCCCAGTTTGTCTTTGAATTTAGCCAAATTACCACTTCCGTTAATCATAGAAATATTTCGGGTAGTCTGCGGGAATCCCATCGAGTTCATTCTGTTTTGGAAATTATCCCTGATGTTAGGATATCCGGCCGGTGTTAACGGTAGTCCGGCAGAAGGAATTATAGGGTCATCTCCCAAAGGGGCTCCAGGACCTGCTGCTGTATGAGCCTGAAAATGATCCACCAGCATTTGTTTGGCAGCCGGAGATCGTAACATGCCGTCTATAAGAGGTTTTACACCGTCGGCATCCCCATAACCATAAGCAAAATAATTGAATAAATGCTGTAAACCAATGGGTACATTAGCGCCATAATGCGGTGAGTCAAATGAAATCCACAAACGGGTTTGATGGTTCAGGTTGTTTTGCTCCATGAAGCGTAAGGCATAACGTGAAATCAACCCGCCCATACTTGGTCCGATGACGATATTTTGTTCGTTACCTGTTTTTTGAAGGTTGAGTGTTTCAATGACAGTAACTAATGATAACGCATTTCTTTCGATATAGTCGGCACCACCGTCAATGGTTTTAGTGGCAGCATTTACGTAAGTCGGAAAGTTGACCACTACGATGTCATAACCTTCCTGATTTCTGATACGGTCACCTAAATTTTGCGTATTTCCGTTTGTGTCAGTGTAGGTAAGTAAATTATAAACGGCAGTCGTATTTCGGCTGTCGGAAGGATCGAAGCCGTCCACAACATAAATCGGTTTGTCAAAAATGCCGTCCGGACTCGTGAAAATTTCATATTCACATTTCCCGGCTGATAAATCATTTTCTCCATAAAGAGCTAAGTCAGGTGTGCGTGTGGCAGTAATTAAAACAGGAGTTCTTCTGAACAACCTTGATATGTCTGCGTTTGAATAAGTTACAGTTAATGCAGAGTTGCGGATGATTTTTTTACCGTTTTCGAAAGTGATTTCGAAGTGAAGTTCTTTTTGGCCTTCAGTTGGGTAAGATACCGAAACGGGATTGTCTAATTCGGTATTGATGTATCCTTTTCCGTCGCCAAAATCAGTCCGGATTGTTTTGATTTTATCAGCAGTTGTGTTAATGAAGTATTTGCTGTCAAAAAGAAATGTGGTGTTGACTCCTTTTTTTCGGACAGCCAGCGGACTGACAATGGTGTTGGTGTGTTTGTTGAAGATATAGGAAGGTGAGTTTCTTCTGGCTTTGTTGTTTTCAATGGAAACTAATCCTCTTTGATAAGCTTCCTTGCTTGGGATTTCGAATTCGGTATGGATGAATCCTATTTTGAGAATGTTACCGCTGTTTTCAAATTTTATTTCCGATGCCAATAAACCGGTGTTTAGAAATCTTTTTTGGGTATCGGATTTACTTAATTCCTGATAGGATTCGTACAGATTGTACATGTTGTAGGTTTTGCCGTTTTGTCCTAAAACCGTGAATGGTTTGGTGTCGGTCAGGAGAATTGAAGTTTGCATTCCGCTCCGGTCAAATCCGGAAAAATCAACTTTCTTTTTAGTTTGCGCCTGTACGTGACAGGCCACAACTAAAAAGTAAAGCCAGAGTGACTTTTGTTTCATAATTTGTTTTTTGTTTGTTAGTTTGTTTTTGTAAGAATTTTATATGCACGCATAATATATTCTCAGAACAAATTATGAAATATTTTTGATTATTCAAATAATTAACAAATTAAATGAAGTATATGTAATTAAAAAGCCTGACATTGTCAGGCTTTTTAATGAAATTAATTATGATTAGCCCAAAAACGGGTATCTGTAATCTATAGGAGTTACAAAGGTTTCCTTGATGGTACGAGGAGAAACCCAGCGTAGTAAGTTTTGTGCAGAACCTGCTTTGTCATTCGTTCCTGAAGCTCTTGCTCCACCGAAAGGCTGTTGTCCAACAACCGCACCGGTTGGTTTGTCGTTGATATAGAAGTTACCGGCACTGTTTTGTAAAGCCACGGTAGCTTCTTCAATAGCATAACGGTCCTGACTGAAAATAGCTCCGGTTAAAGCGTATTCTGATGTTGAATCTACTAATTGTAATGTTTCAGAGAATTTTTCATCTTCATATACATAAACAGTTAGAACCGGACCGAAAAGTTCCGTTTCCATTGTAGTATATTTAGGATTTGTTGTTAGGATAACAGTTGGTTCAATGAAATACCCTTTTGATTTGTCGTATCCTCCACCGAAAATAACTTCCGCATCAGCATCATTTTTAGCCTGATCAATATATTTAGCCAATTTATCGAATGAACCTTCATGGATTACAGCGGTAACAAAGTTTGAGAAATCTTCGGGAGAACCTTGCTTGATAGTCGCTAATTCTTTACCCATTTCCTCTTTGATGGCAGGCCATAAGCTTTTTGGATAGTAAGCTCTCGATGCAGCCGAACATTTTTGTCCCTGGAATTCGAAAGCACCACGGATACTGTTTGCAGCTACTTGCTTAACATCAGCTGAAGGGTGAACCATGATAAAATCTTTTCCTCCGGTTTCCCCAACAATTCTTGGGTATGTTTTATAAGCATGGATGTTTTCTCCGATTTTTTTCCAGATTTCCTTGAAAACAAATGTTGATCCTGTATAGTGGATTCCTGCAAAATCAGGAGAAGCCAAAACAGTGTCGGTAATCATTACCGGATCTCCGAAAACTACGTTGATTACACCGTCAGGAACTCCCGCTTCTTTGAATACGTCGATAATTACTTTTGCAGAGAAAACCTGACTGTCTGATGGTTTCCAAATCACTACATTCCCCATTAAGGCAGCACTTGCCGGTAGATTGGCAGCGATTGCTGTAAAGTTGAATGGTGTAATTGCGTATACAAATCCTTCTAATGGACGGTATTCCACACGGTTCCACATATCTGAATTTGATGTTGGCTGATCCTGGTAAATCTGCGTCATGAATTCTACGTTGAAACGTAAGAAGTCAATTAACTCACATGCTGCATCAATTTCTGCCTGGTGAATCGTTTTTGATTGTGCGATCATAGTGGCAGCATTGATTTTTGCGCGGTACGGACCAGCAATCAATTCGGCTGCCTTTAAAAATATGGCAGCTCTTTGTTCCCAAGCCATGTTTGCCCATTTAGTGCGGCTTTCCAAAGCATTTGCAATCGCTTTTTCGATGTGCGCTTTTTCGGCTAAATGATAAGTCCCAACGATGTGTTTGTGATCGTGCGGAGCTGACATGTTTCTTGTATTTCCTGTACGGATTTCTTCGCTTCCGATGTATAAAGGAACATCGATTTGTGAATTCCATAATTCTTTATAAGCTGATTGTACTGCAGCTCTTTCGGGAGAATTCGGAGCGTATGATTTTACGGGTTCGTTAACCGCTTTCGGTACGTTAAAAAATCCTTTTAGCATTTTATGATTGTTAAATAGTTAGATTAAAACAATAAATTAATTGGCACAAAAGTACAAAGGAAAAACAGATTAATTTATAAAGAAATCACAAATTAATTCAATGCAAAAGGAGCACTTAATTTAAAAGGAGGGATAATAACTTTAAAAGACTTTGTGGAAGTGAAATTGATCATGCTGAAATAACCCTGCATCGTCCCGAATGGTGCGCAAAGGAGGCAACCGGAGCTGTAAGTGTGTACTTCTCCGGGTTTTAATACCGGTTTTCTGCCAACAACCCCTTCGCCGTCAACGACTTCCATACTGTTGAGAGCATCGAAGATTTCCCAGTGGCGTGCCATGAGCTGTACTGAATCTTTGCTGTGGTTTTCGATGGAAATATGATAACTGAAGGCAAAATGCATCTTATGATTTTTGAAGTAGGTTCCTTCAAAAGTCGTCATAACCGAAATTTTAATGCCTTGTGTAATTTGAGTTACCATAAACTTAAGCCTGAGGATTATACAAATTTAGAAATTAAAAAAAATATACGTTCTATATTCCTGTTAAATTTTTTAATTGGTTATATTAAGGGAAGATGCTTCACCTTTTCCGATTACCCTGTCGTATCTTTCACCATTGGCGCGATAGTATATGAAAGCATCGTAAATGTTTTCGGTTTCATAATAATTACCGTCGATGGCATTTTTTTCATCGAGTTTATTGTTGCTGTCCAAAAGTGTGTAATTGTAATTGTTGAAACCCTGTTTGATCAGGATTGCTTTTTCAAAAACACCTTTCTCAGCATCATAATCCATTTTGTTTTCTACGGATAATTGATAATTATTGAACATCCCGGTTACATAAATGGCAGATTTTGCTGGAAGGGTGGGAGCAAACAATGTGAAATGCATCCAGGCATAATCAGATTGTACATCACTGTTTTCTGCAATCAGGTTGCGGTTTAAAAAGCTTCCGTTTATATCCGGGAAATAGGTGTAGCCTTTGTCTTTTCTTGAAGGATCGGTATATAGATAAGCACTGTATAAACCATTGTTTGAGTCAATCCGCTGAACGGTATTTGTGGGAACCCGGATTTCTTTATTGTCAAAATTCAGGTATTCGTTTCCGGCAAAAAACTGGGTTTCGGTATTGTATCTGAAGATTAAATCATTGCCGATAGTGTATTGGGGTTTGATATTCACAATGGTATTGTTCCATTTTCCGTTTTGGAATAAAATGACCTTAACGTTTTGATTGGGTGACTGAAAAAGAATGTTTTGGGATTTTACGGCAAATTCCACATTGTGTTTTTCTTTGATGTCACTGATGTTTCTCGAGCGCTTGATTTGCATCGGGACGTCTGTTAATTCTTCATAAACGATGAATTTTTTTGAAAAAACCAGTTCCTTGTCATTGTTAAAAACCGATACCAGATAATTTCCGCTTTTGGTGAGTTGGAAAAAATTATTCGGAAAATTTAACCGGTAATGTGAATATAACTGTAGTGTGTTGAATGAGTTTTCGTAATTCTGAATGCGTTGGTTATCGGTTCCGGCCAGGTATTCGGCTTTTGCCAGTTCAGAAGGTTCCCAATTGTAATTGTGATGAGTAATCGTAAAATAATAATCTTCTTCATTTCCGTATAAATCATCGAAAGTGAGTTGGAAAGATGCACCTAATTTGAAAAAAGGGAAAACATTTCCAACGCCCTGATTAAAGCTGATGGTTTTAATGTTGAAAGGCGGCGGTGTTTCGGTTACGGCCTGTGCCTGTAAATTAAGATTTACGGCAAGTATGAAAATGAAGTATGTAATAACTTTGTGGATCATAACGAAAAATCTGATTCAGTAAAGATATTATTTTACAACGAATTTTATGCCAAGATATTATTTATGGCAAACCGGTATGATTTCGCCCTGTGCCAGACAGTATTTTTCGACTGATTCAGGGGAAATTTTTTCGGTGTAATTTACTTCGGAAACTGTAAAGCCGATGCTTCTTAATTTATCAAAGTAATCCAAACCATAAACACGTACATGGTCATATTGTCCGAATATTTTAGCGCGTTCCTTCGGATCAGTGATTGTGTCATCTGCAAAAGTCGTCGCACGAGATAAATCCTGTGGAATCTGGAAAATACCCATACCGCCTGGTTTTAAAACACGGTACAATTCCTGCATGGCCTTTGTGTCATCCGGGATGTGTTCCAAAACGTGGTTGCAAAAAATGATATCATATGAATTGTCTTCAAAAGGCAAATTACAGATGTCGGCTTTTACATCGGCCAATGGAGAAAATAAATCGGTTGTGGTATAATCGATGTTACTCTGTTTCTTGAAACGCTTGTAAAATTCCTGTTCCGGTGCAAAGTGCAATACTTTCTTCTTTTGGGTTGCCGTAAAAAAATCGGTTTCGTTTTGTAAGTATAACCAAAGTAAGCGGTGTCTTTCCAGCGAAAGAGTGCTGGGTGATAATACATTGTTCCGTTGGTTGCCGTATCCGTAGGGCAAAAACATGCGGAAACTTTTTCCGTCAATTGGATCGGTAAACTTATTTCCTTTTAATAAAAAAGCCAAAATTGGGCGCACAACAATACTTAAACGGATCAATATTGGGCGAGGAATGGTGTTCAGTATGAATTTGAAAATTTTTTTCATTATAACACTAAAGGCAGTTTTCTAAATTCATTTTCTTCATTGGAATTGATTCCCAAAGCTTTGTAGATATAAGCAAAAGTTGATAACAATTCCGGTTTTCCGTCAATAATGGCTACATCGTGCTCAAAATGAGCTGAAGGTTTTCCATCGGCAGTGGTAATTGTCCAGCCGTCTTTGTGCTGTTTGATATTTTTGGTTCCCTGATTAATCATCGGTTCAATGGCAACAACCATTCCTTCCTGCAACAATTTTCCGCGTCCGCGTTTTCCGTAATTAGGCATTTCAGGAGCTTCGTGCATCGTACGCCCGATTCCGTGTCCTACTAATTCACGTACAACACCATAACCATTACTTTCGCAATATTTCTGGATGGCGTAACCTACGTCTTCGGTACGGTTGCCGGCTTTTAATTCGCGGATACCTTCGTATAAAGATTCTTTAGTGATTTTTAAAAGTCTTTTCGTTGCGTCATTTACATTACCCACTTCGAAAGTGTAAGCGTGATCGCCGTAAAATCCATTTTTTAACGCACCACAATCTACCGAAATAATGTCGCCGTCTTCTAAAGGTGTGTTGTTTGGAATACCGTGAACGACCTGGGTGTTCGGACTCATACATAAAGAGTTCGGGAAACCATACATGCCAAGGAAAGCCGGTGTGGCTCCGTGGTCACGAATAAAGGTTTCAGCTAATTTATCGAGAGATAGAGTGGTTACACCTGGTTTGATTTCAGAAGCAATCATTCCTAAGGTTTTGGAAACAATCAAGGCGCTTTCACGCATCAATTCAATTTCTTCACGGTTTTTTACGATTATCATTGTTGCAAAAATTGGACTGCAAATGTACTAATTTTATTTTTTTAATTCTGGTAAGTATGTTTGTAAGGCTCCTCTGATATGATTTTCAGCATGTCGGCTTCAAGTGTTTCTACCGGGGATTCTACTATACGGTGTAATTCTTTTCCGTTTTTGTAAAAGATGAAAGTCGGTACATTCGTAATGTTTAAGCCTTCTTCAAAATTTTCAGGTGTCTTTTTTTCTCTGTCCATCGTAATTAATTTTACTTTGGATAAATCGAAATCAATTTCGCCCAGAATCTTATAAAAATTTGGAACCTGTGCTTTACTGTCGTCGCACCAGGTGCCCATGAAAATGCTGATTTGGTAATCCTGTGGTGCGTTTCTCAGTAAAGTAATGACTGACGGATTGCTTTTGTAGGCTTCTTCACCCGGTTTAAACCAGCTGTCATAAGGTGCAGCTTCCAGATCAGATTTTGTTTTCAATCCGAGTAAAAATGTCTCGGCTGGTTTTTGTGGTTCTTGGATTACTGCTCTTTTATCCATGGCTATTGGTGTTCCTCCTCTTAGAGGCATAATTTGTTGTGATGTACAGGCTGTCAATGCCAGTGCTGCTATGAGTGCAGCTGTTACTGATCTTCTCATATTTGTTTGCTTATAATAAAGAGTGACTTGTCATTACTTCCGGCTTATTGATTCCCATCAGCTCCAAAATTGTTGGGGCGATATCACCTAAAACCCCATTGTTGATCTTTTTTAAATCTTTGTCAACTAAAATAATCGGAACCGGATTGGTTGTGTGAGCCGTATTCGGAGATCCGTCAGGATTGATCATGGTTTCACAGTTTCCGTGGTCAGCAATTACAATAGTTGTGTAGTTGTGTTTTAAAGCGGTTTCGATAACTTCTTTGGTGCAAATGTCAACAGCTTCGCAGGCTTTAATGGCTGCTTCCATCACGCCGGTATGTCCTACCATGTCGCCATTGGCAAAATTCAGGCACACAAAATCAACTTCTCCTTTTTCCAGTTCCGGGATTAAAGCATCTTTGAGTTCAAAGGCGCTCATTTCAGGTTTTAAATCGTAAGTTGCCACTTTTGGAGAAGGGCAAAGGATTCTGCTTTCTCCGGTGAAAGGTTCTTCGCGACCGCCTGAAAAGAAAAAGGTAACGTGCGGGTATTTTTCAGTTTCGGCGATACGGATTTGCTTTTTATTGTTTTTTTCCAAAACTTCTCCAAGAGTTTCAGTAATGTTATCCTTGTCGTAAATCACATGAACATTATTATATGTTTCATCGTAATTGGTCATGGTAACATAGTATAAGTTGAGTTTGTGCATGTTTTGTTCATGCAAATCTTTTTGGGAAAGCACTTCGGTTAACTCACGTCCGCGGTCTGTTCTGAAATTGAAAAAGATAACGACATCATCTTCTTTTATTGTTGCTAAAGGGAGGTCGTTTTCATCAACCATCACAATAGGTTCTATAAATTCATCGGTAACATGATTGTGGTAACTCTCCAGTATGCTTAAAACGGCATTTTTAGAATGGGTTCCGGTTCCATTGACCATTACATCATATGCCTTTTTTACACGCTCCCATCTTTTGTCCCGGTCCATGGCATAATAACGTCCTACAATTGAAGCGATTCTTGCGGAAGACTTTTTGGTGTATTCGTTTAAATCTTCAATGTGTTTTGCGCCTGATTTGGGATCAACATCGCGTCCATCGGTGAAGGCGTGAATGAATACTTTTTGCAGGCCAAAATCCTGTGCGGCATCCAGTAAGCCTTTTAAATGGTCTGTATGCGAGTGAACACCTCCGTCTGAAACCAAACCTAAAAAATGAACCGGTTTGTTGTTTCCTTTGGCATAAGCAAAAGCATCGCTTAATACTTGTTCGTCGTTTAATGATTTGTGTTCTACAGCCAGGTTGATTTTTGCCAAATCCTGATAAACAATACGTCCGGCGCCTAAATTCATATGACCTACTTCACTGTTGCCCATCTGTCCTTCCGGAAGTCCAACGTTGAGACCATCGGTTCTTAATTGGGCATTGGGATATTTGGTGTATAAACTGTTTATGTAAGGTACGTTTGCGTTGTCAATTGCCGAGACTTTTGGATCTGGAGATTTTCCCCATCCGTCCAAAATCATTAGGATTACTTTTTTGTTCATTTTATGATGCTAAAGAAATAGCTTCAAAATTAGAAAATTAAATCCAGCTTTTAACCCGGTTGAAATCTAAAAAGTAACGTAAACTGATTGAAAAAGTATGATTTAATTTGTCTCCGAATAAATTCTGGAAGTTATGTGACAGGTTTTTTTCCACTCTGCTCAAGCCTTCGTCATAATTTCCGGAATTGTTACGGTATAAAATATTTAATTGACTTCCGGGAGCAATCCACCATGAATATGAGCAATCCAGATTCCAGGAACTGAAATCCTGAGCGGATGATTCCGGTAAATAGATATTGTTTAAGCTTCCGTCTTCCTGTAATTCCTTGAAACCTTTTGCGTCAACATAACTCCAGTAATACCGGGTATTGATGTTGATTGTCATTTTGTTGTTTAAGGCAAATCTGCTTTTTAGATAAACTGTTGAAGTATTGATGTCTCTTTTTTCAAAAATGATATCGCCGTCATCCAGATGGTCGTAAAAACCAACTGTGTTATTTTCTTTACTGTAATCGTATCCTAAAATAACCATGAGTTTATTGCTGAAACGGTATCTCGGACTCAAGCTGAAGCCATAACTGTCACGTCCAACTTCAGATGTTGTGCCTATCCATGGGTTAAAGTCAAAAGCAAATTTTCTGTTATAATTGGAAGAATAATAAACCCATGTTTCATAATATTCCGGGTAGGTGACATATCTTCCGTCTTTTTGGGGTGCATAAAAATCATGTACATCTAAAGGTCTGATGAACAATCCTCCGCCAAAACCGTCATTATTTTTAAAGGTAGAATTCAAATTGAAATTAACATTTCCAGCCTGAAGTTTACCGGTTATGTTCTCAAATTCACTGTTTACGTTCATGTTCGCTGTTAGTGTATTGAATGTTTTGGTTGGCTTTAAAATACGGTAATGCAAATTTCCGTAGGTGCCTAGGTAATTAGTCTTGAAGGTAATGCCAAGGTCGTTATTGTCAAATTCCTTTGTGATGTAATTTGTGGTAAGGCTAAAACGTATTTTTCCACTTGTTTCCGAAAAACTTAATGAAGTATTGTATCCGTTTTTGTTTTCCTGCTTTTGAAATTCATTTACATAGCTGTATTTGAAATCTCCTGAAAGATTGAATGTGTTCTTTTTTGTATTTAAATCAAAAACCAAAGCAGATACATTTGCATCCCTGAATTCACCATTACGCGTTACGTTTGTATTGATAAGGGAAACCGATGAGTTTTTGTTAAAACGTTGGTCTAATGTTAAAATGTTGTAATTAGCCAAAGATTCAACAACTTGATGTCTTCTGATGCCTGTGATGGTGTCTTTTAAAGTGGCTTCTGTTTTTTCGGTTACGGCATTCATGAAACCAATTCCCAAGCCTTTTTTGGTACGCCCCGAAATTTTTAAGGCATTCACCAGATTTATTTTTTCAGGATAATCTTCGATGATTTCATCTTCTCCTTTCATGTCATTCAATTTCCCTTTTCTCAAAGAGGGTTTTCCGCCAATTCTTCTTGAATAGAAAAGATTACCTTTGTTAAATAAGTCGGTTCCTTCAGTAAAGAAAGGTCTGTTTTCATTGAATTGTTGCTCAAACGGACCCAGATTCAGGATTTGATTATCGAATGCGGTCTGTCCGAAATCAGGAACTAAAATTGCGTCAAGTGTAAAAGCATCATTAATTCCGTATTTAATATCCATTCCGCCTTTGAATTCTGTTTTTGTTCCGTTTTCTTTGTTGTTGCTCACATAGGTTGAAGCGTAAGGGAAAAAGAACAAGCGGGTAGGGGTTTTGATGCTTTCAATTCCTGTAAGTTCGCCCGATTGTTGTTCTAAAGATCCTTTGTTGTTATTTACGTAATTCCAAGTGTATAATTGACGGAATCTTCTGAGTTGTCTGAAAAACTGTATTCCCCAGGTTTGTTTCTGTTCTTTTGAAAATCGCAATGCCGAATACGGAAGTTTAACTTCTACCTGCCAGCCTTTTTCAGTTAGTTTTACATTACTTTCCCAAATGGCGTCCCAGGAAGCGTCTTCTCCCGTTGTTGAACTGGCATTGGCGTCCCATTGTACACCTGCGGCGGTAACAATAAAACGAAATTCCTGTTGCCCGTCGTTATATCCATTAACGCTAATCCCAAAAAAATCGGTAGCACCGTCATCATCACGTTGGGTTATTTCTCGCATTATTTTTTCAGGCTCATTATCATTTAGTATTGCACCTATATATATAGCCTCGTCATCATAGAGAACTTTAACGTCGGTTTTTTTGGTGGGATCGATAGGTTTTCCGTTATCAGGTTCAAGCATTACGAAATCAGTAGCGGTCTCGGCATTCTGCCATTCGGCTTCATCAAGTAATCCGTCAATCGAAATTGGATTGGAAATTCTTTTGGTAAGTAATTTTTTCTTCTCAAAAGAATCTGATTTTGAGGGTGTTGTTTGCGAAAATGTCAAAATTGTATGAAAAATCGCAACAATTGATAAAAAATTTTTTCCCATGATTTTGATGATTGATGAAGGTTCAAAAATAAAGAAAACCCCCTTATTTTAAAGTGTTTTATGATATGTTTAACTATTTGTTAAAAAGTTAGGAATATCGACGAAATGCATAAAAATACCGACAAAATGCAAAAAAAATTTGGATGGTATATTTTTTTTAGTAATATTTGCCTTGTACAAATAACAACACAATTAAAAGAATATCAATGAATTACAGATTTTTACCCCTTTTACTGTTATTTTTCATGTCTTTTGCCCCAAAGTCTACAAATAACACAGATCCGAAGTTGCTGGCTAATACAAACACTGTAAGTTTAGCTGCTAAGATTGAGTTGGTTTACAATTCATTAGATGCAAATGATTTTGCTTTGCCTCAAATGGAATGCTTCAAACGTGCCATGACTGGTTTTTATTCTTTAAAACAAAAAGGTATTGTTGAAAAAGATATACTTACCGTTATAGATTTTAGTATGTCTTCTACTAAAAAGAGAATGTGGGTTATTGATTTAGTTTCAAATAAAATCCTTTTTAATACTGTTGTTTCCCATGGAATGAAATCGGGCAGTGAGTTCGCTACAAGTTTTTCGAATGAAATGAATTCTAACAAGAGTAGCCTAGGGTTTTATACTACAGGTGAAACGTACTTTGGGAAACATGGTTTATCTTTAAAATTAGATGGTCAGGAAAGAGGAATTAACAGTAATGCACGTTCAAGAGCAGTTGTTGTTCATGGTGCTGATTATGCTAATCCTTCAATTTTAAAATCTCAGGGATATTTAGGAAGAAGCCAAGGCTGTCCTGCAATCCCGGAAGCTTTAAAAGAGCAAATCATACAAACAATTAAAGGGAAATCTTGTTTATTTATCTATCATCCTAGCGGGAGCTACGATATCGCCAGTAAATTGGTTGCTTAAACGAAGATATAATTCAGGATCATAATTATAGATATCTTGTCTGAATTGTAAATCCTGCTTATCATACCAAGCTGTAAAGTATAGGAAATGAACGCCAAAGTTCTGATCCAGCTTTACAGTTTTTGTTTTTTTAGTCTTTACTATAGTGTCAATTTCGCTTTTTGAATAAATAGGTTTTTCTATCAGTTTTTTGTTTTTCTGTCTTTCTTTAAATGTTTTTGTTTTTAGCAGATATTCAGCTAAAGGTAGTGGCTTTTCAATGCGTACACAGCCAGAGCTTAATGCGCGGTAGTTGTAGACAAAATAATCTCTGTGGTTAGTGTCATGCATGTAAACCAGATGGTTGTTCGGGAAATTGATTTTAACAACACCCAATGAATTATTGTATCCCGGATCCTGAACGTACTTGTATTTCTTAGCGTCTTTTGGCTGCCATTCCCAGGGCGAAATTTCGGCTCCTTTGTGGTTGAAGATTTTGATTTTGGCTTTGGTAAAATAACTTCTGCTTTTTGTTGCATCAGGTATTAAATCTTCTTTTATGATTGTTGGAGGTACTGTCCATGTTGGATTAAAGACTATATTGTCTGCTCTTGAAGAAAGAACAGGGGTTTTTCTTTTGGGTTGTCCCACGACTACTTTGTGATTTGAAATCGTGTCTTTGTTTTCTACAACATATAAAATGTAATTCGGGATGTTAACACCTAAAAAGTTATCGCCCAGATCACTTGGGAACCATCTCCAGCGTTCCAGATTGGCAATTAATTGTTCTTTTCTGGTTTTTTTACTGAAGTTCAAGGCTTTTAGGGTTCCGGGGCCAATAATACCGTCATCTGCCAATCCGTGTCTTGATTGGAATTTGCTTACCGCAGATTTTAATTCCTTGTCATATAGGTCGTTTGCCAAAGTATCCGATACAGGCAAATCTCCCCAATAACGAAGTTTGGCTTTTATTTTTTCAACAGTTTTACTTTTGAATCCGATTTTGAATTTTTCCTTTGTAATAATTGAGTCAAAATTTTCCTCCGGCATCGCTTCTAATTTCGCCAAAGCTTTTTTCAGATTGAGATAAATTGTATGCTTTGGTTTATGGCTTTCAATTGTACTGTCAATTTTGTTTTTTTGTAATGCAATCGATAAAATGGTGTCCGGATGTATTTCTTTCGGTTTCATTTCCCAATCGGAATAAATTTCCAACGGGTTGATTTTTCCGTTAGTCAAGTGGGAAATATATTTGATATATGCTGAAGTCAGTAATTTGTAATACTCTTCTTTTGAATCTGGCTTCAGATCTAAATTGGCTTCGAATTCTGCTAATTTCTGATAGTCATAATCTTCCGGTAAAAGACCTTCTTTATCTGCATTTTTAACAGCTTCGATTAATTGAATGCGGTTTTCGGGTAAATCCCATCCTTCTTGGATTTTTTTATTCTTTAAGGCATTGGCAATAAACTCTTCCGTTCTGTTATGGTGATTTGAATTGTTACCACAGCCAATATATATGAAAATAGTTAGTAAAACAGTAGTAATGGTATATTTCATAAAGTTAAATTTGTTTCCACATTACAAAATGTGTTCCGATTCCTATAATATCAAATTCTGTACCGAAAGTCTCGTAACCTGATTTTTTATAGAAACTCACAGCTTTTTCCCTAGCATTAAACCAAATTATATTAACATTATTGTGTAAGGCTAATTTTTCAACTTCGGTCATGAGAAGATTTCCGTATCCGTTTTGCTGTTCGTTTTCCAAAATGGCCATGCCTCTTACCTGGTACTGTTTTTTATTGCCGAAATTTTCATTCTGCACTTCAAAAACAGAAACCACTCCAATTAGTTCATCGTTTTTGTAAAGCCCGAAGTGTATGGTAGTGTTTAAATCATCTCCTTCAAACCGGCAGCTTTCAATTAGTTTGCCGGGTCTGAGTATTGGTTGCCTAACTTTGTAAGTTAATTCTGACGCAATTATTTTAATTTCAATCATATTTGACAAATTTAATACTAATTCTAAAACTTTAATTATTAGTGGCTTGCTATTGCTCGACTATTTTTATGTGTTTATCGGAAATATTTTTTTTAAAAAAAGTTTGCAGATAAGAAAAGTAATTCTGTATATTTGCAACCTCAAAAGCGGAAGTAGCTCAGTTGGTAGAGCTCCAGCCTTCCAAGCTGGTTGTCGCGAGTTCGAGCCTCGTCTTCCGCTCTAAAAACAAGAAAAGTTTTAAAAATTACACCCTGCGGAAGTAGCTCAGTTGGTAGAGCTCCAGCCTTCCAAGCTGGTTGTCGCGAGTTCGAGCCTCGTCTTCCGCTCTGTAAAGCCTCAAGTTAATACTTGGGGCTTTTTGTTTTTTAGCTGGTTGTCGTCTCGTTGTACGCAACGAGAAGCCTCGTCTTCCGCTTTGTAAACCTCAAGTTAGTACTTGAGTTTTTTTGTTTTAGTTAGTAATCTTAGATGGAATTATAAATAAAAAAACCTCAGGTATCACCTGAGGTCTGTTTTATAAAAAGTTTAGATTCTCACCTGGAGCCATTTCTACGGCAAATTCGCCGGCTCTGAATAAACGAGCAGTTAAATCTCCTTTTAGAATAATATTGTTTCCGTAGGCTTCAAGCCAACTTCCTTCGCGTAATCCCAAAACGGGTATATCGCTTACTTTGTGAAATTCGTTGATGCGTGTTTCCCTTGTTTCTCCCATGTGGGTTGAGCCTTCAATTGGATCTAAATAATGCGGATTTAAATTGAAATTGATTAATCCTAAAGTGTTAAAGCTTTGGGGTAAAACAATTGGCATATCGTTAGTAGTGTTCATCGTGCGTCCGCCAATGTTACTTCCGGCACTGGTTCCCAGGTATGGGGTTCCGTTTTCAACTGTTTTTTTTAAGACATCCATCAGATTCAGGTTGTACAATTGGCTAACCAATAAAAAAGTATTTCCTCCTCCGGTGAAAATCCCTTCCGCTTTTTGAATGGCTTCGGCCGGGTTGTCAAATTTATGCAATCCGGAAACATTGATGCCTATTGTATTGAAGGCTTCGCTTACTTTTTTGGTATATTCTTCGTGTGTAATTCCGCCTGGTCTTGCATAAGGGATGAAAATCAGGTTTTTAGCGCTTTCGAAATGCTTTTTCAATGTGGGTAAAAGATACTCTAAATAGCCACCATTGTATAGTGTGGAAGTGCTGGCAAGGATGATTTTTTTATTCATACTGTTCAGGATGGTTTAACTGTTGAATTTTTATTTGGGTTATTGTGCGTCAAAGATATTTAGAATTAACAAATTTTTACCAAGTCATTAATAATAAATTGGGAGCAATCAAATTTACTTTTACCACTATAATGTTAGTCTTATGAGAATAGTTTTACTTTTTTTATTATTTGTCCAAAGTGTGTTTTCGCAAAATTTGATGAAAGGGAAGATTGTTATGGAAGCTCCTTCAGTCAATAAGATATATATTGTAAATTATTCGGAAAAAAAGGAAACAATCGCTGATGAGCAGGGTTATTTTAAAATTATGGCAAAGCCAAAAGATACTCTGGTTGTTTCGGGAGTTAATGTTCAGGGAAAACAGATTGTCCTGAAAGAGAAAGATTTTTCGGAAGAATTGTTCTTTATTAAATTGAGATTACAACCTTATGTTTTGGATGAAGTAATAGTCCGGAATTATCCACATATCAATGCAGTCGATTTGGGGATTATTCCACGTGATACGAAAACGTATACTCCGGCAGAAAGAAAATTGAAAACAGCCAGCGGACTCGCGGTGAAAGGTAATGCCGACGGGACTACAGGTGCGTCAATAGGAGTTGATCCTTTGTTGAATGCTATTTCGGGACGTACAGCTCTATTGCAAAAAGAACTTGAAGTTGAAAGGAAAGAAAAATTGCAAAGAAAATTAGAGTCATTGTTCTCTGAAAAATTTTATACCGAAGTACTGGAGCTACCGCTGGAATATGTAAAGGGATTTGTAATTTATGCTTTGGATGATGTGAATGTTACCCGGCTTTTAAACGCAAAAAAGACTAAATTAGTCGAAAATTTACTCAAAGAGAAAGTGATGAACTATTTGCAGATAATAGATGGGGCAAAATAATTACGTTATTGTTGTACTGTTGCTTTTGTTTCAAAACGTATTTGCTCAATCTGTTTTGAAAGGAAGGGTTATTTCTGAAGTCAATCCGGACGGAATCATGGTGGCTAACTTTACAACCAAGACATCTACAATTACTGCTGATGGAGGATATTTTGCCATTGAAGCCAATCCCGGAGACATTTTGGTTGTTACTGCTAAATATATCGAAGGTGTGCAGTTAAGACTTACAATTCATTCTTTTGATAAAGGAATTTTAAATATAGCAGTAAAAACCAAAGCCGGTGAATTGGCTGAAATTAAAGTAAATGCAATCACAGCCAAGTCGCAGGGAATTGTATCTAAGAATGTGAAAGAATATACGCCTGCCGAGCGTAAATTGAAGACGGCAGGGAAGTTGAAATGGTACAGTCCGTTGTTGATTCCTTTGGGAGGCATGAGTGTTGACGGACTTATTAATCAGCTTAGCGGGAGAACCAGTATGTTGAAAAAAGAACTTTCTGTAGAAAAAAAAGAAATACTTTTGGCGGCATTGGAAGAGATGTTTTTGAATGAATATTATGTGGAAACACTTCAAATTCCTGAAGAGTATATCAGTGGTTTTCAAATTTATGCTTTGGATAATGTGCAATTTGCAGAAGCCGTGAAAAATAAGAACCGTACTTTGGTCGCATTTTTGATAGGAGATATAGCGGGTCAGTACAAAACTTTAATTTTGGAAGATGTTAAGAAATAATGAGTGTATGAAAAAGTTTTTGAAAATAGTAACGGTTAGTTCTTTACTTTTAGTAATGTCCTCTTTTGCAGTACACAAATTTTATGTGTCTATTTATCAGATTAATTTTGCGCAGGATAAAAAAATGCTTCAAATTACATCCCGCATCTTTGTAGATGATTTGAATAATATGTTGAAGATTAAGTATAATCAGAAAACAAATTTGGGAGAACCAAACGAGTCTGCGAATGACATAACGTTGATGAAAAAGTATATTTTTGAAAACTTTTCGGTTAAGGTTAATGGGCAGTCAAAGGCTATCAATTTTGCAAACAAGGAGATGGAGGGGAACGTGCTTATTTGCTATTATAATGTAAAAGATATTCCGAAAATAAAAACACTGGAAATCCATAATTCAGTGTTGCATGATTTTGTCGATGAACAGCAAAATATAATCCAAACAACGGTATATGGAAAGAAACAGAGTTTTCTTTTTACTCCCGGAAATGCAAAAGGTTTGTTAAAACCATAGTTAAATATTAGTGTGGTTTGAAAAAATAAGTATTTTTAGCTCCTAAAATTGAGTTTCTGTCATGAAAAATTTTAAATTTTTAGCTTTAATGTTGTCTTTTTCGGGTGTGGTAATGGCTCAGGAACAAGGCCAGTCCAAACCGAAACAGGAAGGACATACTGATACCAGTAAGTTCCGTCAAATGTATGATTTGATGGCAACTCCGAATATGTACCGCACAGCATCAGGTGCTCCTGGTCCTGAATATTATCAGCAAAGAGCCGATTATAAAATGGATATCGAGCTGGATGATAAAAATGCCAGGTTATCAGGTGTTGAGACAATTACATATACGAATAATGCCAAAGAATCTTTGGATTATTTATGGGTGCAATTGGACCAGAATCTGTTTGCTAAAAATTCCAAAACACCATTAATCCGCAGCGAGAAAATTGATCCGGCGCTAAGTGCAGCTGCTTTTTCACGAACTTACATGGAAGAGAAGTTTGACGGAGGTTTTAAAATTGATTACATCAAAGATATTGCTGGTCAACCTGTTTCGTATACGATTAATGAAACTATGATGCGTATCAATCTGAAAACACCTTTGGCGAAAGGCGAGAAATTCGTGTTTTCTATCAAATGGTGGTACAACATCGGAAATTATATGGTAGATGGAGGGCGTTCAGGATATGAGCAATTCAAAGACGGAAACCGTTTGTATATTTTGGCGCAGTTTTTCCCAAGAATGGCTGTCTATAACGATGTTGAAGGTTGGCAAAATATGCAATTCTGGGGACAGGGTGAATTCGCTTTGCCATTTGGTAATTATGAAGTAAATATTACAGTTCCGGCTGACCACATCATGGAGGCTACCGGAGTATTGCAAAATAGGGCAGAGGTAATTTCCCCGGCTCAATACCAACGCTATCTTTTAGCGGAAAAAACATTTGATAAACCGGTTATTATTGCTACTCAGGCAGAAGCTGTGGAGCGTGAGAAATCATGGTCAGAAAAGAAAAAAACTTGGAAATTCAAGGCTGAGAATGTCCGTGATTTCGGTATTTCGACTTCAAGAAAATTCATTTGGGATGCTATGGCTGTTAAATTGGGAGACAAAAATGTTATGGCAACTTCAGTTTATCCAAAAGAAGGAAATCCGTTATGGGAACAATATTCTACAAAAGCGGTTGCTCATACTTTAAAAAGTTATTCGAGCCATACATTTGATTACCCATATCCAAAAGCGGTTTCTGTAAACGCGCAGGATCAGGGAATGGAATATCCGATGATTTGCTGGAACTTTGGACGTCCTGATGAAAATGGTGTGGTTTCTGACCGTGTAAAATATGGTATGTTAGGTGTAATCATCCATGAAGTGGGACATAATTTCTTTCCAATGATTGTAAATTCAGACGAGCGTCAGTGGACATGGATGGATGAAGGTTTGAATACTTTTCTGGAATATTTAGCAGAAATCGAATTTGACCCTAATTTTCCGGTTGACAGAGGTCCGGCTAAATTGATTGTTCCTTATATGAGTGGTGATCAGAATTGGATTGAGCCAATTATGTCAAATTCTGAAGTAATCAAGCAATTTGGTAATAACGCTTACGGAAAACCCGCTGCAGGATTAAATATTTTGCGCGAAACCATTATGGGACGTGAATTGTTTGATTATTCATTCAAAACTTATGCTAACCGTTGGAAATTCAAACATCCAACACCTGAGGATTTTTTCAGAACAATGGAAGATGCTTCCGGAGTTGATTTGGATTGGTTCTGGAGAGGATGGTTCTATACAACTGATTTTACTGATATAGGAATCAAAGAAGTTAAGCAGTTTTATGTGTCTAATGATGCTCCGGCTAATTTCCAGGCGCAGCAAACCAGCAGACGTAACCGTTTCAGAAATTCAGGACCTATGGTTTATATGATTGATGGTACTGGTACAGATGTTAAATCAGAGAACAGAAAGAAACTGGATGTTAAAGAGATAAAAACATTAGACGAGTATCTGACAGCTAACTTTAATGAAACTGAACGCGCTAAATTGGAATCTCCTAAATATTTCTATCAGGTGACTTTTGATAAGCCCGGAGGATTAGTTATGCCGCTGATTGTTGAAATTACTTTTGAAGACGGGACTACTCAAAATCATAAATTTCCGGTTCAGATCTGGATGAAAAACGATAAAGAGGTTTCAAGAACTTTTGCAACCCAAAAGCAAATCAAAAAGATTATGGTCGATCCGAAAGAAGAAACAGCTGATATCGATGTGACCAATAATGCTTGGCCAAAAGAAGAAGTGAAGTCAAAATTTGAGTAATTGTAAAACATTATGACTTGTCATTGTGAACTGTTTGTGTAATCTGATAAAGATTCCCGGAGTTTATGATGACAAGTTTTTTTATTATATTTTTCACACATAAGAGTTAATTTCTGTTTAACTTTGTACCACTGAATTTAGTAAACTTAAAGAAATGTTTGGAATAGGCGGAGGCGAATTAATATTAATTATTTTCATCGCATTGATGTTGTTTGGATCAGAGAAGATTCCTGATATCGCACGTACTCTGGGTAAAGGAATGGCGCATCTTAAAAACGCTACTAACGAGATTAAATCTGAAATACAACGTAGTGCCGATAATCATGAATTGTCTTCATTAACAAGGGATTTTAACCGTGAAGTGGAAGAAGTCAAAAGCGGTTTTGATAAAATCGTAAATGATGAAACCAATAAACTGACCGGAGGTAATAATCCTTTGGATATTTCTTCTGAAATTAATGAAGTGAAAGAGAACTTCGATGACTTGACCGGACCTATTAAACGCCAAATGTAATCTTGGAAAAAATAATTCAATTAGATAAGCAACTTCTCGTATTTTTAAACAGTCTGGGTTCAGAACCTTTTGACGGATTCTGGCTTTTGATTACAAAACAATTGCACTGGGCTCCGGTGTTTCTTTTTGTTTTTTATCTGTTGCAGAAGAAATTGGGATGGAAAAACTTCGGAATTGTTATTCTGATGCTGGCTTTATTGATATTTTTTACAGACAGAATGACTGAGTTGGTAAAAGCTACAGTGCAGCGTTTACGTCCTTGTAATGATCCCGAAATTAATTCAATGATCAGGATTGTTAAAAGTAGCAGTACTTACAGTTACTTTTCGGGTCACGCCGCAAATTCTATGGCGAGTACGGTTTTAATTTTCTCATTGATGAAAAAATATTACCGTCACGCTTATTTACTGTTTTTATTTCCTTTGATTTTTGCTTACAGCCGTATTTACTTGGGATTGCATTTTCCGGGTGATATACTTTCGGGATACCTTTTCGGAATCTTTTCCGGCTATATGTTTTACCGTTTGTATTTAATCGTCTTGAAAAAATACTTCCCGGAATTACAAAACCCTGCTAACGGTTAATCCGTCTCTTATTGGTAGTAAAACGGTTTCAACTCTCGTATCTTTTTTTAGCAATTCGTTGTATTCCAAAAGAATTTTGGTGCTTTTGTCGTTGGTTTTAACATCACCCAGAATTTTTCCACTCCACAATACATTGTCTGATAATATTACACCGCCTTTATTCATCATCGGAACAATCATCTCAAAATAGTTGATATAGTTTTCTTTATCTGCATCAATAAATACCAAGTCAAATTTCTTGTTTAAACCCGGAATAATGTCCAATGCGTTTCCTAAATGCTGGTGAATTTGGTTGGCCCATGTTGACTGGTCAAAATATTTTTTTTGGAAATCGAATAATTCTTCGTTATTGTCAATAGTATCCAAAGTTCCGTTTTCGGTTAATCCTTCGGCTAAACACAATGCGGCATAACCGGTGTAGGTTCCAATTTCCAAAATGCTTGCAGGACGGATTAATTTGGATAGCATGCTCAAGACCCTTCCCTGAAAATGACCGCTTAACATGCGGGGCTGTAATATTTTCTGGTGGGTTTCTTTGTTCAGGCGGGCTAATAATTCCGGTTCGTTCTCACTATGATTGGCTACATAGTTTTCTAATTCTTCAGAAATGAAATGCATAGTATAAAAATTATTGATGCGAAATTACGAATTCCTGACGGACTAAATAAAAAAAGAGCAGAATCTTTACAACTCTGCCCTCTCCAACTATTTAACCAATGTATCAATTATTTTCTGTACCGGTAGGATTGTTTTTGAATATTCAATTGTTGGTCCGGCAACCCAAACGGTTTTGTATGTAGCTTCGGTAGCGGCTTTTGTGACAGCATTGTTGCCAATCATAAAACGGATCAATTTTGCCCATTTTTTCAGACGTTTATTGGTGTTTAAAAAGCGCTCCAGCCAATTTAATCTGGTTCCGATTTTTTGTACGTAAGGAGTATTGATTACTGTACATGGTGTTCCGGAAATTTTTTCGGTCATCACAATGTCTTTCGCCCCATAATCAACACAAGCCTGCTTGTATTCCTGTGATACTTTGGCTTCTTCCGAAGGAATGAATAAACTTCCAATGGAAACTCCAACGGCACCAGCATTCAGCATTTTATCCACGTCAGCTTTACAGCCAACGCCTCCTGCCGATATAACCGGCAACGAAGTGTGTTCGTCCAATAATTTGATTAAATCTTCTGGACCGATATTTCCTCTGTGTCCGCCGGCCTGATTGTTTACGGCGATAAGTGCATCTGCCTTTAAACTTTCTACTTTTTTGGCAAAACTTAAATCGGTTACATCACAAAAGACTTTAACACCTGATTTATGTGCTTCTTTGATGGTTTCTTCGGGACTTCCCAACGAAGTAATGATGAAATCTACTTTTTCTTCACACAATACACGTAGTTGGTCTTTGTATTTTATGTTCGATTTGTTTACGATCAGATTGAAACCAAAACTTCCACCTTCCGGTTTTGCTTCTTTCAATTCTTTTATGGCGGCTTTTAGTTCCTCCAATGTTCTGTAATTTAAGGCAGGAATGCAACCGGCAACTCCGGCTTTCATGCCTTCAATTACCATGGCGGTATTTGATACCAGGAACATAGGCGCCATTATAATGGGATGCTTTATTTGTAATAACTCGGTTAATGTTGGTTTCATGTGGTAACTTTTTTCAAATATACTAAAAAATAGTATGCGTGCATATAAATTTATTATTGCAGAAATACTTTTATCTTTGCAGCATGCAAATGGAGAAGAAAGATATTAGAGCGCTTACAAAAGAGCAGCTGCGTGATTTTTTTACATCGAATGGTGATAAAGCTTTTCGGGGAAATCAGGTTTATGAATGGCTTTGGCAGAAACACGCCCATACTTTTGAAGATATGACCAATATTTCAAAAGAAACACGTGCCAAGCTGGAGGCAAATTTTGTAATCAATCACATTAAAGTGGATACGATGCAGCGTAGTAGTGACGGTACAGTTAAAAATGCCGTACGACTACATGATGACTTGATCGTGGAATCGGTTTTGATTCCTACTGAAACGCGAACTACAGCATGTGTGTCGAGTCAGGTGGGATGCAGTTTGGATTGTAATTTCTGCGCGACGGCACGGTTGAAACGTATGCGTAATTTAAATCCTGATGAAATCTATGATCAGGTGGCAGCTATTGACAGTGAAAGCCGCTTGTATTATAACCGTCCACTTTCCAATATTGTTTTCATGGGAATGGGTGAGCCGTTAATGAATTATCCTAACGTGATGAAAGCAATTGATAAAATTACATCACCGGAAGGATTGGGAATGTCTCCAAAACGTATTACTGTTTCAACTTCAGGTGTTTCGAAGATGATTAAAAAAATGGCGGATGATGAAGTGAAATTCAAATTAGCGGTTTCCTTACATTCGGCTATTGAAGAAACCCGAAATCAGATTATGCCGTTTACCAAGAGTTTTCCGCTACCGGAATTGCGTGAAGCTTTGGAGTACTGGTATAGAAAAACCAAAAGCAAAGTAACTTACGAATATGTGGTTTGGAAAGGGATCAATGATGATAAAAAGTCAATCGATGCTTTGGTGAAATTCTGTAAATATGTACCGTGTAAAGTCAATTTGATTGAATACAATCCAATTGATGACGGTGAATTCCAACAGGCAGCTCCCGAAGTAATCGATAACTACATAAAAGCACTGGAATCAAGCGGAATTGTTGCCAAAGTGCGCAGAAGTCGTGGTAAAGACATCGATGCTGCCTGCGGTCAACTGGCTAACAAAGAAGCATAAAAAAATCCCACAATTTGTGGGATTTTTTATTAAAGTGTTATAATTCTGATTTCTCCATTGATAGTTAGTGTGGCCTGATTATCACACTCGCCATCTCCAAAATCAAGGGTTGCTTCACTGTCGTTTTTTGTGAAAACAATGACACCTTCAACATAATAATGACAGTTTCCAAGTTTTTTTAAAGGAGTTGTGATAGTAGCGCTCATGGTTCCGTTGGGAGAAGTTGTACTCCAGTTTCCTGTTACCAGATGAACGTCGTCGCTTCTGTCATTTGGTGTGTCATGACCTTCGGTCCATTCTGTTGTTCTTGTGCCTGTTCTGGTATAAACATCACCATTTCCAAGGGTTAATGTGAGATTTGTGTTAAAAGATGTTTCAGGATTTCCATTTGTATTAGATCTGGTTCGGGTTAATGTACGATTACCATTGAGTTGTACATCATTGTGGTAAAAGTTTTCGAAAGTATAAGAAATCACTTTCGTTTGAGTTTCAAAATCATTGGTAAAACTGAAAATAATTTTTCCTTTTAAAATGTTTCCATTCGATAATTCACAACCTTCAGTTCCAAAATCTATGGTAAGTGTCCAATTTGTACCATTTAAAACAGAAGTTACAGTAGCGCATGAAGGCAAATGAAAACCAGATTCAGAATTTGTTCTTCCGGCAAAGCCCGATTGGATCAAGTATTGACCTTCAATAATCTCATCTACATCATTAATGGAAGCGTCTATTTTTCTTTCATTTGTGATGTCTTCTTCAGTAATACGGCTTGACTGCAGGCTATCGTCATTACTACAACCTGAAATGAGCAAACCTAATATGAAGAGTAGGTTTAAAATTTTAATTTTCATAACGTAACTATTTGATAATTAAATAATTATAACTAAAAAAATGATTAATTATTTTGTTTGCAAGGGATTATTTTAAAATAAAAAAATCCCACAATTGTGGGATTCTTTCGTTTATGGCAGGCTTACTATTAATTACCAATGACGATTGTGAATTCTACACCGTCAATAGTTAAAATAGCGATATTGTCACATTCTCCGTTTCCGTAATTTAATGTAGCGGTATGGTTGTTTCTTGTGAATGTTATTAAACCTTGAACAAGTAATGGTTTGTGTAAAGCAGCGCAGCTCATTTTGATAATTAAAGGATTGTCTGCGCTTATTGTTGCGGTTTGTACGCTTGAATTAGGGAAAGTCGTAGTCCAGCTTCCGGTTACTTTGTATATATTGTTTGCCCAGTTGTCATCACCATATCCGGAAACAAACTCTCTAACTCTTTGGCCAACTCTTCTGATAGTTGCTCCGTCAGGGAAAGTGGCTGTCATATCCATAGTCATTGTGATTACGGGAAGACTTGGAGTGTTACTTGTTGCTGCCGACATGGTTCTGGTGAAAGACTTATTTCCGTTGAACTTTATCTGGTTGTGGTAGAAGTTTACGAATTCGTAATTAATAGTGTGAGATGTTGCATTTGGCTGGTAAACAAAACTAATGATAATTTTTCCTTTTAATACATTTCCGTTGGCTAATGTACATCCGTCACCAAAGTCAATTGTTTTGGTTACTGTAGTGCCTGGTGTAATTGGTGTACCGAATGCCGGAACTCTTGTGATGGTTGCACATGAAGAAAGAGCCGAAGTTGGAGAGTCTATAGAGCGTCCATTGGTGTTATCGGCATAGGTTTTTCCTTCCTGTTCGGCAACGATATCTGAAATATCATCGTTTGCGATATCAATTTTAGCATTGATAGCAGCTTCTTCAGTAGTAATTGCTTGTTGGTTTTCTGTGGTTGTTTCATCTTTTGTACAGCTGAAAAAAGCCATTGACAAAAGTGCAGTTAAGATTAAGATTTTAGCTTTCATAATTTTAAGAATTTATTAAGATTTGAGAATAAGACAATTATAATGCCAAAAGGTTTAATCAAATATAAAAAAATATTTCAATCATGGAATTTTTCAACTTAAATACTATCTTTGGCTTTCGATGGATATTACTTCGCAAATAAAAAAACCCATTCTTGAAGAAATGGAACTTTTTGAAAAAAAGTTTCACCATTCAATGTCTTCTAAAGTTGCGCTTTTAAACAGAATCACTTATTACATTGTAAACAGAAAAGGGAAGCAGATGCGTCCCATGTTTGTTTTTTTGACAGCAAAAATGATTTCCGGAGGTGAAGTTCTGGAACGCACATACAGAGGAGCTTTGGTTATCGAATTAATCCATACGGCTACCCTTGTTCATGATGATGTGGTTGATGACAGTAACCGACGCCGTGGTTTCTTCTCGATTAATGCATTATGGAAAAATAAAATTGCGGTTTTGGTTGGTGATTATCTTTTGTCGAAAGGTTTGTTGCTTTCGATTGATAACGGTGATTTTGATTTACTCCGCATTATTTCCGTAGCAGTACGTGAAATGAGTGAAGGGGAATTACTTCAGATTGAAAAAGCACGCCGTCTGGATATTACAGAAGAAGTATACTATGAAATTATCCGTCAGAAAACAGCAACCCTTATTGCGGCTTGTTGCTCGTTGGCAGCCTGTTCCGTTAAGCCGGACGATTTGGAATTAACCGAACGCATGCGCAAATTCGGTGAGCTTATCGGTATGGCTTTTCAGATTAAAGATGATTTGTTTGATTATTCAGATGAAGCAATCGGTAAACCAACAGGAATCGATATCAAAGAGCAGAAAATGACTTTGCCGTTAATCCATGTTCTAAACCATTGTTCGGATAAGGATAAAAAATGGCTGATCAATTCGATTAAAAATCACAACAAGGATAAAAAGCGTGTAAAAGAGGTTATCGCTTTCGTAAAAAACAACAACGGTTTGGCTTATGCCGAGCAAAAAATGATTCAATTTCAGAAAGAAGCACTACAATTAATTGAATCTTTTCCAAATTCTTCCTACAAAGAAGCCTTGATTTTAATGGTGAATTACGTGATTGAAAGAAAAAAATAAACTTTTTTTTCAACCCCATGCAACCATTTTGAATCGAGAATCGTCTATGCTAATAGAAGACGGTATTAAACAAGTGTTTTTCTGTCTTCCTAAAAAGTAAACTAACTAAAAACGATTTTGAAAGTAATTGATTTACATCAGGACGAAAAAAGAATAATCGATTTGGCTGTCGATAATAACAGACAGGCCCAACATCAGATTTATTCTAAATTTTCGCCAAGAATGTTAAGTGTTTGCCGACAGTATATAAAGGATTTGCATGAAGCCGAAGATGTGATGATTACGGCTTTTATGAAGGCTTTTACCAGTCTGAAGTATTTTGGGCACAAGGGAAGTTTTGAAGGCTGGATTCGGAGGATAATGGTGAATGAATGCATTTCATATATCCGCGTTCAAAAGCAAATGAAATTCATTGATGACGAAACGTATTTTGATGAAACAGTCAACGATATTGAAAATCAGCTTTCGCTGGATGAAATACAGTTTTTGATTGACAGCCTGCCGGATGGCTATAAAATGGTTTTCAATTTGTATGCCATAGAAGGGTATAAGCATCATGAAATTGCACAAATGCTGGGAATCAATGAAGGAACTTCAAAGTCGCAATTATCACACGCAAAGAAAATGTTGACGGAACAAATCAATAAATTAAAAAATTACAGTAATGGAACCGAATAAATTAGAAAATCAAATCAGAGAAAAGCTGCATGGAAGGGAAATCCAGCCTTCAGCGAATTCCTGGGACCGTTTGGATGCAATGCTTACTGTTCAGGAAGAGAAAAAAAACAGAAAAGCTTTTCCGTGGTTGTCAATTGCAGCAAGTTTTTTTGTTTTGGCAGGTTTGGGCTATTTTTTCCTGAATCAAAATCAGAAAAATGATGTTGATGCAAATGGAACTCCTTCGGTTGTTGAAACAAACAGAGAAAAAGAAACAAAATCCGCAGAAGATAATTTAATTCAAAAAGATGCCGTAGTTATTTCAGATAAAGATCAGGTTGTTATTTCTAATCCGAAATTGGAAAAACAAGGAAAAGAAAGTAAACGTCAAATTAATAATCCTGAATCAAAATCTGAAAGCTCTGAAAATAAATCATCAATTGCGTTTCAGAATGAGCCAAAGAAAGATAATAATATTCAGATAAATACACTAGTTTCTCCAAAAGAAGAAGTCAATCCGGAGGCTTTGCTGGCACAGGTGGAAAAACCGAAATCTGAACAAAAATCAAAACTAAAGGTGGATGCCAAAAATTTACTTTCACAAGTCGACGGTGAAATAGAATTGACTTTCCGCCAGAAAGTATTGAAAACCATTAAAAAGAATTATCAGGAAACCAAAGTAGCGCTTGCTACACGTAATCAGGAATCATCATCGAATCATTAATTAAATAACGAACAGTCATTATGAAAAATTTTATTATCTATTTGGCAATCTTTGCCGCAACAACTATTGCCAAAACTTACGGTCAGGAGACATTTGAACAGAAAGCAAAAGCGATTGCTTCTGAAATTGAAAAAATCACAAAAGAAGAGAAGGTTTACCTTAAAGATCAGGTTGAATTAGTTAATCAAGAGCTGGAAAAAGGAAAGATCAACCGCGAGCAGGCTGATGAGAAAAAGCTAAAATTAGCAGAAGAGGTAGCTGCAAGAATTGAAGAAAGAGTTGCAATTCAGGAATCAAAATTATCCGATTTAGTGCAACAAAAAGTTGAAGGAAGGATAACTTCTTTAGATACAGTAGATCGTTACGACCGATTTTTTGGAAAAGGATTTAAAGTCCGTTACGGAAGAAAGAAAGATTCTTTGCAGTATGTTGAAAAAAGAACAACAACTCAATTGGTTTTTGCTGCCGGTGTAAATAATCTGGTAACTGATAAGGCTGTGGCTAATTCAGATTTCAGATATTGGGGTTCACATTTTTACGAATTGGGATGGACATACAATACACGTATCTTCAAAAATGATAATCTGTTGCATTTTAAATACGGTTTGTCACTTCAATACAATAATTTAAGAGCTACTGATAACCGTTACTTTGTGGAAAACGGAAATCAAACTCAATTAGTAGCTTCGGGTATCAATTTGAAAGATTCGAGATTGCGTAATGTTAATCTGGTAATGCCATTATATCTTGAATTCGATACATCTCCAAAACAAATGAAAAACGACAAAACGGTGTATAAAATCCAGCAGGGATTTAGATTCGGGATTGGAGGATTTGTTGGGGCAAATTTAAAAACAAAACAAATTCTGCGTTACGATAACCCAAGCGGTCATTCTGTGATTGAAAAGGCTAAAGGAGACTTTAATGTAAATGATTTTGTTTACGGATTGGGTGCTTATGCCGGTTTTGAAGGTACAACTTTGTATGTGAAATATGATTTGAATCCATTGTTCAAAAATAATCCGATAGATCAAAACAACATTTCCCTTGGTATTAGATTTGATATGAATTAATTTTATTTGCAGGTTATTTTTAGACAGGTATCTCCATTTTGGAGATGCCTGTTTTTTTGTTTTGTAAATATTGGCACAGTATTTGGTTGGGCTTGTGATGTAAAATTAACTTCTGCAATTTTGTGTATTCAAATTGGAATATTACATTTGTAGTTCGCGAAAAAAATAACTTATCAAAAAAGACCCTAAATGAGAATTAAATTTTTACTTATTTTGTTGGCTGCATGTGGTGCGGTTAACGCGCAAAAAGTGCATGGTATCTATGGAGATTCTAACTGGTTTAACGGTTGGACTAACTTCAAGCCAAAGCAAGCAGAGTACAATCAGCCTTCTCAGATTCTAACAGGAGTTATCTCGGAAAACACGACCCTTAAGAAAACAACTTATTTGATTATGGGGACTGTTTATGTGGCTAATAATGCAACTTTGACAATCGAGCCTGGAGCAGTTTTAAGAGGAGATCATGATTCAAACGGTACATTGGTAATTACCAAAGGATCCAGATTAATAGCGGAAGGAACCGTGACAGATCCAATCGTTTTTACTTCAAGTAAAGGAACAGCTGACAGAAAACCGGGAGACTGGGGTGGTGTTATTCTTTATGGAGATGCACCGTTAAACAGATTGGGTGGTGTAATTTCGTCTATTTATGACCCAAATCCATTGTATAATGTTTTTGGAGGAACCAATGAAAGCAACGATGCGGGAAGCATGAAGTATGTTCGTATTGAATTTGCAGGGAAAAAGATCAATGAAAAAACGATGTTGAACGGATTGACACTTGGCGCAGTCGGTAAAAAGACTAAAATCGAGTATGTTCAAATCAGTTTTGCAAAAGATGATGCTGTTGAAATTATCGGAGGGAACATTGATATGAACAATATTATTTCTTTCAGAAATGCTGATGATGATTTTGATTATTCGATGGGAACGCAAGGTATTCTTTCGAACAGTATTGTAATCAGAAGTCCGTTTATTTCAGATAACACACGTTCTAGATGTTTTGAAATTGACTCTTATGATAAAGTTGAAAACTTTGATCCTACCAAGAAAAGAACGGTAATCAAACTTCTGAACGTAACGATGGTGAATAATGAGGAAAATTCAATGGGACTTGTGAAAGAGGCTATTTCATTGAAGTCGGATTCGTTTCTTGAAGTTGAAAATTGTTTAGTTGTTGGATTTGCTAGTTTTATGGCTTTGGATGATAAATATCTGGATGCAGATAATTTCAAGAAAATCAAAGTATATAATAATACTGCTGATAGTTGTACGGCTTTGTTTACGAATGAGAATTTATTCAAAAGCGATGTGGCTACAAACTGGTTTTCACAGCCTGATAAACTTATGAATGTTTCAAGTATCGGTATTATGAGCTTGTTCAAAAATAATGATGTGAAAAAACCGGATTTACGTTTGCGATAATCTGTTTTTAAAAATAACTGAAGTGCTCCAGATTGGGGCACTTTTCTTTTTGTTTCAAATCCTTTTTAGTTTGTATATTTGATCCCTATTTGTTTTGAGAGATGATTTCCAAAAGTACCATAGATGCTGTATTTGAAACCGCCCGTGTTGAGGAGGTAATCGGCGATTTTGTGCAATTAAAAAGAGCGGGGAGTAATTTTAAGGGGCTGAGTCCTTTTTCTGATGAAAAGTCTCCTTCCTTTATGGTGTCTCCCGTTAAGCAGATTTGGAAAGATTTCAGTTCGGGTAAAGGAGGAAATGCTGTTACTTTTGTTATGGAACACGAGCATTTTTCATTTCCGGAAGCGATCCGTTATCTGGCCAAAAAATACAACATCGAAATCGAAGAAACGGTACAAACCGATCAGGATATAGCAGAAGCTAATGAAAAGGAAAGTATGTATTTGGTTTCCGAATTTGCCCAAAAGTTTTTCCAGAGTACAATGTTGAATTCTGATGAAGGTCAGGCTATCGGATTGTCTTATTTTAAGGAAAGAGGGTTTACTTCTGATACAATTAAAAAGTTTGGATTGGGTTATTCTCCTGAAACTTGGGATGCTTTTACCAAAGAAGCATTAGGTCAGGGTTATAAACTCGAATTCATGGAAAAGGTAGGTCTGACTATTTTACGAGAAGACGGAAGGCATTTTGACCGTTTCAAAGGACGGGTGATGTTTCCTATTCAGAGTATGTCGGGACGAGTTCTGGGGTTTGGAGGAAGAATACTGACTAACGATAAAAAAGCAGCTAAATACTTAAATTCACCGGAAAGTGATATCTATCATAAAAGTAAGGTTTTGTATGGAATTTATCATGCAAAACAGTCTATTGCAAAATTGGATAATTGCTTTTTGTGTGAAGGGTATACCGATGTGATCCAAATGCATCAGGCCGGAATTGAAAATGTTGTTTCTTCTTCCGGAACAGCGCTAACGCCTGATCAAATCCGATTGATTAACAGACTGACGAAAAATGTAACTGTTCTTTTTGATGGGGATGCCGCCGGTTTGCGCGCTTCCATCAGAGGGATTGATTTGATTCTTGAAGAAGGAATGAATGTTCGCGTGTGTTCGTTTCCAGATGGTGATGATCCGGATAGCTTTGCTAAAAAAACGCCGCATGATGATTTAATTCGTTACCTGGATGAAAATGCCATGGATTTTATTCAATTCAAGGCTTCGCTTTTGATGAAGGATGCTAAAAATGACCCTATCAAAAAAGCCGAATTAATCCGGGACATGGTAACTAGTATTTCGAAAATTCCGGATAGAATTAAACGGGAAGTTTATGTGCAGGAATGTGCCCGTATTATGGATATTTCTGAGGAAGTGATTTTTAATACACTTGCACAATTAACTCAAAAAGATATTTCTGACGCGAATAAAAAAATAAAGCAGGAACAGAAAGCCTTTGAAGTTCATAAAACCGAAAATGTAGCGGTAAATGCCAAAGTCGATGTTCAGTATATTTTGGAACGCAAAATTATTGAGCTTTTATTGCGTTACGGAAATGTTGAAGAAGAATTTAAAGATTCTTTTTGGAAAGCTGATGAGGATGGTGAGTTGAAAAGGGTTGAAGAACGAACAAAATGCAAAGTTTACCAAAGAATTTTCCTTAGTCTCCAAGATGATGAGGTCGAATTTGTAAATCCTCATTTTAAGGATATTTATAATAATCTGATGGATTTCTTCAATCAGAATAATGAATTTAATCTTGAGAAGTATTTAATGGATTTACCGCCGGAAATGGCTCAGGAAATTACTAGTATTATCATGGAAGATGAAAAAAATCCATTGAATAACTGGGAGGCCAAAGAAATTTATGTCAAAATGAAAGAAACGACCATAAGTCAGAATGTTACCGAAACGGTGTTGACTTTCAGAAGATTTTTGATTGACAAAGTCATTAGAGAGGTAATGTATAATTTACCAAAAGAGAGTAATGCAGATAATTCAGAAGTTCTTTCTTTGATTACCGATTATAATAAGCTGTCAAAAGATATCGCCGAAATTTTGGGAAGAGTTGTAATTCCGTATAGTTTTTAAATCTCATTCCAAAGGAAGTTAAGATGTGGAGTGCTATCTGAAATTTTTATTTGGGTAAAAAAAAGCATCCATTTCAAATGAAACGGATGCTAATATTGTAGAAAATCTCTCTATGGTGATGAATACTCTAAACTTGTACGTAACTTTTTCCGGCAAATTGGGAAGAGTAACGTCGGTGTATAGTTAGACAATTTCCAGTGTTTTAGCTTTATTAACCAAATCAACCAAGTTAGTTACATTCAGCTTGGCTAATAAGCGAAGTTTGTATGTACTGATGGTTTTTTCATTAAGGTGCAATGCTTCTGCTACTTCCTTGTTTTTCTTACCATTTGACAAGTAGCGTAAAACTTCTACTTCACGGGTAGATAATTTTCTGTACAAACGCTCAGATTTTGCCTGTTTAGAGATGAGTGCCATGTTGCGTTTGACAGCTTCGCTGAAAATTACAGCGCCACGATTCACTTTGATAATGGTCGACGCCAAAATATCAAGTTTTTCTGATTTTTGAATAAAAGAGGAAACACCTGCTTTAATAGCATTCGGTGCATAAACCTGTTCATTCAAGTTGGAAAACAAGACGATTTTTAGTTTTGGGTGATCTTTCAGTAAAGCTTTAATTAGATTAATACTTGAAAGACCGTCTAATTCTAAATCCATAACCAGAACGTCAATTTCCTTTCTTTTCAGCATTTCTTCAACCATTTCAAAATTGTCAACAATTCCTACTAAGGTGATATCAGAATGCTCTTTAAAATACGATTTAATGCCATAATGGACAACTGGATGGTTGTCGGCAAGTCCTATCTTCACCATAACTCCTAAATATTAAATTGAACAAAGCGGGGCTGTAAAGTTACGGAAAATTTTTATAAAAATCTGAAAATCAGTATTATTTTTGCTTGAATTCTGTAGGAATTTTACATACGGGAATTGCGGTCATCTTGTGTTGGTTGATTGTGTTAAGTCTTTGGTAGATCTCGAAAACCTTGCGTTCCCTGCCTTCAAAGTCGGTTGAAGTCTTTCCTTTTTCCAGCTGTTCCATGGCCCATTCCAGTTCCGGATAACTGGCTCCTAATTGATCTTCATCGCTTCGGTCGTCACCAAATAAGCCGTCTGTCGGTGCCGCATTTAAGATGGAATCAGGCACATTTAAATAATTTGCCAATGCTCTTACATCGCTTTTGAGTAGGTCGGCGATCGGACTCAAATCAACTCCTCCATCTCCATATTTTGTAAAAAAACCAACCCCGAAATCTTCGACTTTATTTCCTGTTCCTGCTACTAAGAGTCCGTGAATTCCGGCCATATAATATAAAGTAGTCATTCTCAGTCGGGCACGGGTATTTGCTAGTGATAAGTTTAATTTTGCTTCGTTGTCGCTGCTGGGAACTTCAGTTTTTAAACTTTCAAAAACAGGAGTTAAATCTACCCTTGTGTCAGAAACATTTGAAAAGCGTGCTTTTAGTTGGGTGATATGTTCCTGTGCTCTGTTGACATGGCTTTGAGCCTGGTGTATTGGCATTTCAACGCATAAAGTCTGTAAGCCTGTCTGTGCGCAAAGCGTTGAGGTAAGCGCCGAATCAATTCCTCCTGAAATTCCAACTACGAAACCATTTACTTTGGCGCTTTCGGCGTAAGATTTTAGCCAGTTTACAATATGTGTGTTTGTTTTATCGGTATTGATTGTGCTAATTTTTTGCATAGTGACTCTTTCTATTAAAAACCAATGTATATTTGCAAAAATAATAATTTTATACTCATTTCGTTTGAGATGCTAAACACTAATTTGATGAAGAAAATTTTATATTTTTCATTGTTGATTCTGGCAGTTGTCTCTTGTAAAAAGAACGACAAGATTAAAGAAGAAGCTGAAGAAAAACCACTAAATGTAGAAATTGTACGTTATGACAAGGTGTTTTTCGAAACAAAGCCCCAGGATTTTCCAAAATTAAAAGCGCAATATCCCCAATTTTTTCCGGAAAGCATGACTCCACAACAGGAACAGGCTTTGCTTGAGTCGATTTCTGATCCGATGTGGCGCAAATTATATCAGCAAGTTGAAAAGCGTTACGATAATTTCGATAAACAAAAAGAAGAAATCGAAAAATTGTTCAAATATGTTCAGTTTTATTATCCGAGCACAAAAATTCCGAAGATTTATACAATGATCAACAATGCTGATCCGGAACAAAAAGTTATTTATGACCGTGATAAAAATGTTTTGATTATTTCATTGGAAATGTATCTAGGAAAAGACAGTTGGGTTTATGAATATCCTGAGTATCTTAAAAAAACATTTGAAGAAGGACAAATGCTTCCGGATGTTGTGGATCAATTGTCTTTCGGAAAGATTAAACCGCCAACAGAACGTGATTTTTTATCACAGATTATTTTTGCCGGAAAGCAAATGTACATGAAAGATATGTTCTTGCCTGAGGTTACTGATGAGGATAAAATCTGTTATACAGCAGAAGAGATTAAATGGTGTGAAGAGAATGATGTGGAGGTTTGGAAGTATTTTGTTGAACAGAATTATTTATATAGCCCAGATCAGAAATTAATACAAAATTTTATTGCACCAGGCCCTTTTTCAAAATTCGGAATGGATAATGATAAAGATACACCTTCCAGAATTGGTGTTTGGCTAGGATGGCAAATTGTTAGGTCATTTATGGAAAATAATGATATTCCGGCACAGAAAATGATGGTGTTGGATGCTAAAGAAATATTTCAAAAATCTAAATATAAACCCGCTAAATAATGGCAATTACAAAAACTTCAGATATACTATTCGAAATTTCGCTTGACGAAAATCATGTTCCCGAAAAATTGCATTGGACCGCCAAAGATGGTGGTGTTGAAAATGAAGAGGCAAAAGCAATTATGTTGAATATTTGGGACAGCAATGCTAAAGAAACCATGCGTATTGATCTTTGGACAAAAGATATGCCGGTCGATGAAATGAAGGTTTTCTTTCATCAGACTTTGGTTGCTATGGCAGATACTTTTGAAAGAGCTACTGCTGACGAAAAGATGAGTGCAACGATGCGTGATTTCTGCGATTATTTTGCTGAAAAATTAGAATTGAAGAGCGAAGAATAGTGATATATATATCTTCGCGTCAAAAAATAATTCATGAAAAAAATTACAAAATTAGTTGCTGCTTTTACTTTGTTTATTGGTGTTGGATGTAGTAGTGACGGAGGGGAATCTTCAGGTGAAAATTGTGTGTCGGATATTCCTTTTGTACAGACAGGGAAATCTTTTACCGTAAATGTTACCCAATTTGGAATGGAAGCCGGGACGATAAGTTTTGCAATAGGCGAATGTAACGGATCAGGATTTTTGGTTAGTAGAAAAATATATAATCCTTCAGGGGATCTGACTAATTCAGCAACTGATTTATGGAAGCAGAAAGGGGATTTTTTGTTGACAGACTCAAATAATAACGGAGACTATTTTTCAAAAATTTATAAAAAAGGAGCGGCTTTGGGAGATACATGGCAGATTACCAGACCTACTGATAATGCTGTTATTACGCATGAAGTGATTGATATGGATTCGTTGATTACCGTGCCGGCAGGAACGTTTCATTGTAAGGTTTTTAAATATACAAATTCAAAGACTATAAATGACTCTCATATTTTCTGGCATGACGAAATCGGACAGATAAAAGAAGATGCCGGTTTTATGACTACCGAATTGAAAACATATAATTAAAAAAAAAGGCCTGAATTCAGGCCTTTTTTTTATATGAAATTGTCGTTGTTTTTGAATATTTCCTGGTTTACGGAATCTATGTATTCTAAAACTCCTTCCTTGCCAATTACGTCCAAAGATGAAGTGACAAAATATTGGGGCATTTCTTCCCAGTTATTGGCTAGTAAAGCTTTGCGGTAAGCGGCAACATGCTGTTCTATTTTTCCTTTTGAAATTTTATCGGCTTTGGTGAAAATAATACAAAAAGGAACCTGTGTTTCGCCAAGGTAGGTAATGAATTCAAGATCGATTTTTTGTGCTTCGTGACGGATGTCTATTAATACAAATGCGCAAACTAACTGTTCTCTTTTTTCAAAATAATCAGTGATGAATTTTTGGAATACTTCTTTTGTTTTCTTGGAAACGCGGGCGTATCCATAACCTGGTAAATCTACTAAAAACCAGTTGTTGTTGATCTTGAAGTGGTTTATTAGTTGAGTTTTTCCCGGTCTTGCAGATGTTTTGGCTAAATTTTTATGATTGGTCAGCATATTGATCAGGGAAGATTTTCCTACATTTGATCTTCCGATGAAAGCGTATTCAGGTATGCGTTCCTGTGGGCATTTGCTTACGATCGAATTACTGATGATAAATTCGGCAGTGTTGATTTTCATTGCTCTTTATTTTATAAAAATTCCCCTAACGTTTGGGTTAGGGGGACTTGATTTATTCTTTATGTTCTGCTTTATTTTCAAGCCATTCGCCAAGAATTCTGTTGAATTCATCTGGATGTTCCATCATGGCGGCATGACCACATTTGTCTATCCAGTATAATGTTGAATTTGGTAATAATCTGTGAAATTCTTCAGCTACATCAGGTGGTGTAACCTTGTCTTGTTTTCCCCAGATAATTCCGGTTGGGACATGCATTTTAGGTAAATCTTTTGCCATGTTGTGTCTGATGGCACTTTTGGCAATGGTTAAAGTCTTTATCAGTTTTACACGGTCATTCACCGTGTTGTAAACGTCGTCAATGATTTCTTTGGTTGCAATTTCAGGGTTGTAAAACACATCTTCGGCTTTCTTTTTGATGTATTCGTAGTCGCCGCGTTTTGGATAGCTGTCTCCCATTGCACTTTCATATAAGCCTGAACTTCCTGTGATTACTAAACCGCAAACTCTTTCGGGGTACATTTTTGTGAAATACAATGAGATATGCCCGCCAAGTGAATTTCCTAAAAGGATAGCCCGGTCGAATTTTTTGTAATCCATGAAATTCTTTACATAAACTGCAAAAGATTTTACGTTCGTTTTTAAAATATTTTGTGTGTATAAAGGCAATTGGGGAATGACAACTTTGTATCCTCTCTGTGGAAAGTAGTTGGCAACTCCGTCAAAATTACTCAATCCGCCCATTAATCCGTGTAATATAATAATCGGGGTTCCTTCTCCGGCTTCAAAGTATTCGTATTTACCGTCTTTTATTAAGTTCTCCACTATCTCTTCTCTGTTTGGTTTGTCTATCAATTCACAAATATAGAATATTTTAAAACAAATAAGGGTATAGAAATTGATGAATAGCCCTTTCTGCTATTTAATTGACTGAAGTGTAGTTTTTTACGATTTATTAAGGTGTTTGAATTTTAAAAGATATTTGCATTAATGTTAATAATCGGAAATATTGTGAAATTTCCTCCCACTTTCAAAAAGCTAATAAAATCAATTTGTTTCAGATTTTTTTGGTTTTAAAAGTGTAAAACTTATTAACAAAGTGGTAATTTGTGGTAAAATGTGGTAAATTATTTTTTACATTTGTACATTATCATGCAAAAAGTGTAACTCATTGAATACCATCATTGGAACATATGAATGTAAGGCTGATGCGAAGGGCAGGTTGATGTTACCTGTGGCTTTGAAGAATCAGTTGGCTTCTTCGTTGCAGGACGGATTCGTTTTAAAACGATCTGTTTTTCAGCAATGTTTGGAGTTGTATCCAATGGTAGAATGGAATTTGATGATGCAAAAAATCAACAAACTTAATCGATTCAACAAGAAGCACAATGATTTTATCAGACGATTTACGGTTGGTGTGCGTATGGTTGAAATTGATTCGACAGGAAGATTGTTGGTTCCTAAAGACTTGGCTGTTTTTGCTTCAATTGCAAGTAACGTAGTGTTGTCTTCGGCGGTTAATATCGTTGAGATTTGGGATAAGGATTTGTATGAAAAAGCTATTGATGATGCAGATGTTGATTTTGCAGATTTGGCTGAAGAAGTAATGGGTAACATAAACGATGATTTAGATGGAATATCATAATCCGGTATTATTGAAGGAGACGGTTGAAGGCTTGAATGTTAAGCCTGATGGGGTTTATGTGGATGTAACCTTTGGAGGTGGCGGACATTCCCGTGAAATTTTATCCCATTTGGGACCAAACGGAAAATTGTTTGCATTCGATCAGGATGAAGATGCTTGGGCGAATGAAATACAGGATGAACGATTTACGCTGATAAAAGAAAATTTCAGATATATTAAAAGATTTCTCCGTTTTTACGGCATTAAAAAAGTAGATGGAATCTTAGGTGATTTGGGGGTTTCGTCCCATCAGTTTGATGTTCCTGAGCGTGGTTTTTCAACGCGATTCGACGCCGGACTCGATATGCGCATGAGTAAGAAAAATGAATTAAGTGCATACCGGGTGGTGAACGAATACGACGATAAAAATTTACGTCGTATTTTTTTAGAATATGGTGAACTGAAAAATGCACCGGCTTTAGCACGGACAATTATCGAAGCACGTGAAAAGGAAACTATTGTAAATACTGAGGATCTAAAGCAGGTTTTGGCTCGTTTTTTACCGGCTCACAAAGCGAATAAAATTCTGGCACAAATTTACCAAGCGATCCGTATTGAGGTAAATCAGGAAATGGAAGTTTTGAAGGAATTCTTGGAACAAACTCTTGAAATTTTGGATGCTGGAGGAAGATTAAGTGTGATCTCGTATCATTCCCTTGAAGACAGATTGGTGAAACGCTTCATTAAAAACGGAATGTTTGAAGGAGAGCCGGAGCGAGATATGTTTGGACGGTTTGAAGTTCCGTTCAAGGCAATCGGTAAGTTGATTGTTCCTTCTGATGCTGAAATCAAAATCAATAACAGGGCACGTAGTGCCAAATTGAGAATCGCTGAAAAAATATAATGAAAGGGAAGTTGTATAATTTGTTGAAAGCCAGATTTCTGGTGAATGAAGATGCGGTAAAAAACTGGCGGTTTATTGTGTTTTTGATCTTTCTGGCAATAATCATGATTGCAAATACACACAGTTATGAAGAAAAAATTTTTAAAATCGCCGAGTTAACAAATGAAGTAAAAGAATTACGTTCGGAATTTGTAGACCGCCGTTCAGAATTAATGAAGATAAAGATGGAGTCGACCGTTGCGTTGAAGATGGAAGCAAAAGAAATATTTCCATCATCGGTTCCTCCGAAAAAAATAAAAGTAGCAAAAGAAAAATCAGCTTGGGATAAGCTATGGCAGTAGAAAACAGAAACATATTGAATCGTATTTATGTGGTTGCTTTAATCATTTTGATTATGGTGACTGCTGTTGGTGTGAAGCTGACGAACATTCAGTGGGTGGAAGGTGATTATTACCGTCAGTTGGCAAAGGAACGGACAGTTAAAAATTTTGTTATTCCGGCAAACAGAGGGAATGTTTATTCATCAGACGGTAGTTTACTGGCGACGTCAATCCCTGAATATACCATACGTTTTGATGCGGTTGCTCCTACTAAAGAGAATTTCGATAAGTTTATCAAACCACTTTCTGATTCATTGGGAGCATTCCTTGGGAAATCGAGTTCAGGCTATTTGAATGAGTTTAGAAAAGCGAGAGCAAACAAAAGCCGTTATTTTATGGTAGCCCGTGATTTGAGTTATACGCAGTATATGACGATTAAGGGGTTTCCATTATTTAATTTAGGAGCTTACAAAGGAGGTATTATTACCGAACAGGAAACGGTGAGGGAACATCCAATAGGTAAAATTGCCAAAAGAACGATCGGTTATGAACGCTATGATGATAAAGGACGATTGCTTCCGGTGGGTATTGAAGGTGCTTTCAGTCAGTTTCTTAACGGTAAAGACGGTAAAATCCTAAAGCAGAAAATTGCGAAAGGGCAATGGAAGCCGATTCATGATAATAACGAAGTTGAACCGCGTGACGGTTATGATATTGTTTCTACAATTGATGTGTATGTGCAGGATATTGCGCATCATGCTCTATTGAAGCAATTGGAGGAGTATGAAGCTGATCATGGTTGTGTGGTGGTGATGGAAACTAAAACCGGAGCAGTGAAAGCTATTTCCAATTTAGGAAGAGGTAAAGACGGTACTTATTATGAGACTGTGAATTATGCGATCGGGGAATCCCACGAACCTGGGTCTACATTCAAGTTATTAGATTTAATAGCGCTATTGGATGATGAAAAAGTGGATACAAGCAAAATATACGATTCCAAAGGAGGTGATATTGTCTATAAAGGACGCCATGTTCGTGATTCACATGAAGGCGGATATGGTAAAATTTCTTTGGCTCGTGGCTTCGAGGTTTCTTCAAATACCGTTTTAGTTCAGGCCGTTTACGAAAATTATAAAACCAATCCAAAACAGTTTGTTGACCGAGTTAACAATTTGGGGTTAAATAGACCTCTGGGGTTACCATTTAAAGGAGAGGGTATTCCTAAAATACCACAACCGGGCCAGAATGGCTGGAGCGGAATCTCTCTTCCTTGGATGGCATTTGGTTACGGAGTTTCCGTTACGCCTTTGCAGACATTAACGTTGTATAATGCTGTAGCTAACAATGGTGAAATGGTAAAGCCGATGTTTGTGCAGGAAGTAAAAGAATGGAATAAGACGATTAAAAAATTTGATAAGCAGGTCATTAATCCGAAGATATGCTCGGATAAAACACTTTTAAAAGTTCGTGCAGTTTTACAAAATGTGGTAAAAAAAGGAACGGCTTCTAAATTATATTCGAAGGATTTTTCCATGGCCGGGAAAACAGGAACTGCAAAAGTTGATTATCATAAAGGAGACGGACATGTGTATTATGCATCTTCATTTGTTGGGTACTTTCCAGCAGATAATCCGAAATATTCATGTATTGTGGTTGTGCATAAACCTAATACATCGAAGAATAATTATTACGGTGCTGATGTGGCAGGGCCGGTTTTCAAACGAATTGCCCAAAAGGTTTTTACCGATGTCCCGTCAACAAATGAAATCAAGACATTAAAGAAAAGATTTAAAAATCAGGAAACGAATTATCAGGTATACAACGATAAAGTAAACAATAAGCCGAAAGTTATACCGAATGTGAAAGGAATGCCGGGTATGGATGCCGTGGCACTTTTGGAAAACCTGAACATGAAAGTTAAAGTGATTGGTTTCGGGAAAGTAAAAAAACAATCTATTCTTCCTGGACAGCCTCTTATTAAAAATAATACAATAATTCTCGAATTGTCGTAATGCAAAAGTTAAAAGACATATTATATAAAATCAGCATCGAATCGGTTCACGGTTCCACTGATGTTATCGTGAATGCCATTCAATTTGATTCCCGTAAAATAACGGCTGATGATGTGTTTGTTGCAATCAAAGGAACGGTTTCAGACGGTCATGCATTTATAGATAAGGCAATTTCTTTAGGAGCTGCAGTTGTTGTGTGCGAAACGTTGCCGGAAAATCTTCTGTCGCAAATTACCTATGTTCAGGTTGCTGATACGAATACTGCTTTGGCATTTTTAGCAGCTAATTTTTATGGAAATCCTTCCGAAAAATTACAATTAATAGGAGTTACGGGAACTAATGGTAAAACAACTATTGCTTCTTTGCTATACCAAATGTTCAAGAAGGCTGATTATAAAGTCGGATTGCTCTCAACGGTTAAAATTTTGGTTGATGAAACGGAATATAAAGCAACACATACCACACCAGATTCGCTTGCAATCAATCATTATCTGAATGAGATGGTTGAAGAAGGTTGTGAATACTGCTTTATGGAAGTGAGTTCACACGGTATACACCAAAAACGTACTGAAGGTCTTCATTTCAGAGGCGGTGTCTTTACAAATTTATCACATGATCATTTGGATTATCATCCAACATTTGCCGAATATCGGGATGTGAAAAAGTCATTCTTTGATCATTTGCCAAAATCGGCTTTTGCAATCACCAATATAGATGACAAAAACGGAAGTGTAATGCTTCAAAATACACAGGCTAAAAAGTTGACATATGCCTTGAAAACATATGCTGATTATAAAGCAATAATTCTTGAAAACCAATTGTCTGGATTGCAGTTGAAAATAAATGAACAGGAAGTATGGACTCGCCTGATAGGTAATTTCAACGCTTACAATCTATTGGCAATTTATGCAGTGGCGATTGAATTGGGAATTGAAAAAATTGAAGCGTTACGATTACTTTCTGAATTGGAAAGTGTTTCAGGACGTTTCCAGTATATTGTTTCGAACGGAAAAATTACAGCTGTTGTTGATTATGCACACACACCTGATGCGTTGGAAAATGTACTGAATACGATTAATGACATCAGAACCAAAAATGAAAAATTAATCACGGTTGTAGGTTGTGGAGGAGACAGGGATAAAACGAAAAGGCCTGTGATGGCTGGTATTGCAACAAACTTGAGTGATAATGTTATTATTACTTCCGACAATCCGCGTACCGAAGATCCGCAGGTTATCATTAATGAAATGGAAGCCGGAGTTTCAGCCGAAAACTTCAAAAAATATGTGTCAATTGTGGATAGAAAACAAGCAATAAAAATGGCTTGCCAGATGGCAGAAGCAAATGATATCATTGTGATTGCCGGGAAAGGGCATGAAACCTATCAGGAAATCAACGGTGTACGCCATGATTTTGACGATATGAAAATTGTAAAAGAAATATTAGAACAACTTAACAAATAAAAATAGGATATGTTATACTATTTATTTGAGTACTTAGATAAAACTATGGATGTTCCGGGAACAGGAGTTTTCCAGTATATCACTTTTAGATCAGCTTTGGCTATTATCATGTCCTTGTTGCTGTCTACTATTTATGGTAAAAGGGTAATCGGTTTTTTACGCCGCCAGCAAATCGGGGAAACAGTACGTGAACTTGGTTTGGAAGGTCAGACGCAAAAAGCTGGAACACCGACCATGGGAGGAATCATTATCATTTTTTCGACTTTGATTCCGGTTTTTTTATTGGCTAAACTGAATAATATTTATATCATTCTTTTGATTGTTTCCATGTTATGGATGGGATTAATCGGTTTCTTGGATGATTACATCAAAGTGTTTAAAAAAGATAAACAGGGATTGAAAGGAATCTTCAAAGTGATTGGTCAAATCGGACTTGGAGTAATTGTTGGGGCAACCTTGTATTTTCATCCCGGTGTTACGGTACGCAAAGAATCTCAGCCTACAAAAATCGTTGTGAATTCGGTTCAAAATACAATCAATCCAATTTCATTGGAAGAAAAATCAACCGCTACAACCATTCCATTCTTTAAAAATAATGAATTTGATTATGCTGAATTATTGGCATGGATGGGTGATGGATATGAAAACTGGGCTTGGGTGATATTTATCCCAATTGTGATTTTTATCATTACGGCTGTTTCAAATGGTGCTAACCTGACGGATGGTATCGACGGACTTGCAGCTGGTACATCGGCTATTTCGGTTATTGCTCTCGGCGTATTCACTTTTGTTTCGGGTAATATTATTTTCTCAAACTACCTGAATATCATGTTTATCCCGAATTCCGGGGAAATGACGGTGTTTATTGCGGCTTTTGTAGGAGCATTGGTAGGATTTTTATGGTATAACAGCTATCCGGCAGCTGTTTTTATGGGTGATACCGGAAGTTTGACTATCGGTGGTGTTATTGCTGTTTTGGCAATCGCTGTACGCAAAGAAATGTTGATACCGGTTATCTGCGGAATCTTTTTGGCCGAAAATCTGTCAGTTGTATTACAGGTTGCTTATTTCAAATACACGAAAAAGAAATATGGTGAAGGCCGACGCATTTTCTTAATGTCTCCTTTGCATCACCACTATCAGAAAAAAGGATATCATGAAAGTAAAATTGTGACCCGTTTCTGGATCGTGGGAATTTTACTGGCGATTGTTTCAATTGTAACCCTAAAATTAAGATAATATGAGATTAGTAGTTTTAGGCGGAGGAGAAAGCGGTGTTGGAACGGCAATTCTTGGAAAAAAGAAAGGGTACGAAGTATTTGTGTCTGATTTCGGTCAGATTAAAAATAACTATAAAGAAGTTTTATCGCTGCATAAGATCAAATTCGAAGATGAAAAACACACCGAAGATCTGATTTTAAATGCTGATGTGGTGATGAAAAGTCCTGGGATTCCGGATAAAGCACCAATTGTAAAAAAGCTAAAAAAAGCAAACATCCCAGTGCTTTCCGAAATTGAATTTACGAATCAGTTTACCGATGCGGTTACAATCGGGATTACAGGAAGTAACGGAAAAACGACAACCACAATGCTTACGTATCATTTGTTGAAGCAAGGTGGATTAAATGTTGGTTTAGCCGGAAATATTGGGAAAAGCTATGCATGGCAGGTGGCGGAAGGAAAGTATGATACGTATGTGCTGGAGCTGAGCAGCTTTCAGTTGGACGGAATCGAAACATACAAACCTCATATCGCCATCATAACCAATATCAGCCCGGATCATTTAGACCGCTACGATTATAAATACGAAAATTATATCGCTGCAAAATTCAGGATAACCATGAATCAGACTGAAGAAGATTACCTGATTTATGATGCAGATGATGAAGCAATAAAAAATTGGCTGGAAAATAATACCACCAAAGCAAAACTGGTTCCCTTTTCATTAACGAAACCGCTTGATTTCGGAGCCTTTTTAGAAGAAAACAATATTAACATCAATACCACAAAAGAACCTTTTGTTATGCCAACAAATCAATTATCATTAGAAGGAAAACACAACGTTAAAAACGCCATGGCTGCAGCAACAGTAGCACAACTTTTGAAAATCAGAAAAGAGACAATCCGCGAAAGTTTGTCTGATTTCCAAGGTGTGGAGCACCGTTTGGAAAAAGTACTTAAGATCCAGAATGTGCAATATGTTAACGATTCAAAAGCGACGAATGTAAATGCAACTTTCTTTGCTTTGGACAGTATGACTACACCTACGGTTTGGATTGTTGGTGGTGTTGATAAAGGAAATGATTACACAGAATTGATGCCGTTGGTAAATGAAAAAGTAAAAGCAATTGTGTGTTTGGGTATTGATAATAAGAAAATTATCGAAGCTTTTGCAGGTGTTGTGGATACATTGGTGGAGGCGTCAAGTATGACTGAAGCTGTAAGGCAGGCTTATAAAATTGCCGAAAAAGGTGATACAGTTTTATTGTCACCCGCTTGTGCAAGTTTCGATTTGTTCGAAAATTACGAAGACAGAGGCCGTCAGTTCAAACAGGCGGTTCAAAATTTATAGGCTTTTGCCAATCATATTGAATTAATAGAGCTTAAAGCTAAATAAATGAAAACGTTAATACATAATTTAAAAGGAGATAAGGTAATTTGGGCAATGGTGGCATTGTTGGCTCTTATTTCGTTTATTCCGGTATATAGCGCCAGTAGTAATTTGGCTTACCAAAAACACGGAACCGGTAATACGTTGGTGTATTTAATCAAGCATTTGGTGCATTTATCTGCAGGTGTCTGGATTATGTTTCAGGTGCAGAAAATCCCATACCATTATTTCAGAAGTATCTCAAGGGTACTGTTGCCAGTAGCATGGATATTGTTGGCTTATACCATGTTAAAGGGAACGATGATTGATGGTGCGAATGCCAGTCGCTGGATATCGGTGCCCTTTGTAGGAATCACGTTTCAGCCTTCTGCATTTGCCGGAATAGTCTTGTTTTTATACGTTGCCCGTTACCTTTCGAAAACGGAAATAGAGGATATGACTTTTCAAAAGTCGTTTGTTGAGCTCTGGATTCCAGTGTTTATTACGCTGGCTTTGATTTTACCAGCCAACTTCTCAACGACGGCATTGATATTTTCAATGGTTATGTTGTTGACTTTTGTGGGGAATTATCCCATTCGGAATAGTGCGATTATTGTAGCGATGGGAGTTGTGTCTTTTGCTTTCTTCGTTTTATTAGTAAAAGCATTTCCTGATGCATTCCCAAACCGTGTTGATACTTGGATTAGTCGTATAGAAAATTTTACTTCAGATGAACCTGATGAAGATGATTACCAAATCGAAAAAGCAAAAACAGCCATTGCCTCAGGAGGGTTATATGGTTTAGGACCGGGAAAAAGTGTACAGAAAAATTTCTTGCCGCAATCTTCTTCCGATTTCATTTTTGCCATTATTGTGGAAGAGTTAGGACTTGCGGGCGCATTTTTTATTATCCTGATTTATCTGATTTTGTTTATTCGATTTGTAATCGCTTCGTATAAAGCCCCAACGGTGTTTGGGAAGTTAGTCGTCGCAGGCCTCGGTTTCCCGATTATCTTTCAGGCTTTCATAAATATGGGTGTCGCAGTCGAGTTGTTGCCTACAACCGGTCAGACATTACCTTTAATCAGTAGCGGGGGAACTTCTATCTGGATGACTTGTGCTGCATTGGGTATCATTTTGAATGTGACCAAAAAAGAAGAGGAAATTGCTCAGGAAAATATAGAGAAGCAAAAAAGGGAAGATGTTTTGCAAAGGATTATAGATAGGGAATTAGCAGAAGAAAATATAATTGAAGGTGAGGCGGAAGGAAGTTATTCAATTGAAGATGTAACGAATCCGATGAATGCAGTTTTAAATAAATAAAGATGAAGGAGAATCCAAGATTCATAATTAGTGGTGGTGGAACAGGAGGTCATATTTATCCTGCAATTGCAATTGCAAATGAGTTAAAAACGAGATATCCAAAAGCAGAAATTCTTTTCGTTGGTGCCAGTGATAAAATGGAAATGCAAAAAGTTCCTCAGGCAGGATATTCTATTAAAGGTTTGTGGATTGCAGGAATACAGCGTAAGCTTACATTACAGAATGCCATGTTTCCATTGAAGTTAATGTCGAGCTTGGCAAAATCATTTGGGATTATAAAAAAATTCAAGCCCGATGTGGTAATCGGAACAGGAGGATTTGCCAGCGGAGCTGTTTTGAAAGTGGCTTCCATGTTAGGAATTCCAACTGTAATTCAGGAGCAAAACTCATATCCGGGAATTACTAATAAGCTATTAAGCAAAAAAGCGAATAAAATTTGTGTCGCTTACGAAAATTTGGAACGGTTTTTTCCAAAAGAAAATATGATACTAACAGGAAATCCTGTCCGTCAGGATCTGATTTCGGTAGAAGATAAAAAGGAAGAAGCACTTCATTATTTCAAATTGGATGCTTCAAAAAAAACTGTGTTGATTTTAGGTGGAAGTTTAGGTGCGAGAAGAATCAATCAGTTAATTTCCAAAGAGATAGATTGGCTTGTGGGTCAAAATCTCCAAATCATCTGGCAATGCGGGAAATTGTATTTTGAAGAGTACAAACAATTTTCTGAAAAACGAGGCGTTCAGGTACTTGCTTTTATTGATAGGATGGATTTGGTTTATGCTGCTGCAGATGTAGTTATTTCAAGATCAGGAGCTTCTTCAGTGTCGGAATTGGCTATTGTGGGTAAACCGGTAATTTTTATTCCGTCACCGAATGTTGCTGAAGATCACCAAACTAAAAATGCCCAGGCAATAGTTGATAAAAACGGAGCAATTTTAATGAAGGAAAATGAATTGGATACCCAATTTGAAGTAGTTTTTGATGGATTAATTAATGATGAAGGGAAGCAACAGGTTTTGAGTGATAACATAAAGAAATTGGCTTTGCCGGACGCAACAAAACAGATTGCTGACGAAATAGTAAAATTAGTTAGATAAAAAATGAATTTAAATCAGATACATAACGTTTATTTTATCGGTATAGGCGGAATCGGAATGAGCGCCTTGGCCCGTTACTTTAAATTTATCGGAAAAAAAGTAACAGGATACGATAAAACGCCAACGATGCTTACCGATGAACTCGTTGCAAGTGGGATTGCGATTCATTTTGAAGATGATGTCCGTCAGATTCCAACTGATTTTACCAAAGAAAATACCTTGGTAATCATAACTCCAGCCGTGCCGAAGACACATTCGGAATGGAATTATTTTCTGGATAATGAGTATGTGGTAAAAAAACGTGCTGAAGTTTTGGGTATAATTACAAAAGATACCTATTGTTTTGCAGTTGCCGGTACGCATGGTAAAACAACGACTTCCAGTATTTTAGGGCATGTTTTACATGAAAGCGGAGTTGATGTTACGGCTTTTTTGGGAGGAATTGTTGAAAACTATAATTCCAATTTAATTGGAACCGGTAAAACAATTACTGTCGTAGAAGCAGACGAATTTGATAGATCTTTTTTACATTTGCACCCCAATTTGGCCTGCATCACGTCAATGGATGCGGATCATTTGGATATTTATGGTGATGATGCGTCTATCAAAGCCTCATTTCAGGAATTTGCGGATAAAGTTGAGGATAAGAGCAATTTGTTTGTAATCAATGGGTTGCCTTTGGAAGGGATTACCGTAGGAGTAAATGACGGTTCAAAATTTGTAGCACATAATGTTAGGATAATTGACGGTTGGTATGTGTTTGATGTTACAACACCAACCGAAGAGATAAAAGATATAAAATTTGGATTGCCAGGAAAGCATAACTTAACCAATGCGTTGCTGGCTTTGGCAATGGCTAGTACGTACGGAACCCCAACCGTCGCTATTGCTAAAGCGTTAGCAACATTTAAAGGAGTAAAACGTCGTTTTTCGTTCCAAATCAGAAAACCGGAGTTTGTGTATATTGATGACTATGCACACCATCCAACCGAGATTAATGCCGTGCATCAAGCGGTGCGTGAGTTGTATCCCGGTAAAAGAGTTTTGGCTGTATTCCAGCCGCATTTATTTAGCAGAACACGCGATTTTGTCGATGATTTTGCTAAAAGCCTGTCGCAGTTTGATGAAGTATTGCTGATGGATATTTATCCGGCCCGTGAGTTGCCTATGGAAGGAGTGACATCACAATGGCTCTTGGATAAAATTGAAAATCCAAATAAAAAATTGGTTCAGAAAAATGAACTGATTGGATTGTTGAAAGCATCGGATGCACCGGTTATTGTAACCATTGGTGCCGGCGATGTAGGAGAAATGGTTCCTGAAATTAAAAATGCATTAGATGCGTAGAAATTGGTTATTAAATATTCAGCTGATTGCGATTTTTGGATTGGTCATTTTTTTGTATTCGTTTACCTCAAAAAGAAACGAACAACGGAAAATTTCGAAACCGAAGATCGAATTTTTAAATGCTGAAAGTCCATTTGTTACGCACGAAATGGTTAATAACTTGTTGAAAGAAAAATTTGGAGGTGCTTCTACGATTAAAAAAGAAAATCTAGATTTGAAGAGTATAGAGCAAACCCTTAACAAACACAGCCTGATAGAAGATTCTGAGGTATATGTGAGTGTTGACGGTAAGTTAAAAACAGTCGTAAAACAGAAGTCCCCAATCGCGCGTGTTTTTAATAATAATACCTCTTTTTATATTGATTATGAGGGGGGTAAAATGCCACTTTCAACAAATTTTAGCGCTAGAGTGCCTCTTGTTTATGGTCAAATTGATACAGCCAAAAACAAAGGTTTCGTATCGCTGTTGCAGATGATCTATAACGATGATTTTTTGAAAAAAAATATCATCGGAATGCAGATTCAGGAGGACGGAAGCATTATTATGAAGAATAGGAATTATGGTTATGATATTATTTTCGGAAGAACCATTCATATGGAAAGAAAATTTAATAACTATAAAGCATTTTTTCAAAAAGCTGTACAAGACACTTTGATTGGTTCATATAAGAGCATCAATTTAAAGTTTACGACACAGGTAGTTTGTACAAAAGAATAAAGTATGGAAAGAGAGAGAATAGCAGTAGGGCTTGACATAGGTACGACCAAAATCGTAGCTATGATAGGTAAGAAAAATGAGTATGGAAAACTTGAGATTTTAGGCGTTGGTAAGTCTAAAAGTTTAGGTGTGGCCCGCGGCGTTGTAAATAATATTACGCAAACTATTCAATCGATTCAGGAGGCTATTGCTTTGGCTGAAGAAGATTCCGGGTTTAAAATAAAAGATGTGGTGGTAGGTATTGCCGGCCAGCACATCCGAAGTATACAACACAGTGATTACATCTCAAGGCCAAATCCGGAGGAGGTAATCAGTGAAAAGGATATTGACCTTTTGATCAATCAGGTTCAAAAGTTGGCAATGTTACCGGGAGAAGAAATAATTCACGTATTGCCCCAGGAATTTAAAATCGACGGGCAATCAGAAATTAAAGAACCTATCGGGATGTATGGGGGAAGACTGGAGGCCAGTTTTCATGTTGTGGTAGGACAGGCCTCTTCGATACGTAATGTGGGAAGATGTATCAAGAGTGCCGGACTGGATTTGTCAGGATTAACGCTGGAGCCTTTAGCTTCGGCTGATGCTGTTTTAAGCCAGGAAGAAAAAGAAGCAGGTGTTGCTTTGATCGATATTGGGGGTGGAACAACAGATTTAGCCATTTTTAAAGATGGAATTATACGTCACACGGCAGTAGTGCCATTTGGGGGGAATGTAATTACCGAAGATATTAAAGAAGGCTGTTCCATTATCGAAAAACAGGCAGAATTGCTGAAAACCAAATTTGGTTCAGCTTGGCCTGGTGAGAATAAAGACAATGAAATTGTTTCTATTCCGGGTTTGCGTGGACGTGATCCAAAAGAGATTTCTTTGAAAAACCTTTCTAAAATCATCCATGCACGTGTTGTGGAAATTATCGAACAGGTTTACAGTGAAATCAGAGTTTACGGACATGAAGATCCAAGAAAGAAACTAATTGCAGGAATCGTGTTGACAGGTGGTGGGTCACAATTGAAACACATTAAGCAGTTAGTGGAGTACATTACCGGGATGGATACCCGTATCGGATATCCTAATGAGCATCTGGCAGGTAATTCGAATGAAGAAATATCAAGTCCTTTATATGCTACAGCAGTGGGATTGGTTATGAACAGCGTTCGTAATAATACTGTTAGTGCGGTGCCTCAGGAAAATTATGTTCCTGAACCTGTTTTGGTACAACAGCCAACGGTTGAAGAACAGCAAATGCTGCAACAGGAAGCTGAAAAGGTTTTGGAGGAAGCTAAAATGGCTGATACCAAAACAACGGAACGAACGATCCGTAAATCGTTTTTTGATAAATATATAGACAAAATAAAAGATTTTTTAGACAACGCAGAGTAATCAGTATTGTCGGAAGTAACACAAAGTAAAAAACCAAATAGTATGGAAAGCAACTCAGAATTTGGAAGTATCGCATTCGATTTGCCTAAAAACCAGTCGAACGTGATAAAAGTGATCGGAGTAGGTGGAGGTGGTAGTAATGCGATCAACCACATGTTCAAACAAGGTATCAAAGGGGTAGATTTTATTGTTTGTAATACTGATTCACAGGCATTACAAAACAGTCCAGTGCCTAATAAAATTCAGTTGGGGGTTAATTTAACTGAAGGTCTGGGGGCCGGAGCTAATCCTGATGTTGGTCAACAATCGGCTTTGGAGAGTATTGAGGATATCGAGAAAATGCTCGATGTTAATACGAAGATGGTTTTTATCACTGCCGGTATGGGTGGAGGAACCGGAACCGGAGCAGCACCTGTAATTGCACAGCTTGCAAAAGAAAGAGATATCCTGACTGTGGGGATTGTAACAATTCCGTTTCAGTTTGAGGGTAAAATCCGTACGGAACAAGCTTTACTTGGGGTTGAAAAATTAAGAAGACAAGTTGATTCCTTAATTGTAATCAATAACAATAAATTAAGAGAAGTTTATGGGAATCTTGGTTTCAAAGCAGGTTTCTCTAAAGCTGATGAAGTCTTGGCAACTGCGTCACGCGGAATTGCCGAGGTAATTACACATCACTATACCCAAAATATTGACTTGAAGGATGCTAAAACTGTTTTGGCAAATTCGGGTACAGCTATCATGGGTTCTGCAATGGCAGATGGTGAAAACCGTGCAAAAGAAGCAATAGTTTCTGCATTGGATTCCCCACTTTTAAATGATAATAAAATTACCGGTGCCAAAAACGTATTGTTGCTTATCGTTTCAGGTACTAATGAAATTACGATCGATGAAATTGGTGAAATCAATGACCATATTCAGGCTGAGGCAGGATTCAATGCTAACATCATCATGGGTGTTGGTGAAGATGAAACTTTAGGGGATAAAATTGCGGTTACTATTATCGCAACTGGTTTTTGTGTAGAACAACAAGCGGAAATCGTTAATACAGAGCCAAAAAAAATCATCCATTCTTTAGAAGATGAGCAGCGATTGGTACACAATCTGACGCAGACTTTTGAAGCAAAAGGTTTTGATTTTTCTAAACCTGTGACTCAGGCTGCTCCAGTAGCGCCAATTGTAAATGAAACACCTGCTCCGGTTGTTGAAGATAAAATTGTATTTTCATTGGAAGATGAAATTGCAACACCTGATTTGGTTGAGCCATATTTTACCATGGATTTAGTGCCAACTACAGAGTTTATCAAAAATCTGGATGTAACTTTTGAAATCGTTTCGCCTAATCAGGTTAATGAAAATGATTTTTATTTTACATCTCCTGAAGTGAAAGAAATCGAAGTTGTTGAGCCGCAGTTTGTGGTGGCTGAACCTGAACAAATCGCTTTTACGTTTGACTTGCCAATAGCTAAAGTTGAAGAGCCGGTAGTGAATACCGATAGATTGATTTTTGACTTGACTAATGAAATCAAAGATATCAAAGTTAATGAAGCGGTTGAGTTTGTTCCGGTAACCGAAGTGAATCAAAACGGTGTTATCCGTCATTCTCTGGAAGAGTACATGGAAGTCGAAAATCAATTTGCGCAGGCTAAAAAAGAAACACCTGTTGTAGATCCTACTCCGGCAGAGTTGAATATTACTGTGAAGCAGGTAGAAAATCAAAATCCTGTTGTACAACAATCATTGATGAATGATTCTTTTGCTCCAACCGAAATGTCTATCGAAGATTCATTGAAAATGCGTGCTGAAGAGCGTCGCCGAAAAATGAAGGAGTTTAATTATAAATTCCATAATAATGCGGCCCGTGTTGATGAGTATGAAAAAGTTCCGGCTTACAAACGTATGGGAATTGATGTGACAAATAATTCAATTGAGGATAACAGATCAAGATTATCTTTAGGGTTGGATAGTAACGACGATATTCAGTTGCGTTCAAATAATTCTTTCCTTCATGATAATGTTGACTAAATAACGTGAACCTAAATTACTGTAACCCGAAATTTCCATGGATTTTTCGGGTTATTTTTTTTAACTTCGCATCGCATTTCCGGATAACGGGGATTTTTAATGAATTATTAATTTGAGTATAAGTTTAGGTTTGTTAAAAATCTGGCTTTACATTATAAAAGATAGAAGAAGAGTATGAGTTTATCTGCACAAATCATGGATGAGATGAAAACTGCCATGAGAGCTAAAGATACAGTTGCATTGGAAGCTTTAAGAGCAATCAAGTCGGCTATTTTATTGGCGCAAACCGAAAGTGGCGCCAAAGAAGAATTGTCAGCTGATGAAGAAATCAAATTATTACAGCGTTTAGTAAAACAACGTAAGGATAGTGCTGCTATTTATACTGAACAAAACCGTCCTGATTTAGCAGAACCGGAAATTGCACAGGTAGCAGTAATTGAAAAATTCTTACCGGCACAATTATCAGAAGCTGAAGTTGAAGCGGCAGTAGCGAAGATTATTGCTGACGGTGGCTTCTCCGGTATGGCAGCTATGGGTCAGGTAATGGGAGCAGCTTCAAAAGCTTTGGCAGGCCAGGCTGATGGTAAAACCATTTCAAATGTTGTTAAAAAACTTTTAGCATAAGTTAGATTATCAGATTGTTGGATTTTCAGATAGTCCGACTTAAAAAAAGATAATCATGAAATGGCCCCATAGTTCAATGGATAGAATATCAGATTCCGGTTCTGATGATTTGGGTTCGAATCCCGATGGGGTCACGAATGAATAAAAAGAAGGGTAAAAAAACATCAAGCTCGCTTGAAATGTTTTTTTACCCTTCTTTTTATTCTCAAAGCGGAGCTTTGCGGGAACAACGGAGTTGAATCCCGATAATGAAAATTGCAAAGCAGTTTTTGTTTAGCAGTTGAAATGTTTCTTTTCGAAGTGTCTTGTTTGCTTCCGGCAGTTAGCTGGTTTCTTTTCGCAATGGACATATTTCTCTTTGCAATGAACTGTTTTCTTTCCGCAATTGAGAAATTTCTTTCCGCAATAAACAGTTTTCTTTCTGCAGTTAGAAGATTCCTTTCTGTAATTATAAACTTTCTTTCCGCTGTTAGAAGATTTCTTTCTGTAGTAACCAAATTTCTTTCTTGAGTAAGGAGATTTCTTTTTGCAGTGATGTACTTTTTGGAAGCCGTCTAATAGTTCTAAATTAATGTTAAATAAAATTTAATCATTCAGACATGTAAATAATAACGAGTAGTTTTGTTAATAAATCCCAACATTGACATAAAATTACACACGTATTATGAAATTTAAACATATTGTATATTTACTGTTGGCAGTAGTTTTAGGCGGAATGGTATTCTACAGAATATCAGCTAATAACGCTAAAGATGAAGAAAACGGTAAAGGGAAAGGTAAAGAAGGAGGCGACAAAAAACCTTCAAAAGTTTCCGGAATTGTTTTAAAGCCACAGGTTTTTTCAGATAACTTATTACTTTCGGGTTCTATTGAAGCGAACGAGCAAATTGAAGTCAGAAGTGAAGTTTCCGGAGTGGTACAAAGTATCAATTTCAAGGAAGGTAGTTATGTTTCAAAAGGACAACAGTTATTCAAGATTAACGATGTCGAGCTCCGTGCCCAACTATCACAAGCCAGAACAAAACAAACGTTGGCCTCTGAAAATGAAAGAAGAGCAAGGTTATTACTTCAAAAAGAAGCCATCAGCCAGGAAGAATACGATATTGCCAGTGCTGAATTCCGTTCTGCACAGGCACAAACCCAACTGATTCAGGCGCAAATTGCCAAAACTTCGGTTAAAGCTCCTTTTTCAGGAAAAATAGGTTTACGATATATATCAAACGGAAGTTATGTGACACCAACAACTGTTGTGGCAAATTTGGTAAATACCAGTCAGGTGAAAATCACTTTTTCCATCCCTGAAAAATATGCGGCACAGATGAAAGTCAATACTTCACTTTCGTTTACCATTTCAGGATCAAGAGACAAATTCTCCGCAAAAGTCTATGCTATCGAGCCTGAAATAGAAGAAGCTACCCGAACCCTAAAAATGCGTGCTATTGCAGAAAATCCGAACGGGAAGTTGATTCCGGGAACATTTGCAAGCGTATCATTACCATTGGAGAATATCAATGATGCATTGTTAGTGCCGACTGAAGCTTTGATTCCGGTACAAAACGGTAAAAAAGTATTCGTTTCGGTTAACGGAAAAGCGAAAGAAATCATGGTTGAAACCGGTGCCAGAACAGATAAAGATGTATTGGTCTTGACGGGTCTGAAGGCTGGAGATACTGTTTTAACAAGCGGTGTAATGACATTGAAAGATGACACGCCTGTAAAAGTTAATGTAAACTAAGATCGCTATGAGTTTATCCACCTTAAGCATCAAGAGACCGGTTTTAACAATAGTACTCAACTTAATGCTGATACTTTTCGGGATTATCGGGTATACCTTTTTGGGAGTCCGGGAATTCCCGTCAATTGATCCGGCGCAAATTTCGGTACAGACCAACTACTCCGGTGCTAATGCTGATATCATCGAATCACAGATTACCGAACCTTTGGAAAAAGCCGTTAACTCAATTGACGGTATCCGAAATATTTCTTCGTCGAGCAGTTCGGGAAGAAGTAACATCACAATCGAATTCAACTTAGATAAAAATCTTGAAGAAGCTGCAAATGACGTGCGTGATAAAGTGTCACAAGCCGTGAGAAGTTTACCGCAGGATATTGATGCGCCGCCGGTAGTTTCGAAAGCAGATGCTGATTCGGAGCCTATTATCACCATGACCGTTCAGAGTGATAATAAAAATGTATTGGAACTAACCGATTATGCCGATAACGTACTTTCACAGCGTTTGCAAACCATTCCGGGTGTGAGTAGTGTACAGATCTGGGGAATGCGTAAGTATGCCATGCGTTTGTGGATCGATCCGAATAAACTGGCTTCATATGGATGTACGGTAGCCGATGTGCGTTCGGCGTTGAATAAGCAAAATGTCGAATTGCCTTCGGGGAAACTGACAGGAGCCAATACAGAATTGACCGTAAAAACTATCGGTAACATTTCGACCGAAGAAGGTTTCAATAATATCATCATTAAAGCGGAAGGCGACAAAATTGTACGTTTCAGTGATATTGGTAAAGCAGCTTTAGAGGCAGAAAATCTGGAGACTAAATTATCAGATTCCGGCCAGCCGATGATTGGTATGGCGATTATTCCGCAGCCCGGAACCAATTATCTGGATATTGCCGAAAAATTCTACGAACAGTACGATTTATTGCAAAAGGATTTGCCGAAAGATTTCAAACTGAATATTGCCATCGATAATACGGTTTTTGTGAAGAAAGCGGTGTTGGAAGTAGCCGAAACCTTGTTGCTTTCGGTAATACTGGTGGTATTGATTATTTATTTGTTTTTCAGGGATTGGGCTATTGCTTTCCGTCCGTTGATTGATATTCCTGTTTCGTTAATCGCTACATTCTTCATTATGTATTTGTGCGGATTCTCGGTAAATGTATTAACACTTCTAGCTATCGTTTTAGCAACAGGATTAGTGGTGGATGATGGTATCGTTGTGACCGAAAATATATTCAAGAAAGTAGAAGAAGGAATGTCACCTATTGAAGCGGCTATCAAAGGTTCGAATGAAATTTTCTTTGCTGTAATTTCGATTTCAATCACACTGGCAGCGGTATTTTTACCTGTAATTTTCCTGGAAGGATTCGTGGGAAGACTTTTCCGTGAGTTTGGGGTTGTGATTGGTGCGGCAGTATTGATTTCTGCCTTTGTATCGTTAACGCTTACGCCAATGTTAAACGCGTATTTGATGAAAGGCGGCGAACAGAAAAAATCCAAATTCTATAATTTGACTGAACCGATTTTTGAAAAAATGAATTCCGGATATGCCGAAGCATTAACCGGTTTTATGAAAAAGAAATGGTTGAGTTTCCCAATATTGATTGTTTGTTTCGGATTGATTTATCTGTTTTTTAATGTGCTTCAGAAAGAAACCGCGCCTTATGACGATAGAAGTTTTCTTAGTGCGCGTGTAACAGCTCCCGAAGGTGCGTCTTACGATTATATGGATCGTTTTATGAACGAATTAACCGAATTGATTAACGATTCGATTCCGGAGAAAAAAGTAAGTTTGATTGTGACTTCGCCAGGATTCGGTTCATCTTCGGTGAACAGCGGTATGGCCAGAATTGCTTTGGTACAGCCGGATGAAAGAGGTAAGGCACAGAAGGAAATTGCTGAGAAACTTACGAAATGGACCAAACAATATTCAGAAGCCAAAGTATCGGTTTCAGAATCACCAACAATAGCAGTGAACAGAAGAGGTGGCTTGCCGGTTCAGTTTGTTATTCAGGCTCCAAATTTCAAAAAACTGGAAGAGAAAATTCCACAGTTCATGGATGAAGTTTCCAATGATCCTACGTTTTCGAATTCGGATGTGAATTTAAAATTCAATAAACCGGAAGTATATGTGACCATCGACAGGGAAAAAGCCCAAAGCATGGGTGTTTCGGTTATTGATGTTGCCCAAACGCTTCAGCTTTCCTTGAGCGGACAACGTTTTGGTTACTTCATGATGAACGGAAAACAGTACCAGGTAATGGGTCAGTTTGATAAAAAAGACCGTAACGCACCAATGGATCTGACTTCTATTTTTGTGAAAAACGATAAAGGCCAGTTAATCCAGTTGGATAACTTAGTTCATGTGGAAGAGCAAAGCAGCCCTCCGCAATTGTATCATAACAATCGATACATGTCGGCGACCGTTTCAGCAGGATTGGCACCGGGTAAAAGTATCGGTGACGGTATCGATGCCATGGAACGGATAAAAGAAAAGGTACTGGATGATACTTTTACAACCGATTTGAGCGGTGAATCCCGTGATTTCGTAGAAAGTAGTTCGAATACCTCTTTTGCCTTCGGATTGGCATTGCTGTTAATCTTCTTGATTTTGGCAGCTCAATTTGAAAGTTTTATCGACCCGTTTATTATTATTTTGACTGTACCAATGGCGGTAGCCGGCGCTTTATTCTCGTTATGGTTATTTGGTCAGACCTGGAATATTTTCAGCCAGATTGGGACTGTGATGTTAATTGGTCTGGTTACCAAGAACGGTATTTTGATTGTGGAATTTGCGAATCAGTTACGTGAACAAGGGAAATCGAAATACGAAGCGATTATTGAAGCTTCCGAATCGCGTTTGCGTCCCATTTTAATGACCAGTTTAGCCATTGCGTTAGGAGCATTGCCAATTGCTTTGTCGCTAGGAGCGGCTTCTACCAGTAGGATAGGAATGGGAGTTGTGATTGTGGGCGGAACCTTGTTTTCATTGGCATTGACATTGTTTGTAATCCCGGCGATTTATTTAATGTGGTCAAGGGAAAGAAAACACCGACCTGAATTTGATAATGTAGAACAGTATGAAAAAGCATAAGTTGATGAGTAAATTTTTGTTTCAGATAGCATTGCTTGTTTTTGTTCCGAAGTTGATGGCGCAGGATGTTTTGACTGTTGATCAGGCGGTTCAGATTGCATTGAAAAATAATTATGATATCAAGATTGCGACCAATGAGTTGAGTGTTGATCAAGAAAATAACAGTATTGGTAATGCGGGAATGCTGCCGGAAGTTAATGCTTCGCTGACTAAAAACAATAGCATTCAAAATTCAAAACAAACCCAATCAAACGGGACGGTGACCGAAAGAGACAATGCTAAAAATAACCGTTTGGAATATGGTGTGAGTCTGGGCTGGACGATTTTTGACGGATTGAGAATGTTTGCCCGTTATGACCAGTTGAAAGAATTGGAAAAACAAGGCGATGTTCAGTTGAAATTGATGGTGCTGACCAAGGTTAGTGATGTCATGACCACGTACTATGATTTAGTGCAGCAGCAACAGTTGATAAAAGCGTTGGATACTACAATCGTGATTTCGAAGCAACGTTTAAAAACAGCTGAGAACCGATTTTTGATTGGAAAAGCCGCCAAGTTGGAAGTCTTGAATGCGCAGGTTGACCTTAATACGGATTCGTCTACTTTATTGAAGCAGAAAGAGTTTTATGAAACAACCAAAATCCGCTTAAATGAATTATTGGCAAGAGATTTAACTACTAATTTTCAAGTCACGGAAGAAGTGGTTGTAGATGATAAGTTGCAATTGGCTGAATTGAAATCAATGACCGAAAAGCAAAATTTGCAACTACAGTTGGCATTGATCAGTAAAAGAGTCGCCGAACTGGATTTAAAGCAAACGAAAGCCGGAAGATATCCAACAGTACGATTGAATACAGGTTATACATTTGTGGAAACCGAAAGCAGTTTAGGGTTTACCTCGGCAACTTCAAGCCGTGGATTAAATTACGGTCTTACGGCAACCATGCCAATCTTTAATGGGTTTTCGCAAAACAGAAATGAAAGAATAGCCAAGCTACAGGTTGAGAACTCAGCCTTGGTTGCGGAACAGCAAAAACAGACTGTAAATGCCCAACTGGCTTCGGCTTATCAAACGTATTTGACAAATGTTGAATTGGCTAAATTGGAAGAAAGTAATGAAGCTATAGCCAAAAAGAATATGGAAATCACGTTGGATAAATTCAAAATCGGAACCGTACCAACGATAGAATTTAGGAATGCACAGGAAAATTATATTAATGCAATTGCCAGAAACAGTAATTCTAAATTTCAGGCCAAGATATCAGAGATTGTTTTGCAACAGATAGCCGGGAATATCAAATTTTAATCAATTACCATAACAGAAAATCCGTACAATTATAGTTGAATAGAAAATATAAACCGCAAATTCACAGATTTAATTTGTTTCAATCTGTGAATCTGCGGTAATTTTTTTAGAAGAGTTCTTATGATGAAGCCAATTTCTTTAAATCGGCAGTTGTCTGTATTGGGTTTTCAGCATTGAAAATATAACTTCCTGCTACTAATACGTCGGCTCCTGCTTCAACAAGTTGTTTTGCATTTTTATCGGTAACTCCGCCGTCGATTTCAATCAGTGTTTCCAAGCCTTGATCGGTAATCATTTTTTTTAGTTTACGAACCTTATTGTACGTTATCTCTTCAAATTTCTGACCTCCGAATCCAGGGTTTATAGACATGATTAAAACCATGTAACATTCCGGAAGGATATCTTCCAAAACTGAAACAGGAGTGGTTAAATTTAAAACAACCCCGGCTTTACAGCCTGCTGCTTTTATTTGTCTTAAAGTTCTGTGTAAGTGAACGGTAGATTCATAATGTACTGTTATTATATCTGCTCCTATTTTTGCAAATTCCTCAATATACCTTTCAGGTTTTTCAATCATCAAATGTACATCCAATGGTTTTGTTGCATGTTTTTTTATGGCCTGTATAACGGGCATTCCGTATGAGATATTTGGTACAAAATGTCCGTCCATTACATCAATATGGAACCAGTCAGCTTCACTGGAGTTAATCATTTCGATGTCGCGTTGTAAATTGGCAAAATCCGCTGCAAGTACAGACGGAGCAATAAGTGTGTTTTTCATTAGGTGCTTTGTTGTGTTGTGCAAATTTAATTATTTAATTGATATGTTTCCAATTTCTTGCCATTAACATAATTTACGGAAATTCCGCAACTTATGTTAAATTTAACATTAGACTTCGTTATCTTTTATTTACTTTTGCACTGTCAAAAAAAACCTACTTATGAGAATTTTATATGTTGGGTTGTTGTTTGTCTTGACTTTCCCGGTTAGTGCCCAAATCGGAGTAGGAACGACAACGCCTAATGCTGCAGCTGTTTTAGATGTAAACTCGTCTAACCGCGGATTTTTAATGCCCAGAATTGCTTTGACTTCTGCTACAGATGCAACGACTATCACTTCACCAGCTAAAGGGCTTATCGTTTATAATAAAGGGACCGGAGGATTTACACCCGAAGGGTTGTATCAGTGGAATGGTACCGGCTGGCGTCCTGTTGTATACGAAGCTGCTAATTATTTTAGCGGTGATGTTAACGGTAATACGGGAGCAAATAAAGTGGTTGGGATCAGGACTAAACCAATTGTCTTTTCTTCACCTTCGGCCACACAATTACTGCGTTTCAACGGAACATCATGGGTAAATTCAAACGATGTTTCAAGCCAGAACTGGTTGATGACCGGAAATACAGTTACAACGGTAAGTAATTTTCTGGGAACAACCGATGATGTGAAAATGACATTGTCATCTTATAGTCAGCCTTTTTTTGAATTTGGAAGAAGACAGACATTAGGACTTACACAAGGATATACCGATTATACCAATGACAACCAGTTAGTAACCCATTTAAGAAGTGCCATTCAGTTTGAAGCGCCGGGAGCCTCTTTTTACAAGCCCATGTTTTTTGTTGACGGTTATGGTAATTTCCGATTTAAAGGAAGTGCGGCAGGAAATGATTATTTTGAAATTGGTGCTGCGGGGTCTACATCTAATGATGGTTCTGTTGAATTTATTGTTGGTGACGATGGTAATGAACCGGTTGTTTTTGAAAAGTATAACAATACAACTAAAGTTGAATTAATGCGTATGCAGGGAACCGGCCTTAACACAGAAGTAAGGGTTGGGATCAATACTAATTATACTACGGCTAATTCAGTTTTGCAGGTTAGGGGATCCCAAGCCAGAAGTATTGTGAGTACTAACGCCAGTATTACATTATCTGATGTTCATCATACAGTTGTTTTTACAGGTGGAGATGCTTCTATTGCTGTATCATTGCCTGCTGCGAATCTGGTTACGGGTAGAACGTATGTGATAAGAAATACATCCGGTTCGACAAAAATAATCAGTACTTACATCAATCAATCAGGTACTTCAGTAACTTCAATCGCAAATAATAGTGTGATATGGTTGCAGTCTGACGGTACTAATTGGATGTCAATTTAAGAATAACCATAAAAATATAATCTATAAAATAAAACTACTCACTTAACAATCACCTACTTATGAATTTAAAAAATAACCTGTTAGCAGCTTGTCTGGTATTGGTAACTTTAGCCTTAAAAGCACAGGTCGGAATTGGGACAACTACACCGGATCCATCAGCCATATTACATCTAGAGTCTAATTCAAAAGGATTGCTTCTTCCGAGAATTGCACTTACCTCGAAAACGGATGCTGCTACAATTGCCTCGCCGGTTGCAGGTTTGCTTGTGTATAATACCGGACTTGGAGGATTATCTCCTGAAGGTCTTTACCAATGGAAAAGCGGAAATTGGAATTTAATCCTTGACTCGACTGCGCCACTTGCCGGAGATGTTACAGGAGGAATCGGAACTAGTGTGGTTTCTAAATTGCAAAACTTACCGGTTTCATCTGCAGCACCAACAATCAATCAAGTATTGCGTTATAACGGAACCCAGTGGGAGCCATCAAATGACGTGTCAAGTCAGAACTGGTTATTGGTAGGGAATGTGGGTACTAATCCGACGACTAATTTCTTGGGTACAACCGATGATGTTAAGATGCAATTGCGTTCGAATAATCAAAACGTTTTGGAATTTGGTAACAGAAATACACTTGGATTAGTGCAGGCTGTAACCGATTATACGAATCCTACCCAAAGAGTGACTTACCTGAAAAGTGCATTACAGTTTGAAGCGGCAGGAGCTTCTTTTTATAAGCCAATGTTTTTTGTGGATGCAGATGGTAACTTCAAGCTTAAAGGTAGTGCGGCAGGAACTGATTTCTTCAGCTTAGGTTCGGCGGGAACTTCAGGAAACGGATCTTTGGAATTTCAGATTGGTGACGATGGTAATGAGCCGATTGTATTCAAAAAATATAATTATACATCAGGTGCCTATATTGAAATGATGCGTATGCAAGGAACCGGATTGGATGCAACGGTTAGGGTAGGCGTGAACACTTCGGGAACTGTAGCTAATTCTACTTTGCAGGTAGTGGGTTCGCAGTCGAATAGTGTAACTACTTTTTCCACGGCTAATCCTGCATTAAATGATACACATTATACAGCTGTTCTTGCGGCTGGTGTATCGGGAACATTGAGCTTACCAACAGCGTCAACCTGTACGGGAAGGATATACTGCATCAGAAATACTTCAGGTGGTGCGGTAACAACTTCTTCTTATAGAAATATGTCAAATACTGCTGTTACTTCAATTGCAAATTCAACAGTGATACAGCTACAGTCTGACGGGACAAACTGGTTGCAGATTCGTTAGTTTTTAATTTTAAGATATAAAAAGAGCCCTGGATTCCAGGGCTTTTTTGTTTTTAATTTAATTTTGATAAATCCAATTTTTTCAAGAATGTTTTTAATTCATCTAAACTTATTTTTTCCCCTGATAAAGTAACTTGAAAGCGTTCATCGTGGATAAAAGTTATTGAAGATCTCGGGTTGTCCGGGTTGGTGTCATTTTCGGTAAGATATTTAACCCCGTCAATTTCTTCTGACTTTTTTGTATTTGTTCCGTCAATTGATTCGGTATCTACAGACAATCCCATTACCAAAAGACTTATAATGGCACTTCCGGATTCGCCGGCTCCGTCCAGAATGACTAATTTAATGTTTTTGTTGGCTGTATCTCCGTAAGTTGCCTCAGCTGAAGAAACACCCATCATTGATGTACTGCCGGCACTATAATTGGTTCTTTTTAACCCTCCTATTTCTTCTGTTAATACGCTTTTGTAAATTTCACTGGAAACAGGTGTCATTTTTTTCAATTCTTCAACCCTTTTTTCAAAATCTTTTAATCCTTCAGCAGCATTATTAAGATTCTGAACATTTTCAACAGCATCCATTATGCCGGGTTCGTCTTTTGTTTCTTCATTTTTTTTACAGGCAACCACACTGATAAGTGAAGCAAGAATTACAAATTTTTTCATATTTTTTAGTCGTTTATTGGTAAAAGTAATGTAAGAAAATGACTTAGACAACTTAAAGAAGTAAATAAAATGCTACAGAATGAAGTTGGAATGTAGGCCTGGGAAGCCAATTGATAGTAGTGGGGTAATTTTATTTTTAGCCAAGCTAATAAAAAGCAAAACTCCGGTAATCAGCCGGAGTTTCAATCATCAATCAAAAAACGAACAGTCATAGACTGTTGTTGCTGTCTTAGGATTAACCTAAATAAGTTTTCAAGATTTTACTTCTTGATGTATGTTTTAATCTGCGGATTGCTTTTTCTTTAATTTGACGAACACGTTCGCGCGTTAAATCAAAAGTTTCACCGATTTCTTCCAAAGTCATTGGATGTTGATCGCCTAAACCGAAGTATAAACGAACCACATCAGCTTCACGTGGTGTCAATGTTTCCAAAGAACGCTCGATTTCCGTACGTAAAGATTCATGAATCAATTCGCGGTCAGGGTTTGGAGATTCACCAGAACGTAAAACGTCGTATAAGTTTGAATCTTCACCTTCAACTAACGGAGCATCCATTGATAAATGGCGTCCCGAGTTTTTCATTGATTCTTTAACATCATTCACGGTCATGTCAAGTTCGGCAGCAATTTCTTCAGCCGATGGTGCACGCTCATTAGATTGCTCTAATAATGCATACATTTTATTGATTTTATTGATCGAACCGATTTTGTTTAATGGCAAACGAACGATACGTGATTGTTCTGCTAAAGCTTGTAAGATAGATTGACGAATCCACCAAACAGCATATGAAATGAATTTGAAACCACGAGTTTCATCAAAACGTTGAGCTGCTTTAATCAAACCAAGATTTCCTTCATTAATCAAATCGGGAAGTGTTAATCCCTGATTTTGGTATTGTTTTGCTACCGATACAACGAAACGCAGGTTGGCTTTGGTTAATTTTTCCAATGCACGTTGGTCACCGGCCTTAATACGCTGTGCTAACTCTACTTCTTCATCAGCCGTAATAAGGTCTACCTTACCAATTTCCTGTAGGTACTTGTCTAAGGAAGCAGTTTCACGGTTAGTTACCTGCTTAGTAATTTTGAGTTGTCTCATCTAAAATTCTCCTTACTTTTAAAAGTTCTGATAGTTATACGTATTGAGTTACCGAAAAGTTACAAAAAAATAAAATTATTTTAATCTTGCCAAAAAGAAGGTCTGATGTTGGATGCAAATGTCGTACAATCACCACATTGCGAATTGACGAGCATTATTTGTTCTGTGCCAAATCGGTAAAGGGTTTTGATCCTCATGTCGAGCGTGTTTAAAATAAATACGCCTTGACAGTTGCTGGGTGTGCCGGGCAGGCTAAAACACATATTGTAGGTAAAATCCAATTCGTTCGCGGCTGTAATTTCAGGACAAAAATAAGGATATGGAGGTTTTGGGTCATTCGGGAATACATCCTCAAAATTGAAGAAGATTCTTTGGGTGGTAACATGTGCAACATCAAAAAAACCTATTACTTTTTCAATTGGATTTGCTACATTTTTTATATTCCCACTAAAAAAACCGGGTTGGTTCTGTGATAATAAGCTACCGTTTGATGACGATTTTTTCAAGGCATCATAAAAATTATAAGCAGCCTGACTTTCATTGTACATGGTTACTTTAATCGAATACCTGTTGGCAATTTTATAATCGTCAACTTTTAGGAAACGGATCAGGTCAACAGTATTGTTCGTACTGTTTAATGAGGTGTTGCTGATCAGAATTTCATCGGAAGATGCACTCTTAAAGCAGGTTTTAGCTTCGTATGGCCATGGTTCTACGTGAACTTCTCCAATTTTAGGATCAAATGGTGGCGGCGGATTGTAATAAAATGCCACACCTCTTTGTGGTATCCAATGTGGTGCCACAATTTTATGGGTTTCTTCATAAGTATACCGGTAATATTCGGTATTGCCCGTGCTTTTGGTACTGCTTAAAAGAATTTGTACGCCTTTTTCCCCTAGGCTGTTCAGTCCTGCAACGGGATTAATACTTCCGATGTTTGTCGTTGATGATAAGGATTCAGTTTTTGAAGTGTATGTTTTACCATCGGATGTTACAACGTGTAATTGATAGGCAACATTCGGCACGGCCTGAAATTCCTGAGTTGAAATATATTTGCCGTTGTTTTCACTGAAATTATATTGATTACCATTGTTATCGGTTACATAAACGACTGCTCCGGTTTCCATGTCAGGTCCGTCTTCTTCCAGTTTATAAGTCCGGGAAAGTTTTATTTCCTGATGCTTTAATTCATCGGTCAGTGTAGCTTCTATAACAATCGCGCTTTCGAATGTTTCAGTTTGTAAGCCGTAAGGTTCTGTACAACTTCCAAAAAGCTGTATGCAGAAAATAAAGAGTAAGCAGATTTTTCTCATGGCTTTAATCGTAAAATAGTTAATCAACCCAAAAAGATGGTCTTACATTTGACGAAAATGAGGTGCAGTCTCCGCATTCGATATTTGTCAAATAGATAAATTCATCTCCGTATATATAAACAGCTTTCATTTTAATTCTGACAGATTCAAGAATGTAGAAACCGGCACAACTAGGATCTGTCGGGCAACCGGGACCAACACAGAAGCAATAGTAAAATTTAAATTTATCTTCATTTAAAGGGGTTACTACCGGACAGAAATAAGGGTATTCGGGTCTCTGATGATTCGGGAATATATCTTCAAAATTAAAGAAAATCCTTTTGCTTGAAACATGTGAAACATCAAAAAAACCGATTACTTTTTCACTTTGATTGCTTTGGTTCTTGATGTTTCCACTAAAAAAACCGGGCTGGTTTTGGGATAGTAAACTTCCTCCTGTTGAGGATTTTTTCAGTGCATCATAAAAATTGTAGGCTTCCAGGCTTTCATTATGCATGGTGACTTTAATCGAATATCGGTTGGCAATTTTATAATCACTGGCTTTTAAAAAACGGATGAAAGATACATTTGAGTTGCTGCTGTTCAATGAAGTATTACTAATGGAAATTTCTTTCGATTGTTCTGTTGTGTAACAGGTTTTTGCTTCATATGGCCAGTCAATCATTTCTATTTTACCTGGACCTCCGTTCGGTAACGGTTGTGTGGAATAAACAACAGTTCCCTGTCTTGAAATCCAGTGTGGCGCTATGATTTTATTGGTTTCCTCGTAATCAAATCTGTAATATTCGATTCCAGCGGTCGATTTAGTGCTGTTGGCAAGTATTTGTACTCCTTCTTCACCATTGGTATTAACACCCTGAGTAGCCGTTACATCATCAATGTTTGTTAATGACGACAAAGATTCATTTGTTGAAGTATAGGTTTTACCGTCAGAAGTTACCACGTGTAATTGATAGGTTGCATTAGGAAGTGCTTTAAATTCATCCTGTGAAATATACTTGTCACTGTTTTCCTGAAAATTGTATTGATTACCATTGCTGTCAGTAATAAAAACCACAGCTCCGGTTTCTACATCAGGACCGTTTTCTTCCAGTCGGTGTGTACGCGACAGTTTTATTTCCTGGTGTTTGAATTCATCTGTCAAAGTGGCTTCGATGACAATGGCACTTTCATAGCTTTCTGTCTGAAGGGCATAAGGCTCCGTGCAGCTTTCGGTAAAAAGCGATCCAAGTACGATCAATATGTAGTATAATCTTTTCATATTCTCATTAATTGGCAGTTCGTGTTATTCTACTTCAAATGAATCAGAAAGGTAAACCGGGTTCCCTTTTGAATCAATGCCTTCCAGTATTACTTCAAATGTACCGGAAATATCAGAAGTATAAAAACTGATTTCTTTTTCTTCTGGATTAAGATCCGGTTTCCATAATAGCTGGTATCTGTAATCAGGTATTCTTGAATAATCTTTTGTTGTATAATCGATGTTGAAAATTTCTTTCTTCTGTAAAGGTCTCAAAAGAGTTGGTTCAATCACATAAACTTCTTTATTGGTGCTTTCGTAATCATTGTTTTTGGTTTTGATGAAAATGACACCGTTGAAAATTTTGGTTCCTAAATAATAACCACCTTTGATCAGGCTTACAGATTTTACATTGTCCACATTATAATTGAACAATTCGGTGACATCCTGAATGTAATACCCGTCAATTAATACCAAAGCAGGATAAGACAATTCATATTCTTCAATATTATCAGTAATGTGAATTTCGAATTTTTTGCCAACCGATTTATAATGAGCCCTGTCAATAATTTCGGTCAGTGTTTCTTTAAGGGTTTTAAATCGGGTGTAATCGTCAAGATTGTACGTTATATCAAATTTAAGTTGTTCGTTTTTAACTGTTTTGTCTTCAGTCAATGAATCTTTTTTCAAAGCGATGTAAGCGTTTTCAATCTGACTGGCTACGGCTCTGTTTTCAAGCATTTTTTTCATCGAAGCAGAAATGCTCACTGGTGTAAACGTCAAATTGGTATAATCCAATACGGCCGGGGAATCTTCCATTTCAATAGTGTACTCATTAATTTCTTTGTCAAGAATTTGAATATGCACTTTTCCTTTTTCGACAGGAGATTCAATTGTAAAACAGAACTTACCTTCATAATCGGTTTTTACAATTTTTATAAATGAACGATTGCCCACGATTGACAACGAGATATTTACATTCTTAAGTTCTGCATCCGGATTTTTCCTGGCTTTTATTTTTCCTTTCAACATTTCTCCTCTGAACTCAGGTGTGATGTTCAAATTGGCTTTTTTACCGATGGATTGTGTTGTGATTAGTTTTGTGCCTGCCGATGGGTTAAGGCTGTCTTTGCGCTGCACTTTCAATGCATAAGAACCATATTTGTCTATCGTTGCAGATCCGTTTGCTTTTAAGGTCAGTTTTTCCCTTTTGGCATATTTCTTTTTATCAAAGCCATAAAGCGTGTTTATTGAGCTGTTACTTTGGCTGTTAGCCTGTGCGTTGTTTAGAATCTGTACCTTTTTATTGTCAGGTATTTGGTAAGGATTGATGATGGAAATATCTGCCATGTCAAGTTCTAAAGGAACAGTATTCAGCATCCAGTTGGTATAAGCAACCAGTTTATAGTTTCCGGTCTTCAGTGAAGCAGGAATGAAATATTCACCGTTACTTTTACTGTTATTCAGTACCAGTTTGGTTTTATAAACCATTTCTTTATCACTGCTGATCAGTTCAACATAAGCAATCTTGCTTAAAGTTGAAAAACTGTTACCTGTTTTATTCAGGCAGGTAATAGTATAGTATAGTTTCTCTCCGGTTAAGAGTGTATTCGAATTAGTACTGATGTGTACTTTTTCGCTAAATGGCGTGTTTTGTTCATTCGTTGTGCTTAATTGCGGAAATGCCGGAGTAAGCACTAATGCCATTAAAATATTGAGGGTAAGTTTTAATCGATCCAAAATTCAGGTTTTATGTTAGACGAAAAAGAGGTGCAGTCACCACATTGAATATTGCGTAAAGAAACAGCAGTTACAGGGATCCCAATTTGATAAGAAGGAGTATATTCAAATACTGATTTTAATTTTCCTGAAACTGCAGCTAAAACATAAGGGCCGTCACAGTCAGTACTTGGTGTATTGGGAAAGCAAAATTTGACCATGTAGCTTAGTTCAGCAGCATTTGGATCATCACTTTCAGGACAATAGTAAGGATAATCAGGTTTTTGATGATTCTGGAAAAGATCTTCAAAATTAAAGAAGATTCTCTTTTTGGAAATATGGGAAACATCAAAGAAACCAACAACTTTTTCGGTCGGATTAGCTTGGTTTCTGATATTGCCGTTGTAAAAACCATTTTGGGTTTGCGATAACAAACCGCCTGCAGAAGATGCTTTTTTCATGGCATCATAATATTTGTTTGCCGCCTGGCTTTGATTGTACAGGCTGACTTCAATTGAATATCTGTTGGCAATTTTATAATCGCCGACTTTTAAAAACCGCACCAGATTAGCCGATGCATTACTACTGTTTAAAGAAGTATTGCTTATAAGGATATCCTTTGATTTTTCTGTTGAATAACAGGTTTTGGCTTCGTATGGCCATGGCTCCATGTACATATAGCCTAAATCTGGACTTGTAGCCGGTGGCGGATTGTAATAAACAGCCACTCCTCTGTAAGGAATCCATTTTGGAGCAATAATCTTATTGGTTTCCTCATAGGTAAACCGGTAATATTCTGTATTGTCGGTTGTTTTGGTGCTGTTTACAATTATCTGTGCGCCGTCACCTTCTGTACCGCTGTTTCCTCTTCTGGCTATTATGGCATCAATATCGGTCACTGAAGCTATTTTTTCATGGGTTGACGTGTAGGATTTTCCTTCAGCTGTTGTTACATGAAGTTGGTACGTTACATTGGGTAGTGCCTTGAATTCCTGCTGGGAAACATACTTATCGTCCACTTCTGAAAAATTGAATTGGTTTCCGTTACTGTCCGTTACAAAAACGACTGCACCTGCTTCAACTTCAGGAATGTTGTATTCCATTTTGTAACTTCGGGTTAATTTTACTTCCTGGTATTTGTATTCATCGGTAAGGGTAGCCTCAATTACAATTACGTTTTCAAAATCCTCTGTCTGCAAGGCATAAGGTTCTGTGCAACTTTGTAAAAAGAGTATGCCCAAAATGAATAGGTAGAATATTCTTGCCATTGGTTTAGAATTTGAAATTATACGTTATCGTTGGTACCGGAACACTGAAAATTGTGGTTTTGTATCCTTTGACTTCTCCGTTTTTGGTCACAAAAAATACAGAATAGGGGTTGTTTCGTCCTAATACATTATACACGGAAACATTCCAGAAACTGTGGGCCAGTTTTTTGATTTTATGGTTTCCTTCTATGTTAACCGATAAATCCAGACGGTAATAATCAGGGATTCTGAATTTATTACGGTCACTGTACAGGGTGTATTCAACACCGTTGTATACATATTTTCCAACAGGATAAGTTACAGGTCTTCCGGTTTGGTAAACGAAATTTCCTGAAAGGCTGTATCTTTTGGTCAATTTGTAATTTAAAATGGCACTAAAATCATGCGGTTTGTCAAAATTGGCCGCAAAATATTTCCCGTTGTTCACTGTTTCTTCGTCAAATTTACTGTCTAATTTGATGAAAGATCTGGAGTAGGTATAACTCAACCAACCATTAAGTCTTCCGTCAGATTTTTTAATCAGTAATTCGGCTCCGTATGATTTTCCTTTACCTTGTAACAGTTCGGTTTCCAGGTCTTCATTCATGATCAGATTGGCACCCACTTTGTAATCAAGGATGTTTTTCGATTTTTTATAATACCCTTCAACACTTACCTCTAAATCCAATTGGTTCAGGTTTTGGAATACTCCAAATGAGAATTGTTCTCCACTTTGGGGTTTTACATTCAAATCAGAAAGTTTCCAGGTGTCCGTTGGTGATTGTGTCGTGTTGCTTGACAGAAGGTGGATGTACTGGTATGTTTTGTCGTAACCTCCTTTGATGGATAAATTGTCATTGACCATATAGCGGAATGCAACTCTTGGCTCCAGTCCATGGAAGGTTTTGAAAATTTCATTGTTCTTGTACTGCTCTTCTCCAATCTGTGTTCCTTCGCTTTTAGGTTGGTTGGGCTCGTATATTTTTTGCGTCGAAGGTCCCATGGCGTTGAACATGGAATAACGAAGACCGAAATCAAACAATAACTTGTCTGAGAATTTATAACTGTCGGATACAAACAGTCCGCTTTCCAATCCTTTTTCAAGATCGATTCTTCTGGACTCAATCGTTGACTGGTCATTGTTCGGATCAATATAACCCGGATTGATTTCATACAGTTTGTTTGTTAATCCGTATGTCAGTTTGTGTTTAGGATTTAGAATGGTTATTCCTTTTAGAATTAACTGGTTTTCGTTGTTGTCATAACCAAATTTGTATGAGTTTTGCGGTAAACCGTCATAATCAATCCCAAATTGATACTTGCTGTTGGTGAATGTAATTTCGCTGCTGGTCTTTTTGTTGAATGTGTGTTTCCATCCTAAAGTTGCCAGTCTGTTGCTGTATTTGTACAACGAATCGGCAGTAATGGAAAATTTGTCATTACTGTAATATAAAGTCGATTCGATGGTATTGTTACCGTTGATTTTATGGTTGTATTTGGCTACAAAATCATAAAAAGAGGCTTCGCTTTCTTTTAGGTTTTCTTCTTTCAGACTTCTTAAAATCCAGCCTGAGTAAGTGCCTCTTCCTCCAACAAGCACACTGGCTTTGTCTTTTACCACCGGAATGGAAAGTGCCACATTGCTGGTTACTGGACCAATTCCTGCTTCACCTGATAACTTGTCAGTATTTCCGTTTTTGGATGTAATATCGAAAACCGATGATAAACGGCCACCGAATTCTGCCGGAATACTTCCTTTATAAATGTCAACTTTTTTGGTAACATACGGATTTAAAGCAGAGAAGAATCCAAAGAAATGCGCCGGATTGTAAATCGTCCCTTTGTCAAGTAAAAATAAGTTTTGGTCTTCTTTACCGCCTCTTACGTTAAAGCCCGAGGAACCTTCTCCTGCAGTTTTTACACCCGGAATCGTTGTGGCAATTTTTAAAACATCCCTTTCACCGAATACCAAAGGAACATTCTTGATGCCTTCCGCTTCAATGGTGGTTACTCCGGTTACGGCTGTTCTCAGTTTCTGTTTACTGCGTCCTTTGATGACTACTTCGTTCAACTGGTTTACTTTTTCGGAAAGTGACAGATTCAGTTTTCCGTTGCTGTAAACCATTACTTTTTTGGAAGTGGGTTTGAAGTTTAATATATCTGTTGTGATGGTGTAAATCCCCGAAGGCAACTTTAGTTCATAATAACCTTCGCTGTCTGATTTAACCACAATATCGGTGTTTTTAACACGGATGTTTACATCGCTTACAGGTTCGTTGTTTTTTTTGTTTTTAATATGACCTGAAAAGGTATACACGGCATTTTGGGCATTGTTGCCTGCCGTTTCTTTTCCAATCAGTGAGATGGATTCATTGTCATCTTTATTGGAGTCAAATTCCTGGAAAAATACAGGTGATACTGTCGTTTTTCCGTTTGATAACGAGTCTTTTTGGAAGAATTTTTCCGGAAGCTTGTTGTAAATAAGGCTTTTGTAGGTCAAAATTACCTTGTTGGAATCTACGAAATAATTGATATCGGTATCGTCAAACAGTTTGTCCAAAACCTGTGAAATAGTTTTGTCTTTAAATTGACCTGAAATTAAAGCCGTATTGTTTAACCAGCTTTCCTGATAATAGAAACGATAGGTGGTTAAGCCTTCTATTTTATCCAGAACAGCTTTCAGGTTTATATTGGTGTATTCAAATGAAATGGTATTTTCATTTGCAGCAATTGCTTTCTCTTCCTGGGCATGGGAAAAAGTAAAAAACAGAAAGGCGAGCAGTAAGTATATTTTCTTCATTTTAGTTAAGAGATGATTTTTTGATGGCTAACATTAGGTTTTCCATGAATTTTACATTGTTTTCGCTTTCCAGGTTTCCTGAAAATTTATAATAATCTTCAATTACCGATTTCAACTCAGGATATAGTTTTAAGATGCTTTTTTTACTTCTGACCTCATGAATGGTATTGTCAATCTTCACATAAAATTTATTCTGGCTGGTATAAGAAGAGTATAGGCTGTTGTCTTTGATGATTTCCTTGAAATTCTTTTTGTACTTGATGTAAAAAATGAAGTTTTTGGCATTCAGGTTTTCTTCAAGATATTCGGCTGGGTCTTCTTCGTTAAGTTTTACTTTGACAAACTTCCTGTTTTGGATGGTAAAATAGTCAACCTTGGTCTTGTCTAATATAATAAGGATTTTTTCCGACTGGTTTTCCGGGTTAATAACAACTTCGTCTTTAAGTAGGTCGTATTTTACTTTATTGTTAAAATATAATTGGTTGTTATAACTGATGTCGCCTGAATACAATCTGTCTTCAGAAAAATATCGGTGTTCATTGTCCAGGTTGTTACTATTGTCAATCTGGAACTTTCCGTTGTTGACAAGCGCATTGCCCGAACTAAGCTCTTTATCAAGTGCTGTATAAAGTTCTTTTTCCTTCTCTTTTTGGTTTTGGGAAAAAGCGTTTTGGCTTTTCAGGCCGGTTAGGGCCAAAAAAGTTAGGAATACTATTTTGTACATGATTTGATTGGGTTTATTTCAATATTTTGTAAAAATAGGGGATTAAAAGAAATTTCCTACACCAATTACGGGAAAACCGTAAAATTTCTTAAAATACTATTGTGTTGTTTTTTTAATCGCCTTATTTTTAAGGGTTTGCGATTGTTTGTTTTTTAAAAAAATGTATAAAATATTGTGAGACATTTTATAAATTGTGTAGATATTATTGTCTTATTGAAAAAATGAATCCCCAAAAGATGGCTCCTTTGGGGCTTTTATGAATTAAATAATTATAATTAACCTCTTGAATTTCTTTTTTATTCTTTTTCTTGTCTTCATATGAAGGATGAGGTAACAATTGTTTTCTTGAAACTTTTTCTTTACGTGTTTTAGGATCGATGCCAATGTGCTTGATCATGAATACGTAACCTGTTTTTAATTAATGCATAAGTCATTAAACCCACAATTAAATTTAGTCAGTAAGCTAACTCCGTCATATTGAAATAGACTTGCTGTGTTTGCATAATCGTCACTATAGCCAATGGAGGTTATCTTGTTGTTAATGATTTCCATGCTGTTAATTACCGGATGATAATAAGTTCCGTTTGTCAATATTGTTTCCGCTCCGTTTTTCCAATATTTAAGTATTCCATCTCCAGCCGAATTAAATTCAACACCATTTACATATATATCGTTGTTTTTAAAACGGATTGCGCCTGCAGTTGCATCGTAATTTCCGTTTGTCAATGAAGTTGGGACTCCGTTTTTCCAGTATTTTGCAACTGAAACATTGCTTGGGTTTTTCTCAGAACCGGTTACATATACATTATTTTCAAAGACTTCTATGGTGTTAACATAGCAATCTTTTGTGCCGTCAGTTAATAATGTTTGGGTATTATTTTTCCAATAGGCAGCATATGAATTATTTCCTTCATAAATAAATCCTGCAACATAAACATCATGATTTGCTATGGTAATTGATGTAAATGATTCTTTTCCGGTTGAAGTCAAATTGCTTAAAACACCATTTTTCCATAGTTTGCCTTGATAGTGCCCAAATTGTGGATTATAAGCTAAACCTATTACATAAATGTCATCTCCGTCTACTGCGAAATCTTGCGGTATAAAGCCTTCATTTAATGTAATAAAAATAGAATTGTTTTTCCAGATATAATAACTTATGTCATCACCACTAGTGTCATTATTTAAGCCGCCTAAACAAAAAACATCGTTGTTGAATACTTTTATCGATGATGCACTTCCTATTTTTCCATTGTTTTCCAGCTGATTTACAGTGTTGTTTTTCCAATAGGCCGGAAAATAGTTCTCGTGCCCGCAAACATATACATCTTTTTGTGCGGTATTAATATCATCTTCATCGTTGGAACAACTAAGGAATGAAATTGAAATGATTGACAATAAAAGTATACTTTTTAATTTTTTCATAATCGATGTTTTTGAGTTCATATCTGATAGTCTGAAAAGATTAAAAAGGTTGCCTGATAAAATAAAAAAACCTCTAAGAATTTTCTTAGAGGTTCAACCTATTGAATTAATGTGAATTAATTAACCTTGAGGATTTTCTTTTTTATCATCTTTCTTGTCTTCACGTGGAGGACGAGGTAATAACTGTTTTCTTGAAACTTTTTCTTTACGGGTTTTAGGGTCAATACCAAGATATTTTACTTGGAATACATCGCCCATATTCACTACGTCAGATGGTTTTTCTGTACGCTCCCAAGCTAATTCGGATACGTGTAGTAAAACTTCATTTCCAGGTGCTGCCGTATATTCAACCACTGCTCCGAAATCTAACATCTTAACTACTTTCACTTCATAAGTTTCGCCCATTGCCGGTTTGAAAATAATAGAGTCAATTTTAGCTAATACTGCTGCGATTCCATCTGGATCTGTTCCTAAGATTTCAACCACACCCTGCTCGTCTACTTCGTTGATAACGATAGTGGTACCTGTAGCTTTCTGTAATTCCTGGATAACTTTTCCACCAGGACCAATTAATGCACCAATGAAATTTCCAGGGATTGTACGTGTAATAATTTTTGGAGCATGTTTTTTAACATCAGCTCTCGGTGTAGCAATTGTTTCAGTCAATTTACCCAAAATATGTAAACGCCCGTCACGTGCCTGACCTAAAGCTTGTTCCATAATGTCATAACGTAAACCATCAATTTTGATGTCCATTTGACATGCAGTAATACCATCAGCAGTTCCGGTTACTTTAAAGTCCATATCTCCTAAGTGATCTTCATCACCTAAAATATCAGACAATACCGCAAAATTATTTCCGTCTGTGATTAATCCCATAGCAATACCTGAAACCGGTTTTACCATTTGAACTCCGGCATCCATAAGAGCCATTGTTCCCGCACATACCGTAGCCATTGATGATGAACCGTTAGATTCCAATACTTCAGATACAATACGGATAGTGTAAGGACAATCTGCAGGGATCATGTTTTTTAATGCTCTCTGTGCTAAGTTTCCGTGTCCTACCTCACGACGTGAAGTTCCTCTTAATGGTTTTGCTTCACCAGTTGAGAAAGGAGGGAAGTTATAGTGCAGGTAGAATCTTTCTTCACCTTGTTCTGATGGAGAATCGATTACGTTAGCTTCTCTTGATGTTCCAAGGGTAACTGTAGCTAAAGCTTGAGTTTCCCCTCTTGTAAATAATGAAGATCCGTGTACCGACGGTAAATAATCTGTTTCACACCAGATAGGTCTGATCTCAGTCGTTTTTCTTCCGTCTAAACGCAATCCTTTTTCTAAAATTACATTACGTACAGCTTCTTTGTTGGTTTTGTAGAAATACTTTCCGACTAAACCTGCTAAATCTGAATTTTCAGCATATTCTTCTTCTGTGAATAATGCTTTAGCTTCTTCTTTAACCGCAGCGAATTTCTCTCCACGCTCACTTTTTCCTGAAGCTTCTTGTGCAATTGCATAACATTTGTCATACGCCGCCGCTTTTACTTTTGCATAAACTGCTTCGTCTTCCACTTCACCTTCGTACTCTCTGTAAGCTGGTGAACCAACAGCAGCTCTCAATCTTTCCTGAGCAGCAATTTGAACTTTGATAGCTTCATGGGCAAACTTGATGGCTTCTACCATCTCAGCTTCTGAAATTTCTTTCATCTCACCTTCTACCATCGCAACTGAATCTTTAGAAGCTCCAATCATCATGTCAATGTCTGATAATTCTAATTCTTCTCTGCTTGGATTGATTACAAATTTACCGTCAATACGTGCTACACGTACTTCAGAAATCAAATTGTAAAATGGAATGTCAGACACAGCTAAACACGCAGATGCAGCTAATCCAGCCAAGGCATCAGGCATTACACTGTCGTCATGCGACATTAATTGGATCATTACCTGCGTTTCTGCATGGTAATCATCCGGGAATAGCGGACGCAATACACGGTCTACTAAACGCATGGTTAATACTTCGCTGTCACTTGGACGTGCTTCTCTCTTGAAGAAACCACCAGGAAAACGACCTGCCGCAGCAAATTTTTCACGATAATCTACCGTTAAAGGTAAAAAATCCACGCCAGGGTTTGATGTTCTTGCAGATACAGCAGTTGCTAGTAACATGGCATCGCCCATACGAACAACTACTGATCCGTCAGCTTGTTTGGCTAATTTCCCAGTCTCGATCGTGATACTTCTTCCGTCACCTAAATCGATAACTTCTTGGAATGCTTTTGGAATCATAAAAATGTAATTCTAAATTAAACAAAGGGTCTTAGTCGTGTTGTTGTTGTGTGTTGTGTAGTTGTCTGAAACCCAATGAAAAACCAAACTTTTCTGTTGATAAATATATAAAACAAAAAGAGGCGCGCAGGCACCTCTTTTCATCTTGATTATTTTCTGATGTTTAATTCTTTGATAATCGCACGGTATCTGTTGATCTCCGTATTCTTTAAGTAGTCAAGAAGACTTCTTCTCTTACCTACTAATTTCACTAACGAACGCTCAGTGTTGTAATCGTGACGATTCTTTTTTAAGTGCTCAGTTAAGTGGTTGATTCTGAAAGTGAACAAAGCGATTTGTCCCTCAGCAGAACCTGTGTTCTCAGCTTTACCTCCGTGTTTAGCGAAAATCTCAGCTTTTGTCTCTTTTGATAAATACATGCTAATATTATTTAAATGATTATTATGTAGATTGGGGTTATCCCAATACGGGTGCAAAGGTAAAAATATTTTTTGATAACACAAGTTTTATTTTAAGAGAGATTGAAATATCTGTGATGCTGTGTGAGATGTATTATATGTAAGATGCGTGGTTTAAATTCGATAGCGCGGATTTACTTCGTCAGTTCGGCTAAAGCCTTGGGTGTAATCCGTGCTCTATACCCACAAATAAAAAAATCCCACACCACATTATCCATATTAATGCGTAATTTCCGCTATCCTAACCCTGTCAGCGGCTTCTAGCCCTGACAGCGGTTAAAAGAATACGGTAATTATCATGTTTTACATTGTTCAGAAAGTTGGAAGTCTAAAAAGTCTAAGAATTCTAACAGTCATTCTTTATTTCCTTGCATGCTCAATCCCTTTTTTCCACGCAGTAAGAATCTCATTGTAATCTCTTGTGAGCAGACTCTCATTAACGGTAAATTTCACAATGCCTTTATCATTGGCTCTTCCCAGCCAGATGTTGTGGTGTTCGTATAAGTATACGGCAAGATTCCGCAAGCCTATCCCGTTGCTTAATTTTAAATCGTAAATATTAGTGCCGTTTTGTAAGCTCACAATACTCACGCCTTCTATTTTGTTCAAATGGGATACTAATTTTTGTGCTGTCTTGACAACCTGACTCCACCGCTGGTCAATTCCGTTTAAATAATGTAAGGCCATCGCCGTATTGTTCCAACTTTGGAATACGGTTCCGCCCAGTATTTTTATCTGGTGGGAAATCAGGTCAATGGTTTTGGAATCTCCGCACAGTATGGCACCACCGGTCGCATTTAAATATTTATAGAGCGAAATATAAACAGTATCAAAATAGGAGGCGTATTCGGAAAGGGAAATGCCACTGAAAGCTGCCGCCAGATGAATCCGTGCCCCGTCTAAATGCATCTTGTAATTGTTCGTCTTGCAATAGTTGGAAATTTCCTTAATGGTGTCAATCGGAACAAAAGTGCCGTCAGTACGCCTGATCGGATTCTCTATCACAACGGTTCCCAAGCCGCTTTTGAAAACTTCATTGCTGTTTAGGTAGTCAATGGTGTTTTTTAAGTCGGCCAACTCATAATAAGCCTTCCCTTCGCCCACAGGGATCAGCCTTTTTCCATGAACGCTTTGTGCGGCATCGGCTTCATCTCTGTAAACATGGGAGTTTTCCGGAACGATTACTTTGGTGTTGTTTCCACTGAGTAGCTTTATGGCTAGCTGGTTGGCCATTGTACCGGAAGGAAGGTAAATGGCTTTTTCCTTGCCGGTCAGCTTGGCAAATTCTTCTTCAAGCTGTTTCGTGGCACCGCCGTCTCCGTAAAAATCGGGTTCAATGGGTTTTAATTTGCTTATTTCCTGTAGTTTGGCAAGGTATTCATCAGGATCAAGCGGCAGTCCGTCATAAATGAAGTTAACAGGTGATTTTTTTTCGGCAGGAGCTTCTTCGATGGTTTCGCCAAATGACATGGCATTCAGGCTAACCGCGGGAAGTAAAAAAGGAACGGCCGATAGACCAAATTTTTTAAGGAAGTCTCTTCTCTTGTTTTCGTCTGTTGTTTTCTTCATCTTGATTTTTATAAAGGTGACCGGATGATTGTTGCTGGTAGTCACAAATATATCGAAAAATTTGAAGGAAAAAGATTACTTGTCAAAACTGGAATTACAAGCATTTGGAAGTTTGTCAATCGAATAACGAATAATCGAACAATCCGGATTATTTTTAAATTATCGAATCAATCTCCCAATATTTCTCCTTCATGGTGCTCAATGCAAAAGCTGCAGCTGCCGCCGTGAAAACAGAGAAATCCAATGCGCCTTTAATTCCCGTCGAAAAGGTCATCGACAAAGCAAATACTAACAATAAGTAACCGCTTAGCTTGGCAAACAGTTCGGTTTTAAACCCAAGAAGCAGAAAAACAGGAAAGATGATTTCCGCAGCTGTGGCAACAATACCCAACGGCTCAATTAAACTTCCGGGTACCCAACGGTTTATTTGTTGGGTATAGTTTAGGAAATTTTCCCAATTTCCCCAAACAGAAACTGCTTTACCCCACATTCCAAAACGGTCTGCAACTGCCGAAAGGAATCCTGCTGAAAGGGAAAGGCGTAACGCTGTTTTAATCAGTTTTGTGTTCATTTGATGTGGTTGTTGGGGAAAGAAATTTCCGGAATCAATAATAAAAGTAAGATAAAAGACTTGATTTTTAAGTACAAAGCCTGTAATGTCAATGAAAACGTTCTCGGTAGTTGTGCTGTTATTTTAGCTCATTGTATTTATCGAAAAAAGCATTCAATTTTTCAGGATTAATTTTAAAATCGTTTGTGATGACGTTATTTTCCAGAAATTTAAAAAGCAAATCATTCCGGCCTATAATTTTGGAATTTGAAAACTGCTTTTTCTCTTGAACAAAAGTAATCACACTGGACCATTTTCCATCGCCTGATGACGTTATATCACCGGTAATAATTTCATTTTTATTTATATCTGATAATATAAAGTGATTTTTGTTGTCTATAGAATAATTAAATGCTAATTGATCATTCATAAAGACTTTATCCTTTTCAAACTTTACTTGTTTTATAATTTGTTCTTCTTTCTTTTGGGCAATCAATGAGTTGGAATTTATTAAAATAAGAAGGAATACAAGCTTGAATAGTTTCATATAGTATGCTTTAAGATTTATTTTTAGGTTAAACGATTAACTTCCTGTTGTTTATGAAGTCATAAGTTTACTGTGATGTTTGCAAATCTATGGAAATTTAGTGAAAAGTACAGATTGTTCACTCATGCGTTCAGCCACTTTTGTACTGACTGCTCTTATAATTTACAGGTTACAAACCACATGAGTTCTAAATAAAGGTTGAGGAATAAGGCCGTAATCAGGATGAAAAATACAACTACCGGTGTGTTCTTAAATTGACTCTTCCGAAAATCGGAAATAGCCGCAAATACTAAATGCAACAATAAACAAACCGCTAAACAGAATGTAAAAAAAATATCAGCTCCTCCCGAATGATTGAATAAAACCGAAGAGAACAGTAATAAATACAAAAGGAAAATAAGCGTATTGATAATTATCGGTCTTTTCATTTTTTACTTTTGGTATAGGTTAGTATTTGTTTTTTGGGCTTGTCTGGGGGTGTTTATTGGCGCTGATTACCGTAATCCGGATAATGACATGATACAAATTGTACCGATAAATAAAAAGAGTTCCGGTTTAAGCTCTTGAAAGACCTTCTGTCTAAACCGCCCGGCTATAATCTTTGCCAAAATAACCACAAATGAAAATAAGAGTATAAACAACGAAATAAAAGCAGAAAAATAATTGAACCCGTACGATTCAACCGGACCTAGAATGGTCATCAGAAGTTGTGTTGCGCCACTCAGGATCAATGCAATCCAAAGCATAAGATTCAGGATGTGTTTCATTTAATTTTTTTTGTAAAGTACTAAAAAACAATAAGAAATAACATATAGTATTCCGCCGGGTTTGTTAATGCTGTTAAAGATAATGTTTTGAGGAAGGTGTAAACGTCTGGTTGATTGCGGATTAGTTGTTTTAGAAAATTTGTATCAGCGTTTAGTGTCTTTATTCATAATTCGTATTGTCCCAAATTAACAGTCCGCCAATGTCGTCTATATTTAATTTTTCAACTTCGTTTATTTTGGTAAGCCGTTGTTCCAGATTTTGGAGTTCTATGATAGCTTTTTCAACTGCTTTTTTGAGTTCAAGCCTGTCAACAGATAAAATGATTTCCGGTGGAGTAGGCTGAAAGGGCTCATCATGTTCTTCTGTCGAAAAGTTAAAAATAATTTTACCGGCATCAAATTTTACTTGTGGGGCAGGGTGTTCTTCGTGGTACGAACTTCTGCCGTTTGAAATATTTTCCCAATACTTAATATCGCTCAGTTCTCCACAGCATTGCGGGAAATATTTGTCCTCTCCGTCAATTCTCAAAACATAACCACCTGAAAATGAACACGTGTCCTGAGGTCTTTTATATTCACCTTCCCTCAATTCTTTAGTGTGGTCTATTGTGAGTTTGGTTAAATTATTGTTTGTAATGTCATGGAGTCTGTAAAACGATGAGCCTTCTAAATAGGGTTTAAAATCATCAATAAAACCAGCTTTTTTATAACAGTCAGAATTGTAAATGGTCCATACTTCGGAATATTCCCAATAAGGGTATTTGTCAGGAGTTGGTATTCCAGGATTGTTGTATCCAACTTCTAGTACGGGTATCAATTCTACAGTCATTGTGTTGGTTTTGTTGTTAGAAATTACTGTTAATATACCACCGGATTTTGACGTTGCTGTTTTTTGCCCGGGATATTTGCAAAGCTATGGAAATTTAGAAAAGGACAGGCCGCCTTAAATACCTAAACCGTTGTTGTGGTGATTTTTTGTTTTTCTGTTGAATAGTATGGTACTCACCAGTAAAATTAAGAGCGTCACAAAAAACAAAATCGAGGAATACAATAACACCACCAAAGATTTACCTTCTTTGAAATTGTCCGGGTCTGAATATAAAATCACATTCAATGAAACGCAAACCATAAAAATAACCGATAACCTAAATCGATCCGTCCTAGACACTTTTACAATTTTGTAAAAAATCCAGATAAAGAGAAGTGCATAAAGGAAATATAATAGTGAAAATTCAGCATCGGTTGGGAGCATATAGTTGGATTTGGAATGGTTTTGTTGTGTGGAATGCTATTTTTTTAAATACAACTCTTCAGCTTCTTTTCTCGATCTCTCAAATATATCAGCACCGAATTTTTCAAGTATTATTTTCTCAATTGTTTCTGAATAACATTTTGAATAATCAGAAATTACACAGCCGCCATTTCCCGTAATGATTCCATATTTTTTCTCCCGATATTCCCTTGCAAATGTATTGAGTTCAGGATTTGGATCAAATCTTAATCCATATGATAAGCATTTGTACTTTCCGTTTTGAGCATCAATTTTGGCAGCCTCAATTCCTTTCTCACATGTCATTTCTGTCCAGACAAGAGAATCCTTTTTAGTTATAATCTTTTCCTGGGAATAAATAAATCCACCTGTTAATATCAATAATAAGGAAAATAATGTTTTCATGTTTTATGAGTGAAGCTATCAGTTTTAAGAAGTCATTTTTTGTCAAAAAATCCAGTAGACTGAAGTCAAATATAGGAAAATATTGCTCTATTTTGCTCAATCATTGTATTGATATCCGCTCCACAAGATTCCCTGACTTTAAGGAAGATTTTGTATCCGATAATAGGGATTTTCTATCGATACCAAAATAATAAAACACACACACCAAACAATTTTTATAAATACGTAATTTTCGCAATCCCAACCCTGTCAGCGGTTTCAACCCTGACAGCGGTTAAAAAAGAACTAGTTGACAGCGGTTAAAAGAAATCCAGACAGTATATTTTCAAGAGCCTAAGACCTAAGAGTCTAAGAAGTCGAAAAATCTGAAAATCGGATAATCCAACAATATAACAATCTAACATCCGGCATTTTTTTCTCATTTCTACACAATAAATATTCCGCATTCCGGTTGGCTTTAATTACTATTTATAGCGTATTTATAGCGTATTTATAGCGTATTTATAGCGTATTTATAGCGTATTTATAGCGTATTTATAGCGTATTTATAGCGTATTTATAGCGTATTTATAGCGTATTTATAGCGTATTTATAGTGTATTTATAGCGTATATATGTCGTGTCAAATCCGTATCAAAGTAGCCAACGGTGGCTGAGGCTCTCGAAGCCAAGTAGTGTCAAATCCATATCAAAGTAGCCGACGGTGGCTGAGGTTCTCGAAGCCAAGTAGTATCAAAGTAATATCAAATAGCCGACGGTGGCTGAGCGGAGTCGAAGCCAAGTAGTATTGGACAGTTAGATCACCCGATTTTTCGACTGTCAGACTTCTTAGGAGTTTATGTATCCGTCAACGACATACGAGAGGTAAAAAGTCTTCGGATTTGGAAGCGAGTGTCAAATAGTTGAAGAATCCGTAAAAAGAAAAGCTGTCTGAACCCGAAGGGTGAGTTCTTTTCTTTTAGGATTCGAAATGGAATTGGAACGCCGAGAATCCAAGTCTTGATTTTTTGTTTCTTTGCCGTGTCTCGGCCCTAGACGAGATGTCAAGACAAAGTACGTAAATAAGCCGTATCCCTTTGCCAAAAGGGATGCAGGAAAATTTAGTTGCCAACACAATAAGTTTAATGCATTGCGGTTTGCCCGTAAGTGCAAAATGGTGGCTGAGCCTGTCGAAGTCAAGTGCAGTGTAAGTGCAAAATGGTGGCTGAGCCTGTCGAAGTCAAGTGCAGTGTAAGTGTAAGATGGTGGCTGAGGTTCTCGAAGCCAAGCAACATTGAATTTTACATGACCTCATTATTGGATTTACATCATTTTAAAACTAAACCCAACTCATAACTCATAATTTATAACTCATAACTACTTTGCTATTTCTGTCTGTTAAGATACTCCACCACCTTCTTTTCAATTTCTCCCGCTGCAACCGGTGAAATCCCAAGACTCCTGATTCGTTTCAGTTCTGTTTCAGCATGTGCTTTCTGGTTGTACCAGTCTCCCAAGCCGTCGTTTTTCTCCTTCTTCCACGCCGGTATGGCGGTTGTCGCAATCGGTTCCAGTTCCATTTTATCAAAAGTATTGTCGATGGTAACCTTGAAAAAGACCTTGGTGTTTTGATTGTTTTGTAGTGGGACAATAAATTCGGACCAACTGTGATTGCCTCTCGTCGTAACCTTACCCTCGTAGCCCATCGTGGTCAGTAACGCCACAAAGGCCATTTCCCTTTCACTGCACCATCCAAACGTATTGAAATTCCCGCATTGGGGAGTGTTGTATTTCGGTTTGTCGCTCACAAGGTCACTCAGGAACAAATAGGGGGTACGGTCAATATCGGCAAAGGATTTGTATTTGGAAAACTCCTTCGGAGGGGTCTTTCCGGTTAGTTTTGCATTGGTCTCCAAATCAAGTATCCCATACCTCGGATTCGGATTTGTCCAATGCCAGAAGTACGGGATATTCAATATGTCGCCCTTCGAATAATTTGAAGCCGAATGGCTCGTAAAGAGCTTGTGCAGTATTTGTAAAGTGTAAAAGGTACTGTCATTAACCGAATCCTCTTTTTTGATAAGGTGTTTCGTGACTGCATCTTCATAATCATCATGATCGACAGCATAAAAGTCTTTCAGATGGTTTTGGATGAGTTTCCTGAAAAATACAGGTGCTGTAGTCTGTTGGTAACGGAAGGTTTCAGGATAAAAGTCAGAATTGGTCTCGGCAACTTCGTTCTTGCAGAAAGCCAACAGAAGGAAACACGCAAAAAAAGGAAGGAGGGCCTTTTTCATTTAGTACAGCTTCGCTACTTCACCGGTTACAAATTCAAGGAATCGTTCGTCAGCTTCTGTAAACGGATCGATAACATGGCTGTCAATGTCGATCTGGCCAATGTTTACGCCGTTCACAAACAAAGGAACCACAATCTCTGATTTTACGGTAAAACTGCAGGCGATATAGTTGTCCTGTGCCGATACATCGGGCACTACAAAGTTAGCATTCGATTCTGCCACCTGTCCGCAAATCCCTTTCCCGAACGGGATAACGGTATGGTCGGTTTCAGCTCCCACATATGGGCCTAAGTGCAACGTACGGGCTTCATGGTTGGCAAAGTAAAAACCAACCCAGTTGTAATAACTGATGTTGTCCTGTAATAACTGGCAGATATTCAATAATTTCTCATCTCTTGTTGCAGATGAATTTACTATTTCGGTAACCTGGGGTTGTAAAGCGTCAAATGTCATTTTATTCGGTTTTTATGCAAAAGTAGCTAACGTCCATTTTAATTTTTATATAAATTTGTTAAAAAAATCATTTTGACAAACTATTTCCGGCAATACAAACCTTTCCTGTCGTTTTTGGGTAAATTCTTTCTGGCTTATTTAGCAATGGCGGGAGTGTACCAATGGTATCTTTCCGGTTTTGGGGAAGTTAAAATGGATCATATCACAAGAATGGTTGCCTGGCAGACAGAAGAGTTGTTGCAAATGGTAAGCAATCAGCCGGTTGTGGTCGAAGATAACAAGCCCGACCAGTTCATCAAGATAATCTATAGCGGAAAATACGTCGCCCGGATCATCGAAGGCTGTAATGCCATTAGTGTCATCATTCTGTTTATTTCGTTTGTTGTGGCTTTTTCGGGCAGGTTGAAACCTACGGTTTTGTTTATCTTCTTGGGAAGCATACTCATTTACTTCCTGAATATCTTCCGGATTGCCGTATTGACAGTATTGGTGTACAACTTTCCGGAACAGGAGCATTTCCTGCACGGTGTGGTTTTCCCGCTAATGATTTACGGTGTGGTCTTTTTGTTATGGATTTACTGGGTTAAAAAACATTCACAATATGCTGCGGGAAAGTCTGAATAGAAGAGGGCAAATTGCCTTGGTTTTGTTCTTGGTGGGATTACTGGTCGCCATAAGGGCTTTTGAGGAGCAGTTGTTCTATGATCCTTTTACGGCCTATTTTCAATCGGATTTCTCCCAATCCCTATACCCTGACTGTAGCAAATTACTGCTCTTCGGTCACTGGATTTTAAGATACATGCTCAATTCTGTCGTTACGGTATCGCTTGTCTATGTTGTTTTTAAAAAAAAGGACATGGCTGTGTTCTCGGCAGTTCTCCTGGGGGTGTTTTTAATAGTTTTATTGGTTTTGCTGTATCTCTTGCTGAATTACCTCGATGAAAGCCATAAGATGATACTGTTCTATGTCAGAAGGTTTGTAATCCAACCGTTATTCTTACTGCTTTTTATTCCTGCTTTTTACTACCAAAAAAGAAATTCATAGCTTTTTAATTACTGGTAAAAACCTTTTATCGTAATGATTCTGTAAAGTTTGGTTTTTATTGATTTATCAATGGGCGCTGTGTTTATGTGTTTCATTTACAGGTTTCTGAAGTGTTTGTTTTCTGTCCTTTCATAAGCATTTTTTTATAAAAACAGGTTTTTGTGACTTTCAATTGATCATTTAATAATTGAATTTTGACAAGCTGTTCCTATTTGTCGGACTTCTTCAGGCACTCTGTTCGGACTCTTGGAATACAACAAATCGGCAGTAGTCAAAAAACTCCATTGACTTAAAATGTTGGAAAATTATCATGTTAATATTTTTAGTTATGAAATCAATTGAAAACTTTAAAACCAATGAACTGGGCAAAACGGCTAAATGTGCAATTAAAGGCGGTGGTGAAACAAGAACTGCCTGCAGGCCTATTTATGGCAGCCCTTATGTGCGTGTTATTACTTACAATGATGTAAATGGAGACGGACAGTTAGGGGCCGGGGATCAGATAATCTCGGAAGACGTTTCATTAACCTGCCCGAAAACCCAGGCACAGTAAATAACTGGCGTGGCCTTCAATGTAATTGTCATGACAGGGAAAAAAGTCAAAAACCCAATTGACTTAAATTGTTTGGGGAAAGCCAATTTTAAATGAATAATCATGAAATCAATTGAGAGTTTTAAAGCACAGAGTTTAAAAAAGTCAGAAATGAGCAGTGTTAGCGGTGGTAATACAAGAAGACATTACCAGGAAACCAACGGAGGTGACGGTTATGTGTATGTAACTGTTATTTACTACACAGATGTGGATGGTAGCGGATCTTTATCTTCAGGAGATGTAATTACAACCACAATGCAGTATAGAAGGCAGATAAATACCCATGCTAATTAATGAATGTTTAGTAATAGTTAATCGAAAACAATATGAAAACAATAAATGATTTTAAAAAGAATGAGGTGAATGGTCAACAATTGATCTCGATTTCTGGTGGCGCAGGTGCTAATGTGCAGGTGGTTACAACAAGAAACGGTAATACGGTTACGGCTGTTTATTATGACGACGCCAATGGTAACGGGAGACTTGACAGTAACGAAAGAGTAATCGAAATCCAAAGGTATACGTTACACGCCCAATAGTGCTTTTACTAAGCAGGCAGTTTTGTGTTGGCTGTCTGTTTTGACGATAGAAAGGCTGTGCAATTGTACAGCCTTTTTTAATGGTAATCATGTTTTTTGGAGTAGAAACGTTAGCCTGTTTTTCGGTTAAGACTAAGTGTCGAAATCAATTAACAAGATTTTAGTACCCGGATTCTAAAAAATGTCTAATTTTGACTCCTGAAAGCATAATGAAAATAAAAAAACACATAGTAATCGTATTGTCCTTTCTGATATTGGTTTCCAATGTCGGACTGGCGTTCAATGTGCATTATTGTGCCGGTGAGCTTTCAGGTGTTTCGTTTGCTTACAGGACAGATGACTCTTGTACCGAAAAGAAAACCGAAACTGAAAAAAAATGTTGTGCACAGGAAGACAGCGATAGTGCCTGCTGCAAGAACAATAAAATCAAAATAGAAAAAACCACTTCCGAAAATGTTTTGGTTAAAACATTCCAGCTGGATCTGGTTACTTTGAATAATGTCAGTTTCTGGCAGCCAACTTCACTTTTTGCCTTTGAGGAAATTGTAACCAAAAGCGAAAACCCTTCGTTTTATTGCGATACACACGCACCGCCGCTGTATCAGCTTTATTCTCAGTATATTTTCTATGCGTGATTAATGTTTCTGAATCAGAATTTGATTTTATAAACATTTAATTACCCCATACAATGAAAAAAATAGTATTGTTTTTTGTTGTTTTCCTTACTGTAGAGACTTCTGCACAAACGCAGGATACCTTGCAGACGGTCAAAGTCGACGGGAAAAGAGCGAAAACACAAAAATCATTGCTGAAAACAACAAATACAACTGTTTTATCCAGCAAAGAATTACTCAAAGCAGCCTGTTGTAACCTGGCGGAAAGTTTTGAGACCAATCCGTCTATCGACGTGAACTTCTCGGATGCCTTAACGGGTACCAAACAAATTAAAATGCTCGGATTAACGAGTCCGTATCTGTTAATTGCCGAGGAGAACATTCCTTCGGTACGAGGTGCTTCACAGGCTTTCGGATTGTCTTTTACTCCGGGAACTTGGGTAGAAAGTATCCAGATTACCAAAGGCGCCGGAAGTGTTGTTAATGGCTTTGAGAGTATCTCGGGTCAAATCAACACCGAATTACTGAAACCGTCCAAAGAAATACCGTTCTTCCTGAATGCTTACGGCTCAACCGATTCCCGCTTTGAATTGAATACACATCTGGCCCAAAAGATTGACAGTTTGTGGTCAACCAGTTTATTGGTACACGGCAATATGCGTGTGGCTAAAAATGATATGAATAACGATGGTTTCCTGGATAACCCATTAGGTAATCAGATTAACATCATGAACCGCTGGCAGTATGCTAATCCGGCAAAAGGATGGGTGAGCTTCCTGAATTTCAGGTATATGAATGATGAAAAGCAAACCGGTGAAGTTGATTTTGACCCTAATATGCATAAATTAACCACAACCTACTGGGGTTCCGAAATCAATACAGAGCGTTTTGATTTCTCTTCTAAATTAGGCTATGTATGGCAGGATATGCCGTATCAGAGTATTGGTTTCCAAAATGCCTATACTTCGCACAACCAACAGTCATATTTCGGATTGCGTACCTATGATATCAAACAGAAGAGTGCTTATTCCAATTTGATTTTCAATTCGATCATCAATAATACCATGCACAAATTCGCAACTGGTTTGAATTTTACGTATGATGAATACCAGGAGTTTGTAAATACTGCCGATGTAAGTCGCAAGGACACTTCGTTGGGGAGTTTTTTTGAGTATACATACGATAACGGAGATAACATGAGCATGGTGTTGGGTGGCCGTCTGGATTACCATAACCGCTTGGGAGTATTTGTTACACCAAGATTGCATGTGCGTTATAATCCGTGGGATCAGGGTGTAATCCGGTTTTCTGCCGGTAGGGGAAAACGTTCGGCTAATATTTTTGCAGAAAACCAACAGTTATTCGGAAGTTCAAGAAACTTCAATATCTTGGATAACGGTGGTAAGATCTATGGTCTCGATCCCGAAATTGCCTGGAATTATGGCTTCGGATTACTACAAAAATTCGAATGGTTCGGAATGAAATCAGATGCTTCTGTCGATTTTTACCGCACCGATTTCCAAAACCAGGTGGTGGTTGATTTATTCCAGGGAAGCGGTCAGGTCGATTTTTACAACCTGAAAGGGAATTCATACGCAAACAGTCTGCAGGTCGAATTCAATACCGAAATTATCAAGCATTTGAACTTTCGTTCGGCTTATAAGTATTACGACATCAAAACCGATTACAACTCGGGTAGTTTCCAGCGTCCGTTACAGGCGAAGCATCGCTTCTTTACAAACCTTGAATTCGAAACCCACATCAAAGAAAAAGGACAGCAATGGCGATTCGACTATACCCTGAACTGGTTAGGGAAACAACAACTGCCTAATACGGGAGGCGAATTACCGCAAATGTCACCGTCTTTTATTGTGATGAATTCACAAATTACCCGTACCTTTTCATCCACGTTTGAAATGTATGTAGGGGTTGAGAACTTAGGGAATTACAAGCAGGATAAAGCGATTGTGGGTGTCAATGATCCTTTTGGAACAAATTTTGATACTTCAGTGGTATATGCGCCGGTTTTCGGGCAGATGTTCTACGCCGGATTACGCTTTAAAGTCAAATAATTTAAAAGAATAAGAAATGAAAAATATAGTTTTACTGTTGATGCTGATGATCGGGTTTACCGGAATGGCTCAGGGAAATAAGAATAAAAATGCAAAGTACAATGTTGAGGTCAACGGAAACTGCGAGATGTGCAAGAAGCGTATCGAGAAAGCCGCTTTTTCGGTTGCCGGAGTAAAAAGTGCTGTCTGGAATACCGAAGATACAACGCTGCGCCTGATCCTGAATGAAGAGAAATGTTCAGTCGGTGATGTGGAAAAAGCGGTGGCCAAAGTAGGACATGATACCAAGAATGTAAAAGCCTCTGAAGCTGATTATAATAAGCTTCATACCTGTTGCCAGTACGAACGGATAAAGTAATTTTAAAAGCCTTGATAGAATAAATCAAGGCTTTTTTATTGGTAAGAAAATGTTAAGTCCTTTGGTAATTGGTTATAAAATGATACTTTTGCCCCATGAAATTTTTCGCCAAAATAGTTTTGGGTATCTTTATACTGTTTCAGTTTTCTTCGATTATCGTATGGGTAATCAACGAGAAGACTAACTCGACATTTACCTATAACATTACGGAAGAAGAAGAACACCAGAAAAATACCAAGCAGGTGAAAGCTGAAGTGGTATTGGAACGAAGTGTTTTTCAGGATTTCATGTTTGACGAAACTACACAGGACAATTTTGAAGTATATCTGCTCAAAGATTATTCTTCAAATCCTTTATTATTCTTCCCTCCGCCTGAACAAGCTTAAAATAATAGGACTCCGGAAAAGTTCCGGAGCGACATATTGTTTTAAAATTGTAAAGGTTTATGACAAAAAAAGTAAATATTTTTGGTAGCCTTAATTCGGATATTCCTGCCGGGTTAGTGGTATTTTTAGTAGCCTTACCTTTGTGTTTAGGTATTGCTTTGGCATCGGGTGCACCGTTGTTTTCAGGGATCATCGCCGGAGTGGTAGGTGGAATTGTTGTAGGGAGTTTAAGTAAATCCCATTTATCGGTTTCGGGTCCTGCTGCCGGTTTAACAGCAATTGTTTTAACAGCTATTACTTCTTTGGGAAGTTTCGAAGCGTTTTTGCTGGCTGTATTCATAGCGGGTATTTTCCAGATCATTTTAGGTTTCATTAAAGCTGGTACCATCTCTAATTATTTTCCAAACAATGTAATTGAAGGAATGTTGGCTGGTATTGGTATTATTATCTTCCTGAAACAAATTCCGCACGCAGTGGGTTATGATAAGGATTATGAAGGTGATTTTGCCTTTTTGCAACCGGATGGGGAAAATACGTTCTCGGAAATCTTTTCGGTTATGGGTAATATTCATGCCGGAGCCGTAATAGTGGCTTTGGTGTCGCTTTTCATTCTGATTGGTTGGACCAAAGTGCCTTTCCTTCGCAACTTAAAATTAGTACCGGCAGCTTTAGTGGCTGTAATTGCAGGTGTTGCCATTAATCAGTTTTTTATTGCATCAGGCAGTTCTTTGGCTATCACAGGTGACCATTTGGTGAGTTTGCCGGTGCCGAAGTCTTTTGATGAATTCAAACAGAGTTTTGTGTTTCCTGACTTTTCTCAGATAGGGAATAAAGAGGTTTGGGTTGTGGCAATTACTATTGCTGTGGTTGCATCAATTGAAACACTTCTGTGTATCGAAGCTGCTGACCGTATGGATGTGCACAAACGTTATACGGATACGAATGTTGAGTTAAAAGCACAAGGTGTTGGTAATATAGTGAGTTCACTTTTAGGTGGTTTGCCAATGACGTCGGTAGTGGTAAGGACATCGGCTAATGCAAATGCCGGGGCGCAGACTAAAATGTCGGCTATCACACATGGTATATTACTTTTGGTGAGCGCAGTTTCTATTCCTTTTTTACTGAATAAAATACCTTTGGCAACTTTGGCAGCCGTTCTTTTATTGGTTGGTTATAAATTAGCTGTGCCTAATATCAAGCATTTTGCTAAATTTATGCCTGTAGATATCAATATTCTGATTTTATCGCTCATCGGATTTAAAGTGGCTTATGATAATACAGCGTTCACAACACTGACATGGGGTATTGTTGCTTTGTTATTCTTGGTTCAGATTGTAAATTTGGTATACAAAATAATGGGTAACCCGGAATTTAAAAAGACCGTTTTAAGAAATCAGTATTTATATTTTCCTTTTTTTGCAACGACTATTGCAGTTGTATTTACAGATTTACTGAAAGGAGTTGCCCTTGGATTAATTATCAGTGTGATCTTTATTCTGAAAGGAAATATGCAACGTGCTTATAAATTCAGAAAGCAGGAATACCAAGATGGTGACGTCATTCATATCGACCTTGCACAGGAAGTTTCATTTTTGAATAAGGCAGCTATTAAAACAACTTTGTCGTCTATCCCTGAAAATTCAAAAGTTGTGATCAATGCATCAGATACGGTGTATATTGCACACGACGTATTGGATTTGATTAAAGAATTTAAAAAGATCAGGTCTAAAGAAGAAAACATCAAGGTGAAGTTGGTAGGATTTAAAAAAGCTTACGAACTTGAAAACACCGGAGAAGAAGAAAAACACATTTACGTAGAACACACAACAAATTAAAATATAAAAATTATGAGAACTTTAAATAAAGAATTACAGTCAGAAATAACACCAAAAAAAGCATTAGAACTTTTAAAAGAAGGGAACGGCCGTTTCGTAAACAACCTGAAACTACACCGTGATTTACTGGAGCAGGTTAATGCTACAAGTGAAGGACAATGGCCGTTTGCAACGATTTTAAGTTGTATCGACAGCCGTACTTCTGCAGAATTGATCTTTGATCAGGGATTGGGAGATGTTTTTTCTATCCGTATTGCCGGAAATGTTGTAAATACAGATATCCTTGGGAGTATGGAGTTTGCTTGTAAAGTAGCAGGTTCAAAATTGATTGTAGTGTTGGGGCATACTAAATGCGGAGCAGTTAAAGGAGCTTGTGACCACGTGGAAATGGGTAACCTGACAGAGCTTTTGTCTAAATTGCAGCCTGCGGTTTATGAAGAGCAAATCACTAAGGAAGAAAGAAGTTCCAAAAACCCTGAGTTCGTTGAAAATGTAGCGGAAATCAATGTGAAAAGAACAGTGAAGTCTGTTTTGCAACGCAGCCACATTTTAGCTGAAATGATTGAAAATGGTGAAATTGGAATTATCGGTGCAATGTACAACGTTGAAACGGGTGATGTTGAATTTTACGGTGACAGTGAGTTTGTCAAAGACTAACGCTTGTTGATTTAGTTTTTGTCTTAATAAGCAATAATTCCTAATTTTAACTTGATAATAAAACAGCATGAGCGATTTTTATAAAAAGATACTGGATAATAATAAAAAGTGGGTAGAAGAGAAGTTAGGCCAGGATCCTAATTTCTTTCAGGATTTGTCTAAAGGGCAAAATCCGCCGCTGTTATGGATTGGATGTTCAGACAGCCGTGTTCCGGCTAACGAAATTACCGGAACAAAAGCCGGTGAAGTATTTGTACACCGCAATATTGCCAATATGGTTATCCATAGCGATATGAATATGTTGAGTGTGCTGGATTATGCAGTGAATGTGTTGAAAGTCAAGCATGTTATCGTTTGTGGCCACTATGGATGTGGTGGTGTCAAAGCAGCTATGGGTAACAGCTCTTATGGGATTATTGATAACTGGATCAGACATATCAAAGATATTTACAGACTGAACAAGGAGAAGTTGATTCATATTGAAGATGAAGAAGAGCGTTTCAATAAGTTTGTTGAATTGAATGTGAAGGAACAAGTGCTGAATTTAGCTAAAACATCTATCGTGCAAGGAGCGTGGAAAGACGGTCAGGAATTAACGTTACACGGTTGGGTTTACGGACTTAATTCGGGTTATGTAACCGATCTGGATGTGAATTTCTCAAGCAATGAAGATTTACACGAATTGTATCAGTTAGATATTTAAGATTAATTTAATAATTAAAAATTTAGGCGATTGTGCTATTTGTAGTACCTTCGCCTTTTTTATAAATACTTATATTTACCGAATGGAAGATTTCAATTGGTTGCAGTTGCTGAATCCGGAATTCTATATTTTGCTGGAGTTTGGAGGAGTTAAAATAGGTTTACTTGTTGTTTTATTCATTGTTTTTGCCGAAACAGGTTTGTTGGCAGGATTCTTTTTACCTGGAGACAGTTTGCTTTTTTTGGCGGGAATTTACAGTGAAACATTGATGCAGCAAATTTCATTGGGTAGCGATTTTCTGAATGTAACGGTTTTTGCCTCGTTGGTTTCCCTGATGGGTATCCTCGGGAATATGACAGGGTATTGGTTTGGTGCCAAAAGCGGAAGTTACCTTTATAATCAAAAGGATTCTTTTTTCTTCAAGAAGAAATATTTATACCAAGCCAAAGACTTTTTTGAAAAATACGGAAACAGAGCTATAGTTTTTGCCCGATTTTTACCTATTGTAAGGACTTTTGCGCCGGTTGTGGCGGGAATTGTTGCAATGGATAAAAAGAAATTCATGTATTATAATATTGTCGGATCTATTCTGTGGTCATTCTCTATGATTTTCGCAGGACATTACCTTCATGCACTATTCCTTGACAAGTTTGGAATTGACCTAAAACATTATATCGAATTTATAGTAATCGGGATTGTAGCTTTTACAACTCTTCCGGTACTTTGGAAATTATTCAAAAAAAGAGTGCATCTCGAATAGACTGAACGAAATTATTTTATAGTTTTGCAGCCGTAAAAATAAAATGTTTAAAATCAATAAAAATATAATAGCAGAAAGAGCAAAGGGTTTACTCTCTTTGATGGCTGTATTTTTATTGGTTTTTTCTGTTTCTGCCAAAGACGTTTCCAATAAGTTTCAGTTAGAAAAAGGAAGAACACTTTCTTTTGTACAGAAAGGAACAGGAGAAACAAAAGTTTACCGCATTAATTCAGTTCCGGATGAAGATCAGGAAGATCTTTCAGAAGTTGAATTAGACGACATTGAGTTTTTTACATTTGATTCTTATACTTTATCAAGTGTTGTTTTATATATTGAAAAATCAGTAGCTTTTCCGGTTTTTCAATTTACCAAAATCACTAAACTTCCACTTTATGCACTCTTCTGTAAGTGGAAATTCCATCTTAGCTAAATAACTTCATGGCTTAAGGGAATAGTGGTTTTTTAGCAGTTATTCACTGACTTTTCAGAAAATTTATTTCATCACAATTTGCGGAATACATGTTTTTTAAATATTACTGTATTCGTACGTGTTGTGTGTTTTGAAATGCTTACTCTGTCCTAACAACTTGTTTTGTTCCCCGAAGGAATAATATTCTGTTATTCCAAGCCATACCTGTAACCGTTTTGCAAAATGTAAAATAGGTTGCAATCATTTATCCAAAAATATTTTAATCTATTTATTGTTACCTAGTTATGGCAAAAAAAGTTTTGTTGCTGGCTGGTGTGTTAACACTATTGCTACACATAAGTTGCGACTCCAAAAAAGAAGAAAAAGAAGAGAAAACACATTTTTTAGTTACTACACCAATTAAAAAAGACACCATTATTACTAAAGATTATGTTTGTCAGATACATGCTTCAAATCATATTGAATTAAGAGCTCAGGAAAGAGGTTACCTGCAAAAGATATTTGTTGACGAAGGACAGTTTGTACGTAAAGGCCAGTTGTTATTTCAGATCATGCCTAATTTGTACCAAGCTGAAGTACAAAAGGCTCAGGCTGAAGCTAATTTTGTTAAAATCGAATATCAGAATACCAAAAAATTGGCAGATAAAAATGTTGTTTCGCCCAATGAATTGGCGATGGCTAAAGCTAAATTGGACAAGGCCACAGCTGAATTGGCATTGATGAAAGTGCACTTGCAGTTTACTGAAATCAGAGCTCCGTTTGATGGTATCGTAGATAAATTCCATGTGCGTTTGGGAAGTTTGCTGGAAGAAGGTGATTTGTTGACCAATTTATCCGATAACAGTAAAATGTGGGTGTACTTCAACGTTCCTGAATCAGAATATTTAGACTATAAATCGAAAGCAAGCAGCAGTAAAGCTAAGGTGAATCTGGTAATGGCCAATAACGAAACTTTCGGTTACACCGGAATCGTTGAAACCATCGAAGCCGACTTCAATAATGAAACGGGAAACATCGCTTTCAGAGCTACTTTCCCTAATCCAAAAGGTTTATTGCGTCATGGAGAAACCGGAAATGTTCAAACAACTATTCCGTTGAAAAATGCTTTGCTGATTCCACAGAAAGCTACTTTCGAAGTACTTGAGAAAAAATATGTTTATGTAATCGATAAAAACAACGAGGTAAAATCAAGAGCAATTACAATTGCGGCTGAATTACCACACGTTTTTGCTGTTGCAAGTGGTTTGTCTGAAGGTGATAAAATCCTTCTGGAAGGTTTACGCATGGTAAAAGAAAACGAAAAAATCGAGTATAAAATGGAGGATGCATCACATGTGCTTTCCCATTTAGAATTGTATGCTGAATAATTTAATATAGAAAGAGAAAATGTTTAGCAAATTCATACACAGACCCGTATTTGCGATTGTAATTTCAATCATGATACTTTTTGTGGGAACCTTGGCCATCAAACAGATGCCTATTTCACAGTTCCCTCAGATCGCGCCTACCACAGTAAATATTTTTATTGCTTACCCGGGAGCCAGTGCCGATGTATTGGTGAAGTCAACCCTGATTACTTTGGAAAATTCCATTAACGGGGTGGAAGGGATGCGTTATATTGCTACCGATGCTACGAGTGCCGGTGAAGCTACCTTGCGTATTATTTTTGAACCGGGAACCGATCCCAATCAGGCCGTTGTGCGTGTAAAAACAAGGGTAGACCAGGTTATGCCATTACTGCCTGAATTGGTTCAACGTGAGGGTGTTGTAATTACGCCTATCCAACCCAGTATGTTGATGTACGTGAATCTTTACTCGAAAGATAAAGGAATGGATGAAAAATTCCTGTACAATTATGCGAGTGTAAAAATGATTCCTGAAATTAACCGTCTAAAAGGTGTGGCCCGTTCCCAAATTTTGGGAAGTAGAACGTATGCAATGCGTGTATGGCTAAACCCTGAGCGAATGCGTGCCTATAATATTTCTGTTGAAGAAGTAATGGATGCGCTCGGTGAGCAGAGTATCATCGGACGTCCGGGGCGTATCGGACAAAGTTCGGGGATTGCTGCTCAGTCTTTAGAATATGTACTGACTTATAAAGGACGTTACAGCGAGCCAAAGGAATATGAAAATGTGATTATCCGTGCTAATTCAGACGGTGAGAGTATTCATTTGAAAGATATCGGTAAAGTAGAATTAGGAAGTGAATTCTTTGATATTTATTCGAATTTGGACGGTCATCCTTCGGCGGCGATCGTATTGAAGCAAAACTACGGAAGTAATGCCAGCGAGGTTATTAAAGAAATTAAAGATAAACTGGAAGAAATGAAAGAATCCTTTCCTCCGGGAATGGATTATAAAATCAGTTATGACGTTTCACAATTCCTTGATGCTTCGATTGAGCAGGTTATTGATACTTTACGTGATGCATTTATCTTGGTGGCACTTGTGGTGTTTGTCTTTTTAGGAGACTGGCGATCGACGTTAATTCCAATTTTAGCCGTTCCGGTTTCGTTGATTGGTGCCTTCTTTGTGATTCAGTTCTTTGGCCTTTCCATTAATCTGGTAACACTATTTGCACTTGTATTGGCAATTGGTATTGTGGTCGATGATGCGATAGTCGTCGTCGAGGCAGTGCATGCCAAATTTGAAGAATTCCCCAATATTACGCCTTATCAGGCGGTTAAAAAAGTATTGGGTGAAATCGCCGGTGCCGTTATTGCAATTACTGCGGTTATGGTATCTGTGTTCCTGCCAATTTCATTTATGTCTGGACCGGTAGGGACTTTCTACCGTCAGTTCTCGATTACTATGGCGAGTTCCATTGTGATTTCTGCGCTTATCGCGCTTACTTTAACACCTGTATTGTGTGCCATGATGTTGAAAAACCATCACGGTCATCCGAAAAAACAGAATATACTGACCAAAGCTTTGGACCGCTTTAACCAAATGTTTGACAAGCTTACCGGGAAGTATGTGGCTTTACTGAAAGGTATTGTAAACCGAAGGGTACTTACGTTTGGTATTCTGGCAGTTTTCTGTGCAGGAATATTTATTGAAAACCAAATTCTTCCTTCCGGATTTATTCCTATTGAAGATCAAGGTACGATTTATGCGATTATTCAGACGCCTCCGGGCTCTACTTTGGAAACAACCAATCATGTTTCACAGAAACTTCAGAAAATTTGTGAAAAGGTTGATGGTGTCGAATCGGTTTCTTCTTTGGCTGGTTATGAAATCATGACGGAAGGACGTGGATCGAATGCCGGTACCTGTCTGATTAACTTAAAGCCATGGGATGAGCGTGAACATACAGTGAAGGAAATCATGGAGGAGTTGGAAGAAAAGTCGAAAGGTTTGGGAGCTATTGTCGAATATTTCGAGCCACCGGCAATTCCGGGATTCGGAGCGTCAGGAGGTTTCTCAATGCGTTTGTTGGATAAAAATACCACAACGGATTATCAGGATTTTGATAAAGTGAACAAAAAATTCATGGAGGATCTTGGCAAGCGCAAAGAATTGACAGGATTGTTTACCTTCTTTGCGGCTAATTATCCACAGTACGAACTGGAAATCAATAATGAATTAGCAATGCAAAAAGGAGTGTCCATTGGTAAAGCAATGGAAAATCTGAATATTTTGATTGGTAGTACTTACGAACAAGGATTTATTAAATTTGGACGTTTCTTCAAAGTGTATGTGCAATCGGATCCAAAATACAGAAGATTACCAACCGATATCCTAAATCTCTACGTGAAAAATGATAAAGGTGAAATGGTGCCTTATTCGGCATTCATGACGCTTAAAAAAGGTCAAGGGCCAAATGAAATCACACGCTATAATATGTATAATTCCTCAGCTATTCAGGGATTACCAGCAAGTGGTTACACAACAGCTGATGCTATTAAAGCGATCAAGGAAGTTGCCGAGGTTTCGTTACCAAAAGGCTACGATATTGCCTGGGAAGGACTTTCATATGATGAAGCCGGGAAAGGGAATGAGTCGATTTACATTTTTGCAATTGTATTATTGTTTGTGTATTTCGTCTTGGCAGCTCAATATGAAAGTTTCATTATTCCGTTATCGGTGATTTTATCACTTCCTGTGGGTATTTTCGGTTCATTCTTTTTGCTTCAGGCGATGGGACTTGAAAACAATATTTATGCTCAAATCGGATTAATCATGCTCGTCGGGTTACTCGGTAAAAATGCCGTACTGATCGTGGAATTTGCCATACAGAAACGGAACGAAGGTTTTACTATTCTGGATGCTGCCATTGAAGGTGCCAAAGTGCGTTTCCGTCCAATTTTGATGACTTCTTTTGCTTTTATCGCCGGATTAATTCCGTTGATTATTGCTACAGGTGCAGGAGCTATCGGGAACAAGACAATTGGTGCGGCAGCCTTGGGAGGGATGCTTTTCGGAACTATTTTCGGAGTGGTTATTGTTCCGGGATTATACTACATTTTTGGTTCATTGGCAGATGGCAGAAAATTAATTAAAGACGAAGATGAAAGCTCATTATCAGATGAATTTGTTCATATTATTGATGGGTTTGCCGTAAAAAATCAAAAAAATAAAGAGAATGAAGAAGCTAAATAAAAACCAAGTTTACGGATTTATTGCTATTGCAGTTTTGTCTTTAGGAGTTGTTGGTTGTAAGGCCACTTCTTCTGTAGAAAAAACAGAGGATAAAACGGTTCCGGAAATGTTTGCCGGAGCCACCAAAGACACTTTGAATTCGGGAGTCATTTCATGGAAAACCTATTTTAAAGATGCTTATTTGCAATCGCTGATTGAAACCGCCCTGAAAAACAACCAGGAGCTGAATATTACGATGCAGGAAATTGAAATTTCCAAAAGCGAAATCAAGGCGAGAAATGGAGAATACCTCCCGTTTGTTGGAGTTGGAGCGGGTGCTTCAGTAGATAAAGTGGCCCGTTTTACAAACATTGGTGCCATGGAAGCGACCACCGAAATCAAACCGGGTAAGGAAATGCCGGAGCCGTTAAAAGATTTCAAACTTGGAGTGTATGCCAATTGGGAAATTGATATCTGGAAGAAACTGCGAAATGGTAAGAAAGCTGCAGTTAACCGTTATCTTTCCTCAGTTGAAGGTAAAAACTTCATGGTTACGAACTTGGTAGCAGAAATTGCCAATTCCTATTACGAGTTATTAGCTTTGGATAATCAATTGGAGATTATAAACCAGAATATTGAGATTCAAAGCAACGCATTGGAAATTGTTAAAATCCAGAAGGATGCTGCACGTGTTACCGAATTGGCAGTCAAAAAATTTGAAGCTGAAGTATTCAAAACGAAAAGCCTTCAGTTTGAAGTACTGCAAAAGATTGTAGAAACAGAGAACCGCATTAATTTTCTGGTTGGACGTTATCCACAGCATGTGGACAGAAGTACAGGAACATTCAATGATATGGTGCCTAATGTCGTGTCTGCCGGTATCCCGTCTCAACTTTTAAGTAACAGACCGGATATAAGACAGGCTGAATTTGAGTTGGCTGCCTCTAAATTGGATGTAAAATCGGCTAAAGCCCGTTTTTATCCTTCATTAGGAATTTCGGCAGGGATTGGATACAGAGCTTTCGATCCAGGTTATCTTTTTAAACCGGAATCGTTGTTGTATTCTATTGCAGGTGATTTGATGGCGCCGTTAATTAACAGAAATGCCATTAAAGCAAGTTATAATACGGCAAATGCGAAGCAAATCCAAGCAGTTTACAAATACGAGCAAACCATTTTGAACAGTTATATAGAAGTAGCAAATCAGGTTTCCAAAATCAGCAATCTGGAGAAAAGCTATTCGTTAAGAACCAAACAGGTTGAAGCACTTACCAATTCGGTTTCTATTTCGAATGAACTGTTCCGTTCGGCAAGAGCTGATTATATGGAAGTATTGCTTACACAACGAGATGCATTGGAGTCCAAATTTGATTTGGTTGATACTAAAATGCAGCAGTTGAATGCTATGGTGAATATTTACAGAGCTTTAGGTGGTGGATGGAATTAGTTACAGTTAGTTATTTTTAAAATTAAAGCCATTGTACTCCGGTATGATGGCTTTTTTATTTGACTCTATTGAAATGAGCTAACATTTGGCTAAAACTGATAAAGCCGTTATCTTTACAAACTTCTTGGTATTAAGTGTGAAATGGAGGGATTTTTATTGGTTCCATTTTACTATTGGCTTAAAAAAAACAGAATATGTTAAAGTTTAATTCTATTAAACCGTTAATCCTGATTGGGTTCTTGGCTTTCGGATTTGTGTTGGATATTCAGGCACAAACCAAAAACAGCAATAATGATATTTGGTTTCATTATGTTGGAAAAAATATGTTGACTAAAAAATTATCCTTCACTTTTGAAGGAACATTGCGGTTTGCTAATGGATTTGATGAAAAGCAACAATGGTTTGTGCGTCCTTCTGTTGATTACCAATTTGCAAAGTGGTTTACGGGAAGTATTGGCTATAGTCATTATAATACATATTCGTACGGAAATCCGGCAATGAATAAAATAAGCATTCCGGAAGATCATTTGTGGTTTCAGGGAACTTTTGTACACAACTCGGGCGATTTTAAATTTACCCACCGTTTACGTGATGAATTGCGTTATGTTGACGTAGCGGTCAAAGATCCTGTTACTGAAGAATTTGAAATTGATCATTATGAATACCGTAACCGTTTTCGTTATATGTTTTTGTTGAACCATCCCATAACGAAGAAAGAAGAGGCTACAAAGTTGTTTGCGTTTTTCGGAGATGAAGTTTTCATGAATTTGGGCTCAAATGCCGGGAAAACCTTTCTGAATCAAAATAGAATAATCGGAGGAGTTGGATATAATATCAATAAGCATCATCAGTTGCAGTTGTCTTATATCCATCAGAATATCTGGAATTACCCGAATACTTTTCAGGAAAGTAATCCAACGGTACGATTGTCTTATATTACCAATTTTGATTGGTATCAAAAGGCAGAATAAAAAAGAAAACCCCGAAATATGTTATTCGGGGTTTTTTTATTGGTTTTAAAGAAAGATTACATCATTCCCGGCATTCCGCCTCCCATTGGCATTCCGCCTCCGGCAGTTTCTTCTTTAATGTCGATTAACGCACATTCAGTAGTTAAAATCATACCTGAAACCGAGGCAGCATTTTCCAATGCTACACGGGTTACTTTTTTAGGATCGATAATACCTGCTGCCAACATATCTACATATTCATCAGTTTTTGCATTATATCCGAAGTTGTCTTTACCTTCTGCTACTTTTGCCACAATCACTGAACCTTCCAATCCGGCATTTTCAACAATTGTTCTTAATGGAGCTTCAATGGCGCGGGCAACAATCTGAATTCCTGTTGCTTCATCTGCATTGTTGGTTTTGATTTCTGCCAAAACAGTTTTAGCTCTTAATAAAGCAACACCACCACCGGCAACAATTCCTTCTTCAACAGCCGCACGTGTAGCATGTAAAGCATCATCCACACGGTCTTTTTTCTCTTTCATTTCAACTTCAGAAGCAGCTCCTACGTATAATACAGCCACACCCCCGGCTAATTTAGCCAAACGTTCCTGTAGTTTTTCCCTGTCGTAATCAGAAGTTGTTGATTCCATTTGTGCTTTGATTTGATTAACACGGTTTTTGATCAATTCCGCTTCACCAGCACCGTTCACAATGGTTGTATTGTCTTTGTCGATTGTTACTTTTTCAGAAGTACCCAACATGTCTAAAGTTGCATTTTCCAAAGTATAACCACTTTCTTCAGAAATTACGATACCACCGGTTAAGATCGCGATATCTTCCAACATTGCTTTTCTTCTGTCACCAAAACCTGGCGCTTTTACAGCAGCAATTTTTAATGCTCCACGTAATTTATTCACTACCAAAGTCGATAATGCTTCACCGTCTACATCTTCAGCAATGATCAATAATGGTTTTGTAGATTGTGCTACTGGCTCAAGGATTGGTAATAATTCTTTTAATGAAGATACTTTCTTATCGTATAATAAAATGTAAGGTCTTTCCAGTTCCACTTCCATTTTTTCGGTGTTGGTCACAAAGTACGGCGATAAATAACCTCTGTCAAATTGCATTCCTTCCACTACATCAACATAAGTATCGGTACCTTTAGCTTCTTCAACAGTGATAACTCCTTCTTTTCCAACTTTGTCAAATGCCTGTGCGATTAATTCACCTATGGTGTCATCGTTATTGGCAGAAATAGAAGCTACTTGTTTGATTTTTTCAGAAGAAGAACCAACTTCCTTAGCTTGTTTTCCTAAGTCGGTAACAATTGCTTCAACAGCTTTGTCGATACCTCTTTTTAAATCCATCGGATTAGCACCTGCCGCTACGTTTTTCAAACCTTCTTTAACGATTGCCTGAGCTAAAACAGTTGCAGTTGTCGTACCGTCTCCGGCTAAATCATTGGTTTTGGAAGCAACTTCCTTAACCATTTGAGCTCCCATATTTTCAAGAGCGTCTTTCAATTCAACTTCTTTTGCTACTGAAACACCGTCTTTAGTTACAGTTGGTGCTCCGAAAGATTTTGAAATAATCACGTTACGCCCTTTTGGACCTAAAGTTACCTTTACTGCATTGGCTAATGCGTCAACACCGCGTTTTAATCCGTCGCGTGCTTCAATATCAAATTTTATATCTTTTGCCATATTGTTGTTTTAATTTTTAAAGTTTAAAAAGTTTAAAGTTTTCAGATTATCATGCTTAAATAATCGCAAGAATGTCTTCTTCGCGCATGATTAGATAATCTTTACCTTCAAATTTTAAATCGGTTCCAGCATATTTTCCATAAAGAACAGTGTCACCAACCTGAACAGTCAGGGGTTGGTCTTTTTTACCAGTTCCAATAGCTACCACGGTTCCTTTTTGGGGTTTTTCTTTTGCGGTGTCAGGAATAATGATACCGGAAGCTGTTTGTGTTTCAGCGGCAGCCGGTTCCACGATAACGCGGTCTGAAAGTGGTCTGATGTTTAATGCCATAATTATATGTATTTATGTTATTAGAATTGTTTTTAATTGTAAAATCGCTATGCTGATTTCAGAAATTGTGCCAAGGCTTTAAAACTGACAAATTTACTAAATAAAAATGCCAGCACTGACAGGCTGGCATTTTAAGTTTTCGTTATACCGAAATTATTTTTTAGCTTCTTCAGTAGCCGGAGTTTCAGTTCCGGTTGCAGGAGCAGCTGTTTTACCGTCTGTTGCAGGTGCAGTTTGAGGAGCAGTCTGGATAGGAGCAGCAGTAGCAGCGTCATCAATAACTTTAGAACCTGTATCACTATTGCTTCCTGTGAAACTTAAGCTTGATAATAAAATCAAAACGATTAAACTTCCGGCTAAATACCAAGTACTTTTGTCTAAGAAGTCAGTTGTTTTTTGAACTCCACCCATCATTTGTGAACTTCCAAAAGTTGAAGATAAACCTCCTCCTTTAGGATTTTGTACCATAACTACTACGATTAGTAAAAAACAAACTATAGTGATTAAAACTAAAAAAATTGAAAATGTATCCATTATTACTTATTGTTATTTTGTTGTAATTCTTTTATTTCTAAAATTCGGTTTGCAAATAAACTACTTTTTTCTGGATATTTCAAAATTAATATCTCATATGCTTGTATTGCTTTGCTATATTTTCGCTGTTCAAGGTAAACTTTTGCTAAAGTCTCTGTCATTAAGTAAGATGTATCCTCGTTTTTCTGTGTGTAGAGCGGTGGATTAATATCTTCTTTCGGAGGAGAAATTTTAGGATTACTTTCGATAAATTTATCGATTAATTCCAGTTTGGCTTCCAGGGTTTTGTTTTCTGTTTTGTACTCCGGATTTTCATTTGTCCTGTCAATTGGTTTTAATTTTGACAATTGCAGCCACTCCTGAAATGAATGGGTTTCGCCAGCATTAAAATTTATAGGCTTTTCAGTCTCTTTTTCTTCTTCAATTACGGGTTCAATTGTTGGTTCAATTGTTGGTTCAATTGTTGGTTCAATTTCTTCCTGAACATATTCGGTGGTTATTTCTTCAACGGTTTCAATTGCCGGAGCCAAATCCTGTGTAGCTTCTTTTATTGAGGACAGGATTGATTTTTCAAGAGTATTCTCTGTAATCAATTCCTGATGATTCACTGCCGGAATTTCAACTTCAGTTATTTCAACTTCAGCAGCTTCTTCCGTTTCAACGATTTCAATGTTCTGGACTTCTGTTTCTTTGGTTTCGAAAGCCGCTTTCTGAACTCCTGTGAAATGTTCAGATGTGACGAAGTCAAATAAAACCGTACGGTCGTTTGTATGTGCAGCAGTCATTTTCAGATACTGGTTGTATTTGAAGCTGTCCTGTGCATGCAAACCTTTCAGTAATATACTTCTCGCACTCTGAAAATAGGGAAATTCGGAAATAATCCTGTCCAAGTCAACAATCTGAACCGGATTAATCGCATCGGGTTTATTCAGTAAATAAGTGAATTCAGATACATTCATACTGTTACCATTTAGCAAGTGTGTCGTTGAACATATCCTGGGTAATTCTTTGGAAAATTTCGTCTAAAGCAACACGGAGTTGGTTTCCTGTCAATTGTGCTTCACCTGGATAGTCGTAAAAGAAAGTATATCTTTTTTCGAAATTCTCTTCGGGTTTCTTTTTATTCGAAAAACGGAGATTCACCGTAATCGATAAACGGTTTTGTGCAGCCGTCAATTCAGCTGTGGCAGTCATCGGGGAAATACGGTAATCTGTAATTTCACCTTCATAAACTAAATCGCCGTCAGTCGTTGTTAAGTTTAAATTAGTTTGGTTCTGGATTAAATCCTGCAAACGTAAAGTGAAATCGCGGTCAATTCCCGGTTCTACCAGTTCAGATACATTCTGAAAATAGTTAACCTGAAACGTTTTAGCATCAATAGGTGATGTTCCTGTAAAGTTGTAAACCGAACAACTGTTCAGAACAAACAAAATGGGTGCTAATAATATGTAGTATATTTTTTTCATGTTGGGATTCCAAAGATATTAAATTGGGATTTACAAATCGAATTGTTTTATTTTTCGGTACAATGTTCTTTCGGAAATTCCCAATTCATCAGCCGCCGCTTTACGTTTTCCTTTGTTACGTTCAAGTGCTTTTTTGATGAGTTCAATTTCTTTCTGGTCAAGGCGCAGTGAATCTACTTCTTCAACCGTATCGGCAAAAATATAGTTGCCTTCTTCGTCTTCGTCTATATATTCTTCTTCAATGGCTTCTTCAGTCGGAATTACAGATATTCTCGGTTCTTCTTCAAAAAGGATTTCACTTTCGTTTTCTTTGGAAGTTCCGTATACCTTTTGAATCAGACTTGGATTGATATCCTGTACTTTGGCACCGTTTTTCATCAGTTCCAAAGTTAGTTTCTTCAAATCGTTCAAATCGCTTTTCATGTCAAAAAGGACTTTGTATAAAATGTCTCTTTCGGTAGAAAAGTCACTCTCTGATTTTTTATTGATCACCGAAGGTAGATTGCTTCCTTCCGATGGTAAATATGAAACTAATGTTTGTAACGAAATATCTCTGTTGGTTTCCAAAACCGAAATCTGCTCAGCAGCATTGCGCAACTGACGGATATTTCCGCTCCATCTGTATTTTAATAAGTATTGTACGGCCTGATCATCTAATTTGATAGGTGGCATTTTGTATTTATGGGCAAAATCGGCTGCAAACTTCCTGAACAGTAAATGAATATCTTCCTTACGGTCGCGAAGTGGTGGTAAGCCTATTTCAACAGTGCTTAAACGATAGTATAAATCCTCACGGAATTTCCCTTTTTCAATCGCTTCCACCATATTCACATTGGTTGCGGCAACAATTCTAACGTTGGTTTTCTGTACTTGTGACGAACCTACTTTGATAAATTCTCCATTTTCCAATACACGCAATAAACGGACTTGCGTAGTCAAAGGTAATTCGCCCACTTCATCAAGGAAAATGGTTCCGCCGTCTGCTACTTCAAAATAACCTTCACGCGTAGCGGTCGCTCCTGTAAATGATCCTTTTTCGTGTCCAAATAATTCACTGTCGATGGTTCCTTCCGGAATGGCTCCACAATTCACAGCAATGTATTTACCATGTTTGCGGTGTGATAAAGAATGGACTATCTTCGGAATACTTTCTTTACCTACACCACTTTCACCGGTTACTAATACCGAAATATCCGTTGGTGCGACCTGAATGGCTTTTTCAATCGCACGGTTTAATTTCGGGTCGTTACCGATAATCTCAAAGCGTTGTTTGATGGCTTGAACGTTTTCCATTTGTTTTTAGTTGTTTAAAGTTTCGTGTTTAAGGTGTTTGTCCTTAAAATTAATTGGTCTGCATTGCGCTGTAACCAACTGCTTCTCCTATTAGTGTGGCAGTAGTGCAATCTGTTACTTTAACCAATACGAAATCTCCGGGCTTGTAATTTTCTTTTGGGAAAACAGTTACCATATTTTCTGAGTTTCTTCCTGACCAGTGTTGGTCTGATTTCTTGGATTCTTTTTCAATTAAGATTTCCACAGTCTGATCTAGGAAACGTGCTGTACGTTTTGCACTTAATTCTTGTTGAAGATCAACAACTTCCTGTAAACGGCGCATTTTGTCAGCTTCGGCAACGTCATCTTCCATCTTACGTGCAGCCAATGTTCCCGGTCTTTCAGAATAAGCAAACATATAACCAAAGTCATATTCCACATATTCCATCAAACTTAAAGTATCCTTGTGGTCTTCTTCAGTTTCGGTAGGGAAACCGGTAATCATATCCTGTGAAATCGAACAGCCCGGAATAATGCGCTTGATTTTATCCACAAGCTCCATATACTCCTCACGGGTATGCTGGCGGTTCATTTCTTTTAATATTCTGGTACTTCCTGATTGTACAGGTAAGTGAATGTAGTTACAAATATTCTCGTGTTTCGCAATCACATGCAATACTTCTTCGTGCATATCCTGCGGGTTCGAAGTCGAAAACCTGAAGCGCATTTTAGGGAATTGCACGGCACACATTTCTAATAATTGGGCAAAGTCAACGGCAGTGGCTTTTTGCATTTCGCTGGCTTTTTCGAAATCTTTCTTTAATCCGCCGCCATACCAAAGGTAACTGTCAACGTTTTGACCCAATAAACAGATTTCCTTGAAACCTCTGTCCCACAAATCTTTGATTTCTTCAATAATCGATTGTGGCTCACGGCTTCTTTCGCGTCCGCGGGTAAAAGGTACCACACAAAACGTACACATATTGTCACATCCTCTGGTGATCGATACAAAGGCATTGATGCCGTTTGAATTTAAACGTACCGGCGCAATGTCACCATAGGTTTCATCTTTCGATAAGATTACATTGATCGCATCACGGCCTTCATCCACTTCTTTTAAAAGATTCGGTAAGTCTTTGTAGGCATCAGGTCCTACAACCATGTCAACAATTTTTTCTTCTTCAAGGAACTGACTTTTCAAGCGCTCGGCCATACATCCCAAAACACCTACTTTCATCCCCGGATTGATACTGCGCTTTACAGCGTTGTATTTCTCCAAACGTTTGCGTACAGTCTGTTCTGCTTTGTCTCGAATCGAACAGGTATTTACTAATACAAGATCGGCCTCCTCTAATTTCTGGGTGGTATTGTAACCTTGTTCAGTTAAGATAGATGCTACGATTTCACTATCCGAAAAGTTCATGGCGCAACCATAACTTTCAATAAACAGTTTTTTTGTATTTCCTTCTTTTTCTTGTAAAACCAGGCTGGTGCCTTGCTTTTTTTCATCAATTTCCTTTTCCATAAAGTTGCCTCTGCGTAAAAATGTGCGTGCAAAGATAATACTAAAATTTAATTTTATGACAAGATGTCAGATGCTTGGTGTTAAATATTTTGTTAATCTTGTAAAAAATTAAAATATGGAAGAATTTTACGATTTAGAACAAAAAATTGCTACGAATCCCCGATTGGATTTCGGTACTGTTTTCAACGAATCTTTAGAGTTATTTAAAAAAATATGGGGCAAAGGGGCACTGTTTATGCTCTTTTATCTTTTAGGTTCATTCTTACTGATGATGCTTCTGGGTATGCCTCTTTCTTTGCTTGGTGTTGCAATTGATGATGTTAATGCTACTGGTTCTGGTTTTACTACGCTTGCCGGTTTAGGTGCAATCCTTTTTATGTTGCTTTTTTTTGTTGTAATAATCACTTTTGTGACTGGTTTAATGGCGGGTTTCTTCCATGGATGTAAAAAGGCTGATGAAGGTGGTGAGTTCAGAACTTCAGATTATTTTACTTTTTTTGAAGGACGTTATTTAAAACGTACTGTTGGGGTTGGGCTTGCTACTTTTGGTGTGGCTTTGCTTTCGGCAATATTATGTTATCTTCCTTTAATTTATACATCAATTCCTCTCAGTTATTTTGTGGTGATTTATGCTTTTAATCCGCACTTGTCAACAACTGAAATTGTAAAGCTGGCATTCAAACTGGGGACTAATAAATGGGGGATAACCTTTGCGTCGACTTTTGTTGTACTGTTATTGGCTTATTTGGGAGCAATAATTACCTGCGGGATCGGATTTATTTTTACCTTTTCATTTATGCTGATTCCCAGATACTATATATATAAAGGTGTAGTCGGTTTTAATACTGCCGATGTATTGGACGAAATCGGTCAGGATTCCGAATTTGATAATTTATAATACGCAGGAACATAAATTAAAAATCCCCCAACAGTTAACATACGGTTGGGGGATTCTTAATTCTACATTAAAGCTGGTTCAGCGGCTTGTGGTTGCTTAGCCGAACGCATCCTGCTCACAACTCTCCTCACGCTGTACTCGTCTTTCTTGACGCTGTCTTCAAAAACAAGTCTTCCTGCATTAACTATCTTCGAAATATAACCATATAAAGCGTTGTAGTGTACAACATTGGCTTCGGTCAATTCTTTTCTTTGGTTCATGAATACATTTTGTTCAGCATTTTTCTCAGCCAGACTTACTCTGTGTGTTTCCAGTGTGCCGGCAAATGTAGGAACCATGCCTTCGTCAACAAGAGCTTCTAAGTTGGCCATTACAAACTGGCGTAAACTTTCGATTTTCAATATGGCTCCTTCAATATTATTGCGGGCCAAATCGTTTTTCAGTGTAATAATAATGTCTGTATTCAATCCGGCACTGTCTGTGTAACTCTTCAAAAAATTAAGCTCCTTGTTCAGTTCGGTGGCTTCTGCATACAAACTGAACGTTGCGTTTTTTTGTTTTTCGGTCAAGACTAATCCGCTTTCCAGTGTTTTTACTTCTTCCAACTTAGCTGTAAATTCTGCCAGAAATGTCGCATTGAGTTTCGGATACCGTGTCATGATAATTTCCTGGTCCCTCACAAAGCTTTTTCGCACAAAGTCTCCCAAACTTGTGTACTCTTCTTTCCTGATTCTGCTCATAAATAGTGTTTTTTAGTTTTAGTGTGTTTTTTTTCAAATGTAAAGAGGAGATTAATAAATAACAATAAAATTCCTACAAAAATTTAAAGAAACTTAACCTGTTTTTTACTTAAAAAAGGTAAGTGTTTAATAGCCAGTGTTATTGGAGATTAAAAATTTCTTAAGCCTAATGTTATTTATAATGATATTAAATACTAATTGTCAATTGCAATCATACTATATATAGGTAGAAAGTTCTAATTAATTGGTACTAAGGATGTTTTTAATGGTACTGGTCATTGTTTGGGTGGTGCCAAAGACTTTTTAGGTGGTACCAATGATTTTTTAGCTGGTACAGATGACTTTTTAACTGGTACAGATGACTTTTTAGCTGGTACCGAAGACTTTTTAACTGGTACTGATGACTTTTTAGCTGGTACAGATGATTTTGTAATTGGTACCGATAGTTTTTAAGTGGTACTGATAGTTTTTAAGTGGTACTGATAGTTTTTAAGTGGTACTGATAGTTTTTAAGTGGTACCGATAGTTTTTAAGTGGTACTGATAGTTTTTAAATGGTACTGATAGTTTTTAAGTGGTACCGATAGTTTTTAAGTGGTACTGATAGTTTTTAAGTGGTACCGATGATTTTTAAGTGGTACCGATAGTTTTTTAATTGGAACTAAGCATACTTTAAGCGGTGCTAAGTACTAAGTACTCCTCACTTATCACTAATTACTAGTTACTAGGCACTGTTTAAACAGTACTAAGGACTTGGTGCTAAGTACTAAGTACTCTTTAAAAAGTACTCAAAACTAAGGACTAAGGACTATGAACTAACGACTAAAACCAACTTTAAAACGGGCAAAACCGCAATATTTAAAAAAAACCCATACTTTTGCCGAAGAAATAAAGATGCAAATGGCAAAGAATTTAGTGATCGTTGAGTCGCCTGCAAAGGCAAAAACTATTGAAAAATTTCTGGGGAAAGAGTTCCAGGTTGAATCAAGTTATGGACACATCGCTGATTTACCTTCTAAGGAAATCGGGGTCGATGTTGAAAATAACTTCAAACCGAAATACGAAGTTTCCCCTGATAAAAAAGCATTGGTGAAAAAACTCAAGGACTTGTCTAAAAATGCCGAAACGGTTTGGTTAGCATCCGATGAGGACCGCGAGGGAGAGGCTATTTCATGGCACTTGGCGGAAGAATTAAAACTGGATCCTAAGAAAACAAAACGTATTGTTTTTCACGAAATCACAAAGTCGGCTATCCAAAAGGCTATTGAAAACCCACGCGGAATCAATTACGATTTGGTAAACGCACAACAGGCACGACGTGTCTTAGACCGTTTGGTAGGATACGAATTGTCGCCGGTACTTTGGAAGAAGGTAAAAGGAGGATTATCTGCAGGACGTGTACAATCGGTTTCCGTACGTTTAATTGTAGAACGCGAACGCGAAATCCAAAACTTTAAAGCAGAAGCTTCTTACAGCATCACCGCCGAATTCGCAAACGAAGCCGGAAAAACCTTCAAAGCGAAATTGCCTAAAAACTTCGCTACTAAACAAGAAGCCGAAAAATTCTTACAACAAAATATTGGTTCTATATATAAGGTAGGGGATTTGGAAACAAAACCAACTAAAAAATCGCCTGCTGCACCTTTTACAACGTCAACTTTACAACAGGAAGCTGCCCGTAAATTGTATTTACCGGTTGGTATCACGATGCAAATTGCACAGCGTTTGTACGAAGCCGGATTGATTACGTATATGAGAACAGACAGTGTGAACCTTTCGCAGGAAGCCATGTCGGCGGCACAAGCTGAAATTACCAGCTACTACGGCGCCGAATACAGCAAACCAAGAAGCTATAACACAAAGTCTAAAGGAGCTCAGGAAGCGCACGAAGCCATCCGTCCTACAGACATGTCGCGCCACACGATCGATATGGACCGTGACCAGGCGCGTTTGTATGACCTGATCTGGAAACGTACTGTTGCTTCGCAAATGAGTGACGCGCAATTGGAGCGTACTAATGTGAAGATTGAAGCAAACAACCATAACGAAATATTCACGGCGACTGGTGAGGTGATCAAATTCGAAGGATTCCTTAAAGTGTATCTGGAAGGAAATGACGATGATGAAGAACAGGAGGAAGGAATGTTGCCGGCTTTAAAAGTTAGTGAAATTTTAAAAAATAACTATATCACCGCAACCGAGCGTTTCTCGAGAGCGGCTGCAAGATACACCGAAGCTTCTTTGGTGAAGAAATTGGAAGAATTGGGAATCGGTCGTCCGTCTACGTATGCGCCAACCATCTCTACCATCATCAACAGAAACTATGTTGAGAAAGGAAATTTCGAAGGTCAGGAGCGTCAGTACAACCAAATCACTTTAAAAGGTGGCGATATCAAAGCGCAGGTTTTAAAAGAAAACGTGGGTTCTGATAAAGGTAAATTGGTGCCAACGGATATTGGTATCATTGTAAATGACTTCCTGGTTAAGAATTTCGAAACGATTTTGGATTATAACTTCACGGCTAAAGTGGAGCAGGATTTTGACGAAATCGCCGAAGGAAATATCGAATGGGCAAAAATGATGAACGATTTTTACAATCATTTCCATCCGAATGTTCAAAATGTAGAAAAGAATGCCGAAAGAGAAAGCGGCGAACGTATATTAGGTACTGATCCAAAATCGGGTAAACAGGTTTCTGTCCGTCTGGGTAAATTCGGTCCGATGGTACAAATCGGAGAGGCCGATGACGAGAATAAACAATTTGCAAGTTTACGCGCCGAACAAAATATCAGTACAGTTACTTTGGAAGATGCTTTGAACCTGTTTTTACTGCCTAAAAATTTAGGTATATATAAAGGAGAAGAAGTAGAAGTGAATAATGGCCGTTTCGGACCGTATGTCCGTTTCGGAAAAGTCTTCATTTCATTACCGAAAGGAGAAGAGCCTCTGGATGTAACTTTAGAAAGAGCACAACAATTAATTGATGAGAAGAATCAGGCTGATGCGCCTATCGGACAATATAAAGGTATGGATGTCCAAAAAGGAGTAGGTCGTTTCGGTCCGTTTATCAAATGGAATGGTATCTTCATCAACGTAAGCAAAAAATACAACTTCGATAATTTATCAGCTTCAGATATTACAGAGTTGATTGAGGATAAATTACAAAAAGATATTGATAAGGTAATCCATAACTGGGAAGAAGAAGGAATCCGTGTGGAGAAAGCACGCTGGGGACGTTCGGTAATCCTGAAAGGGAAAACTAAGATCGAATTAAATAAAGATGTTGATGCTACAGCACTTACTTTGGATAAAGTAAAAGAATTGATTGAGGCTAAGGCTCCGGCTAAAAAAGCAGCGGCTAAGAAACCGGCAGCGAAAAAAACTACTGCAAAAAAGAAATAAGAATGGTATTTGATTTCTTTCAGCCTTTAGATTTAGAGTTTATGGAATTTATCCAAGGTTTGTCTTCGCAAACTTTGGGTAAAAAAATAGTATTCCATACGGAAACCGATTTTCCTAAAATTGAATCGGCCAGAATTGCCATTATAGGAGTTTTGGAAAACCGTGGTTTGGAATTCGACAATGATACAGTTGATTTAACGCCAATCCGTAAAGAGCTTTATTCGTTGTTTCCGGGTAACTGGTCGGCTCAAATTGTTGATTTGGGTAATATAATAGGAGGAAGCGATGTTGAAGATACCTATTATGTGTTGAAAAATGCAGTGGCTCATCTGATTAAAAATAATGTGTTGCCGATAGTTATCGGTGGATCACAGGATTTAACCTATGCGATGTACCGTGCTTACGATCAGTTAGAGCAAATGGTAAATGTGGTTTCTGTGGATAGTAAATTTGATTTTGCCAAAGAAAATGCAACAAATGCCGAATCGTTTTTGACTAAAATGATTGTGGAGGAGCCAAACAACTTATTTAATTATAGTAATATAGGATATCAAACGTATTTCAATTCCCAGGAAGAGATTGATCTGATCGAAAAATTATATTTTGATGCTTACCGTTTAGGTGAGGTGTGTAATAATCCTGCCATTGCAGAGCCGGTTTTCCGTGATGCTGATCTGGTGTCAATTGATTTGCTGTCTGTAAAGTCTTCTGATTCAGGAAATTTCATTAAATTTGCTCCTAATGGTTTTAATGGTAAAGAAATTTGCGCCCTTTCCAGGTATGCTGGCATAAGTGATAAAACAAGTTCTTTTGGAGTTTTTAATCATTACAATACACAGTCGGAATCTGTTTTAGCAGCGCAAATCATTTGGTATTTTATAGAAGGTTTTCATTACAGATCAAACGAATATCCGTTTGGTACGAAGGAAAATTATATAAAATATATTGTGACTCTTGAAGATGAAGTGATTTTTTATAAGAGTAATAAGACGGAAAGATGGTGGATTGAGATTCCATTTATAGCGGGACAGAACAATAAATTGAAAAAAGCTACGTTATTCCCCTGCACGCACAATGATTATTTATCCGCCTGCAATGGAGATGTTCCTGAAAGATGGTGGAAAGCACAAAGGAAAAATTTGCTTTAAATAGTATATATTTGCAAGGAATAAAAAAAATTAAGGTTTTTTTAATAAAAAAATTGTTTTTTAGAAAATAAATAGATAGGTTTACGGCCTTAAAACTATATGAATACATACATAACCCCAATTTATATGAAGAAGTTCATTTTATTAGCAGTTTTTGTTTCATTTTTATACAGCTGCGGATCAAAAGACAATGGTCAACTGGTAGGTGTTAAGGGAAAAGCTTGGCATCCCGAAAAACCTTTCGGTATGACTTTGATTCCTGGAGGTGCTTTCATTATGGGTAAATCCGATGATGATTTAGCAAGCGTTCAGGATGCGCCTACAAAAACAGTTACAGTTCGTTCGTTTTATATGGACGAGACTGAAATTACTAACAGTGAGTACAGACAGTATGTGAACTGGGTAAGAGATTCAGTTGTTAGAACAAGATTAGCAATTGCTGCCGATGAATTAGGTCAGAAAAATGATCCGGATTCAAAATCGTCAAAAGGCGGAAGTATTGCTGATTATGCATTTATGGATGCGGACACTGCTAACATGAGTGTTTACGATAAGTATATGTATGATAACTACTACAGCATGGGAACAGCTGATGATCCTTATGCGGGTAGAAAGTTGAACAAAAAAGTTGAACTTAAGTGGAAGACTGGAGAGTATCCTGATGCATATTATGCTGAGGTAATGGATTCTATGTATATTCCTGCTGAAGAGGCTTATAACGGTTTGAGAACTTTAAGAGTTGAAAACTTGGAATTCCGTTATTCTTGGATGGATATTCAGGCTGCTGCTAAAAATAAAGCTGGAAAAAGAAAAGAGTTTATCCGTAAGGAAAAAGTAACAGTTTATCCTGATACAACAGTATGGATTAAAGACTTTGCTTATTCTTATAATGAGCCAATGCACAATGATTATTTTTGGCACCAGGCATATGGCGAATATCCAGTAGTTGGGGTGAGCTGGAAGCAGGCTAAAGCGTTTTGTGCTTGGAGAACTTTATATCACAATGCGGCTAGAAAAGACCGTCACCAAGAATTTGTTAACCAATACAGACTTCCAACAGAAGCTGAATGGGAATATGCTGCACGTGGTGGTTTAGAATCTGGAACTTTCCCATGGGGTGGTCCTTATGCTAAAAACGACAGAGGATGTTACTTGGCTAACTTCAAGCCGGTAAGAGGGGATTATGCTGCTGATCAAGCTTTATATACTGTTGAGGCTGATGCTTACGAGCCAAATGATTATGGTTTGTATAATATGGCTGGAAACGTTGCTGAGTGGACTGACTCTTCTTATGATCCAACAGCTTATGAATTTGTTTCTACAATGAATCCAAATGTTTCTGATTTGAAAAATATGCGTAAAGTTACAAGAGGTGGTTCTTGGAAAGATGTTTCTTACTACTTACAAGTAAGTACTCGTGATTTCGAATACGCAGATTCAGCAAGAAGTTATATTGGTTTCCGTACAATCCAGGATTATATGGGTACTGATGTAACAGGAAATGCATCTAAATAAGAAAAAAACCAAACACAAATATTTATATTAACTTAACTAAATTTATTATTATGGCAATTTTAAGCAAAAAAGCAATGAATTTCGCTTACGGTATGGGAGCATCAGTTGTTATCCTTGGAGCATTATTCAAAATCGCTCACTTTGAATTCGGATTTTTAACAGGAACAGTGATGTTAACAATTGGATTGGTAACAGAAGCATTAATCTTCGCTTTATCTGCATTTGAACCAGTAGAAAAAGACTTGGACTGGTCATTGGTATATCCGGAATTAGCAGGTGGAGAAGTTACTAATAGAAAGGCTAAAAAAGAAGATGCGACTGAGGCTCAAGGTTTATTGTCTCAAAAATTAGACGCTATGCTTAAAGAGGCTAAAATTGACGGCGAATTAATGTCTAGCTTAGGAAACAGTATCAAAAACTTTGAAGGAGCTGCTAAGAGTATTTCTCCAACAGTAGATGCTATTGCTTCACAAAAGAAATATGCTGAAGAAATGACTACAGCTGCGGCTTCAATGGAATCATTGAACAGCTTGTACAAATTGCAATTGGATAGCGCTGCACGTAACGCAGAAGCTAACAAAGAAATTGCTGAAAATGCATCTAAATTAAAAGAACAAATGCAATCAATGACTTCTAACATTGCTACATTGAACAATGTTTACGGAGGTATGCTTTCTGCAATGAGTAACAGAGGTTAATTAGTTTTAACTAAATCATAAAAGTATTTATTAACAAAACTAATTAAAAAGAAATGGCAGGAGGAAAATTAACCCCTAGACAGAAGATGATTAACCTGATGTATCTGGTTTTCATCGCGATGTTGGCAATGAATATGTCAAAAGAAGTTTTATCTGCTTTTGGATTGATGAATGAAAGATTTGAAGGTTCTAACCAAGCGGCTCAAGCTACAAATGAGCAGATGTTAGCTGCATTGGATAAAAAGGCTTCAGAATCAAAAGGTGAATTCGAAAAAGCAGCTTTGACTGCGCATAAAGTTGAAGTAGCTACTAAAAAATTCTATGATTTCGTTGGTACATTGAAGCAAGATGTATTGACTGGAGTGCAACCTGAAGATGGTAAATTGCCTTATGAGGCTATGGATAAAGCTGATAATTTAGATAACAGCTGGTTCCGTGGTGAAGGATATACTCAAAGAGGAAAAGATGTAATTAAGGCTATTGAAACTTACAAAGCTGATGTTAAAGCGGCTTTGTCAGATGTGAAATATGCGCCAATATTAAGAGAAATTGAAAAGAAGTTCGATTTGTCAGATGTAGCTAATAAAGAAGGTATTAAAATTAAATTTTTAGATTACCATTTTAAAGGTTTCCCTGCAATTGCTTCTTTAGCAAAATTATCAGCTTGGCAAAATGATGCTAAAAAAGCAGAATCTGATGTAATTAGTGCTGCTTTAGGAAAAGCAGCAGTTTCAGAAGCTTCTTATAGTAAGTTTCAGGCTATTGTAGTTTTGGATAAGAATGCTTATTTCCAAGGAGAAAGTGTTACTGGTAAAGTTGTTTTGGGTAAGTATGATCCTAACGCGCAATTTTCAGGTTTTAAAGGTCCTGGTAAATTAGTAAACGGTCAGGCAATTATTTCTACCACAGCTGGTGGTGTTGGAGAACAAACGCTTGCTGGTTCATTTAACTTTATTGAAGATGGAAAACCTATCAACTTGCCATTTAAAGGTGGATATGTTGTAGTGCCTCGTCCTAACTCAGCTACTATTTCTGCTGATAAAATGAACGTTGTTTACCGTGGTGTACCTAACCCAATGACAATTTCATTTGCTGGTGTAGGTTCTGACAAAGTAAGAGCTAATGCTCCTGGAATGTCTCCTGCTGGTGCTGCTGGTAAATATGTTATCAAACCGGGTCCTGGATCTACGGTAATGGTAAATGTAAGTGCTACATTACCTGATGGTAAAGTGGTTTCTGATAAGAAAGAATTCAGAATTAAAGGTTTGCCTGCTCCAACCGGAAAAATCCGTGGTGAAGTTGCTGCTAAAGGTTCTAAATCAAACTTAGAAGTGTGTTCTGTTTCAGCTGTAATGGAAGATTTCGATTTCCCTGTAACAGTTAATGTAACACAATTCAACATTAAAGTTCCTGGTCAACCTACAATTGTAGTTTCAGGAAGTAAAATGGATGGAAGAGCTAAAGGTGCTATCCAAAAAGCTCAAAGAGGTGATGTGGTTGTAATTTCTGAAATTAAAGCTAGTTTCTCAGGAATTGACCAGGTTGCTAAGAGAGTTTCTTCTTGTACTTACGAGATACAATAAAAAAAATTAAATTTCGTTTAATTTATTTAAACGCCTCAAATAATAAAAATTATGAATTGGAGAAATTTATTATTAGTTGTTTTTCTTGCTGGTAGTGCAACTGGTTTTGCACAATCAAACTTGTTGAATGCTAAAACACCAGACCAAATTGGTTTGAAATCTGCAGCTCAACAACAAAAAGATAACGACAAGCCTTTAGATTACGGTTATATTGATGATCGTGATATCTTAATGTCAAAGAAAGTATGGGAAATCATTGACCTTGATGAAAGAATCAATTTCCCGTTGTATTACCCAATTGATACAGTTGCTATCGGTAGCGACCGTCGTTCTTTGTACGATGTATTGGTAAAAGGTATCAAGTCTGGAAAAATTACTGAAGTGTATTCAGATAGTTATTTCAGAGAAAAGAAAACATTAAAAGATATTAATGCTTCTTTAACTAAAATTGATACTACTGATGCTGGTAGAGAGGAAATGAATACAGATATTGATGCGTACCGTACCAGAACTGTTGAAGTGCCTATCTATCAAGGAACAGGTAGGAAAAAGAAGAAAATTGGTGTTGAAACTAAAACAATCCCGGCTTCTAAATTTATCTCTCCTGAGTACATCAACAAAACTGATTTAGCTTCAATTGATGTATCTGACTACAAAGTTGTAGGATTATGGTATTTCGATAAAAGACAGTCTGATTTACGTTACAGAATTTTAGGTATTTGTCCTGTTATTCCTGACGTTTATACAATGGGTAAAACTGAAGAAGAGAAAGATTATATCGAGTTATTCTGGGTATTCTACCCTGGAGCCCGTGAGGTATTACATGAGTGGAAAGCATTCAATGACAAAAACTCATCTATGCCAATCTCTTTTGATCACTTGTTAAACTCACGTCGTTTCAATGCGTTGACTTACAAAGAAGAAAACGTTTACAACGACAGAGAAATTTCTGAATACATGAAAGATAACTCGTTAATGCAGTTAATCGAATCAGAAAGAGTAAAAGATAAGATTCGTAATTTTGAACAAGATATGTGGAATTACTAATAGTTAATTTCTCCAATTACATAAAAAACTCTCACAATGCGTGGGAGTTTTTTATTTTTGCATTATGTTAGATTATATCATTGTAGGTTCCGGGTTAGCCGGTATTTGTTTTTCAGAGTTGTGTTTTGAGAATGATAAGACTTTTTTGGTTTTTGATGATTACTCGACTTCATCATCCAAGATAGCCGGAGGATTGTATAATCCTGTTATTTTAAAGCGTTTCAGTCAAGTTTGGAAAGCGAAGGAGCAATTAGACTACGGACTTTCTTTTTACGAGCGGATTTCAAATAGAATCAATTTGAAGTTCGATTATAAAATTCCGATTTACAGAAAGTTTGCTTCTATTGAAGAACAGAATAACTGGTTTCAGGCTGCGGATAAACCTACTTTATCTCCTTTTTTATCGACTAGGATTATTCACAAGCAATACCAATCAATTCATTCTGAATTTGGTTTTGGTGAGGTGTTGCATACCGGTTATGTTGATACTGCTGCTTTATTGGATGCTTACAACGCTTATTTGGAAAGTCAAATGCTTTTTGTAAATGAAACTTTTGATTACTCGGGTGTTGAGTTTGCAGATGATCATGTTGTTTATAAAGGTTATCAGGCGAGACATATTGTTTTTGCAGAAGGTTTCGGACTTCAGTATAATCCTTTCTTTAATGAATTTCCGTTGGATGGTACTAAAGGGGAACTACTTATTATCAAAGCGCCTGATCTTGATCTGGATGTGGTTTTGAAATCCAGTATATTCATTTTGCCAATAGGTGACAATATGTTTAAAGTTGGTGCCACTTATAATTGGGATGATAAAACCAGTACTCCTACAGAAGAAGGGAAACAAGAGCTTATTGAGAGTTTAAAGGAATTAATTGATTGCGACTTTGAAATTGTGAAACACTTTGCAGGTGTTCGGCCAACGGTTAAAGACCGACGTCCTTTGGTAGGAACACATTCAGCGCATAGTACTATTCATTTGTTGAATGGTCTCGGTACAAGAGGAGTTATGCTTGGGCCTTGGTTAGCGAAAGCTTTATTTGAAAATATTGAAGGCGGAATTGCTTTAGATCTTCAGATTGATATAAAGCGATTTGATAAAATGAATAAGAATAGGTAAGCAATTGTTGAAATCGAGAGTTAGTTTATCGATTAGATTCTTCATTAGTATGTAGCATAAGCTGATTTTGTTGATGACTAATTCAAATCAAAAGAAGTCTATACTACTATTATTGATTCACTGTGTTTAATCAGTAGCAAGTGGGATTGTTTGATTGGCAAGCTTCGTAATTGAAGCGGCAAGTCAGGTAATTCATGCAGCAAGCTGGGTTATTCAAAGAACAAGAGCGGTCGTTCAAAGGGCAAGCTTGACTATTCCATTGGCAAGGGCAGTTATTCAAAGAATAAGGATCTTTATTTCAATGGCAAGCCAGATTATTTCCATGGCAAAGGAAGTCATTCTAAAGACAAGGGAGGGTATTTAAACGATAAACGGAATACTTTCCTTACTTGAGAAACTTCATTCTCAGTTTCAGTTGGTAGAAAGGGGCAGGATTTTTGGCTTTACCAACCGGAAATGAAGTGTTTTTCACTACATGCTTATCATTTCAACCTATTAGATTTTCAGACTTTTGATCAGATTGTATTCGCTTGAATGCAGTCCGTATTGTGATTTGACCCCGTCTTTGATTCGGATTGTCGTTTGCGTTAATTCGGCGTATGCCCGAATGCGTATGTTGTTGTTTTGGATGAATTGGGAATAGGTATTCATCACCTCATTGTTTGCGATTGTTGTATTAGTGAGTAATGTTTGCAGGCTTTCAATGATGAGTTCATTGTTTGACGGATTGTAATTGGTATCAAAATTCTTCAGATAGGCAATTAAATCGGAGAAGAACTGGGTTCTTGAATTGAAGGATTGGTACGACTGGCTTACCGCAGTTGGGTTGTTTTGGAGACCGGATTTGCCATTGGCACCTCTTATTTTGGCAATGATTGTGGCTACATCAGTGGCTTCTTTAGCTTCTTTGCCATAGCTTGCTTTGACGGTAGCGTTAATGGGAGACAGGATTTTTTTGATGGAATACGGTTTTTTTTCAAACTGTTGTTTTCTGTTTTCTACCGCCAGGGAATAGTTTTGTTTTCTGGAAGCGATGTCGCTGTTTTGGTTTTTGATTTGGGCAATCATTGCTGTGAGGTGGGTGATGCTGAACTCTGGTTTTTGAGGTTGGTAATTGTGGAAGGTTTGCAATGCGGTAAGTAATTTTTCGGCATTTCCGATACGTGCCCCGTAACTTGTTTCTGAATGTGAACTCATAATTTTAATTTTTAGGATTTAAATGATTTATAGTTTTAAGTCCTAACCAACATTGTGCCAAAATTCTTACAAAATAATAAAAAGTTTTATAAGGTTGTTTGGATAATGGTTTTTGATGGTTGTAACTTGTTGATTTTTAAGGGTAAGTGCTGTTCTTTTTTTTAGTAGGATTTTTATTAAAATCATTACGCTTTGTAATGAGAATTTCTGGTTACTTTCGTCCAAAAAATTAACATAAAATACAAGATGAAGCGTTTATCTATTACTTTCTGTCTGATTATTCTGAATTTTTCCGGTTTAATATATGGGCAGTCAAATGTCATGCCGGATTTTAATGAGTATTCGAGGCAATTTTCTTTATCCAATCCTGATGTTTACAGTTTTGAAAAATACAGTTTTAGCCCTGTAACTAACTATGTTGGTAAACAGTCTGTTAATGTGCCTATATATACAATTGAATCTGGGGGTATAAACTATCCTATCAAGCTAAATTATGCAACTGGTGGAATTAAAGTAGATCAACTGGCATCCGACGTAGGTTTAGGTTGGAGTTTATCGCAAGCTATAATTACAAGAACTATAATACATGAAAATGATTTTGATAATTTAGGTGCCAGAAATCTTCGTCCTGATTATAATCTGTACACAACATCTGAAAAAAATGCTGACTCGGATGCAAGATATGATTATAACAGTGAATACAAAGTAGGTTATTTTTTGCAGAAAAGAGATAACATCCAAATAACTCCGAATAGTCAATATGTTGATTTTATGCCGGATATCTATAGTTTTTATATTGATGGGTTTAGTACCAGTTTCTTTTTTAATGATGAGAACACCCCTGTAGAAATTAACCCTAAGGGAACTAAAATTGAAGCGATAGCTTCGACCCAGCGTTTTGATGTGGGAAGAGTTAATTATATGGGTAATGTTGAAGTGACGATTCCTACCCGTGATTTTTTCACCATTATTATTACCACCAATGAAGGAATAAAGTATACTTTTTCTGACTGTGATTTAAGCTTAAATCAGGTAGTGGGTGGTCGTACAACTGCTTCGTCTTTTGAACTCGCTCATTCGCCAGCGCAAATATCAGCTTGGCACGTAACTAAAATTGAGGATCTTAAAACGGGAAAAAAAATAGATTTTGTTTATGAAAATAGCAGTTCGAATCCGAACCAAGGAATGCCGAATACAACAATAATTCAGAAATATGCGCAACGTTCGTTTGAACTAGACGAAGATCCTTCTACCAACTCACCAGGGAACTGTTCTTATTATGTTCCTTACTCAGGCTATGAGACTTTTGATAAAAAAATTATAGCAAGAATTGATGTTCAGAAGAAGCGATTACGAAAGATTCTTTTTGATGAAGGTCAAGTTTTTTTTAATTATAATCAAGAAGGTATTGCAAGTCAATGGGGAGTTGGAAGAAATGACTTGTATAATGGAGATTTTTTAACCCAAGTGTATCTTAAAGACAAAAATTTTAAAGCTATCAAGTCGTTTGATTTAAAATACAGCACTTTTAATTCGGATTATAATGTTGGTGAGTTCAATCCTGATGGAGAATTAAATACTTATAGATATAAAAGATTGAAATTACTTTCTTTCGAAGAAGTAGGAATGCCTCCTTATAAATTTTCTTATGAAGAAAGTATAAAACTACCGCCTGTTAATTCATTTTCAGTTGACTTTTTAGGTTATTTTAATAATTCTTAGGATATTACCAGTTATAGTGTAGTAACTGGATTGATGCGTCCAAATCCAACCCTGTATTATTATCCGAATCAATTTGAAAAATCATTATTGCCTTTTCCAGTTCCTGGAATGCAGTATACTACTATACCTGGAATTTTTAACAGACAGGCTAATGATTATGCCAAAGCCTGGAGTTTGAATAAAGTAGAGTATCCAACAGGAGGCTCTTCGGAATATGTTTATGAGTCTAATGAGTTTGAAGTTTTTGGTCAGACGATAAAAGGAGGGGGGGTTCGAATTGCTAAGCAATTATTAAAAGACGGTTTAGGGAATACAAGGGAAATTCAATATACGTATACAAAAGCAGGTGGAGGTACCTCAGGTTCATTGGGTTCTTTTCCTTATTTTGGTCACCCTACGGTTGGTTTTTTTCCTGTTTCCATTGATTATCCTCATGTGCCCCGTGATGAGTTTTACGATGCAGTCAGTACAGTAACACCTTCGGGAACATCATTTGATATAGATCATTGGAAACTATATGATAAAGGGAAGCTAAATGCAGATATTACAAGTGGGTCTTTTGTAGGATACTCAAGGGTTATTGAAAAAGAAGTAAATAACGGTTATAAAGAATTTTTATATACTTCGAGCGATCTGGCTGGTTTTAAGAATAAATTCTATAGAGTTATTCCTCAAAAGTCAAGAGATTTATATGGAATGAGCATACTAAATAATTGTATTACAGAATTCATGGTAGCCAATAGCGGTTTTGGTTCAGAAATATTCAATGATAATTCGTATAAAAGAGGAAAATTACTGGAAGAAAATGTTTTTAATGAATCCAATCAACTTTTAAAGAAAACTTTTGTTGACTATACCGATTTTTTGATTACAAAATATAATTATGCACAAGGCTTTATTGCTCCTGTACCCTCACAAAGTGAAGAAGATAATGTAAGGGGATTTTTTACAGCAGAGAAAGATTATAGAATTAGCCAGTTTTTACCTATTAAGGAAACAACTACATCTTATGACAATAATGGTGCACCAAATATAGTAGAAGTAGACTTTGCCTATAATACTTATGGTTTACTTAAGACAAGAGCTGTAAAAGACAGTAGAGGTAATAGTAAGATAAGTCAGACTTATTATCCAACAGATGTAACCACTGCTACAAGTTTGCCGGGTGGTACACTGACGACTTCAGAGCTTTCAGCTTATCAAGGGATGAAGTCAAACGGGATTAATAACATTTCCGAGCAAATACAGATAGAGAATTTCTTAAATACAACTAAGATGGCAACACGACGCCAAACTTTTAAAGAGCGCCCAGTTTCTTTAGGAGGCGGAATATTGTATGAAACAATGAAAACTGCTAAGGACAGCGATTCATTGTTAAATGAATATACTATCCATAAATATGAAGACGGAACAAGTAATCCTATAGAAATATCTAAGGAACAAGGAGAAAAGACGGTATTAATTTGGGGATATAAAAAAGGGAAATTATTAGCTAAGATTGGTAATGCTACTTACGCTTCGATACCTGCGGCAACGATTGTGAATTTACAGTCTTTATCAGATGCTGATAACGATAATTGCAAAGACAGTACTTGTAAAGAGCAACTGCTTAGAAACGCATTAGAGGCATTAAGAGTTTCTTTGCCTGATGCAGAGGTAACTACTTATACTCACGATTGGTTAGTAGGAATTACCAGTGTCACAGATGTAAGAGGTTATACCATTTATTATGAGTATGATTCATTAGGCAGATTAATAAGCGAAAAAAATCCAGAAGGGAAAATTATAACCAAAAACGAATATAATTTCCATCAATAATTAAGATTTACCATCATGAAAAAATATTTAATAGCCTTTATATTCCTTCTCCCGATACTTGCTTTTGGTCAAAACGTGACGAAGAATTTCGTTAAAACCACAAAATACAATCACTCTGCACCACCAAATGGAGGGGGCACTAATCTATATGATAATTATAATCTACATATGGATCTTTCCACTAGCTATGCTCAGGATTTTCTGACTGATTATGCTACTGGATATGTTGATGTCACTATCTTGAATGATATTCTGACCGTTGAATTTAAAGGGACATTTAATGCACCTGCCCGTTATCAGACAGAGTCACAAACTACAGCGATTGCATCTAATATTCCTTTGCCTAATGTGGTTTTGGGTGATCTTGATGCAGCGGGTCATGCTGACGTAGTTAAGGTATCGATATTGAATAATATGCTTTATTTGGAAGAGAATTACAGTTATGCGCCTTTTAATTCTTTTAATGAAACTTTTATTATTTCATTAAATCCGAATATCATTCCATCTGAAAAAATTGAAAGCGTGACTTATTTTGATGGAATAGGGAGGCCTATTCAAAAAATAGGTGTTGGTCAAGCGCCAAAACTTAGTGTAAAAAATAATTTATTCGATTGGGAAAGTACCTGGACGCTTGGTAATGGGATGCCTACTTTTTTTAATTTAAATGGTACTACTGCTGAAAATAAAAGAATAAATGGAATGAATCCTTTTGGATTGACAAGTGTGATATGGGAATGTGGTAGTGATACTGGAAGTAATGAGGATGGAGGATGGAATACCAACAGTATTGCTATAGATAAGAATGTGAAGTATCAATATGCAGTATGGATAAAACGTACAGGTAATATGGATGGTTATGGTCATCATGGGACACTAAATGTGCGTAATTTAGCAGGAGTAGTAGATTCAAATCCTTACTTTTGGGTTGGAGATACACCTGAATTAGATAAATGGTATCTGGTTGTGGGTGTTGTACATCCGGCTTCTTATACTGGTGGAGATACAGGGGTAAGTGGACTTTATGATGTTAATGGAAATAAAGTAATGGACGGTGACGAATTTAAATGGGATTCTACCACTACTAGTACGATATTCAGAAGTTACTTCTATTATGCTACTGATTTAAATGCCAAACAATATTTCTATAGTCCAACTCTACAGAAATTTGATGGAACACAGTACTCTATAGCTCAATTTACGAGTAACCCATATCCTTCCGATTTAGTAAAACACATCGCCTATGATAGCTTCGGGAGAGAGTCGAAAGATTATTTGACATACGCCTCGAATAATACATTAAAAGGGTATGATTATGCTAATCCGGTTACGGATTTGAATAATTTTTATAATACCTCAAAATATGATTTCACACAAAATCCATATACTGAGAAAAGATATGATGCCTCTCCTTTAGATGAAGTTTTAGAGGAAGGAGCTCCAGGAAATGCTTGGAAAGTTATTGCTAATAGTGATGCCGATAGGACAATTAAACGCGATAATCTATTTAATTCCGCCACTGATAAAGTTAAAAATTATTCTGTAAATATTTCCCCTACAGATGTTTATACGCTTCAGGATGGGGGCTATTATTCGGTAAACGAACTTTTTAAAGTAGTTACAAAAAATGAAAACTGGACGCCGACTCAACCTAATTTAACTGATAATACAACGATTGAATTTAACGACAAGTTAGGTAGCACCATTTTGAAAAGAAGTGTTAGTGGAGGAAAATGGCATGATACTTATAATGTGTATGATGCTTACGGAAATCTCGCATATATATTGCCTCCAATGATTAACACTTATCCTAGTGAACAACAAATATGGAATGACCAATATGTCTATATGACTGATATCAATACAATTACCGAAAATGGTATAGATGTCGGAGGAAATGAAGCAGAGGTAAGTCTTAATAGTAATGAATTATATGTCTATTTATCTACTTACGGTGAGACAACACCTAGTCCATTAAATATCAGTACGACAGTTCCGGCAATAACATTAAATTTTGATCCAAAATTACCCGATATGGATTTAGGTTTTTTTACCACTACTGGAGGTCTTAATGGAACGAATCCTTCCAATGTACATTATAGAGCTTATATTCAGGATGGAAATATTTATTTTTCAGGAGATGGAACACCTGTGTATGACGCTTACATTAATTTTGGTGTTAATTTGAGTACAGTTGCAACAGCTACGGTACCTGCTGTTGATGCTACGATGATTAATGAGTTGGGTTATCAGTATAAGTATGATAGCAGAAATCGATTAATTGAGAAAAAATTACCAGGTAAAGATTGGGATTATACTGTTTATGATAATTTGGATCGTCCTATTTTAACTCAGGATGGTAATTTAAGAACTCAGAACAAATGGGTGTTTATTAAATATGGTGCTTTTGATAGATTAATTTATTCAGGAATCTGGACAAATACTGTTGCCAATCAAAGCAGACAAGATGTTCAGGGATTGGTAGATGCTCAGGTTAGTCCTGTTTGGAGCGAAGCAAAATCAGTTTCAGCACAAACTATTGGATCGCCATCAACAACTGTTTATTACACTAACAATGCATTTCCAAAACTAAATTTAGAAGTTTTAAGTATTACTTATTATGACAATTATACTTTTGTTAGCAATCCAAGTTTAGATTCGGATGTGTCCTTTGGAATTATTCCTGTAACCAATGCTAAATCTTTGGAGACGGGAACCAAAATTAAAATTCTAGGGACAAGTTTATGGAAAACTAATGTGAATTATTATGATGATAGAGGCCGTCTAATTTATAATGCTTCCAATAATGAATATTTGGGCACAGCAAGTAAAGTTAAGAGGAAGTTGGATTTTGCTAATAAGCTCTTGGAAACAGAATCATCTTATATTAAAGGAGCTTTTACTGTAGTAATCAAAGATAAATTTACCTATGATGCGACAGGAAGAATTTTAACTCAAAAACAACAAATTGACAATCAGGCAGAGCAGTTAATTGTTAAGAATGAATATAATGAAGTGGGTAATTTAATAACCACAAATGTTGGAGGAAAAACAAATGTTTCCGGTGAGAAAGGATTACAAAAAGTAGATTTTAGTCATAATGTACGTGGATGGTTAAAAGATATTAATAATATCTCCCACATGGAGAATGACCTATTTGCTTTAAAACTGAATTATGATGAACAAAATCAGCCTTATACGAATGGTCCCGGTCAGCCTTTATTTAATAGGAATATAAGTGGTATGACCTGGAAAACAGATAATATCTCCTCTACTTTAAAGTCGTATTATTATGATTATGATAATCTTGATAGAATGAAGTCGGCTAATTATGCTGAAAATGGTATTCTTAATTATAAGTACAATGAATCTATAAGTAAGTATGATAGAAATGGTAATATTTTAGATTTGTTTAGGAATACACAATCTACAACCAATACTAATTATGGTGAAACAATTGATTATTTAGCATATCAATATAAAGGGAATCAATTGCTTTCAGTAACAGATGCTTATGGGCTTTCTGTTAACGGAGCTAAAGGATTTAAGGACAGAAATACCGTAGGAGACGATTATACTTATGACGCTAATGGTAACATGACTAAAGATAAGAATAAGGATATCACTGCTATTGAGTACAACCACTTGAATTTACCTATTAAAATTGTATTTAATAATGCTGATGAAAATTCTCCAAACCCTAAAGTGATATTTTTTAAGTATAATGCAGATGGTATTAAAATTGAAAAAACAGTTAAGGAACCTAAATCAATTTCAGGAGTCTTAACCAATACGACTACCACGACTCAGTATGATGGTAGTGCGGTATATTTGAACGGAGATTTACAATTCTTTTCACAATCAGAAGGTTATGTGGCTTATAATGCTAGTGCCGCAGTAGACAATAAATATTCCTACGTATTTCAGTATAAAGATCAAGTTGGGAATATAAGATTGTCTTATGCAGATGCTAATAATGACGGTGTAATTACTGGAGCCACTACTGAAGTTTTTTATGATGGTTTTGAAACAGCCAGCGGTTGGGAGAGTCAAGGATTTTCATGGGGACAATCAGTCAGTTCTTATGATAATGTGAAAAAGCATTCAGGAAACGTATCTGGAAAAATTGAAAAACTTACTGCAGGAGAAAGGGTAGCACATAGTAATAACTGGGTTGCCATTAACAATTCGCAGTCGACAGATTATATTTTCTCAGCATGGATTTATAGCGATAATCCATCTGTCGACATTTTTTTGTTTAAAAGCAATGCTGCAGAAACAGGTTATCCTGCTAATTTTGATTATATCAATACTTCTCAAAAAAACCGTTGGGTTTATGTTGAGAAAAGAGTGACAGTTCCTGCTAACTTTACAAAATTGAATCTACGTATCGATAATAATGGTGGAGGGACAGTTTGGTTTGATGATTTAAGTATCAGAAAGGTAAATGCAGCCAATGATATCGAGATTGTTGATGAAAATAATTTTTATCCTTTTGGTTTAAAGCATGAAGGGTACAATAATGCTATTGCGGGCGGTAATGCCATTGCACAACAGTTTAAATATCAAGGTCAGGAGCGTCAGGAAGAACTTGGTTTGATGTGGGACAGTTTTAAATGGAGGAATTATGATCCGGCTATCGGAAGGTTTATGAGTATTGACCCATTGGCTGAAAAATACACTTATAATTCTACTTATGCTTTCCAGGAAAACAAAATAGGGATAGGTAGGGAATTAGAAGGGTTAGAAGTAAGAAGTGGGACAGGGATGGACCAGTTTCAGGCACTTTCAAGACAATTTTCTTATGCTATGGCCAATATTGTAGATTTCTTTGGATTTGAAGGAAAAACCTATGTTAGCGGTAGTTATGATCTTGGTGGGAATAATTCAATCCAAGGAGAATTGTCATACACAGCTTCTCCAACGGCTACAGCATACTTGTCAGAAATTACTCGCGATCCTACATCGCCACAAACGTTGTTTGATATTCAGTTTGAAGCTTTTTTAGGATTAGTTAAAGAATACTGTATCGCAGGTAAGTTTGAATGTGTTGATTTTGAGATGAAAGTTGCTGATAAATTAAATTTCTTTACTTTTAGTTCTACAACTGAAGTGTCAACTTCAGTTGGTGCCGGAGGAGCTACTGTAGTTACCGTTACTACTTTAAATCATCAGACAGGTCAAACAACGACTAGGGCTGGAGTACAACTTGAAGCTAAAACTCCAATAAAAGTGGCTGGTTTTGAGTTTAACGCAGGAGTGAGTGCTACAGTGGGACAAAAAGAAAACAGAGAGACAAAAGACCAGCCTACACAAAAAGAAAAAGAAGCAGCAGAAAAAAGTGCCCGAGATCTGCAAGATAGATATAATGAGACATTTGGAAACAGAGAGGCTCCAGAGACACCAGGATATGATTAATTGAAACAAGATGAGAAATTCGTTACTATATTTTGCGTTGTTTTTTGCCATTTTAGGGTGTAGAGATGAGAAACCGAAACCTAATTTGAATAAAGAAGATAGAGTTTTTTCAAAGAACGAATTGCTAAAAGGATGGAGAACCTATTCTAAAGATAGTATTGAAGTTAACATTCCCTCTACCTGGCTGCCAGAAAGTAGGGAGAACACTCTTTTATATATACCAATTGATGTTGATAAGGATTTGTTTTATGTTATAGAAAGGGTTGGTCCATCTGAAATTAGTTGTAGAAACTATATAAAGTTACTACTTAAGCAGTTTACTGCGGAAAGTAAAAACCCTAAATATTTTTTGAGGAAACTCAATTTAAAAAACAAACGGGATTGTTTTAGAGTAGAACTTTATGCAGATGGAAACAACAATGTCCGTCATAAATTTTATAATTTTCTATATGACACAGGGAGTGAAGTATATCATTTTGGTTATAAAACAGTTGATGATAAAAAAATGAATCATAAAAATTATCAAACTTTTTACAGTGTTTTACTCAGTTTTGTCATTCAACATGATAATGTATTCGATGGTGATAAAATTAGAGTGGAAGGAGAACAAGATATGGGGTATGAAGATTTGTAACTCTCTATCACTTAATAAGGTTGTTTAAGCATGTTTATATAATTAAAATGACTCATTGCTGTTTTAGCTTTTAAATAAAAACCCACAACTTATGGTTGTGGGTTTTTTAATTTAAAAAGTGGTTTATTTCTTTTCCCTCCAGTTTTTATCGTAACTGATAAAGAGATTAATCCATATGTTGCGGGAGATCCGCATGATAAAAGGCATCAATAGTACCAAAGTGGCGGTAATACCTATGAAAGCTGTTTTTAAATTGGTTTTCATAAAGAAATAAAAAACCACAAACGCGGCAACTCCTAAAGCTACACCCAATGCATAACTCACATACATGGATCCGTAAAAGAAAGAAGGTTCTATTTTGTATCGGGTACCACAATGACTGCAAGTATCATTCATTTTGATGGTATATTCAGGATTGTATAAGTTTTTTCCTTTATACATGCTTTCTTCCTGACATTTAGGACAACTTCCTGTTAAAATACTATTTAGTTTGGATCCTTTTTTTAACATTTGCAAAAAATTTCTACAAAGGTACACTATTGTATTTTTGGAAGTGAAATAATTAAAAATATACTATGCTTAATATACACAATTTGTCGGTCTCTTTTGGAGGCACTTATTTATTTGAAGAAGTCACTTTTAGAATGGGGGCCGGCGATAGAGTAGGACTTGTAGGGAAAAACGGTGCCGGAAAATCGACGATGCTGAAGATTTTAGCTAGGGATTTTGCGCCCGATTCAGGAAGTATAGCAACAGAGAAAGAAGTGAGAATAGGTTTCTTGCGTCAGGATATCGATTTTGAGCAAGGAAGAACCGTGCTTGAAGAAGCCTATCAGGCATTTACAGATATTAAAGAAGTAGAGAAAAAACTCGCTGAAATTAACCATCAATTGGTTACCCGAACCGATTATGAAAGCGAAGAGTATTCACAGATTATAGAAGATTTATCTGATTATACCCACCGTTTTGAATTGTTAGGCGGGTATAATTATGTAGGAGATACAGAGAAAATTTTATTGGGATTAGGTTTTAAAAGAGATGTTTTTAACAACCAGACAGAGACTTTTTCCGGAGGGTGGCGTATGCGTATCGAATTAGCGAAATTATTGCTTCAGTCGAACGATATACTGCTTTTGGATGAGCCAACCAATCACTTGGATATTGAAAGTATCATTTGGCTGGAGAGTTTCCTTCGTAATTATCCCGGAGTTGTGGTTATTGTTTCCCACGATAAGATGTTTTTAGATAATGTAACGAACAGAACCATTGAGATTTCGTTAGGAAAAGCATACGATTTTAATAAGCCGTATTCACAATATTTAGAATTGCGTCATGAAATCCGTGAAAAGCAATTGGCCACACAAAAGAACCAGGCTAAGAAAATTGAAGAAACGGAAAAGTTAATTGAGAAATTCCGTGCCAAAGCTTCTAAAGCTTCCATGGCCCAGTCATTGATTAAAAAACTGGACAAAGTGGAACGTATTGAAGTAGATGAAGATGATAATTCGGTGATGAATATTTCGTTTCCGGTGTCAAAAGTACCAGGGAAAGTAGTGATTGAGGCAGAGCATGTGACTAAAGCATACGGAGACAAGACCATTTTGAAAGATATTTCACTTTTAGTGGAGCGAGGCAGTAAAATTGCTTTTGTAGGTCAGAACGGTCAAGGAAAATCAACACTTATAAAAGCGATAGTCAATGAGTTTGAATATGAAGGTTCGATCAAATTGGGGCATAATGTACAAGTGGGTTATTTTGCCCAAAACCAAGCGGAATATTTAGACGGTGAGATTACCTTGCTGCAAACTATGGAAGATGCCGCAACAGATACCAACCGTTCGAAAGTACGCGATATGTTAGGTTCTTTCCTGTTTAGGGGAGATGACGTAGAGAAAAAAGTGAAAGTTCTTTCCGGAGGTGAAAGAAATCGTTTGGCGCTTTGTAAATTATTATTGCAGCCGATCAATGTTTTGGTGATGGATGAGCCAACGAATCACTTGGATATAAAATCAAAGAACGTACTGAAAGCCGCACTTCAAAAATATGAAGGAACACTTTTGCTGGTTTCCCATGACAGGGATTTTCTTCAGGACATGTCCAATCTTGTTTATGAATTTAAAGACCAAAAGATCAAAGAGTATTTAGGAGATATCAATTATTTCTTAGAACAGCGGAATCTGGAAAATATGCGTGAGGTTGAAAAGAAAGATGTTGTGGTTAAAGAAGTACCAAAACAGATTAAAAATCTTTCTTACGAAGATCAAAAAGCACAAAAATCATTGCAGAACCGATTGTCTAAAATTGAAAGTCAGATCCAGCAGTTGGAAAAAGATATTCAGCAGGACGATAAAGAGTTGGCTTCCAATTATGATAAACATATAGAGAATGCCAGTTTTTTTGCTGCTTATGAAAAGAAAAAGCAGGAATTGGAAAAATTATTGGAAGATTGGGAAACAGTTCAGATGGAAATTGATAACTTGTAGGAACTAAATGTAGCCTATGAGACGAAGCGATGCACTTAAAAATACCCATTTAATTATCTCTTCTTTCGTGGTTCTTCCAGTGTCGCTTATCTATGGCTTTGCGCCCGATTTTTTCTTTAAGCTGACCGTCAATACCATCGATGAGCAAAATATCCTGAAGGCAATAATGGGGATTTATATTGCTTTTGCGGTGCTTTGGATTCTGGGAGTATGCAAACTGAAATTCTGGAAGATAGCGACCGTTTCCAATTTTATATTCATGTTCGGATTAGCTTTTGGCCGGATTATCAGTATGGTTTTGGATGGTATACCTTCGGCATTGTTGCTTCTTGGTGTATCGGGAGAATTAATTTTAGGATTTTATGGTGTTTATATTTACCAATACCACCAAAACAAAACTACTTAAAAGGATGTCTTTGCTGCCAATCGACATTAGGTTCCAGTCTTTTGAAAATTTTATCAATGTGTTTGTTGATGAGTTTGTTTGTGTGGTAAATGAAACCCGACATCAAAACAGGTTGTGCGCCGATGGAGCTTTTGATTTCAAGAGCAGTTCTTCCGAAGATAATTTTCTTAAATCCGTTTTCAATACCGAATTTGGTCATGTTGTAAAGCATGTTTAAATACAGCATTTTTTCCTTCTGTACATGTTCGTCATAGCCTAAGAAATACGTTTCCAGTGTTTCTCCGTTCAAGAGGATAGTGTGAAAACCAACTAGCTTTCCGTCTAAAAAGTAACCCGATACACGCAAGTCTTCCTGCAATTGCTTTTTGAAAGTAGAGAAGTGGTCTTTGGCCAAAAAGAATGTATTGAATGGAGCGTTTTTGGCTACATAATGGTATAATTCGTAAATACGTTCTTCGTGGGACAAAATTTCTTCGTAGCATAATTCCTTTACTTCAACCCCTTCACATTTTTTATGCGAACGTTTGTACTGGTCACGGTATTTTTTTGAAAAGGCGGCGACATAATCGGTTTCTGATTTCCATTCAGGCTGAAGTTCAAAAATCATATTCGGTTGAATGTTGAAGTCGTGCATGTTTGCAAAGTCGTATTTCTTCAATTCATCCGAACAATGCTGATAGAAATCTTTAAACGAAACGATATGGATTTTGATTCCCTTCTCTTTAAAGTATTTTATAATAGCTTCCGAACATTGAATCAGTAAGTTGCTGATGTGTTTGAAATCCATCGGTTTATTGAAAACATAGCCGTTTTGGCCTGTAATCATGTTGTTTCCGAGGAACAGCACATGCGAGGCAAAATTCTTGAATACAAAATTACGGATGGCAGTTTTGAAACATTTGTCCCTTTCCCCGAAGGATTCCAGTTTGTGAACATTCAGGTATTGGGCCAATGCCACGCCGATAAGGTTGTTGTCTTCGAATATCCCGATATAGAAGCACTGCATGTTTGTGGGAGCAGATTCTTCCAGAACTTTCAGGTAAGGAGTTTGTAAGAATACATTGCTTTCGGTAACCTGATCCCAGGAGGCCGGCAATTCGTTAATGGCTGAGTAAATTTTAAAAGTCGAATTCAAAATCAAAAAAATCGCTCCACAAATGTAGAGCGATGTTGTTATAAATAAATGTTAAGAAAAATATTATTTCCAGCCGCAAACGATAGCTCCGATGATAGTTAAAGAAACCATCCAGAAACCTGCATTAATCAAAATGTATTTCCATGATTTTTGTTCGAAAAGAGCATTGATGGCTGTAATTGGCAAAGCCAGGAATATACCTGTCATTAAGCCGTGTAAAGCGCCGTGTTTAAATGTGCGGAAGGCATCTCCGTAATCTGCTAAGAAAGCAGTATAAGAAGGTTTTGCCAATGTTGGGTCACCGCCAATCATTCCTAATGCTCCCATTTGATGTACGGTTAGTGCCGGCATTAAAAATGAAATCATGAAAGAATAGAAAATAGTAAGTCCGAAGATTTTTGCCATGTTTCCCTGTTTGGCTTTTTCTTCCGTCATTCCGCTTTCGTTCATCCAGGCGGTTCCGAAAAGTTTTGGATGATACCATACAAATCCGACAAGTAAAGTGACCAATGAAGATACCAATACTGCATAAAAGTTAAAAGGCATAGTGTTTTGTTTTTTTGTTAGTTACCCAAATATAAGAAAATATTTAATTAAAAAAGGCTCCCATTTCTGAAAGCCTTTCTTTTATTTTGATTGTAACGGATTAAACTTCAACAGCTTCTCCTGATTTTCTGTAGATGAAATTACCATAGATATGACGTTTTGCAAAACGGTTTGGTGACTCGGCATTAATCATTTTGATGTACACATTTTTAGGAACTCCGATGTATTCATACGATACTCCGTTCAAATAGGTAACATGCAATGTTTGTTTTTCCAGATAGAAATCCAAAATAGTCGAACCGTTTATGGTTTCCTGATATTCCGGAAGGTTTTTTTCAAGAGTTTCAGGAGCAATGCTTACTAAGAAGTGATATGCGCTGATAACAGCTTTGCTTTTTTCTTCAGCAGCAAGTTTGCCTTCATCATCATTTACAAATTTGTCAGGATGAGTTTCTTTCATGCTGTTTCTGTAAATGGTTTTAAGCTCTTTTAAAGTTACGTTTTTGTCAACTTCAAGTAATTTTCTGTACTCAACAACTCTTTTCATATATGTAAAATAGTAATAACCCGGATTTGAGGATTATTTTTTTTGCGGTGCAAAAGTATAGAAATCAATTAGATAATTTCGTACTATTTTGTTTTAAATGAAAAAAAGTTAAATTTTTTACTGAATTAGCTTTTAAGTGTTTTCTTTTCTTTTGGGAATTTTTTTGGTTTCATTTTTTCTTTGCTCATTTTTTCAGCCAAAGTCATTGCTGTATAGCCGTTTACAATTTTTCCTGATTTTGACAGGGAATTGAAAGGACGTACATCTTTTGCATCACCACCAACCACTACATCCTCTGAAATGGTAGTTCCGCTGTTCATGATTATGCCTTTGATTTCTTTTGCTGATAAATTCGGGTAGTATGAACGGATCATTGCTGCTACTCCGGCAACATTTGGCGATGCCATTGATGTTCCCTGTAAATACTGGTATTCACTGTTTGGAGTTGTAGCGTATATTTTTACACCCGGTGCGTAAACATCAACATTCAGTTTTCCGTAATTAGAGAAGTTGGCAACGATTTTTTTACCGTTTTCAAAATTTAAGGCACCAACGGTGATTACATTGTCTGCGAATTCGATCTTTTTATCATCAGAATCATTAGGGAAATTTGGCTCGACATCAATATCTTTTGAGTCGTTACCCGCAGCATGGATGATTAGAACGTCTTTGCTTTCGGCATATTTTATGGCGTCGTAAACCCATTGTTTATTTGGTGAAAAATCTTTTCCAAAACTGGCGTTGATTACTTTGGCACCGTTATCCACGGCATATTTAATGGCTAATGCAACGTCTTTGTCGTACTCATCTCCGTTAGGCACGGCACGGACAGACATGATTTCAACGTTGTCGGCAACTCCGTCACCGCCTAAGTTGTTGTTGCGTGACTGTGCGATGATTCCGGCTACGTGTGTGCCGTGTAATGCGCCTTCCTTGGTTGGTCCGTAAACGATATTGTTTCCGTAAATTTTATCATTGATATCGTTAGGATTGTCACCAACTAATTTACGTGCATCGTATTCTAAATTGTAATTGTAGTTTAATTGGTTGTAAACCTGTGTTTTGAATTTGTTTACGTTTGCCATTAAAGCCGGACCTGCTTTGCCTATTTTTGTGAATACTTCGATGCTTTTCTTTAATTCGGCATCCTCAGTTGTGATGGCTTTTACTTCATCGATAGTGAAATCTTCTTTTTTAAGATGGTCGCTGATGGCTTTGTTGGCATCAAAAATGGCATCCACTTGCTTTTTATTGGCTAAAAGGGCTTCCATTTTTTTGTCGTATGCCGCTTTTGCATCCTTATAGGCTTGGGAGCCATCATCACCTTTTTTAAGAAGTCGTGTTAACTCCAGGTTTTCATTTTCAATGTTTCCTAAGAAATTCCATCCGTGAACATCATCAATGTATCCGTTTTTATCATCATCTATGCCGTTACCCGGGATTTCCTTTTTATTAACCCAGATTACCGGTTTCAGATCTTCATGGTCAATGTCAACGCCAGAGTCTACAACACCCACAATAACTTTTTTGCCTTTCTTTCCTTTTAGTAATTCGCTATAAACGCGGTCTATGCTCATTCCGGGAATGCTGTCTTTTTCTAAATCCAAATGACTCCAACGCTTTAGTTGGTTTTCGGTCATCTTTTGTTTTTTTGTGACACTCGGATTTGGTCCTTGGGCGAATGCTGTTGTTGACAATGCTAATCCAACAAACAGATACATTAAATTTCCTTTTTTCATTTTTTCAAATTTGATTTTGTAATTGATCGACTGATTGAAACTTGATATATCAAATAAATATCTAAAGGTAAGTATTCATTGCCTGAGTGTTGTTACAGTTTTGCTGTATTTTAGCAAAATATTAACTTTTAATTTGGATTAAGAGCAGTTTTTGATGATCTTTTGTAGGATTATATCCATTGTGTTCAGGTCTTCTTTACTTATGCTTTCCAATGCTTCTTTTCTGTTTTCAAGAATAATGCTTTGAACTTTCTCAATAATATCTTTGCCTTCTTTTGTGACTGATAATACGGACTTTCTTCTGTCATTTGAATCGACTTTACGGTTTAAGTAATTTGACTTTACCATCAGTTCAATGATTCTTGTAACCGATGCATTGTCTTTAAAAACATTCCTGGCTAGTTCCTGTTGGGTTATTTTTGGGTTTTCCAGTATCGATTTAATAATAAGCCATTGGTCGGTCGTGATTTTGTATCCGTTTTCGCGGATTTTCTTCATGGCATACATTCTATAGGTTTTTATAGCCTTATCTAAATTGTAAAATATAATGTCGTTAAGCTTTTCCATTTTTAATTTTCATATTTTTCAAATGTATAAAACCTGAAAATAAGTAGCTTGAAAAATAAAATTATTATTTTTTTAAAAAAGGCTTGCATTTATGGATAATGGTTGTATATTTGCACTCGAAACAACGCGGGATAGAGCAGTAGGCAGCTCGTCGGGCTCATAACCCGAAGGTCACAGGTTCGAGTCCTGTTCCCGCTACTAAAACCAAATAAACCGAAAACACCAAAACAGGAGTTTTCGGTTTTTTTATTCAGCAATATATGACACATAAAGCAGGTTTCGTTAATATTATCGGTAATCCTAACGTTGGTAAATCCACTTTGATGAATGCGTTAGTTGGTGAACGTCTTTCGATTATCACTTCGAAAGCACAAACAACCCGTCACCGTATTTTGGGAATTGTGAACGGAGATGATTTTCAGGTGTTGTTTTCAGATACTCCGGGAATTATCAAACCGGCATATGAGTTGCAAAGTTCCATGATGGACTTTGTGAAATCAGCTTTTGAAGATGCCGATGTGTTGATTTATATGGTTGAGATTGGTGAAAAAGAATTAAAAGACGAAGCTTTCTTCAATAAAATTATTCATTCTAAAATTCCGGTTTTATTGTTGCTGAACAAGATTGATAAATCAAATCAGGAGCAATTGGAAGAACAGGTTGCGCTTTGGAAGGAAAAAGTTCCTAATGCAGAGATTTTTCCGATTTCAGCTTTGGAAAACTTTAATGTGCAGACTGTTTTTGACCGTATTTTGGAATTGCTTCCGGAATCACCTGCATTTTATCCTAAAGATGCTTTGACAGATAAACCGGAACGTTTCTTTGTAAATGAAACCATCCGTGAGAAGATTTTACTGCATTATGATAAAGAAATCCCATATGCGGTGGAAATTGAAACCGAGGAATTTATCGAGGATGAAAATATTATCAGAATCCGTGCCGTGATTATGGTGGAACGTGATACCCAAAAAGGAATTATCATCGGTCATAAAGGATCTGCAATTAAAAGAGTAGGAATCGAAGCGCGTCAGGATCTGGAAAAATTCTTTGGAAAACAAATCCATATCGAAATGTATGTGAAAGTCAATAAGGATTGGAGAAGCAATGCTTACCAATTAAAACGATTCGGATACAATCAGAAATAAAACGTACTTTTGCAAAAAAAATAACAGAAATTAAGGATGAACAATATCGTAGCCATTGTAGGAAGACCTAATGTTGGAAAGTCGACATTTTTTAATCGATTGATTCAACGTCGTGAAGCAATCGTAGATTCTGTTTCGGGAGTAACCCGTGACCGTAACTATGGAAAAAGTGAGTGGAACGGGAAGGAGTTTTCGGTAATTGATACCGGTGGATATATTAAAGGTTCTGACGATATTTTTGAAGGTGAAATCCGTAAACAGGTAGAATTAGCCATTGATGAAGCGGATGCAATCATCTTTGTGGTAGATGTGGAAGAAGGAGTTACGCCAATGGATGAAGAAGTGGCAAAATTACTTCGTAAAGTTACTAAGCCTGTACTTCTTGCCGTGAATAAAGTAGATAACGGTAAGCGTGAACAGGATGCTATCGAGTTTTACAACTTAGGATTAGGCGAATATTTCACTATTGCCGGTATGAACGGAAGTGGAACAGGTGAGTTATTAGATAAACTTGTAGAAGTTTTACCGGAAATGCCGGATGCAGTTGAAGAGGAAAATCCATTGCCGCGTTTTTGTGTGGTTGGAAGACCAAATGCAGGAAAATCATCATTTATCAATGCTTTAATTGGTGAAGATCGTTTCGTGGTGACTGATATTGCCGGAACAACACGTGATGCCATTGATACAAAATACAACCGTTTCGGTTTTGAATTTAACTTGGTGGACACAGCCGGTATCAGACGTAAAGCCAAAGTTAAGGAAGATTTGGAGTTTTATTCAGTGATGCGATCTGTCCGTGCTATTGAGCATAGTGATGTTTGTATCTTAATGATTGATGCAACCCGCGGATTTGAAGGTCAGGACCAAAGTATTTTCTGGTTGGCCGAAAAAAACCGTAAAGGAATTGTGATCTTAGTGAATAAATGGGATTTGGTTGAAAAAGATACCATGTCAACCCGTGATTACGAATTGAAAATCAGAGAGGAAATAGCACCTTTTACTGATGTGCCTATTTTATTCGTATCGGCATTAACAAAGCAACGTTTACTGAAAGCGTTGGAAACAGCTGTGAAAGTATATGAAAACAGAAGTCAGCGTATTTCAACTTCGAAATTCAATGAACATATGCTTAATATTATCGAGCATATGCCGCCACCGGCGTTAAAAGGGAAATACATTAAAATTAAGTATTGTATGCAGTTGCCAACTCCGGTTCCGCAATTTGTATTCTTTGCGAATCTTCCGCAATATGTGAAAGATCCATATAAGCGATTTATAGAGAATAAAATCCGCGAAAATTGGGATTTCGAAGGAGTTCCGATGGATATTTACTTCAGACAGAAATAGAAAAAAGCAGCTTTCATAGCTGCTTTTTTGTTTTCAATTAATTAGCCTTCATAAAAGAATGTTTGAATAGGTGCTTCTTGTGTCGGATATGATGATTTTCCATTGTGTAATCTTGGTACAGAACGTAATCTTAATGCATAAGTACATCTTCCTAATGTTGGCGGATTGTTAAGTTTTAAAAGATTTTTTACAACTTCATCTACCGAAGGATTGCCGTCACCGTCTAACAATGGAGCTATTGAAACATTTTCCCATGTAGGAACACTGTTTTTTTTGATTTCCAATGTAGTAGCTGACGCAGCAAGATGTGGATGGTAAACAGTGTATTTTGCATGTACATCACCGCTAATTGGTGAACAAAGGGTGGTGTCTTCCAATTCTTTGATGGCAAGCTTCATGAATACCGGGTTGTTGTTGATTACGATTGAATTTAACGTTCTACCGTTACCGGGAATTGGATTATTTGTTACTGATTCCCTGATTTCAAAGCGGATGGCAATTTTTTCTATAGAAATCGTGTTTCCGTTTGGTATTGCTTCTCCGGCATTTGCAGCGCTATCCGGAACACTAAGAGCTGTTGTCAGAGCTCTGGTGTCTAATGAAATAAGTGGGTCTTCTTCAATAATCTGGTAGGAACCTAAATCACCTGGAGTCAGTCCTATGCTGATTAATGTTCTGTCGATGGACTTGTTGGCATCAAACCAGCCATCTGAATCGAAATCACTTTGGTGGCTATATACACTTATTATACTGGGTAATGAAGGATCAGAGCTTGTTTTGTTAAGTTTGATTACTTTGCTTGGCCAGAATAAATTAGGTGTTACACCTATGATTTTTGTAAAATCGCCAATTGTCGGACTTGCCATATCATTTGGTGTTGTCACGTGACTGATTAAAAAACGGTATTCAATAGCTCTGTTAGCGGCCGATTTTAGAGCTGCCTGCCCAGTAAGATCTATAACCGAATATAGAGCATATTTTCCTGCTCCTGCATAACCATCTGTATCAAAGTCTTCGGGACCAGATCCAAAAACAGAATTGAATGTGTCACCAATACCGGTCCATGCACTTGGAAAGTTAGGATCTTCCGGATTTACAACATTTACTTCTGAACAAAGTTTGACGCAAAGACAATAGCCTACATTTTTACGGGCATTTGCTTTGGTTTCATTAACTAAATTGGTTCCTGCTAATTCAGCTTTGAAGTAAACATCGGGACCACTTTGAAAAGTTAATGGCAATGCAGGGTCGGTTTCAACATTAATTAAAGGAGACAGAAAGGTTTGTTTGAATTGGATGGAGGAATAATCAATCCTAAAGTGTCCGTTACTGTCGGTTGTTACGGTTCCTAAATTATCATCGCTTATGAAGTCGGCGTCAAATGCTGTAACTGTGGCGTTAGCAATCGGTGTGTTGGTTTTGCAGTTCATCAAACGGCCGCAAATTACCCATGCATCAAAATAATAACCTCTGATAAAACACCACCATTTATAGGAAATGTAATGTTCCCAACTGTAGATGCTGTAATCCTGTTCTGCACTGTCTCGCCATTGCATTACTAAAGTTGTAATGTGAAATTGTACCGGTTTGTTTCTTCTTGGAACCGGAGGTTTCGGCGGAACAGTTCCGCAAACAAAATCAATATCAAAAGCTCCATATTTGAATTCATCATCAATCTCAAATTCAAAGTTTCCGTCAATGTCAGTTTTAGTTCTGGCGATTAAAAGACTTTCTCTTTTTTTTGCCTCTTCTTCCGTTACGTAATGGAAAGTTTCTTTAGCATCTGCAACTGCGCTGTTCGCTATAATTTCCCTGTTGTAGGGATGATACAGAAGAACTTCTACTTCAGATAACGATTCAAAACATTCTTCACATAAGTACCCTTTTAGGGAACCTTTAAAAATATTTTTCATAATACTAGGTTTTAAATTGCCTACTCTAATCAGTTTTCGGCTTATCTGTCGTACTCTTTTTCAGGATTTTCCGATTGTTCCTTAGTTTGTTTGTAAGTAACAAAGGTTTTGTTTTTATGTGAATTGGATTACAGGTGATTGCCGCAATTTAGAGAGGTGATTTTCCGGTTTTTTATTGAGGAAGAAAAAGAAAAGTAATAAAAAAGCAGCTGTTAAGCTGCTTTTCTTTCTATAATGAAGACAAACTGATTTGCTTGTCTGAAACCGTCTTTATGGATATGTTTTCGATTTCCATTTCTAGCCTGGTTCCTCCGTTGTCGTTTGCTTTGGCAGTCATTAAAGGGAAAAACCATAATTGCATGTTGTTATATTCAGGTGTGAAATAAATTTTCTTTTGTTGCCATTGGTTGAATTTGTCGCTGGCTTTTTGTGACCAAACCACTTCACTGTATTCGGTGAAATTCGGTAATGTGTATTCCAGTGCATTGTATGATGTATTGGAAGCTGTCCTGATATTAATTGTAGATTGCTGTATCGCTTTTTTGTTTGGTTTTGAAATGTTTGATGATGTTTTTACCCAAAAAGTAATTTCATAGGTTTTGTCTTTTTCAAAATTGAAATCGACGTTGATGCCATTTCCTAAATTTGAATGAGACCATGCCCATTTATTGGTTTCTTTGTCAGTTGAAGCTGATTCATTTGTTTGTGCACACATTAATTCCCCAATTAATAAAAGTGCTGCGGTTAATAGAAAGTTTTTCATTGTATCGTTAGTTTGTTTTATTTCTAATTGTCTGATGCAAAGATGGTTTGTGTGAGAAAAATAGTTGTAGGGGAATAGTCGTATTTTGATGGGGTGTTTTTCCCTTTTTTGTCCTACGGGTTTTTGGTGATATTGATCTAATTGTTTTATTTTTAAAGAAAAAATGGATAAACTGAACGGTAAGATTGTATGGATAACAGGAGCTTCTTCCGGAATAGGGGAAGGCTTGACTTATGGATTATCAGCTAAAAACTGCAAATTGATTATCTCGGCCCGGAATGTTGAAGCTTTGGAGAAAGTTAAGTCTGTTTGTTATGGGAGGGTCGAAATCCTGCCTTTTGATTTGGCCGATTTTGATAATGCTAAGCTGTATGTAGAAAAGGCTATTGCTGTTTTTGGGAAGATTGATGTATTGATTCTGAATGGCGGTGTAAGCCAGCGCTCTTTGATTGTTGAAACCGATTTCAGTGTTGATAAGAAACTTGTTGAAGTCGATTATCTTGGTAATGTAGCTTTAGCCAAAGCTATTTTGCCACATTTCCTGCATAATAAGAATGGTCATTTTGCAGTTGTGACAAGTTTGATGGGAAAATTTGGGTCACCTTACCGTTCGGGATATTGTGGTGCAAAACACGCGTTGCATGGTTTTTTTGATGTGATGCGGATGGAACATCAAAAAGACGGTGTGAATGTGACAATGATTTGTCCCGGGTTTATACAGACGAATGTGGCTAAAAATGCCTTAACAGCAGATGGTTCTAAACAAATTGTTGATGATGAAGCAACTAAAAGCGGTATGCCTGTTTACGTTTTTGTCAAAAGAATGATCCGTGCTATTGAAAAAGGAAAATTTGAAGCTTATATAGGCGGAAAAGAAACACTTGGCGTTTTGATGAAGCGTTTCTTCCCAACTTTGTTACATTATTTTGTAATTAGAAGTAAAGTGAGGTGATGCTTTTGAAATATAAAAAATGCAGATTTTCAAGAATTGAATAATCTGCATTTGTAATTTTAAGTGTTATGTTTACCAATCTCCACTGGCGCCACCACCACCAAAGCTTCCGCCACCTCCGAAACCGCCCCAGTCACTGCCGCCTGAGGATCCTCCCCAGCTGCTTCCGCTATTGCCGCGTCCCAGACTGCTCAGGATAATGATATCAGTTAAATCGAGTCCGCCTCCGCCGCCTCTTCCGCCGTTTCTGTTTCCTTTGCTTCTGGCAAAAATGATGATGAACAATATAACGATAAAAATGAAGAAAAAGATTCCGGCCGTATTGCCGTCCTTATCTTTAGGTTCACCTTTGTACTCGCCTTTCATTACTTTGAAAATAGCAGTGGTTCCCTGATCTATTCCATCGTAAAAATTACCGGCTTTAAAATTGGGTTTGATTTCCTGTTCGATGATTCTCCTTGAAAGTGCATCGGTCAGTAAATGTTCGATGCCGTAACCGGTTTGAATGGTTATTTTTCGGTCGTCTTTGGCAATCAATACGATAATTCCGTTGTCTTTTCCTTTTTGTCCGATTTGCCATTTCTGACCTAAATCAGTAGCATATCTCGCCACATCTTCACCTTGCGTGGTTGATACCATCATAACCAGAACTTGCGTTGAAGTACTGTCAGAATAAATTTTCAGCTTTTGGTAAAGTTGGCTTAATTGTATTTCACTCAGAGTTTTGGTGCTGTCAATTACAGGAGGGATAAAGGAAGGTTTCTCAGGAATTCTGATTTGTGCCTGTGCAACTATTCCGAAAAGGAGAATTGCAAATAAAAATAACTTTTTCATTATCCTCTTGAGATTTCGTTTGACAATTCGTTTGTGTCGTCATCTTCAAAAGGGAAATGTTCTTTCAGGCGTTCGCCGGCACGTAAAATTCCGGAAACCAGTCCGTTTTTGAATTGACCTTGCTTGAAATTTGAAACGACCGCATCTTTGGTACAATCCCAAAAATCAGATTCAACCAAATCATTGATTCCTTTGTCGCCAATTACGGCAAAAGTCCTGCTTTGCATACAAACGTAGAATAATACACCGTTTCTTAATCCGGTTTTATCCATGCCTAAGTGGTGAAAAACCTCCTGGGCTCTTTCGAGAGGAGGTTTTTGATTGTTTTCTTCTATGTGTACACGAATTTCCCCCGAAGTGTTTTTTTCAGCCTGGATAATAGCTTCAACAATTTCCTTTTCTTCGGCTTTTGTTAAGAAATCTTCGGTTTTAGACATTGTGCAGCTTATTTTTTGTTACCAAAATCAAATTCTACATCCGGAGCTTTTTCGGCACCTTCTTCAGCTTTGAATCTTGCCATCTCATCAAATCCAAACATTTTGGCAAAAAGAACAGAAGGGAATGTTTTTATTTTTTTGTCGTATGTATTAACCGAATCATTGTAACGGTCTCTTTCTACATTAATTCTGTTTTCTGTTCCTTCTAACTGAGATTGTAATTCAAGAAAGTTTTGGTTCGCTTTCAGTTCAGGATATTGTTCTACAGTTACCAATAATTTAGATAAAGAACCTTTTAATCCATCCTGTACTTGTTGAAATTGAGCTAATTGCTCAGGAGTAACGTTAGTTGGGTCTATTGTTACAGAAGTAGCCTTAGCTCTGGCTTCGATAACAGCGGTTAAAGTTCCTTTCTCAAAATCAGCAGCTCCCTGAACTGTTTTAACCAAGTTTCCAATTAAGTCATTTCTTCTTTGGTAAGCACTTTCCACTTTAGACCAAGCTGTTTTGGCATCTGCCTGAACACCCACTAATCCGTTATAAGATGAAATTGCGAATACAACTAATACCCCGATAATAATTACCGGAACGATCCATTTTTTCATATTTGTTTGTTTTAATTATTTGAATTTATGATTGTACGGAAAAGTTGGAAAAAAGTTACAATTCATTTTTGATATTAATGAGTTGTGTTTTGATGGTTTCCAATTTGCGTATAATTTCAAATTTGTCCAGTGTTTTTTTCTGGCCTTCCTTCAGATGTATTTTTGCGCCTTCAAGTGTAAAGCCCCTTTCTTTGACCAAATGGTATATTAACTGAAGGTTTTTTACATCTTCAGGAGTAAACATGCGATTTCCTTTCGCGTTTTTCTTTGGTTTCAGGATATCGAATTCCTTGTCCCAAAAACGAATGAGCGATTGGTTTACGTTGAAAGCTTTGGCGATCTCGCCCATACTGTAGTATAATTTTTGAGGTAAATCGATGTGCATCAGTCAAAAGATTGGTTTTCTTGTGTGGCCATTTTAGCAATCGCAGTATATTCAACGGCTGAAATATCACCGTAATAGAAATTAATTGGATTGACTACTTTTCCGCCTTTATGTACTTCATAATGTAAGTGAGGCGCCTGACTACGTCCTGTGCTTCCCACAAATCCGATGATGTCACCACGTTTTACACGTTTTCCAGGGCGGCAGTTGTAGCGACTCAAGTGTGCATAAACAGTTTCGTATCCAAAACCGTGGCTTACCACAATATGATTTCCAAAACCTGAAGCACCTGCATCGGCTCTGCGTACCACACCGTCACCGGTTGCATAAACGGGAGTTCCGGTTGGCGATGTGAAATCCATTCCTTTGTGCATTTTACGTGCCTTTGTAAATGGATCGCTTCGGTATCCGAAACCGGACGCCATATGTTTTAACTGCTCATTTTTAACCGGTTGGATGGCTGGTATTGAGGAAAGAAATTTCTGTTTGTTTTTGGCCAGTTTCAAAATATCATCCAATGATTTGGATTGTGTGGCTAATTCTCCTGAAATGGTTTTAACCCTTCCGTTGGTGAAATTGATGATTTTTTGATTGTCATAATTGATTAATTGCTTAAAAGTAGCTTTGGCATTTATACTGTCTTTTACTTCATCGTCAAAACCGGCCGAGTTGAAATATACTTTATAGATGTTGTTATCCCTTTCCTGCATGGCAAGTATAACTTCGTCCAGTTCGTCTATTTTTTCATTTAAAAGCGCATAATTTATTTTCATGTTTTCCAGCTGGCGTGCCTGGATTTTATCTTTCGGAGTTTCAAAATAACTGGAGTTTGAAGCGATGAAAAAAGAAAGGAATCCAAATAGAGCCGAAGCTAATAAAAACAAGGTGATGTAACCTATATTTCTGGCTTTTTTGGGTTTTATTTTCCGGTAGGCTAAATTTTCGGTATCGAAATAATATTTTACTTTCCCCATTCCTTAAAAATGTACTATTTTTGCACACATTATTACAAAGAAACGAAATATTAGCCAAAAAGTTAAACTTTTTAAAGCATAAACTTTTGTCATATTTTGTAATTATGAAGGAGTCAATTTGTTAATTCAGGTATTTGATTGAAACTCAAAAGCCTGATTAAATATAACCGAATAAAGTTAAATAATGAAATCACAAGACATTCGTAGAAAGTATTTGCAATTCTTTGAAAACCGTGGTCACTTGATTGTGCCATCGGCGCCTATTGTTTTAAAAGATGATCCAACCCTGATGTTCAACAACTCGGGAATGGCCCAGTTCAAAGAATTCTTTTTAGGTAACGGAACGCCTAAAAGTAAGCGTATTGCCGATACTCAAAAATGTCTTCGTGTTTCAGGTAAACATAACGATTTGGAAGATGTAGGTTTTGATACCTATCACCATACCATGTTCGAAATGTTAGGAAACTGGTCATTTGGCGATTACTTCAAAAAGGAAGCATTGGCTTGGGCTTGGGAGTTCTTAACAGAAGAATTGAAAATTGAAAAAGACCGTTTGTATGTTTCGGTTTTTGAAGGAAACCCTGACGAAAATGTTCCGTTTGACCAGGAAGCATTTGATATCTGGAAGCAATATGTTTCAGAAGACAGAATCATTTTAGGAAATAAAAAAGATAACTTCTGGGAAATGGGGGATCAGGGACCGTGCGGACCTTGTTCTGAAATTCATGTTGATTTGCGTTCGGAAGAAGAAAGAGCAGCCGTTTCAGGCCGTGATCTGGTAAATGCTGATCATCCACAGGTTGTTGAAATCTGGAATAACGTATTTATGGAATTCAATCGTAAGGCTGATAAATCTTTGGAAAAATTACCGGAACAACACGTGGATACAGGAATGGGATTTGAGCGTTTGTGTATGGCAATGCAAGATGTAACTTCAAATTATGATACTGATGTGTTTACACCGCTAATCGCAAAAGTTGAAGAAATTACTGGATTGAAATATACCAGTAACGAAGTTAAAAATATCTCGGAAGAGCAAAATAAAATCAATATTGCCATCCGTGTAATCGTAGATCACGTACGTGCAGTTGCATTTGCTATTGCTGACGGCCAGTTGCCTTCAAATACAGGTGCCGGTTATGTAATCCGTCGTATTTTGCGTCGTGCGATTCGTTACGGATTTACATTCTTAAATACAAAAGAGCCTTTTATTAATCAATTAGTTGCTGTTTTGGCTGTTCAGATGGGAGAATTTTTCCCGGAAATCAAAGCACAGCAAAATTTGGTTACCAATGTAATCAAAGAAGAAGAAGCTTCTTTCCTGAGAACATTGGATCAAGGTTTACAATTGTTGGATAAAGTGGTTTCAGAAACTAACGGAAAAGAAGTTTCCGGAGCTAAAGTTTTTGAATTGTACGATACTTTCGGATTTCCGAAGGATTTAACGGCTTTGATTCTGAAGGAAAAAGGATATTCCTATAATGAAGCTGAATTTGAAGCTGAATTGAAGAAACAGAAAGACCGCTCACGTGCTGCTTCTGAAATGTCTACAGATGACTGGACGGTTTTAATTGACGGAAATGTGGAAACTTTTGTTGGGTATGATCAAGCTGAAAATGATGTAAAGATTACCCGTTTCCGTAAAGTGGATTCAAAGAAAGACGGAATTTTATACCAAATTGTTTTGGATAATACACCTTTCTATCCGGAAGGAGGAGGGCAGGTTGGTGATAAAGGAACTTTAGTTTCGGCTAATGACACCATTGAAATCATCGATACCAAAAAAGAAAACAACCTGATTTTACATTTTGCCAAAAGTTTACCTGAAAATGTAAATGGTACATTTCAGGCTAAAGTAAATACCGAATTGCGTGATTTGTGTGCAAGTAATCACTCAGCTACACACTTGTTGCATCAAGCATTGCGTACTATTTTAGGTACACATGTGGAGCAAAAAGGATCATTGGTAGCGCCAAACTATTTGCGTTTTGACTTCTCACACTTCTCAAAAGTGACCGATGAAGAGTTAAAACAAGTTGAGGATTTTGTGAATGCAAGAATTCAGGAACATTTACCTTTGATTGAAAGGAGAAGCATTCCGTTTGCACAGGCTATTGAAGAAGGTGCTATGGCACTATTCGGAGAGAAATATGGAGATAATGTACGTGCAATAAAATTTGGTGAAAGTATGGAATTGTGTGGAGGAATCCATGTGAAGAATACAGCAGAAATCTGGTATTTCAAAATTGTTTCGGAAGGAGCTGTTGCAGCAGGTATCCGTCGTATAGAGGCAATTACTAACTCTGCGGTGAAAGATTTCTTTGCAAATCAGGAGAACTTGATTGCTGAAATTAAAGAGACGTTGAAAAATCCGCAGGATGTAATGAAATCAGTTGTTTCATTACAGGATGAAAATGCGAAGTTGAAAAAACAAGTAGAACAACTGTTAAAAGAAAAAGCGAAAAACCTGAAAGGTGAATTAGCTTCTCAATTGCAACATATTAACGGAATTGATTTCCTTGCCGTTCAGGTTGATCTGGATGCAAACGGAGCTAAAGATTTAGCTTACGAATTAGGAAATAATAAAAGTAACCTGTTTGCTGTTTTGGCTACAGTTGCAGAAGATAAACCAATGTTAACTTGTTATGTTTCTAAAGAATTAGTGGAAAGCAAAGGATTGAATGCCAGTCAGGTCGTACGTGAATTGGGTAAATATATTCAAGGTGGCGGTGGCGGTCAACCTTTCTTTGCAACGGCGGGAGGTAAAAATCCGGCAGGTGTAAAAGAAGCTTTGGAGAAGGCAATTGAATTTGTGAAATAAAATAATTAATTAGATCTTATAAAGCGGAATTTTTTCCGCTTTCTTTTTTTATGAAAAAAATAAAAGTATTACTTGCATTCTTTTTAAGTTGTCAATTACAAGCACAGGAAACAAATACATTCGAAGTTAAAGCAATTGAAGGAGGAATTGGTATTTATACTGATTTAGGAAGTGACGGAATGAGAGGTTTGGCTATTAACGGAGAGTTGATAACCGGTTATAAAAAAAATCTCTTTTCATTGAATTGTATGACGGGTTTTGGGTTGGTAAAACAAAATGACGGTAATCATGATTTACAGGCAATTATGACAATCGATATGTTGTACGGAAGAGAATTTCAACTATCAAAAGTTATTTCTCTTCAACCACAGGTAGGAGTTGGATATTTTGCTAATGGAAACACTTCAGATTCAGGGAATAAAGAAGCTATCGGATTTCCTGTAAGAGCAAAATTATATTTCAAAACAAGTGACGATTTTAAAATAGGTATAAATCCTAACGTGAATTTTAATAATGTAAATACATTTTATTCAGCGAATATATTATTAGCTTTTACTTTTGATTAAGAGAAGAAAGTAATAACAACAAAAAAGCCTTTCAATTGAAAGGCTTTTTTGTTTTTTATGCAACGGCGGTACTTTTCCGTTCTCCTATTTGTTGTCTCCACATGGCATAATACAATCCTTTTTCGTCCAGTAAATCCGAATGTTTACCCTGCTCGATGATTTTGCCTTGTTCCAGTACGAAAATCTTGTCAGCGTGCATGATCGTTGATAAACGGTGGGCAATAAGGATGGTAATTCTGTTTTGGTCAGAAATACTTCTAATTGTACTGTTGATTTCTTCTTCTGTTATAGAATCCAATGCTGATGTTGCTTCATCAAAGATCAATAAATTAGGATGGCGCAATATGGCACGGGCAATTGATAAGCGTTGTTTTTCCCCTCCGGATACTTTTATTCCACCTTCTCCTATAGTTGTGTTTAGACCGTTTTCGGCTCTGTTTAGCAATTTTTCACAACTTGCCTTATGTAAGGCGTCCAGCAATTCCTGATCGGTGGCATCGGGTTTAACAAATAATAAATTCTCTTTTATCGTTCCGGAAAACAACTGAGCGTCCTGAGTTACGAATCCTAATTGTTTACGTAGCTCTAAAATATCAATTGCTTTTGAATCTATACCATTATATAAAACTTGTCCTTGCGCCGGTGGATACAATCCTACCAGTAATTTTACCAAAGTTGTCTTTCCGGCTCCTGAAGGTCCTACGAATGCAATGGTTTCACCTTGTTTTATGTCAAAATTAATATTTTCTACTGCGGGTTGGCTCGCCGATTTATGTTTAAAACTCACATTGGAGAATGTCATCGATTTTATGGTTCCGATTGTCGCTGGATTTTCAGGACGGTGTTCTGAATTTGCTTTTAAAAGCTTCTCGAAATTTTCCATTGAAACTTTTGTTTCATTTTTAGCAATGATGTAGGCGCTTAATTCCTGTAACGGATTAAAAATGAAGAAGGTGAAAAACACCATTGTTAAAAGGTCTCCCACAACAATTTTTCCTCCGAATAAAAAATAATACAACGTGAAAACTACGCAGGTACGCATGAAATGAACTGTAGTTCCCTGAATAAAACTTAAACTTCTGATAAAGCGGACTTTCTGTAGTTCTAGATGTAAAATTTTGTGTGTATTTGAATTCAAGCGTTCTTCTTCCTGATGGATAAGTCCCAAGCTTTTTACTAATTCGATGTTGCGTAAACTTTCGGTTGTCGATCCGGCAAGTGAATTGGTTTGCTGTACAATTCTTCTGGAAACAGCCTTGATTTTTTTGCCCAAAAATGAGCTTACATAAGCAATGATCGGAGCAGTTAAAATAAATATGACGGCAACTCTGTAATCAATCCTTGATATATAAACCAATACGAATATGAAACCGATTATGGTCTGGAAAATCAATGAAATGGAAAGTGTAATTAGTTTTTCTGAGTCGGTGCGGACTTTTTGCAGTTTGCTCAAAGTTTCTCCGCTTCGTTGATCTTCAAAATCTTCATAGGGCAAATCCAATGATTTTTTAATTCCGTCTGTATACATTTCAGCACCGGTACGCTGAATGACAATATTGGTAAAATAATCCTGGAAATTTTTAGTGATTCTGGAAATCATGGCTGCACCAAGGGAAAGCCCAAGCCAAAAGCCAACGGCCTTAATAAAATCCAATTCCCGTCCTTTATATTTGGCAATACCAACACCGCAATCCTGCATCAGTTTACCGGTAATAATGGAATCACTTAAACTGAAACAAATATTAATGGCGGCCATCAACAAGGCAAAAAATAATAGGGTTTTATGTTTTTTGAGATAACAGTATAGTAGCTTCATAGTGTTTTTGAATGGTCCGGTTGTTTGGCGGACGAACAAAATTAAGGAAATAAAGAGTGAAGAAATCGTTAAAATTATCGGAATAAATTTATATCGGAATAAACAGAAATAATGAGTATGATGCTTATTGTGATTTTTTTGAAAGTTTATCGAAAAATTATTTGCCGGTTTAAAATTTACAGTAACTTTGTAATTCAAAGTACTTTTAAAATTTTAATCATGAAAGAAAATTTTTTCAATAAAAAAGGGGTTTATGCAAGTATAGTGGTTACTATACTGAGTGTTTGTTTTTTGATAACTGCTTTGGTGGGAATAGAATTTGATGTCAGAGGCTTGGAGTCTGTTTGTCTTTTGGGTTTGCTCATTGAAATACTTTACGGGGGTATTTTTATCTTAAAAATACTAAACAATAAGAATGAGTACGATCATATAATACCATTTCTGTTCTTAAACTGGTTTGTAGGTTGTTTTTCAACAAATATTCTGATATGTGTTTTTGAAAATCTGCCTGTTTGGGTTTATGTTGTGACTTTTATCTTTTGTTTGTCTAACTTTTTTATCTACAATAACTACAAGCATAAAATTATAACACCTCTTGCTTATTTTTCGAATGGGATTTCATTTTTGATGATTATTTATTTTATGTTTTATTTAATCCCAATAATGCCGATTTCTTTTGTGGGTATTTTGGCTGTTGGATTGGGTTTTTACGGATTGGTACCGGCAATTGTATCTTTTTGGCATATAATGAAGCTGTTTTACAATGCCTCGATTGAAAAGAAAAACCTACTTCAGTTTTTTTCAGGGATTACATTAGGAATAGCCGGTATTGTCGTGTTTGTCATTGTACTGCATGGAGAGAATCAAAAAATAAACAGTTTTCTGATTACAAAAACTTTTGATACAAACAGTGATTTGCCGGGTTATATAAGAGTATCCCAAAATTTGGAACCTAATTTCTGCAATGAAATACTTCTCAAGAAAGGGATTGTTTATATTCACAGTGAAGACTTTTTTGAATTCAGGGGCCTGGATGGTTTGGGAACTAAACAATATAATGAAAGAAAGACGCACAATCCAATTGTAAATATTGCTTATATGTTTATGCATAATCTTTCGTTGACTGCTGATGACCGTATCAATATTCTGAAGTCAAATTTTGATAAGCGATTGGAGACTGAAGAACAATTATGGAGTGGTATGGATTTGGTAACTAAAAATATCAAGGAAGATGTTAAGATATATTCCAATGAAAGATTAGCATACACCGAAATTACAATGGATGTGGCCTGTGATGAAGGTTCTGGGCGCGTTGACAAGGAAGCTATTTATTCTTTTCAATTACCGGAAGGTTCTGTGGCAACGTCACTTTCTTTATGGGTTAACGGGGTGGAACGTAAAGGTGTTTTGACAACAAAGGAGAAGGCTAAAGCTGCTTATAACCAAATTGTAGGGGTGGAATCCCGAGATCCCTCATTAATGCAATGGAAAGAAGGTAATAGGGTTGTAGTTCGTGTTTTTCCTATCAATGAAGCTTTACCCAGAACTTTTAAATGTGGTTTTACCACACCGTTGAAGGTAAGTGGAAATGAAATGGTTTATTCCAGCTTAAATATTAAAGGGCCTAATATTTCAAATGCTGAAACATTATCCAGAATACAAATGGTTGGAAATGGAAAGTTTGAATCGAGTAAAGAATTTGAATTGAAAAACGGCTTTTATATCAATGAGTCAGAAGGTTTGGATAAGTGGGAGGCTGTCATGCCTTTGAATAATAATGCTTTTGGAAGTTCTTTTGTTTGGGAAAATAAGGCATACGAGATAAAGAAAACAGATAAAGAAAAAATTTCATTCAAACCGAGTGAAGTGGTTTTAGACCTGAATGCGAGTTGGGAAGAAGAAGAATTAGAAGCCATTTTAGAAAATTCAAATTCAACGTATTATGTATTTATTAATAATGAAAAACTGGAAATCAATAAGGAGAATTATGAATCTTTTTTTGATCAGTTTAAATCGTTACAGTACTCGTTAATCCCTTTTTACAAATTGAAAGAGAATGCTCTGGTAGTGACAAAAAGCGGTTCAATTTCAGCTAATTTTGAAGAATTGGAAGCATCTCCTTACCTTAAAAAAGTTAAAGAAAATGCTAAATCAAAAAATATAAAAGTAATAGCGATTTCTTCTGATATCAATCCGTTTTGGCAGACAGTAAAAGAACAGAAGTATGTAGATTTTCTGCAAACAAATCTCAAAGAATGTGTAGAGTTAATTGCTAAAAACCATTTTATAATCATTAGGAGAAATGAAAACCGTGTAAATCTCGAAGTGGCAGATGTTGCTATTGAAGAAAGTCCTGCCAATACCAATTCAAAAAACAACGGTTCCAATCATATTTTCAGAATGTACGCCTTTGCAAGGATTTTAGACGAACAAATCAAAATACAGGAAGATACTTTATCAACTAATAAATTTGTTGATCTGGCTAAAGAAGCGAATGTTGTTTCGCCGGTTTCATCGTTAATCGTACTTGAAACAGATGAAGATTATGAAAATAACGGAATTGAAAAAAATGTAAATACACTTGGTAATGCGTCGGTTAATAATGACGGAGCTGTTCCGGAGCCGCATGAATGGGCTATGATTATTATATTGGTATTGACTCTTTTGTTTTATTATAAAAGGCAAATGAATAAATCCGCTTATTAATGCAGTTTGTACTACAAAATAAAAAAACACTCATGATTATGATTCCAATAATACTGTTGGTCATGAATTATGAGTTGTTTTTTTTTGCTCTTGAAAACGATTTCTTCGGAGTTATTCTTTCTATGGTTTTGTTTTTCGTGGGAGGAAGGACAACAAATTTAAAAGTCCATTATCCGCTTCTTTTTTTACTGGTTTTGCTTGAATTTATAAGTTATAGATTGCATACGAGATCACTGCATTTTCTGTCATTGTGTATGATCATTTGTTTGACTTATTATACAATTACCAGGAGATTTTCATTTATAGCGTTTATCAGTTTGTTGTTATTTTCTTCACTGTTTAATAAGTTTTTTGAACATTTATCCGCAGAAATCAAACAGTGGTTGTGTCAGGGTGTGTATCTTACGTTAAAAAACACCATAAACATAGATAAGGCTGAAGGTGTCAATTTTTTCATCAAAGGTGCTAAAATTACCGTTGATACGGCTTGTATGGGCTTATCGATGTTTAAAACCGGATTATTAGCGGCTGCGGTACTTCTTACAATTGAAGAAAAAAAGAGCGGCTTTTACTATAAGAATATCCAAATCATTCTTTTTTGTCTTTTGGTAATACTCTTAAACATTGTTTCCAATTTCTTTAGAATTATCACTTTGGTTTTATTGGATTGTACACAGGAAAATGTATTGCATCATATGGTTGGTTTAGTCTGTTTTGGTTTGTATCAAATTATGCCGATGCTTTTTTTGATCCGTTATATCAAACCCAAACAAGAACAATTAAAAGAATTGGGTCACTCACTTGGTTTTTATCCTGTTTTGGGAGCATTTGTTTTGATTTTTATCACAAGTCTGGAAATTAAAAATGATCAAAATTTCAATTTATTGTACCAAATCGATCCGAAGTATGATATTAAAAAGGGGAAGTGGGTCAATCCCGAAGTCTTTAAAATTTCAACCCCGGAAAAACTAACGTATATCAAAGCGCCTTCCCACAAACCTTTAATTTGTTGGACAGGTGATGGGTATAAAATCTCGGAATCTGAAATTGTAGAAGTTAATCATTCAAAAGTCTGGTTTAACAAAATGGAGAAAAACAATCTGCACTACAAATCATTCTGGTGGTATGAATGCGGAAACAAAAAGTATACGTCATTTATTGATGTAATGTTGCAAAGATTGGTTTATAATAAACCAATACGTTTGATTAATGAAGTGGAAGTTGATTAAGGAAAACCAAATTTTGTATTTTTGGTAAAATTATAAGCCGCTATGCAATTCAGAACACAGATTCCGATTAATAAAACTGATTTTCCCATTGATTATCAGTCGGAAGTTTTGTCCTTAGGTTCCTGTTTTGCCGAGAATATGGGAGAGAAATTCGGGTATTTTAAATTCCGTTCAGTGGTAAATCCTTTCGGAATTATTTTCAACCCTGTCTCTTTGAAAAAAATAATAAGCAGAAGTGTCCATAAAAAGTATTTCACCGAAGATGATATTTTCCAGTATAATGGTTTGTGGCATTGTTATGAAGTGCATTCTGAACTTTCAAATCCTGATAAAGAATCTTTTTTAAAAGTTCTGAATGAACTAATAGAATCAACTTACCTGCAACTTATTAAATCTTCGCATTTTATTGTCACATTGGGAACAGCCTGGATTTACCGAAGTTTGGATTCCGGAGAAATTGTGGCAAATTGCCATAAGGTTCCACAAAAACAGTTTGGGAAAGAATTGCTTTCAGTGGCGGTAATTGAACAGAGTCTGGCAGAGATTATTTCATTGATTAGCTCTGTCAATTCTAATGCTAAATTCATTTTTACGGTTTCTCCGGTACGTCATATCAAAGATGGTTTTGTTGAAAACAACGTGAGCAAGTCACATTTGATTGCCGCTGTTTATAAAGTTGTTGCTGGATTTTCTTCTTCCAGCTATTTTCCAAGTTACGAAATCATGATGGACGAGCTCAGGGATTACAGATTTTATGCCGAAGATATGTTACACCCAAATGCAACGGCAATCGATTATATCTGGAGCCGTTTTTTTGAAAATTATATCGATGCCAAAGCATTTTCCGTAATGGAAAAAGTATCGGATATCCAAAAAGCCATCAGCCACCGTCCGTTTAACCCGGATAGTGAGAGTCACCGGAAATTTTTGGAAAATCTGAGCCAAAAAATCAATACATTAGCCATTGATTATCCTTTTATGAAGTTTTAAACGCCAATTTATGATCAATTTATACAAGAAACTATTTTACGGATTACTCATCCTTGTTCTGGGCTTTTTTACGTTTAAATTTTTTGCTTCTGATGATGAAGGTACAACTGAATACAATTCTAATTTAATTCAGGAACAGATCAAAAATGTGGGTAAATTAGTTGTTACCGAAGGTCATTTTTCGCAGGTGCTAACATTCAAAGATCAGGATCAATATCTGGGTGGACTCGTTTCTTTCGATAAAAAAGCATTGGTTGTAGTCAATTCAGATGTGACGGTAAGTTATGATTTGCGTAAAATGGAATATGAAATTGACGAGAAAAGCAAAACGATTACGATTGTCAGTATTCCTAAAGAAGAAATTAAAATCAATCCTGATATTCAGTACTATGATATCGAACAGAGTAAATTCAATGAATTTACCGGCACAGATTTTAATAATATCACTAAAAAAGTAAAAGCAGATTTGGCTAAAAAGATTGAGAAATCAACTTTGAAATCAAATGCCGAAAACAGATTGATCAGTGAACTGTCAAAGATTTTATTGGTTACCCATGCAGCCGGATGGAAAGTGGAGTATAAGGGTGAAAGGGTTACTTCCGAAAAACAATTCAAACCGTAAAAAAAAGAGACTTTCTGATGAAAGTCTCTTTTTCAATATATAGAGCAGTTAGTTTAATCTACTGTTCAAATCTTCCCAGCCACCGCCATTGATCACATCAATACCGTGTTGCTTCAGGATTGAAGTTGCCTGACCGCTGCGCATGCCACTACGGCAACATGCTATTACTGGTTTATTAAGGGATTTTATACTGCCAACAGCTTCTGTTATGGTGTCTAAAGGGATGTTTTTTGAATCGGTAATGTGACCTGATTCAAATTCGCCTACTGTCCTCACATCAATGATTACTGCTCCTTTTTCAATGAAATCTTTAATCTCACTGTTTTTGTCTCCTAAACCTAATATATCTAAAATGCCCATACTTTGTTTTTTATCAAAAATATGGGCATTCCGTTTTATTATTGGTGACTTTTGTTACATTAAGTTGAAACTTTCTCTAAAATCAAATCCAGTCCGTTTGTAATTAAATGCGTAATTTCCGGACGTCTTCTTTTTACGTTTTCCAAATGATTCACCACTTTGTCCATTAAATCATTGTTATGGTTTTTGTATGCCAGTTCAGCTATTTCTACCGATAACAGCCAATCGTTCGGATGGCATCCTGAAACAGCTCCGAAAGCTTCTTTTAAAGTGATTTCGGCTTCTTTGTTTTCGCGTATATTGCGGATGTTCAGGTACAAATTTTCCAGTTCTTCTCTTTCTTCTGTTTTCTTTTGCTTAATCGTTTTGGATGACGGAACGTGATTGATCATGTCAAAACTGTTCACATCGGCCGGACCTGAAAAAGCGGAAATAACTTCTTTACCAACGGCCATGTCGTAAATTCCCCAATCCGGACTGAATAGTAAAGTATCTCCTTGTGTTACGGTACAATTTTTGAACTTAATCAATAAAATTTTCCCCTGAATATTACGGGTTCCGGTGATAATTTCTCCAGAAACTGTAATGTCTCCTTCAAATTCCAATGTGATGTGTTTGCCTTCGTAGATGTCGTAGGCTTTTAAATCACGCGGACTCATGTCTTCTATTGCAAGGTTTATACCTTTCAGTTTTCCGATAGGCGAACCAAAACCTTCTGCATGATATTCGGTTCCATGGCCAACCAATTCTTTCTCACGGTAGGATAGAGCCGTTTTTCCGGTACATTGAACATAAACAGGTTTGTTGTCATGTTCTATAACATTGGTGAATACGCCTGAAATCTGTAAACCGGTACTCAATTCAATCGTTCCTAACGCTTTTGATTGGATGACTTTCTTGATTCCGGATAAACCACCCGTTCTCAAAGCCATCGTATTGGCAAATTCTTCAAGGATTTGATTCAGTTGTGCAAAATCTTGTGTAACATATAGCTGAGGTTGCGGTTTTGTAATGTCAAAGCTTTGATCAGCCGCAGCAATATCATACGGTATTTTCTTTACATTATCGGTCATGCACCAAGCACTTTCGCCAATTGATGAAAGTAATCCGGCTCCATATATCTTCGGATTTTCAACAGTACCAATTAATCCGTATTCAACTGTCCACCAGTGTAAATTCCTGATTTTGGACATTTCGGACAATTCTCCCATATTGTTCTGAAGGAAATCTACCTGCTCTTCTGCTTTTTTGACTTCTTCTTCCGGCGTATCTTCAGCTTCTTTTAAAATAGAAAGCAATCGTACTGCTTCATACATTTCATAATCCCTTGCAGATGAAATTGCCTTACATCCGATTTCTCCAAAACGACGTAAATATTCAGCATACTCAGGATTGGCTATGATAGGAGCATGACCGGCGCCTTCGTGGATAATATCCGGTGCCGGTGTATATTCAATATGTTCTAACTGACGGATGTCACTGGCAATAACCAATACATTATAGGCCTGGAATTCCATAAAGGCACTCGGCGGAATAAAACCGTCAACTGCAACTGCAGCCCAGCCTATTTCCTGTAAAATCCGGTTCATCCCGTACATATTCGGAATGTTTTCAATATCAATTCCTGTTTGACGCAATCCGTCCAGATAGGATTCATGAGCCACTTTTCCTAAATAATCTACGTTTTTGCGCATTACATAGCGCCACACGGCTTGATTAACAGGTGTGTAATCATTGTAATCCTGAGGTTTGATAAATTGCTTCAAATGCTTCGGAAGTCGGTCTATCAATGGGTTGCTTTCGTATTCTGTATTCATCGTTTTAATAGTTGTGCTCGTTTACAAAGTTAATAAATCTTAGGAGCTTATTCCTGCTGTCCGCTATATCTTTTTTTGAAGGCATTCCGAAACTCCATGCATTCAAAAAAAGGATGCCGCTTCCATCAGGGCTATTGGGGTTGTCTTAAAAATTGATATCTTTAGTAAAAATGAAATTTCAACTGTCCCGGAAATTGAAGGATGAAGATTGTTTTTTAACTGTAAAAGCATTCGGTATTATCAATAATATAACGAAAAATGGCTGGATTTAGCCTTGATTTTTAGTTTTTTTTAACAGAAATTTTTTACTTTTTTTTATTTGGTGTAAATTCAGGTCAAAAGAGGTTGATTTATAATGGATAAGGAGTGTTTTTTTGTGCGAAAAAGGGTACCTATTTTTATAAATTTAAGGTAGAAAATCAATCACCTTGCCGGATTTGGATTTTTTGAGGGTAGAATTAAGGGTAATTTAGCTCTGTCGAATATTTGCAAATAGACAGACTAAGTAAACAAATTTTTTTAAAATTAAATTTTTAATCTCATGAAAAAAAATGAATTGAAAAAGCCGTTTTTCGCGAGCTTTTTAGAAAACCAAATGTCAAAAGAAGAAGCTAATGCAGTTCAAGGTGGTGCTATCACTTCAGTACTAAGAGATACTGTGCAAACTATGAAATATCCATCTGACGGAGAAGAAGGACCTGGGGGAACTACAAAACCGTCTGCTGATGTTTATGAGACAATGAAATACCCATCTGACAGTGATGAGGATGGAACTGCTATCTAATATTAAATAGTGGAATAAGAGTAACGGTTATGCCGTTGCTCTTATTTTTTTATGCTTATGGTTTTATGTATTAGTCATTCTAACGATTTTTATACGATTGATATAGTCGAAAAGAAACTCAGGGAATTAGGAAAAGATGTTTTAAGACTCAACTCAGATCAGTTTTCTGAATTGTTATCATTTGAATACAAAGTGAATTCAGAGGAGACATTGGTTGAGGTTAATTATAATGACAGGAAATTTACAGCTCAGGATGTTGAAGCTGTTTGGTATAGAAAATTATGGGGAGTTTCTGTTCCTGAAGATTTGGATAATTCTTTTAAGCCTATTCATAAACAGGAATACACTACCATGCGGAATTTGTTTTTTGAGTCAATCAGTCATGTTCCATGGATGAATATCATGGATACAGACCATAAAGTTGGAGAGAACAAATTTGAGCAGCTGAATCAGGCCCGTAAAGCCGGATTGATCATACCGGAAAGTTTATTTACAAATTCCCAGCCGCAGGTTATAGAATTCTTCCATTCAACCTGTAAAGGGCGCATGATAGTAAAACTTCACGGCGCTTTATCCAGAAGCATGTCCGGGAATACACCAATGTTTCCGACAACAGTTATTCGGGAAGAAGATTTGGATAATTTGGATACTTTACCGTATTGCCCAATGATATTCCAAAGGGAAATCGAAAAATCATATGAACTGCGTATCGCTTACGTAGACGGTACTTTTTTTGCCGGAAAAATTAATGCAACAGCTTCTGTAACAGGTAAAACAGATTGGAGAATCGCAAATGATCTTCAGTCAACATGGGAAGAGTATACATTGCCTGAACTGGTTTGTATGTCTTTAACCGCAATGATGGAAAATATGGGATTGCTTTTTGGTGTAATCGATATGATCCGTGACAGTGAAGGCAAATATGTTTTCCTGGAAGTGAACCCGCAAGGGGAATGGGGAATGATTCAAAGGGATTTAGGCTACCCAATTGGGGAAACAATAGCTGAAAAGCTGGTAGCCAGAATTAATTAATAAAATTGGAATTTAGTTTATCAAATAAATAAATTATGGAAAAAGTATTAATAATTACGCACACAGGTGATAATAACAGTGTTGAAGTAGTTTCACAAAAAATTAGGGAAAATAATGGCATACCTATCCGTTTCAATGTGGACGAGTATCCTTTAAAATATGGATTGAGTACTTGTTATGAAAACGGTGAATGGAAAATGTATCTGGATTATGAAGGGGAGCGGACTACTATACACGATGTTGCGTCATTATGGTACAGAAGAAGCCATAATTTAGGGAGTGGCCTGAATGGTTTGGTGGAAGGGGAATTCTTAAGTAGTATCCATGGGGAAATCAGAACAACCCTTAATGGTATGTTAGAAGGTCTTAACTGTTTTCAATTAGGGAAGTACAGTATGTACAGAAGATTGGATAGTAAAGAAGAGCAGATGAAAATTGCTTCGGGTTTAGGATTGAAAGTTCCTGAAACCTGTATTACAAACAGCCCGGAAGAAGCAAGACGTTTTGTAAGAAGCCATAACAGTGTGATTACAAAAATGCAGAGTTCTTTTGCAATTTATAAGGACGGTGTTGAGAATGTTGTTTTTACAAATGAAGTTAAAGAAGAAGATTTGGACAGTATTGATACATTGCAATATTGCCCAATGCAGTTTCAGCAAAAATTAGAAAAGAAATTAGAATTGAGAATCACAATTGTTGGAGAAGAAGTATATGCTTTTGCAATTGATTCACAAAAACTGGATAATGCAAAATTAGACTGGAGAAGAGAAGGAGTGAAGCTCTTACAGGATTGGGTTCCGTATGAATTGCCTCTGGAAATAAAGGAAAAATTACTTCAGTTAATGGATGTCTACGGAATGAATTATGGCGCAGCTGATATTATTGTAACACCGGAAGACGAATATTATTTTCTGGAAATCAATTCGGCTGGGGAATTCTTCTGGCTGGATATGCTGATTGACGGTGAAATATCCACGCAAATCGCAAAAGTTTTGTTAGGGAAAGCAAACAGACGCTATGTGCCATTGCAGTTTGAAACAAGCCAAATGGTTTAATTATAAGAATAAAAAAAGACTGCATCTGCAGTCTTTTTTTATTTCGATTGTGGAGGAAATTGCTCAAGAATTTTGGTTACAAATTCGTTGGCTCTTTGATCTTTTTTCTCGGTATCGTGAGTCAGATAACCGGTTCCCATTCCCTGCCAGATCAATTCTTTGTTCTTTGCATCAATTAAATCAATGTATAATGTTCCCTCAGTTGAAGTAGATACATAAGTTCTTCCTCCCCATAAATAAGGATTCCAGCCGTAACCCCAGCCATATCCCCATCCGGCAGAGAAGTTGTTTACATCTACTTTTTCCCTTTCCTTGGTAAAAATATTAACCAATAATTCGGGAGTTTCACTTTTCGTAAAACCTTTGGCTGACATTTGGGCGTCGATAGCACGTAAAATTCTTCTTTTATCCAAATCAGAGATCTCCGCTTTGTCTATTCCGCTTTTGTGAAAGGCATAAGTTTTATACTGACCAAAATTAGCGTTTTTGTCATAATCGGCATTAACCCTTACTGAACTGCAGGAAGTGATAATGAACAATCCGATTAACGACAGTAATTTGAATAGTTTCATTTTTTAATAATTTTAGTTTAAATAATTTGCACAAAATCTATACCGAAATTTATTAAAAAACTGAAATACAATGTTATAATAAATTTTCGTCTACTATATTAGGGATGGTCACTTTTAATAAAGGTTGCGTCTCCATAGCTCTTTTTATGGCAAAAATTGCTCCTTCGTTACGTGCCCAGCTTCTTCTTGAGATTCCGTTGTTAACATCCCAGAATAACATTGATTTTAATCGTCTGTCAGCATCATCAGTACCATCAAGCAACATTCCGAAGCCACCGTTGATTACTTCGCCCCATCCAACGCCGCCGCCATTGTGTATGGAAACCCAGGTCGCACCTCTGAAACTGTCACCAATTACGTTATGTATAGCCATGTCTGCAGTAAATCTCGAACCGTCATAAATGTTGGAAGTCTCTCTGTAAGGTGAATCTGTTCCGGATACATCATGATGATCACGTCCTAAAACAACCGGTCCGATTTCATTCTTTGCAATTGCTCTATTAAAGGCTTCTGCTATTTTCATACGTCCTTCAGCATCTGCATATAAAATTCGGGCTTGCGATCCTACAACCAGTTTGTTTTCCTGTGCTCCTTTGATCCATTGGATGTTGTCGGCCATTTGCTGTTGGATTTCTTCCGGTGAATTTTTCATCATTTCTTCCAAAATGTCACAGGCGATTGCATCGGTTTTGGCTAAATCTTCTGGTTTTCCTGAAGTACAAACCCAACGGAATGGTCCAAATCCGTAATCAAAACACATTGGTCCCATGATATCCTGAACGTAAGAAGGATATTTGAATTCCCTGCCTAAAGTTGGATTTTCAGCCATAACATCGGCTCCGGCTCTTGAAGCTTCTAAAAGGAAAGCATTTCCGTAATCGAAGAAATAAGTTCCTTTGGCAGTGTGTTTATTGATGGCAGCAGCATGACGGCGTAAGGTTTTCTGAACTTCTTCTTTGAATTGTTCAGGATTGTTAGCCATCATTTCATTCGATTCTTCAAACGATAGACCAACCGGGTAATATCCGCCGGCCCAAGGATTGTGTAAAGAAGTTTGATCTGAACCCAAATCAATATGTAAATTTTCCTGATCGAATTTTTCCCAAACATCAACTATATTGCCTAAATAAGCGATTGAAACCACTTCTTTGTTTTCTAATGCTTTTCGTGTTCTTGCTACCAAAAGGTCAAGGTCTTCAACGATTTCATGAATCCAGCCTTGTTCATGGCGGATTTTAGTGATTTTCGGATTTACTTCAGCACAAACGGTCACGCATCCTGCAATAGTACCGGCTTTTGGCTGAGCACCACTCATACCTCCTAAGCCTGAAGTGACAAATAAGCCACCGGATGGATTTTTTTTAATTTTTCTGAAGCCGTTCAAAACGGTGATGGTTGTTCCGTGAACGATTCCCTGAGGACCTATGTACATATAACTTCCGGCAGTCATTTGTCCGTATTGCGTAACACCTAAAGCATTGAATTTTTCCCAGTCATCCGGTTTTGAATAGTTAGGGATCATCATTCCGTTTGTAACAACTACTCTCGGTGCCTCTTTGTGGGACGGAAATAATCCCATAGGATGACCTGAATACATAACCAATGTTTGTTCATCAGTCATCTCGGCCAGGTATTTCATGGTTAAGCGATACTGCGCCCAGTTACTGAATACAGCTCCGTTTCCACCGTATGTAATTAATTCATGTGGATGTTGTGCCACTGCATAATCCAGGTTGTTCTGGATCATCAGCATGATAGCTTTGGCTTGTTCGCTTTTTCCCGGATAATCTGAAATTGGACGCGCCTTCATTTCATAATCCGGACGAAGACGATACATGTAAATACGCCCGTATTTTTCCAGCTCTTCTTTAAATTCAGGAATTAATTCGGTGTGATGTTTTGCTTCAAAATAACGTAAAGCATTTTTTAACGCTAATTTTTTTTCTTCGTCATTTAGTATTTCTTTACGCTTAGGCGCATGATTGATTGCCGTTTCGTATACTTTTTGTTGCGGTAAAACAGAAGGGATACCTTCTAATATCTGGTCTTGAAAAGTCATGTTTAGTGTTTTAAATTATTCAATTATTAAGTTGTCGTGTTTAGTGGGACAACTAGGGATAACGAATGTCAGACCTATGATAGGACTTATGTATTTTGACTCTGTATTTTCTTAAATGGTGGTCCATTCTTTTAGTTGTTTGTTCGCGTGAGGGATAGAAGCTGGCTGCCACGCAGCGCGGATAGCCCGACCCGTAGGGGCACGCCCTATTTTTTAATGAAATTCCCCGTTTTTTTATCAAATCCGTATGGGCAATGCCTGCATCCGCTTTTACAGCAATACCCTCTTTTTAAATGGTATTTTTCGGTAAAACATTTGTAACCTTCCGGCGTGTAATAAAAATCTTCGCCTTCGATTAAATTATTTGGATTCAAATCATTGTTCATGTGCGCAAATTTATCAATTTTGTAGCATATGATTTTGATTGTTTTTAAATATTTGACACCGAAAGGATTCAGAGGGATTACTTTTTATCCGTTTGTTATTATGACTGATAAAAAAGATAAGCAAAATCCTGTTTTTGTCAATCATGAACATATTCATATAAAACAGCAGTTAGAATTGCTGGTTATTCCTTTTTTTATCTGGTACGGAATAGAATTTATGATCCGGTTGATTCAATATAAAAACCGCCATAAAGCGTATCGGAATATTTGTTTTGAGCGTGAAGCTTATGCAAACGAAAAAGACCTTGATTATTTAAAATCAAGGCCTTTTTGGGGATTTAGTAGGTTTGTTTTTAGTAGATTACTTTCTTAGTTACCACACTTCCGTTTTCCAAAGTTACTTTTACTAAAATAACATTTGTCGTTGGTTTTAACTGACTGATAGTAATTTGTTTTTGCTGGATGTTTTTCAAATTCAGTAATTTCTTGCCCAATACATCATAAACACTAATTTCGTTAATGTCTAATTTTGAAGATTCGACATTCAGACTGCCCATGGCGAATATTTTGATGTCGTTTGGTGAAACAAAATCGTCATTTGAAAGTGCCTGATTGATATATTTCAAAATAAAGCGGTCATTAAATCTTTCTTTTTGCGCTGTAAAAGTGTATGGACTTTCTTTTAGGTCGTGTGTGATATTTAATAATTTGTCTTCAAGAAATATATTTTGTGATCTGTTTTCAAATAATCCGTCAACAGCCGCAATTCCGATTTTATATTCTCCGGTTTCGGGTATTCCAACTCCTAAAGCAATAGTGTCGTTGCTGTCAAATGGAAGTGCTTTACCTTGAATGACTTGTATTTCATTGTTTAGTAATGAATAGATATTAAAACTTAATTTTTCACTTCCCAATGCATCATACATGCGGTCTTTATCGTTTGTTGCACCATCCATATAACCAACTAACGTACGTCTGTTTGTGTTATCTGATGATTTGATTAAATCAAGCCAAATTCTGTTGTATTCAGGTTCTATTGTATTGTTGTTGTCAGAATCCCTGAAGAATTGTGAATTAGCATAAGTTGCACTTCTCATCGCGTTAGTGAAGGTAACTGTTCCTGTTGTGGAAGGAGTACTGTGATTCATAATTGTAAAGAAACTCTGTCCTGAACCCACATATCCTCCAAATGTTCCCGGTCCTGAAGAAGCTCCAGCTGAATTGTATGTGATGTAGTCAGAAGACGTATAGTTGTAATTGTAATTTGCATAGAACGGATCCGTTGATGAAACCGGTAAAGTACCGTGTGTCCAGACATTGATGAATCCTGCAAGATTTGTATTCGCGTTAAGGAAATCAATTGCTCTTATTGAAGACGGATATGGATTTCCGATTAGATTCCAGTTGTCATCATTAGCTGTAACCAATGTTGAAGTTGGTCCCACATAGCTTGTGCCATTGTAAGTGCTTCGTGAAATTGGGCTGGTTATGGTTCCGTTGTTTGGTACACCAATAAATGTTGCAGTGTAGTTAGTTGCTGCCGAGCTTGAATAAGCATCGGGTCCACGGACAATGTATCCTTTTCCGGTTACCATTGTTTCATTGCCATTAGTCCAGTTTCCAAAATTACTTGTATAGCCGGTTGTTGTACTTGGTAGCCATTTGTAAATGTAACCGCTGTTTGTTCCCGGAGATATAGAGCTCGAAGAGAAATTTGCTACTGGTGATGACCAGTAAACATAATCCTGTCTTCTGATATTTGCAGTTCTTGAATACTGAATGTTACCTGTATTTGTTACGTTGTTAACCTGAACTAAACTTGCATCATCATTGATAATGAAGGCTCCCGTTCCCTGAACAGTAACACCATTGGTTACGGTAATGTTATTATTTGTTGCAACCGTCAATTGAGCTCCGGTTTGAACTGTCAATGAGCATGCCTGTGCATTGATGCCTCCGGTAATTACAGGTTTGTTTGTAACATTAGCAATAACAACCGGTTGGGTGTTGTTTGGTACTCCAGACGGAGTCCAGTTGGCGGCAGTGTTCCAATCGGTGTTAACAGAGCCATTCCAAACTTTATTTCCTGAGACCGTAACAGTTGTTTGGTCTGTAACTTTTACTGTCGAACCGCTGCATAAAGTATAAGTAACTTCAGCTGTATAAGTCGTTGTGGCAGCAGGACAAACATTGATTACATCGGTTGTTCCAACTACAGGTCCGCCGGTTCCTGCTCCCTGATACCATTTGATTGATGTGATCGAAGTTCCTGATGGTACAAATCGCCAAGCTTCGTTTGTTGTGGTCCAATCAGGGCTTAATCCATTTCTGTTAGGAGCTACTGTTCCAACTGTTCCTGCGCCATTTTGAACACCTACGATTGCATTTCCACTATTCCATGAAGCACAAACACTTTTTTGTTTAATGTATACTTCGATGATATTTGTGTTTTCATATAAGACCATCATGCCGGTGTATAAAATTGAATTACAAGAAGACGAGAACATTGGGATATCATTCCATGATGCGACAAGGGCTCTACAACCTGTAGATAAAGTTACTAATTCCCATCCTACAGTTCCACCCACACTTGGGTCGATGTCATGGTAAACACCAAATATGCTATTTCTGAAAAGTGCTGCATTTGGTAGGTTGTCAATGAATTCCCATTCTGAGAATCCTCCCGGTGTATTGTTTGTTGTGTCGAAGGTTAATACCCCATTCGATCCAATTAAACATTGATTGTAATTTGTTCCGTAAAAACAGAAATTAAACGGTAAATTGATTGTTGGTGACCAAACATCATCAGTGTTAACGCTGACAGCATTTGCCAGACAGCCAAATTGATATGGAGGACTGTATGGAATCGATTGTACCGAATAGCTTGTTGTTTGTCCTAATTGTAAATAGGTTGCTTCTAAATCTACACAACTTGAAGTTGAACAGGTAATTGCGGCCGGATCTGAACCGCTAAGGCCTAAACCGCCAGAAACAACCGAAGGACAACCGGCTGCAGAAGTGCCAGTTCCTGAACCCGGAGTACATCCGCCTCCACCGGAAGCAGTTCCGTTAGTTACAGATGTGGTTGTACAGTTTGAGGCTGTGCCACATGATGAATTTGTATTGTAGTGTACATAAAATGTTCCTGATGAAGCAGCAGTAAAGGATAAAGGAGAATTGCCACTGGCCACAACCGTTCCGTTGTATGATCCTGATCTTATTGTTATAAATCCTCCAGCTGAATTTGTAAAGGTATAGGTTGTTCCTGAAACGATGCCGCTTATTGCGTTATATTCTGTCTGATAATTACAGGTTGAGATTGTGGCTGTATTTCCGGCTGAAGGTGCAGCTACACTTGATGATGGGTATTGTGTGGTGTTTGTACAGCCTGTTGGGGCTATAGGTATTACTGTCCCTGCTATGCAAATTGTTCCTGTCATGTCGTTTGTATTTGCATTATTTGTACGCATAATCCGAAGACGATAAGTTGTATTTGGTGTTACGGCTGTGGTAAGTGTTGCGTTTGCATTGTTTGGTACTTCACACGCGATAGATGAAGGAGAGGCGCAGGTTCCGGAATAAACAGCCAACCCCATTTGGCGGTTACTCGTACCTGTAATTGTTATCGAATTTGTCGTTGCATCGGTTGTAAAGGAATACCAGCCGTCGCGGTAAGAGGTTCCACTACAAGGAGTAGGGCCGTCATTGGTAAATGAACTTGATACTGTGTAATTGGTAGTTGTACAGGTAGCTCCGATAGTTAATGAAGTTAATGAAGCGGTACAGTCATTAGCTTGTGCTATTGTTTTTTGAAGTGGTGACAGTAAAACAAAAAGCAGCAAGCAGAAAAATTGGGTCATTTTTTTCCGCCATAGTAAGCTTGGAAAAAAATTAGCTAGAACGTAATTTTTTTTCACTTTTTAGTTATTTAGTTGTTGTTTTTTAGAAATTTTGTTAAAAATATTAAAAAATATTCAAGCTATTTTGGTCAAATCGATAAAAAGCATAAAAATTCGATTAAATTCAAAAAACGCCGATGAATTGCAATATCAGATTCGTTAATCGATTATAAATCAAATAGTGGTATAAAAAAAACCCCACAATTGTGGAGTTTTTTCTTACGGGTTGTATTTTGTGTTTTTAGTAGATAACTTTTTTGGTAACTACTGAACCGTTTTCTAAAGTTACTTTAACCAAGATGACATTTGTTGTTGGTTTTAATTGGTTGACAGTTAATTGTTTTTGCTGGATGTTTTTTAAACTCAACAAATTTTTACCTACAATGTCATAAACTTCAATAGTATTGATGTCAAGTTTTAATGACTCAATATTCAAGTGATTTGTGGCATATATTTTAATGTCGTTAGCAAATGTATTGTCATCATTTGAAAGTGATTGGTCTACGAATTTAAGAACAAAACGGTCGTTTGATCTACCTGTATTGGCCATAAATGTATAAGGACTACTTTTTATATTGTGTGTAATATTCAGTACTTTGTCCTCAATATAAATATTTTGAGCCGCATCAGTGAATAAACCGTCTAATGTTGCAATTCCAATTTTGTATTCTCCATCTTGAGGAATATTAACTCCTAACTGTACTTGGTCATTGCTGTCAAATGGTAAAGATCTTCCCTGAATGATCTGTGCTTCATTGTCAAGTACTGAATAAATATTGAAATTCATTTTTTCGCTTCCTAAGGCGTCGTATAAACGATCTTTCTCATTGGTTGCTCCTTCAATATAACCAACCATTGCTCTTCTGTTTGTAAGATCAGAAGATTTGATTAAATCAAGCCAGATTCTATTTCTTTCAATGTCAACTGGAGTGTCATTTTCAGAAGTCTTGTAAAATTGTGAATTACTATAGGCTGCACTTCTCATTGTGTTATTGAAAGTAACTGTCTCCGTTGTAGCAGCCGATGTATGATTCATTAAAACGAAGAAACCTTGTCCTGAACCAATATAGCCATTGAATGTGCCAGGACCACTTGATGTTCCGGAAACATTGTAAGTGATGTAATCGGCCGTTGTGTAATTATAGGTGTAATTTGCATAATAAGGATTAGGAGCAGATGTGGTTGGTAAAGTTCCGTGCGTCCAAATATTTACAAATCCGGCAATATTAGAGTTGGCATTTAAGAAATCTATTGCTCTTATTGATGACGGGTATGGATTTCCAACAAGGTTGAAGTTGTCATCATTTGCAGTTACCAAAGTTGATGTAGGTCCGGCATAACTTGCTCCATTATATGTACTTCTTGATATAGGAGTGGTTATGATTCCATTGTTTGGTACACCCGTAAAAGTTGCTGTGTAATTGGTTAATACCGAAGTCGAATAAGCATTCGGTCCGCGAACAATATACCCTTTACCGGTTACCATGTTTTCGGTTGTATTTGACCAAGCTCCAAAATTACTTGCATATGCAGTAGGGGTTGTTGGAAGCCATTTGTAAATAAAACCAGATGAAGTTCCAGGAGAAATTGAAGTTACAGGGAAATTAGCAACAGCAGATGACCAGTAAACATAATCTAATCTTCTGATGTTTGCTGTTCTTTCCATGTTGATGTTTCCGCTGTTGGCAACATTATTAACCTGAACCAGATTTGCGTTGTTGCGAACATTGAATACTCCTGAAGGAACTACGGTTATTTCGTCAGAAACAGTTAGGTTATTCGATGACTGAAGTTCTAAGTTACCGGTTGATTTAATGGTTACGTTTTTAGCAAGAGCATTGTATCCTGAACCGGTAATTTGGGTTGTGCTTGGTATTACTACGCAGTTAGCAGATGTTGGAACTCCTGCAGGAACCCAGTTGTTGGCATCATTCCATAATGTGGAACTTGCTCCTGTCCAACTTTTGGTGTTATTGGTTACTGTAATATTTTTAACTACGGCACATCCGTTTGATAAAGTTGCTGTTGCTGTAAATGCCCATGATGGACTATTGATCTGAGTAGCATTTGGTTTTACATAAATGGTTGTAACGCTTTGTGCAACATATGGAATAGTACAAGCTGCATCAGTAAATGCATCAACACCGCCACTCCAAGTAAAAGTTGTGTTTAGTGGTTTTACACCTGATAGTTTGATGTTGTCAACTGCCCATCCGTCGTCAAATTGAGCTGTATATACAAAACGGAATTGTAAACTTGTATTTGCCGGTAATGCATAAGCACTTAAATCAACTGTTTGGGTAACAAAATCAGAAGGTGTTCCTATGTCGGTATTGTAAAGGGCTGGAGTTGGGGTTATTGCGGCAAAAGCACCTCCGTTGACTGAAACCTGTACAGCAGCAGTATCTCCTGAGAAATTAGAATAGTAATGATCAAATGTTAGTGTAAGGCTTGTATAGGCTGAAGGGTTGACAATAGGCGAAGTTATGATGCTTACTATGTTTGAACCGTTATAGTCAGATGTAGTTAATGCAAATTTATTGCCAATTGTTGCGACAGAGCCTGAGTTTATGGCAGGTTTCCATACCGAAGTTCCTGATGGCTGATATGGACTGGTTTTAACACTCCAAGGCGAATCAGCTCCTGCATTTGTATTTGTTGGGATGGTTGCAGTGAAAGGAGCCATTCCGCTTTCAAAATCCTGAACTAACAAATCTTCTTGAGTTGTGTCTCCAGCTGCAGTAATCGAAATAGGATTGTTGTCGCCACATATGGTTGGTGTCGAAGGTGTTACTGTTATGTTTGTTGTTGTTAAGATGGTTGCTTTAACCGGAGTTCTGTATAATGATTCACAAGTTCCATTGTAAGCGGTAACATAATATGTTGTGGTTGTAGCTATTGAAGGTGTTGTCCAGTTTCCAGCTGCAGTTGTTGCCAGTAGGCTACCGCCTGTTTCGGCACTATACCATCTGAAACCTGTTGCTCCAGCGGAAACAGCAGAAAGATTAACTGTATTCGGTGAACCGCAGGCAGATCCGTTTGTTACACTTGTTATTTTTTGTGTACAATCAGCTACTACTACAATAGTGTAATCTTCGGCTTCGCCAGAAGCTAAATTTGAACATGGGTCAATAGTTGATGCACCTCTTGATCTGATTCTTATTCTGTAGTTTCCAGGGGTTTGTCCGGAAGGAACGACAAAGCCATAAGTTGTTGGTCCTGTTAATAATGTTGATCCTGTGTTGTATACCTCTTCGGCTGGATCTGCAAAAATTCCGTCATTGTTCCAGTCAACATAAGTTCTCATTCCTTGTCCGCCTGCTCCCTGAAGGTTAATGTTGATGTTGATTCCGCCTCCTGGTATTTGGCTTGCCATTGTTATGGCTGTGTAATTTCCATACCCGCCAGCTGAATATCCTGTAGGAGAATTAGTTCCGTTTGTTAAGGTTCCTTCAGAACTTACACCGGCAATATAATATAATGAGGTTGAGGATGATGGTGTGCAGTAGCAAGGTGTGCTTCCGGTGGTAAAAGTCCAATTTACAGGTGTTCCGGTCGTTACGCCACAAATATTTCTTGGTACTATTTTCCAGTAATAAGTTGTATTAGCAACTAATGCAGGTGAAATGGTCCAAGTGGTTCCGGCTTGATTTGAACTTACTAATGCAGGTGAAGCAGTTGTGCCAAAATAAACATCATATCCTGATGCTCCTGCAGCTGCTCCCCAACTAATTTGTGTTGTGGCTCCGGTTCCTATGTAACATATTCCGGTTGCACCGTTTGTTGGGCTTGTTACTGTTGCTAAGCTGTTTATTGGATTGTTGACAGTTACTGCCACACTTCCTGCTCCATTGCTCCAGCAGTTTCCGTTGTATGCGCGGATATAGTAAGTTCCACTGGTATTTACAACCCATGGTGTACTTGCATTATTGGCTGTGGATGTTCCGGCTGCTATTGTTTGCCAATACCAGGTAACTCCGACAGGTGCAGATCCGCTTTGTGTGATTGTTACACCGCCCGGGTTACATTGTGGTGAATTACTGGTTGGATTTCCTGGTACGGCCGGTAAGCTGTTGACTGTGATTGTTCCTAATGCAGTTGCTGCGGTACATGGTCCTCCGCTGGTAGTGACTGTGTAATTAAAAATTCCTGATGCTAATGGTGTTCCGCTTATTGTAAAAACACCCGCTGCATAATTTCCACTAACACCTGCAGGCAATCCTGAAGCTGAAGCACCAGTGGCACTGCCTCCTATGTTGTAAGCTATATTTGTAATGGAAGCATTTTGGCAAACTGTTTGATTGTTTGTTCCTGCTGCTGATGACAATGTGGCTGTTGGTAAAGCGCTAACTGTAATTGTTCCCGTTGCTGTATTTGTACAACCTCCGGTACTGTTAACGGTATAGTTGAAAGTTCCTGATGCAGTCGGAGTCCCTGAAATGGTTAAAGTTCCTGCTGCGTATAGGCTTGTTACGCCTGCTGGTAGCCCGGATACCGTTGCCCCGGTAACTCCTCCTCCAGTAAGACTATAGGTTATGGGTGTTATTAGTGTATTTATACATCTGGTTTGGTTGTTTGTACCAGCTGCAGATGTTAATGTAATTGTTGTTAAAGGTGTTACGGTGAAGTTTGTTGCGCCACTATTGGCAGATCCGCCTGGTGTTGTAACTGCTACTTGTCCTGTTGTCCCGGTTCCTATTACGGCTACAATTTGTGTGGCTGTATTGGTTGTAATTGAAGCGACTGGGGTTCCTCCAATGGTTACACTTGTGGCTCCTGTCAGATTAGTTCCGTTTATGGTTATGTTTCCTCCTGCGCATGCTGGAGATCCGGCCAAACTTGTTATGGTTGGAGGGATTGATGGTCTTAGGGCTATTAATATTCCTCCTCTTCTTTCAGATGTTGAAATTGTGACTGAACCATTGCCTGTGTTGCCAGCAGTTGCTTTAATTGCCCATGCAGCTCCAACTGATGCTTGGTCTCCATTATTGTATAAATTGTCGTATAATTCAGTAAGTGCTCCTGGCGAGGTGACGGTTGACCATCCACTCCATGATACAGAACTTCCGCCAGACATGGAGAACATCATTACAGCGGCGTTGTTTGTTAATGTGGTTATTGTTGTAGGTGCTAATCCGGTTCCACCGTTTGCAGTAACAAATGCACCGGTCACATCTATGGGGGTTGTGTTGTTGACTCCTGAAAAAGCAACTATAGAACCTACAGTAACATCGGCATCATTGTCTAATGTAAAAGTATAATTTGCAGGTTCAGCTGCACCTGCAACTTTATATAAGACATTTCCCCAGCGGGTTGTAGATCCTAGGTCTGAAGAAACTATTGAAGTCCAGCCTGCTAAAGATGCAGTTGATAAATTGTTTCCGCTGTCTTCTCTTTGTGATATGTTGACTAGCATTATATCACCCTGTATGACTCCTGTCGGTTTGTTAATGGTCAGTGTATTGTTTGTTGAGTTTCCAGTTGTGGAGGTTCCTCTTTGTGTTATTTGTGCCACTGTGGTGTTTGTTAGTCCTAAAAAAAGAATAACAAAAAATGCCAAATACTTCGTTTTATCAAGTGTAAAATATATTTTCATAGCATTCTTAAGTTTAAAATGAACAATATTTTTTGAGTGTCTGACTCTCTGATTTGCGGGGACTGGAATATGTTTCGGTTTAAGATGTACAGAAGGCATATTCTTTGATCAGTTTTAAGAATTTAAGTAGTGTTTTGTCATAAGCCTTTGGTTTTTGGGTTTTAGAGCATTTCTTTTTGTTATGCTTTTTGCTTTTTAAATTACTTTTAACAATTTTTACGGAAAAACCGTAAAATCATTTTGTTATGTTTTTTTAATTTTGATTGTACAAATACTAAAAAAGATAAAAGCATAAAAAGGACTGGACACTATTAAAATTTAATTGAGTTGATTTTAAAATTATTGCCACATAATTTTAAAGCAACAAAAGCGGGGGCTAATCAATTAGAATAACAAGTTTGCAGACTTGATATTTAAAATGTCTTTCTTTTAAAAATGATTTTTTTAGAACAATTATCTTCTTAGTACACGTTTATTTCTTCATAGGATTCCTTTTTATAGGAATTTTATGAAGAAAACTATTTTGTAAAGTTAAGTTATTTGTTTTTGTTAAACAAAATATTTTAAGTTCTATTGTCTTGATTGTGCATCATTTAATCGATTATTTTTTCTTTTTGAGAGAAAAATTTTGTTAAAATTAAAAACAATCATTTCTGATTTTGGAGATATTTATATTTTTAATTCTGTTTTTGAAAATGTATGAGTTTTGTAAGAATGATTTGTGTTTGAGAGCAGTTTTGGGAGATTTACCTTTTTGTATTGTATTATTTAGTTAGTATTTATAAATATTAAAATTTGTATTGCCCTTTATGAAATGTTTTATTTAATTATTTAACATATCAGATGTAAAAAAGCCTTGCGGAAAAGCAAGGCTTTTTTTATGTAAATCTGTTTTTTAGAAGAATTTTATTGTTCTGTGATGTGTCTTTTTTAAGAGTTAAATTGATTTTCAAGGGTGTTTATGACTAGTCCTAAAATAACGATACAGGATTAATAATAGTAAAAATACATTTTTAGACAGAAGTAGCTTTATAGTTACTTCTGTTTTTTATTTCATAAGTTTTCATTTTAATGCTACTCTGTAAATGC
>NZ_JAMLJL010000029.1 GCF_023634845.1 Flavobacterium amniphilum | reverse complement strand
TCTACATTTAATATGTCCGTTTTTAGTTTTTCCTCCTGCTTTGTTTCGTCTAAAAATATTTTTAACGTTTTTATTTTTTAATAATGCGGGCTTTTCAATACGCCACCAAGTCCTTTCTCCAAAAGGACCAAATCTTTTCGCACCAGTAGAAAAGACGTTAATATCACCACTAGCTCCATCAGCAAATCTTTTAGAAGCAATATCCCATATTTCAGCTGCTTGATGACCAGGCATATTATCAAATAATTGTAAGTCATTTAAATATTTGCCTCCTACTGTTTGTTCTAATGTAGTTCTGCCATTTAATTCTGCCCATTTTTGAGCATTCTTCATATTTGGACCGGACCAAAAAACTGCCCCGTTTTTTGTGGTTGAAAAATCTAAGGTATTTTGAGCCATATCTTTTAAAGCATCAAAACTAGGGATGCCAGATAAACCAAAAGGATCAATCCAAATATTAGAATCGTGTACATATCCATAAAAAGTTGGATTATTTCCATCTAATCTAATCGGATCTTGACTCAAATATATTCCTGTTTCAGGACTATAATACCTAAACCGGTTATAAGCAAGCTCTATATCTTTATCGTAATATTGTCCTTGATAAAGGAATGGTATTAGGTTGTTGTCTCCTTCAATTTTACGGATTTTCCCGTAAATATCAAGTTCTCTTTCCCAAATTAAATTGCCTTTATTATTATAAGCCTGAACAGGTGTTCCCAAATAATCATTTACAATGCTGTAGGTTTCTTCATCTGTTATTTTTGCACTTGGGTTGTAATTATTAGTATCATATACCCAAGTAATCAAATCATTTACAGGTTCTTTAGTGTCCTGTATTAATTCTCCTAAGTCATTAACAGTGGTTCTGGGTTCTTCTCCTTTTTGATAATTCCATTCGTGTAAAAGAACGTTACCATCCCAAAGATAGCGGTTTACTTTTTCATTGCAAATCTTTTTAATCCTTCTGCCCAAAGCATCGTACTCCATTTTTACTACAGTACCATCCGGTTTCCGTACACTTTTAAGCATGCCGTTTCCGTACCAGTTGTACTCCCAGTCGCCATGACGCCATTCTTTGCTGCTTGTTTCCTGTTCTTCTTTTAGCTTTTTGTAGTTGTCCTTATCCTGCTGTGTATATTTTACATCGCTTCTCAGGTAATAATCTAGCGATTTCGGGCTGGGTTTTCCGCCTTTAATTTCTTCTACAAAGAAAGAATGTTTTTTAGACTGTTCTTTCTCTTTTTCCTGCTCGCGTTGTTCTATCTGTCCCTGTGCTATTTTCCGTTTGCTTTTCAGTTTTAGGTTGCCTTCGCCGTCATAGCTATAATACCAGTTTTCATCTTTCAGTAGTTTTCCGCCTTTACCATAGATACGGTCTTTGCGTTCTTTGGTTCGGTAAAGATTACCTACTTCGTCAGGAAGTTTGTAATCATAGCTGCCGTCTTCGTACTGAGCAGAGGCTAGATTGCCAAAGCTGTCGTAAGCATAATTTATCTGTCCGCCGGTAATGGCATTGAGGGTTTGTTGCAATCGGTGGTTGGCATTCCAGGCATAATTCCGGTGGTACGTATCCCTGTTACCCCGTTGTACTTTTTGTGCAATGGGTCTTCCAGCAGCATCATACTCCATGGTTACGGTAAGTCCGCCGGTAAGGCTCCGTTCCACTTCCTGTCCAAGCGCATTGCGTTTCAGTTGTGCTTCCCAGGCTTCTTTTTGAGACTCTTTCAGTGCTTCGGTCTGGGCAGTTATTTTTTCTAAAAATCCTTTTTTATCATAAGTGTTTTGTACATCTGCCCCAAGGGAAGAAGTCATTTTCGTACGGTTCCCGTTGCGGTCGTATTCAGAAACAATGCTAAAACCTTCGTCACTCATAAAGCCGCTGGTTTGGGTTTCTTTTATCACACGTCCCATTTTGTCACGCTCCAATAGTATGGCTACGTCCTGGTTTCTGGCTTCCAGAAGTTGGCCCAGTTTGTTGTACGCAAAACTTTCCCAGGTACCGTCACTATGGCTGGCCAGTACAATTCTGCCCAAGGCATCATATTCATAATCCGTCCATCGGTTTTCGGGTCTTTGGGTGCGTATTACCCAGCCGTTCCCGTTACGTTGGTATCTTCGGGAAAGGCCGTCAAAACCATCTTCCTGGGCGATATATCCGGCTTTGTTACGGGTAAAACGGTATTTCTCATTATGCTCATTGGTAATACTGACCAACTGTTCCATTTTATCATAATCGAAAAATACTTTGGCTTTGTTTTCCTCCCGCATCCGGAGACTTCCAAGTGGCGTGTAATCAAATTTAACGGTATGGTGCTGGTCTTTGGCTTCTATGACTTCATCATAGGCATTATAAGCCAGCATGGTAATATTCCGGTCGGCACTTTGTATGGTGGTGACTCTCCCCAAAACATCATAACCAAAAGTCTGCTGGTTGTTTCCAGGACTTTGTACACTGATAACATCACCGCGGTGGTTGTAGTTCCAGGTGGTGGCATTTCCTTCTTCATCGGTAAACGAAATAAGGTTATACTGATCATCGTATTTCAGTTTGGAGCGGCTTCCTTCTTTAAAAATTTCAGCCACCAGTCCTTTTTCATTATAATCTAATTGCGTAATACCGTTATCCGGTTCTATAATACTGTTCAGCAAGTATTTCCGGTCTTTTTTGTAGGTATAGGTGGTTTGGTTGCCTTCAGGATTTATACTGATTGAGAGACGTTGTTCTTCATCATAAATAAACTGGGCTACACTGGTGTCGGGATATACCACAGAAGTCTTGTTACCAAAATCATCATAGGTATATCCGGTCATGTAGCCTTCTTCGTCTATCTCGCGATAGACTTCCATATAGTCGTTATATTCTGTAAATCGGCTGTTTCCAAGCGGGTCGGTAATTTGGGTAACGAGTTGGCTGGGCTCATAATAATAGGTAGTTACGGCTCCATTGGCATCGGTAACCAAATTGTAGCCTTTCTCCGGAAAATATTCGATCCAGCCTTCCTGCCAACCGCCATCGCCCCAAGTGTGGATACATTTTGCGCCTGTCTTTTCGCCATCGTATTCCCAATAGAAACGTTGTCCGTTTCGATCGGTTTTTTCTACCATCAGGTGATTGTCATACTTTATACGGGTGCTTTTATCCAAGGCATCTGTAATGCGGATCATATTTCCGTCTTCATCATAACTGTAAGAAACCAAAATATCTTCGCTGGTCTCCCGTAACAAAGAGAGTCGCAAAATAAGGCCTTGCTCATTTGTATACGCTTTGATTATTCTTCCGGCACAGTCTTCTATCATCAGAAGACGGTTTCCGTTTACATGAAGTTGGGTAACAAAACCGGCTTTGTCTGTAATTTTGGTAAGACGGTATGTATCAAAACCGTTAAAAGAATCGAATACATAGGTAGTTGATGTGTTATACTCAAAGGCTTCATAATGATTTTCGAAACGTGTAAGTTTTATTTTTTCCTGACGGAGGTAAAAATCTTCTCCTTCTTCCAATAAAGGAAATGCGGCAATCCTGCCGTCTTCCAGTCTTAAACCTATAGCGTCTTCTTCAGGGAACAATTCCACACAACGGTCATAATTAGAATGAACTCCATGTCCTAACCATCCTTTAAAGGCAGAATCGGAATACCATTTCCTTTCCCATTTTACGGCTTTCGGGGAAGGAATTTCAAAGTCGGTGCCTTCATAAAAAACGGCACCGTTGATAAGGTTAACCGGTTCGAATCCCGCTTTACAAAGCAGCTTGCTGAGACTGTTCGGGCCAACGGTGTTTTTCAGTAATTTATTGAAGGCTTTTTTTCCGTATTTCATTAAGGTACTAAATCCGATACTGGCCAGTAGCCCCATTAAAGCACCGCCCCAATCCGGAACATAAGGACCGCCAACGTTTACTGGTGGTCCGTAAGGGATAGGTAAGGAAAATGAAGTGGGAGCAAACAGGGTGGGAGCAAAGGGAATCATTTTTTTTCCAACCTTTACTTTACCCAGACTAAGGGAAAGCGGTATGCCTATGTCATTACAGGTCATGACAAAGTAACCTTTCGGGCTAAGTCTTGTTCCGTCAGCATATACCGTTTGGGAAGCAAAGAAATTCATGCTTTCATGCCCAATAATGGGGGTCATTAACCAAGGCGGGGTAAACAACGGAATATGTACCAAAGGAATAATTATACCACTGGTATCCGAAACACCTCTTTTAATACCGTTAACATGAACGGTAGCTCCCAGAAATGGAATATAATCCGCAGGATCAATAACAAACCCGATATAGGGATGAAAGGGATTAAATGGAGGAAGTGTCGTAAAATGAATATCAATTCCTATAACCGGTGTAAAATGATTATCTGCTAACAACATACTTGTAATTTGTTTTTCTATTGGTTTTCATAGACCGGTTTCATGGTAGAGGATATTTTTTTGGCATATTCCCTCCAGTCGTTACCGTATATCGATTTCATTCTGTCTTCAATCTGAAGTTTTTCAGAAAACGTAATTTCATGGGTATCCAAATCAAGATACCGCTCTGTTATAAATGCAAAATTGATCACTTTCAATAGCCCGTCAGATAACAGATATCCTTTTTGGAAACTTTTGGTGATGATTTTTTTATACAAATCATTGTTCTCGTTTTTAATGACCAGCAAGGCATAAATGTTGGCCAGAATCATTTGTTCAATCATCTCAACATCTTCCGCTATTTGGGATTGTTTTACGAAGTTTTGTACAGCCTCATCCTTTTTTCCTATAATACTGTAATAAGAAGCTTTGTACGAATAGAGTTGCATCAATGTTCCCGCTGCTTGCTTATTATTCTTGTACTCGGCTTCTGAGATCCGGATGCCTTTATCCAGTAATTTAAAGATGCTGTCATCGTCTTTAAACTGAAACAAAAAACCGGCATAAATCAAATGGGCAGAGGCCCAAAAAGAACGGTCCCCTGTCGATTGTGTAACATCCAGCATTTGTTTTCCCCAGTAATGGACTTGTTTTCTGTTGTTTTCAGCGGCACTTTCGCCAATTTCAAACAAGCATTTTCTGAACTTCACCTGCGGATTGTTTGGATTGCCCTGGGTTGCCAGTTCTTTATACGATCCCGCCATATTTTGATCCGGAACAAGAATTTGTGCTCCTGATAAGTCTAAATCAGACACTAATTCGGTATGCTTCTCTTTTCCGTAAAAATCAATTACCATCAGGCCATAATCATTAGATATTGATGTAATTGTTTTTTTTAGAAAGGAATTATAACTATTGTTGTCGGATACTTTTTTAGGGACTAATCCTATTATGATCAAGTTTTCTTTTTTTGCTTCAAATTTTTTAAAACTTACAAGCAGTTCTGTCAGGAATTTATTCAGAGTACCCGGATTGTTGTCCGGTAATACCCTATAATCTTTTTTTAGTCTTTCAAAATCTTCCCAATGCCAATTCGGATATTTTTCCAAATCGCGATCAAAAGCGGTAAACCATTCGTTAATAAAATCGGTTAAAAACTGACTTTCATTGTCAAAATCAACAGAAAACATAAGGAAAGAATCGTTGCTCTTCCCGTGTTCTGATGCTTCTATCTGGATAAACCCATTCACTAAAATAAAATCTTCCTGATTGCAAATCACTTGGAAAAACCTTCCTTGAGGTCTTTTGTCACGTGTATTTGCCCAAAGTTTGGATATTTTACCAATACGGACTGCAATCGGATTATGTTCGTTACTCTGCATTTTAATTAAGATTTACAGTTCCCCCTTTTACATTGGTCATCGCCGATCCGTTAACATTAACTGTCGTGGATTCTATGGCTACTTCTGTTTGTCCGTTCATTCCTATTTTTGGAGCCTTCTCCTCAATAAGTGAATCACTGTTGGTTTTTACGGATGTAGTTCCTGTAATTTCAGCTTCTTTGGTGTCGATTTTTACTTTTACATCACCGCTGATTACGATTGTACCGTCTTGTGTCATCTTGATTTCTGCTCCCCCACAGGTAAATGTGATACTGGTATTGGCATTGAGGGTGACATTTCCGGCTCCGTCAAATTTTAAATCGGCTCCGCCTTTATCGGCAAGATGTACACTTCCTGCATTATCATCCATGTGGAGTTTATTGCCGCTGGCCGTCTGCAAGCCTTTAACATAATTCCCCGAACCACCTTTACCGGCGCTGGCTTTGCCGTTGAACATGGCTCCAAAGACAAAAGGGCGTTCTGCGTTGCCGTTGTCAAAACCAATAATTACTTCTTCGCCAACTTCAGGGATGATATGCATTCCTTTGCCTTTTCCGGCATAAGGTGTAACCACACGCAGCCACGGTGTTGTTAAGCCTTTCTTTTTCTGCCAAGGGAATTGGACTTTGATCATTCCCTGCGGATTGTCATTCTGCATTACAATTGCAGATTGCTCTTCACAGGTAGGGAATGCATCTTCATCAAAGAAAGGAGAGATGTAGATATCCGGGATGCCTGTAAATTCGTTGTAATATTCATTACCGTCATGGAAATGATTGATTTCTATGATGCGGTAGGTTTCCATCGCTTTGGCATTGATGTCTGAAACTTCGGCTCTTCCTCCAATTTTTAGTTTAGGGTCACGGCTTCGGCCTCTTATCTGCATCAGGTGTTCACGGCTTTCTTTTTGGCGAAGCACCATTTCGTTGAGGTCTCTTTCCACATTTTGTTGTGATGTGGCATTAAAAAGCATTTCCGCTTTTTTCTTGAACACTTCCCTGGAAGCATTCACGGCTATCGTCTGGTAACCGTTTTCTTTGAACTGGGCTTTTACCGAATCTGAATCTTTCTCTTTTACTTCTGCCGAAATACTGTCATAAGCCATGTATTTAAAGGCTTGTGGTTTGATCATTATTTCGAATTCGATATCGATAAGATCTATATTCTCACCTAATTTTATCAGTGGCTGCAGTTTGTTACCGAATACAAGGCTTTGCCCGTCATAGTAAAAATATTCTCCGTAACGGTGTGCCAAACGCTTGATAAACTGGTAATCCGATTCTTTATATTGTACTGTGTAGGGAATGGGATACTTCGTATTCAGTTGCTCGGTTGTTATTTTGGCTTCCGATGGATATTCAGCGGTAGCTTCTGATATAATGGTTTCTAACGTTTTGTTTTCATAACTCTGACAGTCCCTTCCGTTTTCCAGTAAAATGCTGGGAGCGTATCCGGTTATGTATAGTTTTCCGTAACCTCCGCCTTCGTCTTTTTTATTGCGGATGTTGGCAATAATTCCGGTAAAGGACTGGCTGATTTCCCCATAACGGTGGAAATTAATGGTGACGTTTTTACCAAGAAGTTTTTTGGAATGTTCCATCACATAACCTTCGAAGCTGTCTAAAGAATCGTCCGGTGTTATAATGGTGAAAGTATCGTGGTCATTGGTATGTTGATGCAGTTCTACCACATAACTGTTTTTGGCCAGAAATTCTTTCCGGTCTATGGTAAGTGTGCAGTAAACCAGCGGACTGTCCTGTTCTGCGAGATAGTCTTTAAATGTTTTTTTGGACAATTGCTTTTTACTGTTATCTGGTTGACTGTTTTTTGCTACAGGAGTATCACTTGTAGGTTTTTTTTCAGATGCAACGCTTTTAACTGCTTTTTTGACTGTATCTTTATTTTCAGCTATCATATTGACAGCAGGGTTGTGTAGTTTTTCGGTAACTATGCCGGTAATTTTTTTTTCAGCTGCAGCTATTCCTTGCTGTTTTAATCCTTCTGATACTCCATTCATTGGATTTTTAGGATCGGTATCTTGTAATGACATAATTCAAGGGATTTGGTTTAACAATTATTCAAAATTGATTTTATAATGATTTTCATTTCGATTTGCAGGGACGCTGTTGTTTTTATGTCTTCCTTTCTTTCGGATTTTTACTTTACCAATTACCGCAAATGAATGAACGTATCTGTACTAATTTCCTGCATGGGTTCCATTACTGGCAGAACCCTGGATTGGCAATTTCACAGCAGAAATTGATAGTTTCAGGTTTAAAACAGAATGGTGTGTATGCGTTTGAAATTGAAGCTGTCTTCCGTTTACCTGTGTCTTCTCAATAATTGCTACAAACAATTGATTAGCAAACAGCAGTAATGAATCAGAAGTGACAAATTGCTATCGCCATTTCTTTTCGTGAGTGGCTCCGTTTACATCAAATGTTTTGGCAATAAGCTGAAACTCTATTTGCAAAGGGTCATTATTGCTGGAGTTGAAGTATTCCACAAAGTTGATGCAGTAGGCTTTTTTGAAATCGAGTACCTGAAGCTTACTCATGGCATCTCTTCGGTAGAATATAATCTTGCCGTCTTTTGTTTTGCTATGGTCGAGCATCCAGGCAAGCAGTTCCGGGTTACCGGTACTTTCAATTCTGATGCTGATTTCTCCGCCTTGTGGCATTCCTTGCGGTTTACCTGTATTATCGATCTGCTGGCTGAAGCTGTATTTGCATTCCAAAACATTGTAGGTTTTGTCGTCTAATTCTAATTTTGCTAAAAAGGACATAGCTGTTTTTTTTAGGTTGTTTGTTTATTATGTAGTCACGTTATGTATTAAAAATCAATGGTTTATTCAAGACGGAATAGGACTGGTAAATTTTCCAGAATGCTGTTTCCGTTGAATCAGGGTATTCTAAATCGCTTTTTAATAACTTTTTCTCCATAGGATACTACTCTTAAATACGCTGCTCGTATCTCCTGAAATAGTGCTCCTCCTGTTGTATGTTCAAAATCTTCCTTAGTTAAGGATTTTTACTTTGTTTTAACCGGCTTGTCATCTTGATATAAGATACTTTTTGTTGTTGCTTTTCTACCGGCGTCCGGCATGTATTCATGATGCCAGCCTTCTTTTTTCTTATTTTTAAAGGAACCCTCCCAAATAAGGAAATTGTCTTTGTCATAATACTTTATATATCCGGTTCCCTGGCTGCCTAAATGAGAGGCGAAAATTGTTTCTCCTTTTTCTGATAAGACAATGAAATCATTGATATATTTTCCTTTTTCATCTGTTTCAAAGCTTACGTGAAGGTTTCCGGTCGGGTAAAATTCTTTTTGTATTCCTGTTAATTGATCATGGAGATAATTTTTATCTTCCACAACCTGTTTGGTGTCATAATCATAAGCTTTAAAATTAGTCATGTCACCTTCCGGGGAATATAGTTTTTCATCCTGTAAGACAGTATGGTCAAGCATATCAACGTAACTTTTCCATAGGCCCACTTTAATTCCGTTATTGAGTTTGCCCTGTTCAAACGACTGCTTGTTATTGCCGCCATATACCTGAACAAAAGCTTCTTCCTTTATTTGTGAAAGACTATCTGCAAATACAGAGTCTTTTTTTTGTTGAAACGTCGAATCCGTAAAAAAGATAAGTTTCTTTTTAGGCATGATTTCATTGCATGATAGAAATAGCAATAGCAATAAAATTAAAGTCTTATACATTTTAAGGTCTGAAAAATTTAATATCTGTAGTATTGATCTCTCTGCTTCCTGATAACCAATTACTGGCATCACATCTTTCTTCTCCGTTTCCGGTTGGCCCTCTTCCTGCACCCCGTGAACAAAATTCATCGTCTTCGAACCATTGCCCTCTGCGGACATTGGTTACGACTTCAACATGAACACCTCCGAAGGCAGCTATATCTCCTCTTTGTACCTCTTCTTTTTTAACGGATTTAAGTTTTTCACCGTTCCATATCTGTTTGGCCGAAAGGTATTTGCCTCCTGACATGACAGAACCGAAACCGGCCATATATAGTGCTTCGCCAACAAATAAATTGCAGGACCATTTTGCATCTGCACCATAAAAAACAACATAATAGCCTGATTCCCATTTGTCGTAGGCATTCTTTAAACCGGAATAATCAGAATCCCGTACGTTCCGGTTATCTTCTAATCCTGCCAGTAATAAAAGGTATTTCCTTTGTGTGGAAACAAACCAGGTACTGTCATTCCATTTTTTTGCAAAATCATTTGAAGAAGCCGGAAATTTGGGTGGCTTGCGTTTCGCTCCAAACAATGCACTGTTTTTGGTCAAAAAATATCCTTCACCTTGATAAAAAGCTTTATAACTATTTAAAATAGTTTCGTCATTAGCTATTTTTTCTGCTGCTTTGGCTATTTTTTCACTCATGTTTCATCATTAAAAAATAAAAGGCCTTTGTGCTAAATCTTGCGTTTGGCACAAAGACCTGATTAGTTTGTTATACCCATTCGTTTTCGTAAATACCTGTTCCCATTTCAATTTTTCTTGCAGAAATAGTGAAGGTTTCCGTTAATGGATTTTTACCTGTAGAATCGAAGTTTTCTTTGTGTTTAACCAAGTAACCTTCTGAGAATTTTAATTCTTTTAACGTAGCATCGCTGTCTCTTTTGAAGAACTTAACACTTCCGTCTTTACGCTCAAAACTGTTGGTCATCCACTCAAATAATTCAGTTGAGCCTGTACCTTCAATAGTTACATCGATTTTCCCGCCTCTTGTTACTGTAGAAGGACGGCCTGTTGCATCAGTTTCCTGAAATAAACCATAGTTTACATTCAATACGTTGAACTCTTTTCCGCCAACGTTTAGTTTTGCTTTAAATGACATAAAATAATATTTAAAAAAATTAATAAATAAAGACAAGATTATCCCTGACCGAATAGTAATGTATTCCGTCTGAAAAGAAATATATATCGTGGAGAGCCGTCAAAGACGGTCATAAACCAGATTACAGCAAATAAGAATTGGCTGTGTTATAAAAACATCAGCTGCTGCAAAAAATTAAGTTGTGTGTGTTGTTGTGCATAGTTTAAAAGTTAAGGTTAAATAAAAAATATACCGAGTTATAAAAACAACGCTAATGTAGGAATTTTATTTCAAACAGAAATTAAAATTGTAATATTTTTCTTTAATTTAACATTTACCAAAAGAAGTTGTGTTGTTAATTTGTTGGGTTTAATTAATTAACAAACAGCTAGTTGCTGTTTCTTGGTTTTGAAAGCTTCAGTAATTCACTGAAAAATGAAAAATGTAATACTAGAGCAGGCTTTCATCTAGACAATCAGAACAAATGCCTTTGGCAAAAAAGCGTACTTCATCAATCCTGAAGTTTGTGGCAATAGGTTGTGGTAACGAAAAGTTTTCCTGACAGGTGGTTTGCCTGCAAAGTTTGCAATACAAGTGTAAATGCAAATCCTGATGGGTGGTTTCATTGCATTTATCAGCACACAGCATGTATTTGGTTGTGGTGTTTTCCTGAATACTGTGTATAATCCCTTTTTCTTCAAAAGTTTTCAGCGTGCGGTAAATAGTAATCCGGTCGGCATAATGAAAATGTTGTTCAATATCATTCAGTGATAAAGCTGCTTTCTGATTGGACATGAAATCATAAACCAATAACCTCATACTCGTAGGTCTTGTGTTCTTATGGATTAATTTCTTTTCATTCTCCTGATTCATGATCACTTTTTTTAGTTGGCTAAAGATAAAAAATCAATAAGTCGGTTGGGTGCTGTATGCCATAAAAAAAGCCGAAGTCAAAACTCCAGCTTATGCAAACTTAAAAAAACAACTGTTATGCAGGTATTTCCAAATGGGTACTCACAGCAATCCTGTTCCAGGCATTTATGGTGGCCACAGCCATAATCATTTGAGCCAGATAATTTTTACCAAACAACTGTAAGGCTTTCTGATACGTTTCTTCTGATAAACCTCTATGATGTATCAGGGTAATTTCTTCGGTAAGGGCTAAAATTACTTTTTCTTCTTCACTGAAAATTGTGGCTTCACGCCAGGCACTCAGCAAAAAGATACGCTGGGGTGTTTCTCCGTATTTGATGGCATCTTTGGTGTGCATGTCGATACAAAAAGCACATCCGTTAATTTGGGACGCCCTGATTTTAATCAGTTCTTTATGGGATTTTGATAATTGTGAATTGGCTAAATAACCTTCCAGTGCATACATGGCTTTGTAAGCCTGTGGTTCTGTTTCGTCAATGTTTATTCTTTTTTCCATTTTGCTTATAATTTTAATTCTGTGAAGCAAAGTTCCATAACATAAAACGGAAAAAACTTAAACTGGTTTAAGATCGTCTTTTGGCTCTCAATTCGCTGAGGTATTCAGGGGTAAATCCTAAAAAGGAAGCAATTAAATACTGTGGGATGCGTTGCACAAATTCAGGATGCCTTTCGTTGAGGTGGTCGTAAAATTCTTCTTTTGTAAAACTGTAGAGGAATTTGATCCGCATCTGGGATGCAGCATAAGCTCTTTGGTAAATAAACCGGAAATAACGCTCTATTTTAGGGAATTCGTTCAGTAATTTTTCCTGTGAAGCACTGTCAATTACCAAAAGGGTTGATTTTTCAACGGACTGAATGTAAAACTCGGTAGGAAGCTTGTTCTCAAAAGCGATATTATCGGTAATCCACCAGTTTTCAATCGCAAATTCGGTGGTTTGTTCCACGCCTTTGGGATTAATAAAGAATTTCCGCAAGCAGCCTTCCAATACAAAATAATGGTGCTTGCAAATCTGACCTTCAATCAACAGGTTTTCTTTCTTTTTTACGGTTACTAATTTGAAAAAAGAAACGATTTCCGAAAACTCGCTATCGGTTACGGCAGTAAATTTCTCTAAATGCTTTCTGAATAGTTCTTCCATCATCTGGCTTGATTAACGATATTGATTCCTTATTATTCAGCTCTCTGTCGCTTTGCAATACTATAATTCGTTCCGTCATAATACAATAACGTGGTCCACATGACGTCACTTTCCGGTGTTCCGCCTCTTGTCAGAAGATAAGGATACTTATTTTTAACCAACGGAATAACTTGCAAATCTATAATGTACTCTGGCTCGGTACTTTTGTATAAAACTTTAATCTCTTCACCGGTAACTGAAACAAGATAGGCATCTTTCTCAGAATTAATAACCGAAATATGCATGCCATTATCCTTAAACTGAAAATGTGTCCCACTGTCTTCAAGTCCGTTATAGGATTTTGGAACATTGAGTTCCGTCAGGATTTTTTGGGTCAGAAGGGTGTCTTTTGTAATGGAATAGTTAATTTTTTCAGGCTTTTGGTCAAAATTGCTGATGGCATAGCAGTTGTCAGGGATGTTTTTTTTGTCGGTTTTGTAAACCGCAATGAAATTAGAGAAAATGGTCTCACTTAAATATTCTGCCCGAACAAAGTGGGCATGGCATATAAATTTATTATTCTTGTCGTAAACCGCAAGTTTCGAGAGGCCTCTTAAATCAAAGTGTTTCGGGGCTAAACCGGTGGGGAATTTGTGTCTGCTGTTTTCATCGTCACTGTAAATCAACGAGTCGGCCAGTTTTTCAAGCTGGTAGTATTCATCAGTTGAAATGTTGGCTTTATTCAGGTAAAGTTCAATATAGACTTCATCTTCTTTGGAAGGAGAAAACTTTTCAACGAAGCCAATGTAATGCTTATCCTCGTTCAGGACTTCCATATTACTTTGTGTAGTGTCTTTTTGAGGTGTTTGTGAGCGGGTAGTGTCAGGAGTATTGGAATTCTTCTTTCCGGTGCAACTAAACAGCAGTATAGTAATTGTAAATAGTATAAATGTTCTCATTTTTTTGTTTGGGTATTGGGGCAGGGAGGTCATGTTTTTTTGATTTACAGACTTGGTCAAATTTATAATTTAGAATCTAATCCGGATCAGACAGGCGGTTTAAAACAATTACTTGCTATTATAAATATCGCAGTCAATAATGGCATCTGTATCATTAATAAATTGTATTATTTCCTTGCTGAAAGATAATCCCGGGGTTTCATCTCCCAATTTGACTACTACCTGCAAAACAAAATCAACTTCAGGGTTTTCAGATTTTAATTTTAAAAACTCCGGCTTGTGTTCATTAAGTTTCGCAACAAGCTTTTCAATTTCTTCAAAATAAATTGGATTTTTTAATGGGCTGGAAGAATATTCCCAAATGGTACAGGAAGGAATTTTACCCCGTGAAAACATTTTCTCAAAACGGGTTGGCTGAATGGAAAGGTATTTGTTAAAAGTATCCAATCCAAAATTTTTATTTTCAGTTTTTATTGCAAAATAGGTATATCCTGTTGTATTTGTCATTTTTCTGTTCCGTTCTTTTCGATAGGTTTGTGTTGTTGGCTGTGCAATCAGCTTGTTTTGATCAATTCATTCAATCTGTCTTGTGGGATGTCAGTATCTTTAATCATATCAATAATTTCTTCTGTAGTCAGTTTATAGTAACTTACCGGAATGGCAATGTTGTATAATCCTGCCTTTTTTAGTAATTCCCTTGAAAAAATTTCAAAATTCAACTGACCTCCATCATGGAATATCTCAATGAAAAGATTAATTTCATTCACATTATGCCTGTCAATAAGTAACTTGTTTTTGTCCAAAAAATCAAAGTACCAATTTTCATATTCTGCCATTTGATATTGAAGACCATAAATTTGAGGGCAAAGAACGGACAAACTCCCAAATCCATACACTTCTTCAGTTCTTTTATGTTTTTTATCATCTTGTTCGTTTGAAGAAAAAACATGGATTTTATCGGTTACTTCTTCAAGAAATTTACCGGGCGAAAAGTCTTCACCATAAAGGTCTAATGATATTCGGGTTATCCACATGTTTGATGTATTTTTTTTGAATAATTTCTAACGTCCAACTAATTGTGTTAAGTTATTTTTAATCTATTATAAATGAAACCAAATATATGAAATGCTTGTAATTCATGCTTAAAATATAATTTTTACTTTCAACCGGCCGAACACCCAAAGCATTCCAATGTACCTAACCGGTATGCCCAATAAACTAAATTCACAATTGTAATAAATGGAAACAAGAAAATCCTTATTTCTTTGGTTTTTAAATATCTTTTAATAGATGTGATAGTTATAATGATACTGATAACAAGTAAGATAAGACTGAAAGCAGGTCCGGCATCCATATGACTGTTGGCCCTAATTTGTGCATAGGGAAGCAGGATGAAATAAATGAATGGGTTGATGACTGCTAAAAATAGCATGAAATATATTTCTCGGTTGTTTATCATATTGTCTTTTTAATTCGGTTTATATCTATTTGGTGTACAGTCAATTTTATGCAAACAGATACTATCCCTCCTTCAATTTAATCTTTTCACTCAAATACACCGGCATTGTCTGAACCGCTTTTTCTAAAAGTGCGGTATTTTCCTTTTGCTCTTTTTCATTATCCAGGTAACTGTTGAAATTTAAAAACAGATAATAAGCTAAAACCCGGTTGTAATCATCAAGCTGCTGGTCTTCTATCATTGATAGTATTTGCTTCTTGAATGCTTCTTTGTGCTCTGATTCTGAAATAGCCCGGCCAAGTCTGCCTATACTTCCGTAATAATGGTTTTCAGCCGGATTTTCAACCCGTAGCGATATCCCGATGAGTAAATCCTGTACATTGATATCCAGTTCTTCCAGTTCCTTGATATAGGTTTTCCGTTGCCCAAAAGCATAACTGCCGTCAGATACTCTCTCAAAACGGTCGTTCATAATGTCCAGATGGGATTTTAAAAACACGCCCCAATTCGTGGTTTCGGCAGATAACAAAGCAATGTTCATGGCATGCTCCCTTGGTCTGCTGTCCATACTACAACCGCCAATCACTCTTGTAGAACGCATTTCGTCCAGTAATTTTTCTTTTTTCTTATCTGACAGATCCTGCCAGTTTTTGGGTAATTCAACCCAACCTTGCTCTAAATGTTCCTTGTATTTTGTGGCAACGGTATCAATCAGACAATCGGAATAACCAATTTGCCTGTTGTATTTCATGTCAAGGGAAACCGATTTGAATTCATCCGGAAAATAAAAGGCAATTGCTGACTCTTTAGAATATTTCGATTTTTCATTGTACTCAAATTTCCAGGTATTTTTTGATGGCTTGCTGTAAGCATTGTCCTTGTTTTCCTGTGTAATTTCAATACCATAACCGCCATTTAAACTGATTTCCGAAAATTCGGCCATATCTCTTTTCTTATGGTCTTTGTATTGATATTTTACAACCAGTATGTTTTTCCGTACTCCTGCATTTGGATATTTCCGTACAAAGTCGTCAAAAGGAATATTGTTTTCCATGTCTTTCTTCGCCTGCTTCACATCGCCTGTGTCAAGTTCTATGAAATGACCTATGGTCTGGTATTTGGAATGAAAGACTTTATTGTAGTCACAAACCTTGTATTTCAGGTTCAGTGAATCTACAATATGCTCCAGTTTTTTCATCGTTTTTACACTGTAAATAAGATTGTTGGAGTAGGTTTTAAATTCACTCTGTCCAAAAGCATGGGCCGTGAAAAGTAAAACGGCAAAGGCTGAAATTAACTGTTTCATAATCGTATTGTTTAATTTTTTGTGGTACTTAAAAATTTGGTTGCTTCATCTATAATGTAAGATGATGTTTTGACACGAAAGGTTGGCCGATATCTTAACAAAATTCTTGAGATATTCATTTTCAGAATGATATACCGCTAAAATGATGCCGGATTTATAATTAAACCAAAATAAATAGTGAATCAGTGGTCAAAACTGACTTGTATTGAAAGTATGAAGCTAAAAAAACGAAATAGATGTAAACACTGGTTATTGTTTAATTATTCAAATTTGACTTCAAAACTAATATCCGTTTCCTGAATCATTTTTTTTTCATTTTCCATTTCGTTAGCAACGTCAATTATTGATTCTTGTTCAATGATTTCAACATGCTTATTAAGTATAGTTTGATGGGCTCCTTTACTGACTAATGATGTTTTTCCCTGATGAACATAAAACAGTTTGTATTCAAAGTAGAAAACTGGAAGGTTCTTGTTCAATTCGGATGTTTTCAGAACCTTGAAAATCAGAAAATAATTATCGGAAATCTTTACGATATCCGATTGGTAGATGTTCAGTTTGCCTACTATCGGATGGGCTAATTTTATTGGCTTTTCCCTATTAATCTTAAGATTATTCACCGTTAAGGTGAAATTAGTGTTTTCATTGATTTCATTTGAAATTTGGAGCTGCTTGATTTCACTTAGGTTTTTAGTTACGTTGCCGATAGCTTCTGCTATGTTTTCTTTGACCAATGGAAGTCCGAAACGTATTCTGGTGTACTCAGAATGTTCATCTTCAAAATTTGACCTTGGGCAAAATTCAAATGATTTTCGGATAAAAAGGTCGAGTTCATTCCAAACGGTTATGCTATATTTTTCATCGATTTCACCTTCTGTATAGTCTTTTGGGTATTGATAATAGCGAATGTTTTCCAAAAGAGATGATTTGTCATTAAAGTCAATAGAAACTATGATTAAGTCACTTTTGGTATGTTTCTTAATTGTGTTAAGGTTGGTTAATGCAAAGTCATAGATTTTTAGTTGGTTTTCATGAACGCTACAATTATAGATTTGACTATAAGATAAATTAAAAACCAAAATGAGTATAAGGATGATGAATTTGGATTTCATTGTATGATGTTTCTTAATAATGGGTAAGGTGTCACCAGCACTAAAATGTAGGTGTTTTATTATCAACAGCAATAAATATACCAAAGTCTGATAAAGAAAAATTATCCGGATTGAACAGTTAATGCCTTTTACTGTCAACGATTATCCTTTTGCTTTTCAATAATTTCATTCAAAATATTCCGGGTTATTTCTTTCCGTCCCTTAGAAAAGTCAGGATTGTCGTCTGAACTGTTCTTTAGAATCCTGGTGGCAAAAAAGTAAACGTTGTCTTTTGTCTCTAAATAACCTACCCACCAGCCGATATCGGTATCATTTTTTCTTGTCCAGCCTGTTTTGCCTCGGTAGGTGTAAGCATCCGTTTGCTCAGCAATCATAATCTCCTTTGTTTTCTCGATTGTTTTTTTTGAAAACGGAAGCTTGTTTTGGTATAGTTTAATCAGAAATTCAATTTGGTTCTTAGGTGTAATGGCAAAGTCACCGTAATTCCAGAAGTCAATTCCTTTTTCGGTATAATTACCGTTCCCGTAATGGCATTCTTTGAGTAACTTCCGGTATTTTGCCCTTCCAATGCGTTTGGCTATTTCCACATAAAACCAAACGGTTGAGTTCCGGAACGCATTTTTAAGATCGGTGTCCTGATTCCAGGAATCGATAACATGACCCAAATGCGTTTTAGGTATACTGTCCCATTTTAAGATTTCATTTTCGTTCTTAACCGCTTTGTATTCAAGGGCAATAAGGGTATTCGGGATTTTAAATGTTGAAGCCGGAAGGGTGGCGGCCACTGCGTCTGTACTGTCGGTTTGGATCCAGGTGTTGTTTTTTAAATCATAAACCGTGGTACTGCCTTTTAAACCTAAATTATCAAAGTATTTTTTAAAGTCTGCCTGCCCATAGGAGGTTATGAATAGAAAAGTGCAAAAAAATATAAGTATTCCCTTCATGCTGATTGTTGCTTTAATTGATGGTTGAAGTTCAGCCGGTTTTATAAAGTTATGGGATTCAAAATCATTACTTAATCTCCATTCTCATTTCCAGTAAGTTGGACTTAAACCCAGCTTTTAAATAAGCATTTTTGGCAATGACATTTTCATCATACACTTCTAAGCGGACTTCGGTCAGGTTTTGTTCTTTAGACCAGGCGATAAGATGCTGTAAAATTTTCTGGTTGATACCCTGTCCCCTGAATTCAGGCTTCACATACATAAACCCCAAATACGCATATTCGCTGTACTTCTGATGCGGTTTGGCCTTTAAGATTTTGGCATAACCTGACCCAACCACTTCATTGTTAACATCAGCGACTATCACGGTTGCTTTCTCACTTTTAATCAGCTCGAGTAGGTTATAATAATGAATTTCTCCTTCTTTTAAAGTGTTGTCAAACGGTCTTTCCGCGGCAATTATTCCGCTTTCAAAATTCAGTAGTATCTCAATTTCCGTTTCGAGCGCTTCACGTATGGTTAGGGTCATGGGATCTGTATTTTGATTAAGGTGTCTTTTTTTACCCAAGTGTCTGTTTCCTTGTTCCAGTCCTCTTTGGTAAATTTGATTTGGGCCGAATCATTAACGATAGCAATCTTGCTGTTTTCCAGATCTCCATTATTCACGTCATCTTTAAATTCGGCAAGTCTTCTCTCAAAAATGAAGCAGGTACGTTCGGTAAGTTCAAATTCATCACGTGCTTTCAATGGTCCGCAGGCTTTGGCATACAGTAGGTAATTATCGGTATTTGCAATGGTACTTTTAGGCCATATGAAGGAAAGCATTAAAAAGGCGATTACAATACCGGCAATACCAAAAAATATACTGGCCAGTACAACAACAGGGGAAATGGCATAAATTGAAAAATAGCCTTTAAAATCTTTAACAACAAAAAACAAAACGATACCGGAAATCAGGAAGCAATATTTTATTAGCTGTGATAGTTCAAAATAAAGAGTGAATTGTAAAAAATGACCGGATAATAAATTCAATAAAAGAATTGCACCGCAAATTATATGGAATGGAAACAGTAGCTTCTTGATTTTTTCTTTTGTCATCATATTGCTGTAAACGTCCCGTAGGTTTTAGGTTATGGTTTTTGTTTTCAAACGATTCCGGCAGAACGAATCAAATATATAAAATTGTCTTTGGGTTTTATGTAAAACCAACAAGGTTTAACTTGGAACTATATGCATGGCTGGAGGACCGGCATAAGTTTTTATTTTAAGGTCCAGATTTCACCACTGCCTTTTTCAACTAAAATAATGCCTTTCTTTTTGTGATAAATTACTTTTTTGATGCAATAATCGTTTTCCGGACAGGTTTTAGGATTGTATGTAACTCTATCTTTAAAGACTAAACTGTCATTATGCATTTGATCAATGGTGTAGGATTCACGGAATTCATCAATAGTTACTACAATACCATTATCATTCTCACTTTTTATATACTTAAGGCGAAGGGACAAATTTATTGTGGCATGCTTTTTTTGGTTTGTTTCAAAATTTGGATGAGTGACAAATGTTATTCCAAATTGTCTTTTGTTACGGGTATCAGATTTGACAACTTCTTGACCCCACCAAAAATCAAAGTTCGGCTCAAATCTGCGATGTGATTCAGCATAAATTTTTACAGTGTCTGTTTCTCCTTTAGTGTTTGTAAAGATAAGTTTTGATTTTGCCGGATAAACGATAGACTCCTTTTCATGTTTGCTAACCTTCACTTTTGGATAATAACAGGAAATTACTAAAAAAGAAAGCAATACAAGGAAAGTGGATTTATATCTCAATACTTTGTTTTCCGTTGTTTTCATTTTTAAAATTGATCTGTTATTTGTATAATCCCCATAGTGCTGATTTGCACTTAAACATAACCCTGCAGAAGGAATCCGTGCCTAAAGATAATAAATTGTATTTGTAGTGGCTTATTTATTCAGAATAGTCTGCATTTACATCATACCTATAGCGCATTCTATGATAAAAAACAACTTTAATTAAAAAATTAGGATGCAAATTTATAGATATCTACAAACGGAGTTTGTCTGCTAACCACAGAGAAAACCCTACTTATAATTTTGCATCTTATATTGTTTAAAACTAACATGCCATTTTTGCCTTGTTCTTTCTTGTTATTATAATATTCTTTAAGCTGCGGGTCATATTTAATTGCAGATAAAGCACACATTTGTAATAGCGATTTCATCTTTTTATCAGCCATATTACTCACTTTGGTTCTTCCCCTTACACTAGAACCAGATCTATACTCAAAAGGAGCAACTCCAGCATAACAAGCAAACTTTCTTGACGAAGTAAATGCTTTAAAACCTTTTGTGGCGATAATTAAATAAATAGCGGTTTGCTGTCGGACACCTGGAACACTTTTTATCAACTCAAACTGTTGATTCAACTCAACATGATTTTTAATAATTTCTTTCATTTTTGCCTCAATAAATTTCAATGAATTTTGTAATGCCTGTATTGTTTTAGCATTTACTAATGCAACTACTTTGTAAATTTCTTTCGTGGTAAAAGCTTCATTTTCTTTAGATGCTCCAAACAACAAAAGTGATTTCATTACTTTTTCTCTTTCTGTATATAATAATCTTAGCTGTTGTATTTCTTTTTCTGCAATAGCAGAAAGCTGAAGCTTATCAATATTTCTAATACTATACAAGGCAATATCCTTCGCATCTGTCTTATCATTTTTTCCTCTGGTAATACCTTTGGATCTTTTGATTTCAATAGCAGGAACAATACAATAATCAAGATGCTTTTCAGACAAATAGGCTCTTAAGGGAAAAGTATAAACACCAGTATTTTCACAACAAAACAAAATCGTAGTTAAATCAATTTTTCTCTTTATCAACGATCTTATAATGGCTTTTACTCCCTTTTGAGTATTATCAACTATAAAATGCTCAACTGAATTTGTGGTTTCAGCACTAATTACAACAACATCCAACTTTAGTTTTGAGATGTCAATACCAACATGGAACAAATACTTTTTCATAACTTTGATTTTAGAAGAATAAAAAATGTTGAACTTCTTTAGAGCCTTTATTAGACCTTGATGTCTATCATTCTATTTGAAGCAATTCAACGGGTTCAAAGGGTTGGCAGAGGACTATTGCGCTATATAAGTAACGAGCTTGGCGGATTTGATAGTTCACCTCTGCTTTCCTTTGAAAAAGATAATCATTTTTTATCTAAGACAAAGTAAAGGCGGATTTACTTCGTCTGTTCGTATGAAGCCCCGGGTGCAATCCGTGCCTTCTTATTGTAATTGCCATCCCAACCCTGTCAGCGGTTAAAAAAATAAGCTCCAAGGTTCTAAGTAGTCTAAAAAGTCCAAGAAGTCTAAAATAAAGCATCACATTTAACACTGTTTTTTCTTATTTTCAATCGATTTCATTTGATACAAAGTATCGAGTAATTCCTGAAAAAGGCTGAGTAACGATTTTAAATGCTCTATATTATTGATTGCTCCATCCGTATAAAACTGTAATTCAAGTTCTTTTTCGGGGAGTTTAACGCCCCAAACGCCTTTTTGATCAGATAGTTCCAGATTGACTTCTTTTTCATTTTCAATAAGACTTCTTATTTTTTGGTTTTGAAGCAGACTTTTAATCTTAAACTCATTATTTGATTTGATAATAAAAGTTTTGTCAAATTCCTGGCGTCCAATTTTAATATCCTGGGCACCAAATATTTTTTCAATAGACCGGATGAAACCATTCCGGTAAATTTCAAACCTGAATTTGTCTACTGTAACAATTGGGGCAATTACCCGGGTCATTTCCTGTTGAAATTTGTCCGAACATATTGTGTGGTTGTCGAAAATGATTTTCCAGCCATTATGATCAATCTCGGCTTTGTCTGAAAGCCAGTTTTCATCTCTTTCAACAAATTTGCCACCTGTTGCGTTTGCAAATTCTTCCCAAATATTAGATTTAGTTTTTGTCATTTGAATATTTTAATAGCTAAAGGGATAATTTTAGCAACCATCTTTGTATATAGTGTCTTATTCTCCGATAAGTTTCCCGTTTATTAGGATAGTTTGGTTTTTGATAGTTTCAATATTTTTCATTACAAATTCACAATCCAAGAGGTTGTTTTCTGAAGATTTTCTGCCACTAACCACACTAATTGTCGTAAAGTATGCCTTGTCCTTAATTAAATCCAGTAATCCTTTTGAAATTTTGCAACTATCGATTACAATGTTTCTTTCGCTTTTTAATTCGAAGGTTTTTTTTCCAATCTTAATCCGCCCGTTTTCATCATAATATTCGTATTTATAATCTTGGTGGATTCTGTTTTTAGGCGTTCCGATAAATTCGATGTCCAGTATAACGGTTTCGTTTTCAAGTTGCAATTTTCTTTCTGCCTGATCGGAAAGATTTAACTGAATCGTAAAAGAAGGAACTGTCAGGGAATCTTTGCTGATTGTCAGTGGTTTAAAATGTTCCTGTTTTTCTGGCTTGGAGTTACAGGAAATTAATAACAGAAAAAATAGAGGCAGGTATTGAATTTTTAAATACATTTTTTAGACTATTATGAATAATGTTCATCCAACTTTAAGAAGTCGCTTTTTTGTTTCTTGGTCTTTCGTAAGGCTAAAGTCAAATATACGAAAAGATTGTTCCGTTAAAACCACCTGATTTTTCCGGCATTCAAACCCTGTCAGCGGTTTTAACCCTGACAGCGGTTAACAGCGGTAACTGTTGCACAACTACTATTTTTTCAAAATAACTCCAAAAAACATTTTATAAAACCTCTTTTTAAAGCCATTTAAAGGAGGTTTTTTTTTACCTTACTGCTACAATTTCAAAATTGGAATG
>NZ_JAMLJL010000028.1 GCF_023634845.1 Flavobacterium amniphilum | reverse complement strand
GGCAGAGGACTATTGCGCTATATAAGTAACGAGCTTGGCGGATTTGATAGTTCACCTCTGCTTTCCTTTGAAAAAGATAATCATTTTTTATCTAAGACAAAGTAAAGGCGGATTTGCAATCCGTGCCTACAAAGAATATAAATTAAATAATCCGTTTAAAACGTTATTCAATAAAAAGGGATGAACACTTGTTGTGTTCATCCCTTTTTTTTATCCCAAACCAATCAACAAATGCTTTCAGGATAGTATAAACCCTACTTCTCCTTAGTAAAAAAAATATATCTTTGGAAAAATGAATACAGCCACATAATCCTAAAAGCAGCATATGGGTCGGAAAGCATCTACAATAATCACCAACAAACCTGAAATTGACCCCATATCGACAAACCACAACTATACCGGCTGACTAATCGAGACGATTATCGTGAAAAAACAGTAAGTGTAGACAAAATCAACGAAAACAAATACAGGGTTCTCGAGTTTGGCCAATTCAAGCCCATACTTCATGCCGGGCATTTAGTTCATACTCCAATTGCGGCAATTTTAAACAAATATGCGGCTGATCAAATCATTGCGACAAACCAGGTAAGCATCTGGAGAAAATCCACAGACGAAACGCGGACTGATTATTCGGAGATTGAACTGAAACACCATCTGGATTTAGATACTTTCAAAACAGCTGAATATGATGGCTACAGGATTTATTTATTGATGAACAACCAGATTTTCATTTCCCCTGCACTGATGGACAAGCTAATTTCTGAATATGGGAAAGCAAATGAGTTGGACTTTATAAAGGAATGGCCTCTTTACGCAGGTTAATTGAAAACAACTTAAAACGGTAATTTAACCGAAACGAATACGTTAGGAATTAATGAATCGTTTATGTTTCTTAAATTCATAAGAAGTTTTAGAAAAAAAAGTAATTTTATATAGTTGGTTTTGGTCTAAACGGAAAAGTCTGAAACAGAAATACCAAGGCCAAATCAGGATTACAATAAATCTTAATACATACAAAATAAATATGGGGTACAACTTACATATAACCCGAAAAGACACATGGTTTGATGATGAAGACCAAAACATAATCAGTTTTGAAGAATGGACAGAATATGTATCCAAAAACCCAAATCTATACAACGATCCGGATAATGACCGGAATTCTTTTTACCATGTCGGCCAAAATGAGGATTGGCCTTTATGGTATTGGGAAGAGTGCGGAAATATCCATACCAAGAACCCCGATAAAGATGCTATCATCGCAATGGTAAAAATTGCAGGAGATTTAAATGCCAAAGTCATAGGCGATGATCATGAGCGTTATGACGAAACCGGAAACCGTATAGAGGAAGAGAAATCTGATTCCGGAAAAGAAACCCAAAGACCCTGGTGGAGATTCTGGTAAACTTATATTCCGATAACATGAAAAACATCATATTGATTCTATTTTTAGTTTTATCTGTTTCCTGCCAACAAGATAAAATCGTACATAGCCAAAGTTTTGAAGAAGATGTTGTTGATTTTGCAATAAAGCAAAAAAATAACAGACCAATAGAAGTAAAAGACCTTTATGAATCATTGGCTGATAAAATTCCTGATGATTCGGATGAAAAATCTGTTTTTGTCCGGATTCTTAAGAAGAAAGGATTCAAAATAACAGATTGGGGGCGCGGTAATTTTACCCATGGTCCCAGAGTCATTATCTATGATTTGGCTAAAGAGAATTGTGAATGTACCGTTGCAAAATATTATTATTCAACACAAGAAAGTGCCTACTTAAGAACAGAAGCAATCTCCTGCAAATAAAACCATTACACAAAACAGTTTATGTATTACACTGAACAAGTAAGAAGAATAAAAGACAAGCTTAAAACAATTAAAAGCTTAGACAGGAGGCTTGAAATTTTTGGAGCAGACTACCATAAATATTATTTAGGACGGCCTGCTTACGCACATGAAGTAGCTGAATTTGAGGCAAAGTATAAAATCACATTGCCTCCGTGTTACAAATCCTTTATTACAGAGGTGGGCAATGGCGGGATTGAATATCCTAACAGTATTGTGGGTAATTCGGCTGCCGGACCCAATTACGGAATTTACAAATTAGAAACACTGGTCAATGTATTGATTCAAAACACTGACTATCTGCAAAATGACTTCTTTTTTAATCCAAGTATGACTGAAGCTACATGGGAAAACATATATGAAAACCTTGGTCAAGACATTACTGATGAAGATTACGACAGACATTTGGAAAAAGTATTCTCGGGGATTTTAGTCATAGGATTTTGTGGCTGTAGCGGATATCAGGGACTTGTTTTAAACGGAAAAGAGAAAGGACGAGTCATTTACCTATATGACGAAGTAGAATACCGGCCGCATCTTGCAGACGAATCCAACTTTTTAGACTGGTATGAAAACTGGCTGGATGATGCAATAAACAAAAGTAAAGTGGCACAACCAAAGACTGTAAAACCGTGGTGGAGGGTATGGTAAAACAGACAACATCATCATTTGGATCATGAAGACCAGCTAAACCGGATGCATGATTAATTTAAAAAAAAACCTGAATATATAGAAGAATTTAAAGGACAAACAGAAAATCCTTTCCGGTAAAGCCCGACAGTCACGATGCGATTAAAGATGCTAACTGCAGAAGAACCGTTTTATTCAATTACTTCTTCGAAGTTATTGCCGATCCTATACTTGCCGCCACCACAAAAAGGACAGAGCAGCTTTGGGTGAAGCTCAACTTCTCCCCTAAAAACAGAAGACCGGACAAAGCAGCAACAGCGGGATGCAGGCTCATTAAAATACTGTAGGTTTTTGACGATATGTTTTTAAAAGCTTTCATATCCAAACTGAAAGGAATTGCGCTTGACAGCAATGCCACACAGATTCCGATAGCCATTAGTTTTAGATTCATCTTTTCGACAACACCGTCGTTTAATCCGAACGGCAGTACCAGAAGAAAAGCCGCAAACATACCCAATGCCACTGCATCAATGGGTTTCATTTTTCCAGATATTTTCTTTCCGCACAGGATATACCCCACCCAGAATAATCCTGCCAGAAGCGCCAGTAAAATCCCTATCATATCTATCGAACCCGAATTATTCCATGGTGTTATCAGGGCAATTCCCAATCCGGCCAGAGCGGCCCAGATAAAATCAGTATATTTGCGTGAGAGCGATATAGCCAGAATTAACGGGCCCAAGAATTCAAAAGTCACTCCCAATCCGAGGGGAACGCGGCTAATGGCCAGATAAAACGATAAATTCATTCCGGCCAGCGAGATTCCATACAGCAGACACCATAAATAATCTGATTTCTTTCTGCCAAAGATTTTGACCCTGAACACCAGCAAAAGAATAATTGAAGCGAAGGCCAGCCGCACACTTACCGTTCCGTTTGCCCCCAAAGCCGGAAACAGGTATTTTGCAAATGCAGCACCAGTTTGCACACATATTATCCCTAAAACAACTAAATATATCGAACTTAAACTATTGGAGAAATTTTTCATTGTGTTGTGATATAACCTGATACAAAGTTGGTTAAAATTTAAGATACAATATCGGACAAAATTGTGATTCCTGATAAAAAAGAAATACAATAAACCGTATAAGCTGAAAATACCCAATACCCGAATACAGTTTTGGCAAACGATTATATTACCGAACTTCGGTATATTTGCAAAAATTGGATGTTACTGAACTCCACAACAAACCAAAATGATCACTTTTGATAACATAAAAAGCTATTCAACCGACTTTCCCGATTCGTTGAGTTTTCTGTGGTCACCTGAAGAGGCAAATGCCATTCCGCAGGAACATAAGGACCAGATTTTCTTTCTCAATAAAGAAGCAAGCGAATTTATCCGAAATTACATTTTCAGTTCCAAAATGATAACCGGACCGTTATGGAAACCCTTTAATGAACGGTATTTTAAAACGGTTGAAGATTTTGAAGTAACCGAAGATTGCGGGAAAGAAATTAAAAAGTGGCTGTACAGTAAACCAATTCCGTTTAACAGATTGGTATATATTGAAGGAGACAGAAGTGAACAATCAATCGCATTAACTTGGAAAATGGTCATTAAATACTGGGAGGGCCTTTTCTTTGCCGACGACTTGATAGTATTTGACGAAACCCTTAATTGGGGACTATTTTATTTCCATGAAGACTTTCTTTATTTCGGCAGTGATAAAATTTACGACAAAGAATTCGAGTACGAGAAAACAATAGCGGTTACCGAATTGAAAAAGAGGTTTTTCAACAGGGATAACCTTGACTTTAACAATGACGATAAGAAGAAATCCATAAGAGATTTTAAAGAGAAATACGATACGAACAAACTGGATTAAAACTCAGAATTAATAATAGATATAACTTAAAAACAAAAGCTATTTTGCTTGATTCCGAAGAAATACTAATCTACCGTTTTGCCCAGAACAAAGAAAACCTTGAGCATATTCTTATCTGGTTTGACCTGCTTGATATTGAAAAACAGCGAAAAATTGTTTTCCTGATAAATTTTTATTTACAGCAATCCCACCCCAGTCAGGAATTAATTGAAAAAGCAATTCCATTAATTCCTTTAAAACCAACAGTAACACCAATAGCATTACTAAAAAGCAAAGGTTTTTCAATTGCATTGCAAAAAATAACTTCATTGCCTGATAACGAAATGCGGAAGGCCTTCATCAGCTTAATTATGCTTTTTAAAATTTCAGACACACACAGAAGGAGCATCTGGTGTAAAGATGGATGCAATCATGAGTGGCATAATTTATAATGGGTATCTCCAATCCTTGCAAACAAGATTTGATTACTTCCGAAATAGGAAGTTCCTTACTTACCACAAAATCTTATCTGGAAAAATTTGTCTTATAAAATTATAAGAACACCTTATTCCCTCTTAACAGACACACAAATAAAACAACAGATTTCATGATTTGAAATTTGTGGTTATTGTTATTTCAAAAGATAGTTAATCAGTAAATAATTACTTGTTAATACGGACAAATTGTACGCATTACTACTTAAAAAATGAGCAATTTCCCAGCAATAAATTCCAATCTGTGACATTCATTTTTGCAATAACCTGATTTTTTACGCAAAAGTACCTAATAAAATGCGTGTTTGCCGGTATTTTACGGGGGTTCACAGGATTTTACTTTCGTCTCATAACTTTAAAAAATAAGTATATGTTAGACGTAAACACAGGTGAAGTAATCACATTGCAAGAGGCTCAGGATTATGTTTCCGAATTCAAAAAAAACTACCCGGATGAAGTCACCTCTTTCTTTGTGGGAAAGAACCACATCAAAGACATTTTGAACCAGGAAGACTGTATCGGACTAAGGGTTTACAATGGCTATGATTATGCAGAAGCCCGTATGAACCAGGTTTTCATTGGAGTAAATTCTGATGAAAACGACATGAAGGGACTGATTGTGAATAAAACAACTGTATGTCCTCCAATTTGCCCTATTGACGGTTTAATGGATTAATAAAATTACGTAAGTTTGCATGTATAATAAGGCCTATTTTCATAGGCCTTATTTTTAAGCAATCCCTATGCATATTTACTTTTATTTTTGTTTACTTGGCTATTTTTTTGGTTTTTTACCTTTAGGCTTGTTTATAACATTAAAAAACAAATTAAGTAGAGATGTTTTCCTGATACTTCCTTTTCTGGCACTTATTTTTTTGGGCAGTCTTTACGAGTTAATATTCACAATGATACTTAAGGTTGATCCTTCGATTTGGTTCAAAGTATATACTACCATTGAATTTTTTGTGCTCATTCAGTATTTTTACCGATTACTCAAAGGTAAATACACTTATCTTCATTATTTCTTCGGGATACTTTACTCAGTTTGTTTTGGTTTCATTCTCTATCAGGGAAAGATCGACAATTTCATGGATGGTGACGATTATTTACAGCTTATTGAATCCGTTTTTGTTATTATTGCCATACTCTTGTGGATGAAGTATGCTTTTATTAACTTAGAGGAGGATTCTTTATTAAAATATCCCCATTTTTATTTTATATCAGGATTATTATTTTACTTTTCAGGCACATTTTTCTTATACCTTTTAGGAAGCGTTATTCTTGAAAATGAGAAAGAATATTTTATAGATTATTGGATGTTGAATCTGTTTTTCAATATCTTTTTCAGGATTTTATTATTAATAGGCATTTGGAAGGCACGAGTACAATAAATTCAGTTATGTGGATAGGCACAACAGTGATGTTGTTTTTTGCCTTTGGATTGTTATTTCTGGTGTTGTTTTACCAGAATTACTTCATCAAAATGAAGCGCAAAGAAGCTGAGCTTTTACTGCAGTCTTCTTTGGAAAGTGAAAAAAAAGAACGCATCCGGATTGCTGCCGATTTACACGACGGTGTTTCGGGAGACTTAAATGCCATCCGGAATTATCTTTCTGTTTTACAGCGTGGGGAAAAGGACGAAGAAAAGCAGGAACTGTTTGCTGAGATCAAAGAAGGAATTGAAGCTGCACTGGAAAATACCAGGCAAGTTTCGTACAAACTTATGCCACCTTTACTCGAACTTGCCGGATTCAAAGTAGCATTGGAAGACTATTTTGGAAGACTGACCACTAACTCGAAGATTGCTTTTGAGTTTGTTTGCAATACCGAAGCTCCTGATTTTTCAAATGAAATCGCTTATGAACTGTTCCGGGTAGTGCAGGAACTGACCACCAATATGATTAAATATGGTGGTGTTACACACTGTCTGGTCTTACTGTCTTCACCTGAAGCTGAATATTCCCTTGAAATTATTGACAATGGTATCCCCTTTGATTTTTACACTTCATTGAAGACTTCCAAAGGGAGCGGACTCAAAAACATCAGTTCCAGGCTCAAAGTCATCGGAGCACAGATGAAACAAAAGGAAAACCCCAAAGGAAACCATTATATAATTACATTAAAACGATAACTATGCTGAAAATTGGACTTGTAGATGATCACCGCCTTTTCCGGAAAAGCCTGGCACTTCTGATTGATTCGATTGAAAGAGCAGAAGTGGTATTACAGGCCGGAAACGGAAAAGAACTGATGGAGCAGCTGGAAGCCATTCCGGTTGATTTGGTATTATTAGACATTCAAATGCCTGAAATGGATGGTTTTGAAACCTGTAAACAGCTACGGAAGCATTATCCTGATGTAAAAATCCTGATTATCTCACAACTTACCACCAAAGAGAGCATTCACCGCGTAATGGAACTGGGCGCCAACGGTTTTTTCTCTAAGGATGCCGAACCCGAAAAACTGGAAAAAGCGATAAAAGATATCCGCGCTAAAGATTATTTTTTTGATGATGATCTGGCTTCGGTTATCAGGGAAGCGATTTTGTGGGAAAAAAGGAAGCCTTCCAATCTTTTAGACTCTCCGGCTCCTATCACCCGCCGTGAAATGGATATCATCCGATTGGCCTGTAAAGAACTGAGCAGTTCCGAAATTGCCGATAAATTATTTATTAACGTGCGAACCGTGGAAACACACCGCAAGCGCATCATGGAAAAAACTGATTCCAAGAACTTTATTGGTGTGGTGTTGTTTGCGTTGCGGCATGGGCTGTTGTTGCTGGAGGAATTGTAGTTTAGATTGTCAGATTATTGGATTATTGGATTTTTAGACGCTTAGACTTATTAGAGCTTAAGGTTTTAAAATATTTCGGGAACACCCACAATAAAATAATTAAGCTCACTTCCGGAAAAATTTTTACTTTTGGACTCCAAATTTGCCCCAAAATGAAAACTACTTTTCTGACCTTAAGTCTATTGCTTTCTTTTGCAATGGTATCATGTGATGTAATTGACAGGTTAATGACTTTTGACGTACACGACCAATCTACTTTTTCAATTAACAGCGGATTGCCGTTCAACTCACCGTTTGACGCTCCAACACCTGATGTTACGACTAATTCCACTTCCGAATTTGAGAATAACAACACCAATGCAGGTTTGGTAAAAGATGTTAAACTAAAGCAACTGAAGCTAACCATCACTAATCCTTCAGACAAAACATTCAGCTTTTTAAAAGCCATCCATATCTATATTTCGACTGATGGAAATGATGAAGTTGAACTCGCTTATCTGGATAACATCAGTGTCACAACCAACAGCATCAACTTAACCTGTACGTCCAAAAAACTGGACAAATACATCAAAGCTGACAGTTACAAACTAAGAACACAGGTAACCACAAGAGAAACTTTAATGCAGAAAGTAGATGTACAATCGGATATGACCTTCAGGGTAACTGCTGATCCGATGTAATAATTGACCCCTTACTCCTATCTCTCCTGAATATTTTTTCAAAATGCCCTAAAAAGCACTTTGTTTTTCTGTTACATAACCGCTTGGAACCTTTGAATCTTTCCAACTAAAATCGTATTTTCGCGACATGATGAACAGAGAGGATATTGAAGCAGTAAAAGCATTACTGACTTCTCCAAAAAAAATTGTAGTACTGCCACACCGTAACCAGGATGGTGATTCGATGGGATCAACCTTAGGGCTGTATCATTTCCTGACGCAGCTGAACCACGGAGTAACGGTTATTTCCCCAAATGAATTTGCTGATTTCCTAAAATGGATGCCGGATTCTGATAAGGTTATGTTGTTTGAAGAAAACCCAAAAAACTGTGAACCCAAACTTCAGGAAGCTGATATTATTTTTACCCTTGATTTCAACGCATTGCACCGTACAGGCGATTTATTCGGTAGTTATTTACAGCAATTGGATAAAACCTTCATCATGATTGACCATCATCAGCTGCCGGATTCATATGCCCGTTATATGTATTCAGATACGGCGATGAGTTCAACCTGCGAAATGGTGTATCATTTTATCCATCAATTGGGAATGGAACAACTGATCAATACCAAAGTGGCGACTTGTCTGTATACCGGAATTGTGACTGACACCGGATCATTCAGATTTTCAAGCACCACAGGCACAACCCACAGAGTGGCGGCAGATTTGATTGACAAAGGCATCAACAATGCCGAAATCCATACCAATTTGTTTGACACGAGTTCTTATGACCGTATGCAGCTTTTGGGCAAAGCCTTACAAAACATGCAATTGATGCCGGAGTATAAAACCTCATATATTACGCTTACCCAAGCCGAATTAGATGCCCATAATCATCAAAAAGGAGATACAGAAGGTTTTGTTAATTATGGATTAACTATTGACGGAATCGATTTTACTGCTATCTTTATCGAAAATAAAGCGGAAGGTATTATCAAGATTTCGTTCCGTTCGCAAAATTCATTTGATGTCAATCAGTTTGCCCGTACTTATTTTAACGGAGGCGGACACATCAATGCAGCAGGCGGACGTTCAACGGAAACTATGGAAGAAACAGTGTCGCGTTTTGTAAAAATCGTAAAGGAAATTAAAAAATAAGCATATGAAGTTGGCAAAAATTATAATGGTTTTATTACTTGGCATGAATTTAGTAACGTGCTGTAGTCATAAACCGGAAGCGAGAAGACCTGTTTCGCATTCAGGTGGTGAATTCATGAAAAAGTCAATAGAGCGTAACAAGAAATTAAACCAAAGCGAAGAAAGCATCATTGCTGACATCATCAAGAAAGATACTGCAGTGGATTATGTAGCTTCGACTAAAGGATATTGGTATACTTATGTAACCAAAAACGAAGCTTCTACCGACACACCGGACAAAGGTGAGATTGCTTATTTCGATTATGAAATAAAAGATTTAAAAGGTAAAGTGATTTACTCCCAGGAAGAGTTAAAACCGCAAAAATATGTTGTAGACAAACAAAACATCATTATGGGATTGCGTCATGGTTTGAAACTAATGAAAAAAGGAGAAACCGTACGCTTTTTATTTCCTTCCCATATGGCATTCGGGTATCACGGGGATGAAAAGAAAGTGGGCACCAACCAGCCTTTAATGTACACAGTGACACTTAATGACATTAAAGTGGATGCAGCGGCAGCACCGGCTGCGGCACCTAAAACAACTAATGAATAACTATATCCATAATTATTAACCAAAATGAATCGAATGACAAGTCTAATTTTAAGTTTATTCTCTTTATTATTCTCATGCACATCAGGGAACGACAAGTTACCTGACGGAATGTATGCAGAAATCGAAACCAATAAAGGAAAAATCCTATTGCAGTTAGAGTTTGAAAAAACTCCTATTACCGTAGCTAATTTTGTATCGCTTGCCGAAGGAAAAAACACGATGGTAAGTGAAAAATTCAGCGGAAAGCCTTATTACGACGGATTAAAATTTCACCGTGTAATACCTAACTTCATGATCCAGGGTGGTGATCCTGACGGAAACGGAAGCGGTGGACCGGGTTATAAATTCAAAGATGAATTTGACCCTACATTAAAACACACTGGTCCCGGTATCCTATCGATGGCTAATGCAGGTCCGGGCACTAACGGGTCACAGTTTTTCATCACACACAAAGAAACACCATGGTTAGATGGTAAACACACTATTTTCGGTCATGTTGTAACCGGTCAGGATGTTGTGAATAAAATCGCACAGGACGATGTAATCAAAAAAGTAACGATTATCCGTAAGGGTTCTAAAGCCAAAAAATTTGATGCTGCCAAAATCTTTAAAGATGATGTGGCAAAACAAGTGGGAGAACAAAAAGCACAGGAGGCTAAATTAGCAAAAGTAAAAGCAGATAAACTGGCTTATTTTGCAAAAGCTAAAGCTGAAGGAACAAAATCTGAATCAGGATTAATTTACAGTATTGTTACAAAAGGTTCAGGAAAAAAACCGGTTGACGGATCAACTGTATATGTACATTATGCAGGTTACTTTGAAGACGGAAGTATATTTGATACCAGTTATGAAGGTGTTGCGAAAGATTACGGGAAATTTGACCCTAACAGAGCTGCAGCTAACGGTTATCAGCCTTTCCCTTTCCAAGCAGGAAGAAAAGACGGTTTAATCCCGGGATTCCTGGAAGGATTGGAAAAAATGAACTTAGGAGATAAAGCCTTATTGTTCATTCCTTCCAATTTAGGTTATGGACCACAAGGAGCTGGTGGAGTTATCCCTCCTAATACCAATTTAATTTTCGAATTGGAATTACTGGAAAGTGCTCCCGGAACAGTTACTAAATAATACAGAAAATCCCGCTCAAAAGGCGGGATTTGTTTTTTTAGTGATTAGTAATTAGCACTTAGTACTTAGTGAAGTGTAATTAGAAAAGAAGCTTGCGCTTCATGTTGAGAGAATATTGCCGCTTGTGGCGTCTATATGAACTCTTGTGGAGCCTCTGTAAACTGTTGCTGAGAGAATACAAACTGTTGTGGAGCCAATATGAACTCTTGTAGAACCTCTGTAAACTGTTGCTGAGAGAATATGAACTCTTGTGAAGCCAATATAAACTCTTGTGGAGCTTCTGTAAACTATTGCTGAGAGAATATAAACTATTGCGAAGCCTCTATTTTTTAAAATAAACCCACTAATTACTATGGGACTAAGAGCTAATCACTAACTGCTACTCACTCTATCCTTTAAACTTCCAGTCGAATTCATCGGCTTTTTCATTAAAAACTGCACCTAATTCGAAACGGATCACTTCATTGTATTCTACCTGAAAAATCATCCAGTTGCTTTCATTGAAATAATTATCAACCGAATCAAAGCTTTCCTGTTCAAGTGATTTGATATTCTTAGATGTCAACAACATTTCAATTTCCGGCCAGTTCTTTCCGATAATAGTTTCAGAGAACAATTCCAGTTCAGGATGTGACGAAATCAGGTATCCCAAACGGAACTCTTCATCTTCATAAAATGTCAATCGAATCTTTTTCTCATTGTACAGATAAATGACATTACTATCTTCATCTTCGTATTGTTTATCGGGGTTGCCATACAATGCTTTCACATCTTTCTGCTTCATCCCGAAAATAAGTTGGTCAATTCCTTTCTTTGGATCTATCTTCATATCTGTTATTCTTCAAATTCATCATAGCGTACCGGCACCTGGGGATCATATAGCGGACATTTGAATTCGGTCATGATATCACACAACTTATTCATGGTTTTACCTTCTGTCCCATAACAATTAATCTGGATACTTTGCGGTGTTGTAATGATATGGAATGCCCCCACTCCTTTTGTGTTTTTAAAGCTGAATTCGTCCACCTTTTCCCATTGGGCAAAAGCATTTGAAATACGGTTAACTATTACTTGGACAGGCAATTCTTCCAAACCTTCAACCGGTTCATTTTCCACAAGTGATTCATAAACCTCCTGATGGTTTAAATACACCTCATCTATATATTTCCAAAAAAGCAGTTCGTACATGGCATCTTATAATTGACATCAAAGATAAAACTTATCCGTGTAACTTAAACCTATTATTTTAAATCCAGGCGGAAGACCTTATATGTAGGCCTTTTATCTTTAGGCAAATGAATCAGAGACGTTGTAAAATACAGAACACCGCCATTACCGAAGGAGAGCGAATCCGGCCATTGAATTAAACCATCTGTAATTATCGTTTTGAAAGTTCCATTCTTGTCCACGACTGAAATACCGTTTTTCTCCAGGCTGCTTAGATACAAATTTCCTTTGCCATCAAAAGCAATACCGTCGTTTGCACCGGTTTTGGCAAATTGTTCCACTTTAGCACCTAAAAATGCATCGTTATATTTTTCATCAACGATATACTTCACCGGAATCCGGTATACATTTTCACCCGTAAGCGAGCAATAATACAAATACTTCCGTTCTTTATCCAGTTCGATACCATCAGAATGCACAGGTTTCTTTCTTTGAATACCTTCGATCGTAATTTCAGGTACTTCAGCTAAAGTGGAAGGATGACTGGCAAGGATTCTTCTGACTTCTTTTGTTTTCAGATCCAATACCACCAATCCGCCCAAACGGGAATCGGTGAGGTATACTTTATTGTTAACCTCATCAACACGGAAATCATTCAGGTAACTTTTATCGGTGATTGCTTCAACCGGGAAATCATATGTTTTGGTCAATTCATTTTTCTGAAGGTCAAAAACAAACAACTTTCCTCCTTTAGTTTTATCCTTTTCCAACTCATAACCCGTATCCAAAACCCAAAGCCGGTTCGCTTTATCTACAAAAACACTTTGGACACAAGTAAAATGATTGGGATTCTCCTCATACATATTCCAATTAGCATCCGGAAAAGGGTGTATTTTACCATTAATGATCTCAGCGACAGCCACAGGAGTATCAGCAGACCAACGCGGGAAGTTCACAAACATCCTGTTGGTTTGCGACATGGCAATACCTGTCCACTGATGGTTGCTTTCGGCAATAATGGATAATTTGTCTTTTGAGATTTCCTGTGCCTGTAAAGAAAGTGTAGCACAAAATACACTTAGAAATAATTTGATTGTTTTCATTTCGATTGTTTTTACAGAAGCAAAGTTCGCGACTGGAAAACAAATCCGGAATGAGTTAAATCAATTCTATGATGTGATGTTCCTCACATCAGGACTCCTGAAAACGGCTGAGCGTTTCCCTCGTTACCCCCAGATACGAAGCGATAAAAGCCTTTGGCACCCTTTGAAACAAAGCAGGATACTGTTTTAGCAACAAATCGTAACGTTCCTTTGTATTGTTTGTGTAACTGTTCAGGAATCTTTTTTGGAGTGCGATGTAACCGCTGTTCGCCTTCTTACGGAAGAAATGTTCCATCTTGTGCATTTGCGCACAAAGCTTTTCCCTGTTTTGATAGGAAATACACAAAACCGTAGTATTTTCGATACAGTCTACATCCAATGTAGCAGGCTGTTCACTGAAATAGGCTTCATAATCACTCGTCCACCAATTTTCCATGGCGAACTGCAAAATATGCTCCTTCCCCGCTTCATCAGTAAAGAAAGACTTGGTCAGACCTTCATACAACCAGTAGGAATATTCGGCGGTACCACCTTTCTGAATCAAAAACTGATGCTTTTTGAATTTTCTGTATTCAAAAAAAGACAAGATGAATTCCAGTTCGGAATCAGACACTTCGATAAGTGCTTCAAGATGTTTTTTAAAGGCAGCAGTTACTTCAGAAGGTATCAACAATACAAACGATTAATATTCAAAAACCCCGTACTCCGAATTGATAGTCAGTTTTTTAGCATCAGAAGCTTCCACACGACCAACAATTTGTGCCTCAACACCAAAAGATTCAGAGATTGCGATAATATCATTGGCAATTTCAGCCGGAACATACACTTCCATGCGGTGACCTGAGTTGAACACCTGGTACATTTCCTTCCAATCGGTGCCGGATTGCTCCTGGATCAGTTTAAACAGAGGAGGAACCGGGAATAAATTATCCTTGATCACATGCACATTGTCAACGAAGTGCAGTACTTTGGTTTGTGCACCACCACTACAGTGTACCATTCCGTGGATATCTTTTGGAGTATATTTTTCCAATATCTTTTTGATGATTGGTGCGTAAGTTCTTGTTGGCGACAACACTAATTGACCGGCATCGATTGGAGAACCTTCGACAGCATCTGTCAGTTTTACGTTTCCGGAATACACTAAATCGGCAGGAACCGAAGCATCATAACTTTCAGGGTATTTTTCGGCCAGGTATTTTGCGAAAACATCGTGACGGGCAGACGTTAATCCGTTACTTCCCATTCCACCGTTGTATGATTTCTCGTATTTCGCCTGACCGTAAGAAGCCAGTCCGACGATAACATCACCGGCCTGAATGTTTGCATTATCCACTACATCCTTACGTTTCATACGTGCCGTAACAGTAGAATCGACGATGATGGTACGAACCAAATCACCCACGTCGGCAGTTTCCCCACCGGTTGAGTTGATGGTAACACCGAAAGATTTCAGTTCGTCGATTAATTCTTCTGTACCATTGATGATAGCAGAAAGCACTTCACCGGGAATCAGGTTTTTATTTCTTCCGATAGTGGAAGACAGCATAATATTATCTACAGCACCGACACATAACAAATCGTCGATATTCATAATTAATGCATCTTGGGCGATCCCTTTCCAAACGGAAATGTCTCCGGTTTCTTTCCAGTACATATACGCCAAAGAAGACTTTGTACCGGCACCGTCTGCATGCATGATTAAGCAATATTCCTCATCATTTGTTAAATAATCAGGGACAATTTTACAGAAAGCTTTTGGGAATAAACCTTTATCGATGTTTTTGATTGCATTGTGCACATCTTCCTTAGCAGCAGAAACGCCACGAAGTGCATACCTTTTTGAAGTATCTGAACTCATTATTGTTGTTGTAGTTGTTGTGGTGCAAATATAGTAATTAGTAATTAGTAATTAGTGATTAGTGGGGAGTAATTAGTGAAGAGTGATTAGTTCTTAGTGGATTTATCTTTAAAATATAGCTTTAACAATATTTAGTGATTAGTAATTAGCTCTTGGTCCATAGTACTTAGTGGGTTTATCTTTAAAAATATAGCTTCCACAATAGTTGATATTCATTCTGCAATACTTTATATTGGCTTTGCAATAGATGATATTCTTTCTGCAATAGACAACAGAGGCTATGCAAACAGTAATATTCTCTCCGCAATAGATAACAGAGGCTATGCAAGCAGTAATATTCTCTCTGCAATAGACAACTGAGGCTATGCAAGCAGTAATATTCTCTCCGCAATAGACAACAGAGGCTATGCAAGCAGTAATATTCTCTCCGCAATAGACAACAGAGGCTATGCAAGCGGCAATATTCTCTCCGCAATAGACAACAGAGGCTCCACAAGCAGCAATATTGACTCCGCAATAGACAACAGAGGTTCCACAAGCAGTAATATTGGCTCCACAAGCAGCAATATCCTCTCAGCAAAAAATACTAAGGACTAAGCACTAAGGACTAAGCACTTAACAAGAACTCTACTTCTCAATGATTTCGATTTCGACTCGGCGGTTGGCGGCACGTTCTTCTTCTGATTTTTCAGGGAGTGCGTGTAAAGGCTGGGTACTTCCGAAACCGCGGTAGCTCATGCGGGCTTTGGCAATTTCATTCATTTCCAGAAACTTGTAGATTGCTTTTGCCCTTTGGGTTGACAAATCCTGCCGGTCTGATTTTACACAGCAAACATGTCCCTGGATATCAATTTTCATGTTGGGATTTTGTTGCATTACCAATAAAACCTCATAGAGCTTTCCTCTTGATTCATTAGTCACGGCAAACGTATTGAGTACAAAATTCAGGTTATTGAGTTTCAGTTTGTCCCCCTTCGGAGCGTTGTAGAGCGATTTCATAAAATCGACGTCGAGTTTGTATTCCGATTTGGTACCATTCGGATTAGTGATGATTACTTTATCCGGAAAACTAACTTCTTTTACAGCATACCCTTTGGCTTTCAAACCCAGGATTTCTTCTTCTTTATGTAAATCTTTGGCTTGTAAATAATAGATAACCACTTTTCTGTTTTCGGATTTTTTTGCCGATTGAGCGAAGTTTTCCCCAAAGCTGATCTTCTTGAAATCTTCCCTGATTTTAATCTTACCGTTGATTACTTTGAGTATCGCATCTACCCTTTTGGACGAGAGCGTATCATTGTATTGGGTCGACCCGTCTTCATCGGTAAAGCCGTGCAGGGAAAGAATTTTACTGTCTTTATTTTGAACCATCCAATTGAGCAGAGCCTCAGTTTGAAGTGTGTTCAAATTTTGTTTATTACTATCGAAATAAACCGAAAAACGCTCCTGTGCATTGAGCGATAATACAAAGCAGAAAATAAATAAAAACCGGATCATCCCATAAAAGTAGGGGATTATTTTAAGATAATGTCTTTTTTCGATTTAATTTTTACGATTGTTATGGGATAATAATTTACTTTTTTATCGGCCATTTCCTTTGGAAAATCCAATTTCCTGAGCAACACGATAAGCTTATTACTGTCTTCAATTATTTTCTCGACATCAACTGCATACAACGCTTTATCATTTTTCCCTACATTGAGTACCAGCACATTTTGTGTTTCAAAGTCGATTTTAGGTATTTTTTTTACGTTTAGGGGTAAAAAAACCGCTTTATAATCTTCAAAATTTTTGATTACCCTGAACGATTTTTTAGGTGATCCGTTATACAAATTATAGTAAATCACCTCATGGTACCCCTTTCCATTTGCGCTTGACGGTGCAGTTGATTTTCCCGGGCCACAGGAAATAAAAAACAGCATGCAAAGAAGTTGTGCGATAGTTTTTTTCATACACCTAAACTTTAATCCTGATCGTTTAACGCCAATCAGGCATGAAACCGTTAGTGAATAATGTAGTTCTACTGTTAGTAGTTGTCAGGCTTACTTTTTGGATGTAACGCGTTGAAATACCATCATTTGAAGTATTCATAAAAATCAGTTCGGCCTCATTAGGAGAAAACCTGACATCATAATCATTAGATCCTGCGGGTTTTGACACCGTTAACTGCGTGCTTGTTGCCGTAAGGAAATTATACATGAATATGCAGTTATCCAATTGTCTGTAATCAGGTGACTGATAACCTGATATATCCCTTGTATATACCAATCGCTGGTTGTTCACTGAAAAATGCACACTACCTACCGCACCTCCAAAACCAGTCACAATTGTACTTACGAAATTACCTGAAGAATCAATAATTATGATTTCGGCATTATACCCGTTTATATTGTTAGTTTTCAAAGCGATGAGCGTTCCGTCGTTACTCCAGTCACATTCAGAAATAAATTGACCGGCTGCCACTTGGTACAACTGAACCAGCCCACTTCCATCTGCATTAATCCTATAAAGTTTATCAAAATAAGGATAGATAATCTGGCTACCGTTTCCGCTCCATGAATACGTCACATAATCCATGTTAAAACCGGCAATAGGGACAGAATTCGTTATTTTCAGCACATCACTACCATCAGGCTTCATGGTATAAATATGTTCCTGTGCACCATCCGATTTAATAAATGCAATGCGGTTGATCTGAAGGTTTCTTTTAGCCCTGTAGCAGTTTGAAGAATTTGAAGTGATTTGCAGTTCTTCTCCAGCTTCATTAGCTGTAAAGACCACGTTATTTCCTTCTATTTTCCGGGTGAACAACAACCGGGCATTAGGAAAATCAAGCGTCCTGAAACTTCCTACGGCACTGAGCACTTCGGGATTAGTACCATCAGAAACTGCCACCTGCCAATGGTATTTTGTAGAATACTTCAAACCGGTCAGTTCATACGAATCTTCCGTTAAATCAGGAATAGTAACAACAGTTTCATCTCTGTCATTGAGTAACGTTATCGTGTAAGTAAGCGCATCTTCTTCAGGATCAGTAGAAGACCATGACAGCGTTACATTTAAAGGCAAATCGATACTGTTATCGGCAGGGCTTTCCAATACGGGTGCAGAAGGCGATTGATTAATTTCTTCTTCAGGTTCAAGTTCAAAAACGATTTCGATTTCGCTGTTGGCGATTACGGTACCACTTTCAAATTTAGCAACATAATCATCCTTCTGAGCCTGGAACGCATAGGTTCCTACCGGTACATTCTCGATTACAAAAGCTCCCGTTGAATCAGTAAAGACAATACTTGTATTAGGATTTGAAGAAACTTTCACATTAGCCAGCGGTTCAAAAGTCACATCTTTAACCACACGTCCCCTGACAGTTCCAAAACCTCCCTCATCAAAGGATTCTTTACTACAACCTAAAAAGCACAGCGTAAAGACCAAAAAACCGATTATTTTTAAAAATATCTTCATGGCTATCTATTTAGGTTGGTTTAATAACTCCTGAAAATTTGTATCCGGAACTTCTTTTTTCTGTTTTGATTTTTTTCCGCCAAAATAAATAGTGACCCCTAATCCGCCTCTTATAAAAGAATCATATTCCTCCCCTTGGGTCAGATAATCGATATTATCAAACCGGGTAAGGTTTTGTTCGGCAAAAAATTTCAGTCCCATTCGGTCAGTCACCATATACTCCAGACCTCCCCCGAACTGAAATTTAAAAAATCTGTTTTCAAATTGGCTGTTTGTATTATAACCTGCACCGAGGTAAAAAAATGGTGTTAACTTATCGAAAGGCAACAGATTTGCTTCCAGGTTTAAATCGGCCGAAGCATATCCCACTTCAAGTTGGTTCTTATTTCCCAGCCAGTACAGATTTGTTGAGCCACTAATGAAGAATGTTGGGGAAATTTGATATTTCAGGGCACCCCTGATCATTGGTTTAGCCTGTGGATTAGCATAATCGTCATTTACAAGAGCCGCTCCAAAGCCACCTTCAATGGCAAAGATTCCTCTTTTTTCGTTTAGATGCCGTCCGTAAAGTTGTGTTTCTTCGGCTATTTTTTTCTCACTTTCGTAATCATTAATAAGCTGTACGACCTTAGAGGCAGGCGCATTAATTTCCCATAAATTGTCTTTTATCCCTTCAATGATAAGTGCTTCGACTGCTTTTTCAATAGCTTCAGTCACCGCCATGTGTATGGGTTCATTTTTAGTATATCCGGTTTCCACCTCCAACAGACGTTTAAAATTCACGTACCGGAACAAACTTGCATCAATAGCCTGTGAAAGAATCGTTTTAGAAACATAAACCGTTTTGAGAACTTTCCCGTTTGAAGTTGAAACCAACCGCAAGTAAACGGATATTCTGTCCTGGCGGTACTTAGTTGAGCCACCGGCACCGAAATAGCGGGCACCAAACCCACCGGTAAGAATATTTGTATCATATGAAATAATTCCACCTTCCACCAAAACCCCGGCATACAATAAAGGAGTAAGCTGTGTTTCGTTTGGGTCAGCATTTTTAGCATATTCCTGTCTTGTTGAGCGGATGATATTGCGTTCATTCAATAAGTTTCCGAGATTTTCCCTTTCAATGGGGGTAAACCATTTTGAATCTTCAAGAGCCTTAATCAAAATTGTAGTGGCACCCTGTGTAACGGCCGTACTGAAATTGCTTCCGTTTTCGGAAGGTTTGTATTGTCCGGTTTGATCCCTGAATTTATAAACTCCTACAACAATTGGTTCAACAGGCTTAGGGAGTGATTTCAAGCTAACCGATGTAGCTGAAGACTCACCTAACGTAGGCTTCTCAATCCCTAAAGGCTGATTAAAATACCCTCCACAACTTGAAAAAAAACCAAATCCAAGTATACCGAAAACTTTAACAAAATGCTTCATAACAAGACCTTTAAAAGACTTCAAAACCCAATAACTTTCAACTCATTTTTTATTTTTTAATCAATTCAATAGTGTATTTCTGTATTATTATGGAATTATAACCTGAGTTTGTTCGCCGGTAGTTATATCCAGTATATCTACCACCAATCCCAGATTAGAATTAAAAATTTCAATTGACAATGTACCGAAGGTGTATATTCCCGGTTGGATTCCGCCATCAGTACCGGTTCCTGTACCGCCGCCCGTTCCACCTACTCCTGATCCTGTACCAAACTGTTGTTGAAAAAGAGATCTCGCCAACTGATTTAATAACTGGTTATTCAGGTTTTCAGTAAAACGTTCCAATTGCGACTGTTCCTGAAAGCGGTCATCCTCTTCTTCTTTGTATTTATTTTGTGAATCGGCAGAGCTTAACATCCATTGGTAATTGAATGTATCACCACCCAATGCTGGATTTTTAGGCTTATAGACCAAATCCTGTGATAACGCAGTATTGCTAAAAAATAAAAGAAACACGATATATGTTAGATTTTTCATGACTTCAGTTCTAATATTGCGTGATATACTTACTCTCTTTTTCTATTTTTTTCAGATAATTAAACACCTTTACTACAGATTCCTCTGCCATTGCTTTAGTGTATTCTTCTTCAGGTCTTGAAATAAACTCATTTAAAACTTCGCTATCTATTCTGACCCTTATCCTGGTAGTTCTTGTATTTGCTATTTCTTCTTCAACAGAAATCACTTTTGGTGAGTTTAGTTTCAATTTTGAAAATTCGGTATAGAAGAAATCGTAAAAATCTTTCCCGAATTTTGTTTTGGTTTCATCTGAAACTATCCCCGTAATTTCTACTCCATCATTTTTTTTTTGTTTGTTCCCTGTAGTATTTTCTGTTTTGTCCCCATATACGTATCTGTCTTTTCCGACAAGAACATTATTTTCATCATAAATGAGCAGCAAAACAATCAGTTTACTGTTTTCACTGTTGTTGATTTGTGTTTTTGACAAACTGACCCTTTGATCACCGAGAAGAGAAAATTTTCCCCCCTGCACATTGTTTGATTCATTACTTCCTGTACGGATAACCGAGAGTTTATATGAAAGACTTTGAAATGTTGATTCGGTTAAATTTTCAGCAACTGCAGTGATCGCTATTAAATCGACTCCTTCATCCACTTCGATTTTAGCCTTAATCTTAGTATTTGTTATTTGTGAAAAAGCCAAATTAGAGCACAGCAGTAAAATAAATATCACATTAAAAAACCGTTTCATCATTTTCATTTTATCTGTTAATGATTATTATTTCTTTGACATTCCCCGTCTGAAAAATGGTCATATTCTCCGATATGGAATTTGTCCCGAAATTAGTCACCCTCAAATTATTCCCCATTTGAGTAAAGTTCATATTGGTTCTTTGGTTACTATAAAGTGAGAAATCACTAATTGTATTGTTATTTCCCTGTTGGTATATCGCTTGTCTGGTTTGCAAATCGTTTCTGTAAACATCAACCGTATTATTGTTTCCGTACTGGGAAACATCAACATTATAATTAAGCGATTTTACGACAACATCAGAAACATTAAACTTCCCTATCTGTTTGACATTCACTAAATTTTGATTTAAAACATAATTTTGATCCATTTGGGAAATCATTTCATTCTGTCTGCTTTGGTTTTCAAGCAAAACACCCAGATACTCAGGTGACATATCAACTATTTGAGCCTTTAATGAAAAAGTCTGAATGAGAAAAAAAAGAAATATAACAGAAATCGTTTTCATCTTTGATTTTTTAAAAAGGGTTTTCAATTCAAATTGAAAACCCTTTATTTTTAATTTTTAGTTATCTTGGTTTACTAACGAAACATTTCCTGCACCGATTTGAGTTACAAAACTTGTGTGGAATAAGTTTTCCTGATTAGTCCAAGCGAAGTTGTAAGCACCGACCTGAGTGATAAATGACCAGTTAGCAACACCGTCTTGAGTAGTTATTGCTGCATTTCCGTATCCAATTTGTAAATGATCTGCTAAATTTGACAATCCAGCTTGTATTTGCAATGAAAAATTATCTTCTCCTAACTGAACAGCAATAGCCTCGTTATCAGCCCCAACTTGCAACTGTCCAGAATAGTTATCTTCACCCAATTGGAATGCTGTGGCGTCATTACCTAAACCAATTTGTAAAACCTGTGCAAGGTTGTCTTCACCGATTTGTAATACTCCGGCTGAATTTCCAATTCCGTATTGACCAACCTGAGCCATGTTAGTTACTCCAAACTGAGCAATAGCAGATTCGTTAAACCATCCATCTTGTGTAACTTCTGCAGTGTTACCAATTCCTAATTGAAAAATGCCAGAACCATTAGCTAAACCGTCTTGATCAACTTCGGCTGAATTAAGAATACCGATTTGCATAACGTCTGAACTGTTAAAAGCTCCAAATTGATCAACATCGGCTCCATTAAGAATTCCAATCTGATCAACTTCTGAATCATTTGCTAACCCCACCTGCATGGTATTAGAATAATTCAACAACCCGTATTGATCAACATCGGATGAATTCGCAATTCCCAATTGATTGACAACACTTAAATTTGCCTGTGCAAAAATACCTACAGAAAACAGCATTACCAGAATGCCCAAAATTACTTTTCTCATAATAAAAATATTTAATTGGTTATTAATTACTTATTATAAAAAAGCATCCAAAAGTTGATGGGAAATCACTTATAAAAAAGTGAACTATTTAAGGAAATAGTTTTTTAGTGATATGTAGTTCCAAAGTTACACAAAACTTTTATTCGTTATATTTTTCATACAAAAAATAACATAAACATCTGCAAATCAATACATTTAATCGACAAAATACACTTTTTTCCGCATCGATTACAAATAAAAACAAAAATCTTACAAAAAGACAGACAGAACATCTAACTAATTTTAGTTAAACGGATAGCGGTGTTTATCCTTTCAGCAGCCGGGTGTTTTTCCCTTTTGTGGCAGAAATAAAAAAAAGCCTGTAAAAAACAGGCTTTAATTTTTATAATTAGGTAAATTATTTTGTAAACAATAACTCTCTGTATTTTGTCAATGTCCAGATTTCGTCGTCCACTAATAACTCTAATTTATCACAATGTTCACGGATAATATCGAAATAAGGTTTTACCTTGTCACAATAAGCTTCTGCCATTTTCTCAGAAGAAGACAGATTGTTTGCTTTTTTACGTTCCTCGATCATATCGTCAACATTTTTGTTGATTCCTTCGATGTGCTCGGAGATTTCTTTGATCAGACCGATTTGCTCTTTAGCAATTTTTTCAAAGTCCTTACCGAAAATTTCTTTCAATCCTTTTACGTTTTCGATTAGGATGTTTTGGTAACGGATGGCAGTTGGAATTACGTGGTTGCGTGCAATATCACCCAATACACGTCCTTCGATCTGGATTTTTTTAGTGTACTCTTCCAATTCGATTTCGTAACGCGCTTCCACTTCCACATGGTTCATTACGCCTAATTCATGGAATAATTCGATAGCTTTTTTAGACACTTTCGCTTTTAACGCTTTCGGAGTTGTTTTGTGATTGCTCAATCCGCGTTTTTTAGCTTCTTTTTCCCAAGCTTCGCTATAACCGTCACCTTCGAAAAGGATACTCTTCGTTTGCTTGATGTACTCTCTTAATACGTTGAAGATTGCCTCATCTTTCTTCAAATCTTTCTTCTCAATCAATGCATCCACTTCTGCTTTAAAATCCATTAATTGCTTCGCAACGATAGAGTTCAAAGTTGTCATAGACACCGCGCAGTTTGCAGAAGAACCTACAGCACGGAATTCAAATTTATTCCCTGTGAAGGCGAATGGGGATGTTCTGTTTCTGTCGGTATTATCCAACAATACATCCGGAATTTTACCAACAACGTTTAATTTAAGGTCTGTTTTCTCTTCAGGAGATAATTTTCCTTTTGTCACACCTTCTAATTCTTCCAATACTTTTGTCAATTGCTGACCGATAAATACTGAAATAATTGCCGGCGGTGCTTCGTTAGCTCCTAAACGGTGGTCGTTACTTGCAGATGCAATTCCTGCTCTTAATAATTCTTCATAATCGTGAACCGCTTTGATGGTATTGATGAAGAAAGTTAAGAATTGTAAGTTGCTCATTGGTGTTTTCCCAGGACTCAACAAGTTGATTCCAGTATCTGTAGCTAATGACCAGTTATTGTGTTTTCCTGAACCATTTACTCCTTTGAAAGGCTTTTCATGGAACAACACTTTAAAATCATGACGTTCTGCAACTTTTTGCATTACATCCATCAATAAAGAGTTGTGGTCAACTGCAAGATTAGTTTCTTCAAAAATTGGAGCCAACTCAAACTGGTTTGGTGCCACTTCATTGTGACGTGTTTTTACCGGAATACCCAATAACATACATTCGTGTTCTAATTCTCTCATGTATTGCAAAACACGTGTAGGAATTGAACCAAAGTAATGATCATCTAATTGTTGTCCTTTAGAAGATGTATGACCCAATAAAGTTCTTCCAGTTGCCAAAATATCTGGACGTGAAGATGCTAAAGCACTGTCAATTAAAAAATATTCCTGTTCCCAACCCAATGTTGGTGTAATTTTCTTTACGTTTTTGTCAAAATATTTAGCTACATCTGTTGCAGCAGTATCAATAGCATGTAAAGCTCTTAACAAAGGTGTTTTATTATCTAATGCTTCTCCTGTATATGAAATAAAAACCGTTGGGATACACAAAGTAGATCCAAAGATAAATGCAGGAGATGTTGGATCCCAAGCCGTATAACCACGAGCTTCGAAAGTGTTACGGATTCCTCCATTCGGGAAAGAAGAGGCATCCGGTTCTTGTTGAACCAATTGGCTTCCACCGAATTTCTCTACAGGATCACTGCCATCCATTGACGTTTCGAAGAAAGCATCATGCTTTTCAGCAGTCGTACCTGTTAAAGGCTGGAACCAGTGTGTATAATGAGTCACTCCTTTAGACAGCGCCCATTCTTTCATTCCCATTGCAATATAATCTGCTAATTTTCTGTCGATTTTTGTTCCGTGCTGTAGAGCGCCTTTAACTGCTTTGTATGCTTCTTCAGTTAAAAACTGTCGCATTGCTTTGTCATTAAATACGTTTGAGCCGAAAATCGCTGATTTTCTGTCTGATTCTTCAAATGAAACAGGCTTTCTTCCTGTTGCTTTTTGCAGAGATTGAAATCGTAGTGTTGCCATAAAATTAATTAAATTGAGTTATACCCCTTAAATTTGAAGCAAATATATTCATTTTTTAAATTACAACAACACATACCCCCTAAAATTTAAAGGTAAGTTGATAAAAATTTAATTCGTAGAGGCAAAACCATATAAAATTTAATATTCCAAAATCAAAGTTTATATTTGTATACCTCAAAATATATAAGATATGACTGTCTGGATTTGTTTTTTAATTGCCGTATTTATTTTTCTCGCATTAGACTTAGGAGTTTTCAACAAGAACCCACATATAATTTCCACCAAAGAAGCCAGTATGTGGACCGCCGTATGGGTTTCACTGTCATTTGCTTTTTCAGGCGTCATTTATTGGCTGTACCAAAACGGTCACGTGGCCAACCCTGACCAATTGAAGCCGGCAGCTGCTACGATGAAATACATTACAGGATATTTAATTGAGCTTTCCTTAAGCATTGACAATATATTTGTGATCGCAGTGATTTTTGCATCCTTTAAGATTCCGCAAAAATACCAGCACAGGGTTTTATTCTGGGGGATTTTAGGAGCTATTGTTTTCAGAGGACTGATGATTTATTTCGGTGTCCTGATTATTAATAAATTCAGTTGGACCACTTATTTATTCGGAGGCTTCTTATTGTTTACTGCGATTAAGATGTTATTCAACAGCGAAGAAGACGATTTTGAGCCAAAAGAATCATTCATCTACAGAGCCTTGGGTAAAATCATGCCGTTGACATCAGAAACTGACGGTGAGAAATTTTTCATTCCGACCAAAAAAGGAAGAGCCGCTACCCCATTATTTGTGGCCTTGATCGTAATTGAGATCATGGACGTTTTATTTGCGGTAGACAGCGTTCCGGCTATTTTAGCCATTACATCCGATCCGTTTTTAGTATTCAGTTCCAATATATTTGCGATTCTCGGATTACGTTCGATGTATTTCTTTTTGGCCAATATGCTGGAGAAATTCAGTTACCTGGAATACAGTTTGATTGCGATTTTAACCTTTGTGGGAATCAAGATGCTATTGGTACACCACTATAAATTCCCGGAATGGATTTCATTGGGATTCATCGCCGTATCTTTATTGGCTGGAGTTTTAGTATCATTGAAACTGGGCAGCGAGAAAGATTTAGAAGAATAACCATTACTTATGTCCCGTCCTGAAATAGCGATACAATAAAAAAGAATCGACATGGAAAGACATGACACTTATGTAAAGCGCACCCAGAAGGATTATACGCTAAGTCTAAAGATCCAGATTGTAAAAGAGATTGAATCAGGTGAGTTGTCAGCTTATTCGGCCCAGAGGAAA
>NZ_JAMLJL010000027.1 GCF_023634845.1 Flavobacterium amniphilum | reverse complement strand
TCGAAATTGATGCCGGCGACACTTTTATTTACGATACTGCGAAGAACCACAGCAATACAGAAGAAGAGCTTATGGCGGCGAAACGCATTTTCGGGTTATTGCCGGAAGAACAGGCGGCAGAATTTATTGCCGTCTGGAAAGAATTTGAAGACGGTGAAACCGATGAGGCAAAATTTGCACGCACAATGGACCGCTTTGAGCCTTTATTGCAAAACGTTTCAAATAACGGCGGAACCTGGGCTGAATTCAATGTTCCCTATGAAAAAGTTTACGGGAAGAAAAAAGCGATTGCTGACGGCTCGTCTTCGATTTGGAAGTATGCCGAGGGTTTAATTAATGAAAGTGTGGAAAAGGGAATTTTGAAGAAAGGCTAACCGGTATTTTGAATTCAGAAGTTTCTTTACTTCCCTCCCAACCTTTTCTTTCTGTTGACACTCTTACCAGATGAAATGCCTCTGTAAAAATCAGAAAAGCATTAAACACCCTATCATGCAACAATATAAATGCTTATTCACAATCCTTTTAATTCTAACTTCGGGAATTGTTTTTGCACAAAAAATTGAAAAAACAAAGAATTTCCAGGTTGAAGACCTCAAGTCAAAAAAAACAGGAATCAGTTTCCGGTTCTGGATTGACGGCCAAATCATCGAAATAGAACAATCAGCTGAGTTGGTTTATACAGGCCGTATAATCAATATTGCTGAAGAACAACCGGTTGATCCTTATTCACAAAAAGGAAAATCTGCCCAACCCTATACTATGTATTTTCAGATTAACGAATTACCGGAAGAGAAGGTAATCTGTGCTTTTGAAATCATGAATGCATACAAAATATCCGACTTACCCGACGGAAAATCAGTTCCCGGCTGGAATCGGGAATTTTTGGACGGATATTCATATATGACCGAACAGAACCTGAATGGGGAATATCAGGAAAAAAACTATTCCAACCCAAGCAGGCAAACCGATCTTCAGGCAGCTACCAATCTTATGGACTTTTATGCTGAACTGAAAAGAAATCTGGGACTGGGACGTAGTTTCAATACCTTTTTCAACAAGCTTAAAGTGGGCTGTTATAAAACAGAAAGAGGCGGTTATTATCTTCAGTGCCGAAAAAGCAAAATGTACGTTTTCTTTTACCGTCTTTTAAAAAAAAAGAATAAGACAAAAAAGTTGCCTTCAATAAAAAACCATCTCAATTGAGATGGTTTTCAAACAATGCTATAAAAATAACTTCTTAGTATCTTCCTCTATTGTTACCTCCACCGTAGTTTCCACCACCGCGGTTGTTTCCATAACTTCCGCCTGAACGGTTGTTACTGAAGCTTCTTCTTTCGCCTTCCGGTTTCGGCTCCGATTTGTTTACCACAATCGTACGTCCTTGTACACTGGCACCGTTTAGCTCTTCGATTGCTTTTAAAGCCTCATCATCGTTTGACATCTCAACAAATCCGAAACCTTTACTTCTTCCTGTAAATTTATCTGTAATGATTTTTACTGAAGTTACTTCACCATACACTCCGAAAGAGTCTCTTAAGTCGGCCTCGTCAATTGAAAACGGCAAACTACCTACAAAAATATTCATATATAAAATTTATAAATTTTGTCAAAGGTAGACTATTAAATCCGTAATTAACTGGATATTAAAGTTTTTATTTAAAAAAAAAGGAAGTCACTCTTATGAATGGCTTCCTTTTTTTATATAAGATTCAGGTTTTTATTGAATTGGCAAATTGTAAAAAACGCCGTCTTTGCATGAAACTACCTCTCTTGTAGCAGCATCATAAGCCGTAAATTTAAATTTTCCTGAAACAAGTCCGTCGGCATTTTTAGTAATCATAATCTGTCCGTTACTGTTGGCAACCGTTTTAATAAAAACCTTAGCGTTATTATTTCCGCCATTGATTGTTACAACGTCTCCCGGTTTGTAATCTGACCCCGGTGTATTGATTGTTGCTTTTGTAACCAATCCGCTTGCATTAGCCTCAATATTCAATTTTAATCCTGATCCCGTTCCGCCTGAAACAGACACTATTCCTGAAGTAACATAGCCACTTCCTCCATTAATGAGTATAGCTTCATAAGCAGCTGCTGTATTAATCCCGGTAGTATACAATCTGCTGTCTGTATTGCTGATTGGGTCAAATGTTGCCTTACTTGACTGATCGGTTGTACCTAAATAATAAGTCCCGACATTAGCAGAAGCCGTTCTTAAAATCATATTGTACTGGGTAGATGTTCCCTCAAGTACTAACTGTCCGCCTTCAATTTTGGCCGATTTAATATTTGCTTTCCAAATTTCGTTATTAACCCTTCCCTGAAAAGCCGGGTCATTGAATTCAACTTCGCTTTGACAAGAAATCAAGGCAGTTGCAAAAGATAACATAAGTATAATTTTCTTCATAATAGATGTATTTGTGGTTTACAAAAATATACTTTTCAGGTTTTGAAAACAGAATTCCTTTAAATATTTTATTCAATTGATACAAAATATCTTGCGAATGAAAATTTTGACTATATTTGCACCCTTAAATAACGAGGTCGAGTACCTCAAATTAATCAATAAAGATTATGTCAGTAAAAATCAGATTACAAAGACACGGAAAAAAAGGGAAACCTTTTTACTGGATCGTAGCAGCTGATGCTAGATCAAAAAGAGATGGTAGATTCTTAGAGAAAATCGGAACTTACAATCCAAACACTAACCCTGCAACTATCGACTTGAATGTTGATCAAGCGGTTACATGGTTATTCAACGGTGCTCAGCCTACTGACACTGCAAGAGCAATCCTTTCTTACAAAGGTGCTTTATTAAAACACCACTTAGAAGGCGGAGTACGTAAAGGTGCTTTAACTCCTGAGCAAGCTGAAGCTAAATTCAACGCTTGGTTAGACGAGAAAGCTGGAAAAGTAACTGCTAAGAAAGACGGATTAGCTAAATCTAAAGCTGATGCTAAAGCTGAAGCGTTAAAAGCTGAAAAAGCTGCTAACGATAAGCGTGCTGCTGCACAAGCTGAAGCGTTAAAAGCTGCTGAAGCTAGCGAAGAAGTTGCTGAAGAAGTTGTAGAAGCTGCTGCTGAAGAAGCTCCTGCAGTTGAAGAAAACAACAACGAAGAAACTGAAGCTTAATTATAACTGGCGGTAATGCGTAAAGACGATTGTTTCTATTTAGGTAAAATCGCTAAAAAATTTAGTTTCAAAGGTGAAGTCCTTATCTATTTGGATACGGATGAACCTGAAATGTATGAAGATTTGGAATCAGTTTTTGTTGAATTCAACAAAAATCTGGTTCCATTTTTTATTGAAAATGGCCAACTCCATAAGGGCGATTTCCTTAAAGTACGTTTCGAAGATGTAGACAGTGAAGAAGAAGCAGACAAATTAATTGGCTGCGAAGTCTACCTTCCTTTAACCATGTTACCAAAACTTGAGGGTAACAAATTTTATTACCACGAGGTGATTGGCTTCGATGTTATTGACCAGAGATTAGGAAATATTGGTAAAATTGTTGCCATCAATGACAGTGCAGCGCAGCCTTTATTCGAAATCGACAAGGATGGCATTGAAATTTTAGTTCCCATGATTGATGATTTCATAGTTGAAGTGAACCGAACAAACAAATCGATTACTTTGAATACTCCAGAAGGATTGGTGGATCTTTATTTGGGATAAATTCCAAATCACCATGTTTCAATTCAAACAATTCAAAATAGAACAAGACCGTTGCGCCATGAAAGTGGGCACCGATGGTGTATTGCTAGGCGCCTGGACACCAGTTATCAACAACCCCTATAACATACTGGACATCGGAACAGGAACCGGACTAATCGCTTTGATGCTTGCCCAAAGAACCCATGCCGAACAAATCGACGCCATTGAAATTGATGATGACGCTTATGAACAGGCTACGGATAATTTTGAAAATTCACCATGGAATGACCGTTTATATTGCTATCATGCCGGATTGGATGAATTTGTGGAAGAAGTTGAAGAAGAATTTGATTTGATTGTTTCCAATCCTCCCTTCTATACCGATGAATACAAATCGGGTGACGAACAGCGTGACAATGCCCGTTTTGAAGATTCATTACCCTTTGAAGAATTAGTAGAAGCTGCTGATTTTTTCTTATCTGACAATGGAATTTTCTCCCTGATTGTTCCTTTCAAAGAAGAAGAAAAAATATTGAAATTAACCAAAGCCAGATCCTTATTTCCATTGAAAATCACCCGGGTAAAAGGAACACCGACTACAGAAATCAAACGAAGCCTGATGGCCTTTACAAGAATTGAACAACCCGCAGTAATTGACGAATTGGTCATTGAAGTGGGGCGCCATGATTATACTCCGGAATATATCGCACTGACAAAGGATTTCTATTTAAAGATGTAACAAAAAAAGAGACCTTCCGATCTCTTCCTTTACAATTTAATTTTCCTGATGTATTGTTTATCCTTCACACCCACTCTTACTATATAAATTCCTTCCGTAAATTCCTCTAGATTCATGCGGTTTTGTGTAGGATTTATAAACGACCGGATCAATCTTCCCTTAAGATCATAAATCCGGACAAAATCGGCCAGCTCTTTAGAAGTTAAAATTAATTCGACCCCGGAATTATTTTTCATTACATATACCTTTACCGAATCATAGTCAAAATCGCCGGTATTCAGGGCGGGATCACATACATCGCCTATTCCGTTGCCATTGATATCTGCCTGATTTACATTATGAACATACGGACAATTATCACACACGTCCCCTATCCCGTCACCATCTGAATCCATTTGCGAAAAATTAGCCATATAACGGCAGTTATCGCAAACATCTCCACGTCCGTCAGCATCCTGATCCATTTGATCAGGATTAGAAACAGTTGGGCAGTTATCCATATTATTCAAAAATCCGTCACCATCAATATCCTGCGCAAAACCCACAAGACTCATCAACAATCCTAAAACTAAAAAACACTTATTCATTAAAATCTTTTATTTATCAATTCCTCCCTACTGCTCACCTGAAGCTTTTCATATATATTTTTTACGTGTGTTTTAATGGTATTCACACTTAAACAAAGCTCATCCGCTATCGATGCATAACTTTTCCCTTTGGACAATAAATCCAACACCTCATTTTCCCTTTGGGTTAAGTCGTTATGTGTTTTTTGCTGGAAAGATTCCACCACCATGCGTGCAATATTCACACTCATGGGCGCCCCACCCTGTCTTAACTGATTCAATGCATCCACCACTTTCTGTTTACCGGAATTTTTAGTCAGGTATCCTACAGCACCGGCACACAAAGCATCAAAAACGTATTGGGAATTTTCATGAACCGATACAACAATAATTGCCACTTGGGACAACAACTGCTTTAGTTGTTTAATCCCTTCAATACCGCTGATTCCCGGCAACGTAATATCGGTCAGGACAATATCCGGCTGCAACTCTTTCATTTTAGGCAAAGCTGACTCATAGGAATCGAAATCACCCACAACTTCATAACCTTCTTCCTGATTCACAATTTCTTTAAGGGATTTACGTAAGATTTCGTAATCCTCTATTAATACCACTTTCATCATATTGCAAAAGTAAAAAAAGCCGCCACAGGGACGGCTATGATCTTATAAAACAATTAGTATTTACTTTACAATAATTCTTGTCACATGCCTGTCCTGAGCTGAAGAAGACAGATTTACATTTTGGTTCTGGCCATTTTTCCAGACACGGATTAAATCCACTCCTGAAACAGTTTCTTCCGTACCCGAAACATAAACATCCTGACCATCGATATATATTGAAGTCGGAATCACTGAAGTTGGCACTGTCGTAAAATAATTTTGTCTCATACCGTTTTTAAACAAAAATGGTGTGTCAAAACCATTGATTACTTCATATCCTACTACATAAGTATCACCGGAGGAAGTAATGGCAAAATCTGTCGGGTGTGCATCTACACCATTTTGCGTCATCAATTCCACCAAAGTTGTTCCCGAAGTGCTATTGGTTTTAGCAATAACCGCCTTATTATTCAGGTAAAGCAATGTATAAACAAATCCTCCGGACATTAAAACCCTTTGAGGAATAGCACGTGTAGTACCATCTGTTAAATTAAAAAGACTATTATTAATCCAAACCACTGCTTTTGACTTGCTGCCTGATTCTATAATTTCACCCGCAATGCAGATATTATTCGCATCACCGTGGACTTTATCTGCTGTTTTAGAGAAAGTAGAGGTAATTGGCAACGTATTATAATTGCCGTTCAGCCAATGAGAAGCCTCCTGAAAACCGTTAATCGAACCCACAACATTCACTTGGTTGTTTTGGACAAAAATACCATTGGCATAATTTTGCCCCGTACCATTTGAAAGAGCCGTTTTAACTCCGTTCTTCCATAATGCTGCCTGTCTTATACCACTTGCATCGTCCTGACAACCTACAACATAAACATTGTCCCCATCAACGAACAAATCCCTTGGCAAAGCTGTTTTTATACCATCTGAAATATTTGAAGAAACACCATTTTTCCAAACTTTCAATGTATTTATACCTGATTCTTTTTCATAACCCAAAACATATACGTTTTTAGGCTGTTCCGATTCTTCCGATGTATTGTCTGTACTGCATGAAAACAAAGCAAAGACCAATGCCGGGAATAAAATTATTTTTTTCATATCTGTTGTACTATTATTGATTTCCGTAAAAAAGAAACCGCCCCAAAAAGAGGCAGTCCCAAGCGTAAACCAACCTTACTCTTTAATTACTTTTTTAGATAAAGTCCCTTTTTCTGTTTCCAATTGAATGAAGCATGAAAGAATTTCACTTTTTAAGGATTATACGCACCAGTACCCTGTTGCGCTGTATGACCTGTCTCATGACTTCCTAAAAAAGCACCGCTGTCCGTGCCCCCGAAGTTCATGTCTGTACCAGCCATCATTGCCATAGCCCCCAATGAAGCTTGAGGCGCGCCAACCGTAACTGTGATATTAGCAGGTATAGTAAACCCCGGCAATAAAGGAGGTGTAGTAGTAGTTGTAGTTCCTGAACCAGGGTTTGGCCCTCCAGTTACCGGACCACCACTGCCTCCGCCGTTTAATTGCGTCATTTCCTCCTTTGTCAATTTTAAATCTGAGAATTTTACAAGTGATTTCATATTTGTCTGTTTTAATTGAAATCCAAAAGTAAATTGTTTCCAAAAGAAAAAAATCACCCGAAAAGGGTGATTTTATCATTCAGGCAAAAGAAATTCAAAGTTATTCAACTATTATTTTTTTATCAGTCCATTCGTTACCTGAACGGATTTTTAAGAAGTACACCCCTTTGATTTTATTCGTTAAATTAACCTCAACCGTTGATTTGTTTTTAGCATCAACAATTCCTTTCACTACCTGTCCCAAGGCATTATAGATTATAATCTCATCTATATCTGTTGTTGCGTTTAGTACAAACTGACCATTGGACGGATTGGGGTAAATGATTACTTCACTTGCTGCAACAGCAGGATTGTCACTGATTATCTCTTCCTCTACTCCATCATCAGATGCCTCCTTGTAAGTTCCATATCCACGATAGCAACTTCCGTCTACATAAGCGTCAAAAATGCCGCCTTCTTCCACTATAAAACCATCTTCAAGGTCAATTTTATAAGTACTTTTTAAATTTAAAATCCCATTTGGTTTTACAACAACATCTCCATTAGGTATGACACTTGAGGCTACAACGGCCCTTCCAGCATAAATCCTTTTCCCTTCAATCGTTGGATTTGGGTTAAATTTCGTCGGGCTTATTATCTTATTCTGTAAGTTAACTGTTTTGGATTCACATTCACCTTCCTTGTAGAGACTTACATTGTCCAACAATACAGTTAACTTTGTAGAAGACGACCCGCTGTCATACATCATTGGCAAAAACAACAATGTACTGGTATCAGTATCACCTTCGGTAGAAAAGTAAACCGTTCTCATTTCCCATCCCGAAGTTCCATTTTGAGGAATAGCATATGAATCCAACACTCTTAACACATATAAATCCCCAGCCCCTTGCATACAGGGACTTCCATATCCATAATAATAATATGGATCTAATTCATCATCAGTAGCCACCACGTAAAAACGTCCCAAACCATTTACATTACTATAACCTGCTTTAACATAATACACAAATCTATAATTTGTATGAGGTTCCAACTTATAGCTATCTATATAAACCGATTCCGTCAAGACATAAGGATTAGTATATGGAGGAGTAGTATAATTTCCTAAAAAGTTCTGGGACGACAATGACAAACAAGTATTCCCGTTATCAACTTCAATACTCGGCGTCCCTTTAAAAGTTCTCCAATTTGTCAAACAATCCACTTTTTGATTATAAGGATTATTCCTTATAAATGATATGCTCGGACACATATTACTGGAATATATATTTGTACCATATTCAGGATTTACTGTTTCAAAATCTTCCTGAAAAATTTGTGCCTGTCCATAATTCCAAATGAAGAAATTAATGAGTAAAAAATATAATGACTTTTTCATCGCATTATTTTTGTTTGTTCAACAAAGTCTCGATGCTTTCCAATCGTTCCTGTAACTTCTTATTCTGCTTTTCCAATTCAATCACATACAAGGTCAATTCCTCTATTTTCTGCATGTGTTTTTCCTGCATCTGTGCCACATCAATGCCGTTTTCCACTATTTCTTTTTCAGAAGGAATATTAGGCAAGTGTTTATTCTCCTTGATAAATTGTTCCACATCAGACAAAGCCGGCAATTTATAATCAGCAGCAAAAACATAATCAGCCCAAACATCGCTTCTAACCCTGATTGCTTTGGCTCTTAATTCTCCGTCAAGGCGCAATGTTTTGCTTGCATCCAATCGCATTAAAGTTACATTGGATTGTCTCCAGGTAAATCCGCCTAACATATTTGTAATATCAAAATAAGCCTCACCTGCTCCTCCAGAATAGTAATTATCAGTAAAACTTATTCTCAATCCTTTATTGTAGACATTACCAGTTGTATTCACCGTAATTTCCTTACTTCTCACTTCACCGTTCACATTCAGTTGTGTAGTGGGTGAAGTAGTCAGGGTCATTTTTGCACCATCGGATATTGGATAAGTCGCAGTTCCCGGCGTCAGGTTGTTCATTCCATAAAAATCGATATTCCCGCTTTGAAAGCGCATAAAAGAAGCTTGATTTGAAGTTGGGATAAAAGTAGCACCGTCACCGAAAACACCGGCACCGATAAATCCGGAACCGTTCATTCTGACATCTCCGTCGGGGTAACAGCATCCACCACCAAGAAGCCATAATCCTCCCTGCATGGTAGGACGGTCTTTAAAGAAAACCCCTCTTTGCAGTCCGGTTATAAACGAAACCAGGTTTTGGTTTGTTGGCTCAGTTGTCTGCTGAATCAACAACCTGTTATTGTCGTTAACATTGTTTATTTGAACCGTTCCTGTTGCAGGAAATTGATTTTGTGCGTAAGTAGTGACACTAGTTCCAATAAAAATAAAAGCAGAAAGTAAAATTGTCTTTTTCATTCGTTTGTTTGTTTTGTTTGCAACAAACTTAATTGAAAAAGCAAGGCTCAATATCACCCATAAAGGGTGATTTTAACTACATTTCTCCTATAAAAACAACAGAAGTTCCTGATATAGAATTGATTTTGAGTTGGCCCTTTAGCTTATCTGCGCGTTTCTGAAGATTGAAGAGTCCGTTCCTGCGGGAGATGGTTTTCGGGTCGAAGCCAATACCGTCGTCTTTAAATTCGACGAACAATATACCTTCTTCCATTTTAAAAATCAGGGTTCCGGTTTTGGCCTGACTGTATTTAAAAGAATTGGTCATGGCTTCTTTAAACAAAAGCAGTAGCTGGCGGTTCCAATAATGCGGCAACAAAAAAGCCGAATTTTCGACATGATTGGTTACAATAAATTTGATATTGGAATATTCAAAAAGATTTTCCCCAAAATCGGTCAATGCAAAAATCAATTCTTCGAGACTACCGTTTTTACTGTCGATGGCCCATATAAAATCACGTATTCCCTGAAACAAATCCTGACTGTCTTTATTGATTCGCTCCACGACTGCATAATCGTCAGAATCTTTCAGTTTTTCGGCATGCATTAATTGATCAGACATTACGGTTATTCCGGCAAGCTTATTACCTAATTCGTCATGGAAATCCTGGGCTATATTTTGGCGCATTTCGTTGAGTTGCATTTCCAGTCTTTGATTGGAATCCAACAAATCCTGAAGTTTTTGGGTACGCTCCCTCAATCGTTTAAATCTTAAATTTATGATACCGAAAATCACACCGAGTACCAAAAACACTCCCGAAAGCAACACATACCATCTGAAATACCAGGCAGGAACTTTATCGATGATCACCCTTGAAGAATAACTCCAATCTGAGAAATAATATCTCGCCCGGAACTGTAACGTAAATTTACCTGATGAGAAATTAGAAAAATCGACTGTATTCCCTTCTAATTTAACCCATTTTTCATTATTGAGTTTATATTCCAATAAATAATCGGAATCACTGAAATTGATTACATCGGCAGTAACAGCAAAGTTTTCATGAGAATCTATCTTCATCTCATCATCCTTAATAGTTCCGCCAGAATTCGAATTTAAATGAATCGCTAAATGATTTGCCTTTTTTAATTCATGCATATCAAAAACATTTACTCCTTTGTTACCCATACAAAGAAGTTTATCTTTTCCGAGAATATAAATACGTGAATAAAAACTGGAAGCCAGTCCTTCTTTTCGTGTAAAACGGTAAAACTGACCATCATTAAATCTTACCAGTCCTTTCTGACTGGCTATCCATGCCGTACCATTTTTTTCTATGACAAAATCGTTGAAAAAGTCATTTTTATCATTATCATAAGAAAAGATACTGAATTTGCCCTTTTCATATATAGTCAATCCTTTTAACCCTAACATCCAAATTTGAGAGCCATTTTCCGCCACATCTATCACTTGGTTGGAAAGCAATCCTTCCTTTTCGGTAACCCTACGGTTATTTTTCAGGTTTTCATCCAAAACAAATATCCCCTGATTGCTTAAAACCCAATACTCATTACCCGTCTTGACTATTCCTTGAATCTTGAGGTTATTTTCTTCCGAATTAGGGACTTTAAGAAATACTTCCGAAAGTTTGCCATTCTTTTTTACATATAAGAGAGCATCTCCAAATACAAACTCAACAGCACCGATCTTCTTTTGATACATGCGTGTTTTGTTTGTCAAAAAATAAGGTCCTACTTGTTTTGAAAATGCATCCGGTTTTTTTGTCTGCATATATAAAGTATCTGCAGATTGATTTTTAAAATGAACTATTCCGGGAACAGGTATTTCTTTAAAATCAGTATTCTTTTTATCAGAATAGATGATCTTATCGGTACCTACAAAAAAATTAAGAAATTTAGTTGACTCAAAATCAAAAACATATTGATTTTCCAAATAATTCTCCTCCATCTGAATTTGTGGTTTTTTCACAGAGAACAATCCGTTACCATACGTACTTATCCAAAGAATGCCTTCATTAGACAACAAGATATCACTTACCGGAGCTTTAAGAAAATCTTCGCTCAAAAAAGTATATTTTCCCGTTTTCTTTCCGTACAATACAACCTCATGATTATTGGTTGCCTTGTCCTGTACCAAGTAAGCTTCAGACTCTTGGTTTTCTGCATACTGAATAATTCTTTTTCCGGGCAGATTGCTTTTTCTCCTGCTCAGTATACGTTTGGAATCGAATTCGATCAGTTCATTTTCAGTAACTGCCAAAAAATGTCCTTCTTTTGAGTACAATCCAACAACAGGAATATCTTTCAGAAACGGAAACGGAAAAATGGTTTTTGAATTACAGTCAAATTTCAAGATACCTTTCAATTTTGGTGTATACTTATCTGAAATGCAATACAGCTGATTATTCACTTTCACAATCTGTATCAATTCAGAACCGATTTTATTTTTTCTGAAATAATCCTTTATTTTGTCTGCCTCCTTCTGACTAAACCATCTATATCTGCCTTTTATTTTATAAAGATCATATAATGCAGATTTTAACGCTCCTTTTTGATAAACCCTTAATCTGCTTTTATTCTCAACAGCAACTATTTTATCTTTGTATTCGACAACATGATTTAACTTCTGATGCCTAAAATCCTTATCACCTATAGGCGTGAATTTACCATTGGAGAAATAATAAGCGCCAGCACCCCATGTAGCTATTATTTTTTTGTCTTTTGAAATCGATTCACTCACCCCAATTACAAAACCACTCTGTAATCCTTGGTTCTGGGCATAACTCACAAAAGTGTTTCCGTTAAATTTCACCAGACCATTATCAGTTCCCAGCCAGATATAACCTGATTTATCCTGGATAATCTGATAGCACAGATCATGCGGTAACCCATTCTCAGAATTGTAATGGGTAATTTTAAATTGTGAAAAGCAGCAATTATAAAAAAGGAAAATAAAAACCGACAGTATCCGCATGCAGCAAATCTATAAATTTTATTCGACCTTGAACATATCCCTGAATTGATACAGAATTCTTTCGATGAGACGTAGATCTTCGGTTATGATTTCGGCAGAGCCACGCATTTCCTGCTGGAAAGGAATTTGTTTTTTATAGCTTGAAATCATTCCGTTTGGTAAGGCCACGTCAACCAATACCTTTCCGTCTTTATCCGGTACCAATGAAATATTTTTCACTTCACCTTTAAGAATTCCGAATTCACGGTCAGGAAAATTGGCTAGGCGGATATTAACCTTCTGCCCTAATTTTATTTTACCTGAATTCATCGAAGGCGCTTTTACTTTACCCACAAAACCGCTTTTGGCAGAAGGAACAATTGAAAACACATTTTCCCCTGCACTGATGGTTTGATTTTCAATCCAAACCTGTGTAAAAGTAACCGTTCCTGCTATAGCCGATTCAATAATATAATTCATTTCCCAGTCTTTAACAGCTTTCTTAAGTTGGAAGAAAGATTGCGAAAGACTTCTGTCCAGGTTAACTGTTTCCTTCACATCGTTTATTGAAGTTCCTCTTGTAGCCCTGTCATTTTCAATCAATGAAGATTTCAGTTGAGAAATAGACGTCAATAGGTTTTTATAATTTTTTTCAGCCTGAAGGTAATTCAGTTTTTTAGTTTCAAACTCTTGGGCCGAAACCACTCCTTTTTCATTCAGTTTCGTATATCGGGCAATATCACTACGCTGCAATTCCAATTCCTGCTCGTTGATTTCCTTCTGCTGGATTAACAAAGCCAGTCGCTCCTTAATTTGACTGTTTTCAGATTTTTGGGCAGTCCCATCTACCTTATAAGGTTGCAATTCAGTATTAAGACTGTTCGCCAGATAATCTTTCTGAAAAACGGCAAAAGCACTTTCAATTTCCCCAAATTGGGCTGTTTTAAATTGCTCAAACGGAAACTTCTGGTTCGATTTAGAAATTTGAAAAGATTCGATTGCTTTTTTTAACTTAAAAACATCCTCATAATTTGCTGAATTTTCAATAATAGCCAATGGCGTATGTGCTTTAACATCAAACTTATCTTTTATCAGAATTGTTTGTATTCTGCCGGAGGTTTTGGCAATCAGTTTTTCGGGTGGAACATTTGTTGTGATGATCACTTCAGAAGCAACAATATCAGGGTATTTTAAGAACCATGATACAACAAAAAGCATGATTATGATCCCAAAAATCAATACTGTACCCCATCTGATCATCCAATTGGGCACTTTTGCAAGTATATCCTGAACCTCTTCGCTTCTCAATTCAAAAGAGGTATCCAATTTATTTTCTGACATATTTTTAATTTCCTAATTGCAGTTGGTTTTTAACCAATTCAAAATAATTTCCTTTTTGTTCCACCAGAGCCGAATGGCTACCCATTTCAATAATCCTTCCTTTGTCCAGTACGACGATTTGATCAGCATTCATAACCGTACTCAAACGGTGTGCAATAACCACTACTGTTTTATCTTTAAAAAACTGATCCAGTTTATGCATGATTGCCTTTTCATTATTTGCATCCAATGCAGATGTTGCTTCGTCAAAGAATAACATTTCGGGGTTTTTATAAACCGCCCTAGCAATAAGCAAACGCTGCTTTTGTCCAGTACTCATTCCGACACCTTCCTGTCCTATTTTAGTATTATATCCTAAAGGCAGGCCATAAATATATTCTTTGATATTCGCCACATCAGCAGCATATGCCAGACGTTGCTTGTCGACAACATCAACTCCAACAGCAATGTTATTGGCAATGGTATCATTGAAAATGAAACCTTCCTGCATAACAGCTCCAACGTTATCACGCCAGGCTTTCTGTGAAATGTTCTTAAGTTGGGTATTTCCTATTGTGACTTCCCCTTTTTCGGGTTCGTAAAATTTCAGCAACAGTTTCATCAGAGTTGTTTTTCCGCTTCCGCTGACACCAACAATAGCCGTTACTTTCTTTGCCGGAATGGTCAAATTCAATCCGTCAAGAACAGGTGTATCGGAACCTAAATAACGATAAGACAAATCCTTGATATGGATATCCTCATCCTGTGGCACTTCATGCATTTGAAATTCCTCCTGTTGTACCTCATCTTCCTTATCATGGATTTCTGAAAGCCGTGCCAAAGAGATTTTAGCATCCTGCAATTCTCTCACAAAACCAATCAATTGGGTAATTGGTCCGTCAAGACTTCCAACGATTGAACTGATTGCCATCATCATACCCAGAGTGATATCACCGTTTATTACCAGTTTAGCCGAGATAAAGATGATGAAGATATTTTTAAGCTCATTTATTACAGAAGAACCGATGCTTTGGGTTTGTTCTAAAACCAATCCTTTCATTGAAACTTTAAACAAACGTGCCTGGACATATTCCCAACCCCATCTTTTTTGTTTTTCGGCGTTATGCAGTTTAATTTCCTGCATCCCGTTTATTAATTCCATTACTTTACTCTGCTCCTGGCTTACTTCCGAAAAGCGCTTGTAATCAAGCTTCTCCCTTCTTTTAAGAAACAGTGTAATCCAGGCAAAATACAAGGCACTTCCGATAAAAAACACCGTAAAAATCTGCAGGTTGTAATAGGCTAACACACCTCCCATGATGAACATGTTAATTACCGAAAATATAACATTCAGGGATGACGTGGTCAAAATGCGTTCAATACGTCTGTGATCATTGATACGTTGCATGATATCCCCGGTCATCCTAACATCAAAAAAGGAAATAGGAAGATTCATAAGCTTAATAAAAAAATCTGAAATCAATGAAATATTGATACGGGTCGAAAGATGTAATGAAATCCAGCTTCGGATTAGTTCCAGTCCTGTTCTTCCGGCAAATAAAAACAATTGGGCAAAAAGAATAAGATAAACAAATCCGATGTTTTGGTTTTGTATTCCTACATCGACTATACTTTGGGTTAAAAAAGGAAAAATCAGCTGTAATAAACTTCCAGCCAGTAATCCGATGCTTAGCTGAACCAAAAAAGACTTATAGCGCCACAGGTATTGATAAAGAATACCAAAGCCTATACTTTTATTTTCTTCTTTATCAAATTCCGATTGATGGAATTTCGGGGTTGGTTCAAGTAAAAGTGCAATCCCTTCTTTGGTCTTATCATCTGCATTATTTCCAATCCAGAATTTCAGGAATTCAGCTTTAGTATAGTCCAACAGTCCGATTCCCGGATCAGAAACTTTATACTTGCCTTTTTTAATATCATACAAAACCACATAATGCTCTTTATTCCAATGCAGGATACAAGGAAGCGGTGCATCTTCGAGGCTTTCAATATCCAACTTAACCCCTAATGTCCTGTAACCAATTTTTTCGGCAGCATTACTCAAAAGCAGTAGATTACTTCCTTCACGGGTTGTTTCACTCAAATCCCTTAACTGCTGTATGTTTAGCGTTTTCCCATAATACTTGGAAACGATCTTTAAACAGGTTGGGCCACAATCTTTCGAATCGGCCTGTATATATGTAGGAAATTTTTTCAATTTTTATAGTTTGTTTTGAACAAAAATAGAGAAAACTGCCTAAAAACATAGGCAGTTTTGAAATTAATTCCTGCGGGCAGATTGGATATTATTGCATGAATTAAAACATCTGGATATAATATTCCCCCAAAATGTACACTAATCTAATATCCTAAACTACTTTTACGCAAGTTCTTTAATAATCAAACCTCATTAATCAGCGTGATTCAATTAAAAAATACTATTATACCGGACAGCAGTATGCTACACCCGCTCGAACCAACAAATAATAACCGGGACCACAAGCTACACCGTTCGGGTCTAACATAGCGCGTTTACATCCTTGTGGAATTCCTCCGTTAATTGCTTTTTGCTCATTGTTAGTCAATTCCTGAGAGCCTTCTAAGTTTAAAATGTTTTTTAACATGATTTAGTTTTTTTAAATTGGAAAAAGTGATTAAGAGCAATACCATCCGTTAGGACCACCTTCAGTACATTTTAATGGATATACACAAGAAACAATAATTACATCCCCCGGACATAATTCTCTTCTTGGCCCTGCTCCTTGAATAGCTTTTTGCTCATTAGCAGTCAATTTCTTTGAGCCTTCTAAATTTGAAATGTTTTTTAACATGATTTGCTTGTTTTTATTTTTAATAATTATCCTTGTAAACATACCTCGTCCCATAACAAACACTGTCTGGTAACAGGATTCCACTCAAGGCAACAAGGAGGTATCTTTCCGCCTTTAATCGCCTTTTGCTCATCGTTTGACAGATGTTGTGCCCCTTCTATGTTTAAAATGTTTTTTAACATAACTAATAGTTTAAATAATTCGTTGATTTCCCAATCATTTTGAGACAGTCGGGACTCTGTCTATTCTCGGCCAAGAATATTTTTAAGTATTTATTGTGCTATTTTTTTGTAATGGAATTCAAATTCTTCCTCAAAATCATTCATGAAAAACTGCAGGTCGGAAATTTCATATTCATTCGGGAAAAATTTCGAATTGACAATCTTTACTGGTGTATAATTCAATTCATTTTCCATGCACCAGTTATATTGATTGTAGATTTCGTTATTAACAAGCATATCCCGTCCGGAAACATTCCATTTTTCTTCCCATTTCTCCAACCCGATTTTGTTCATATGCCAATCGATTAAAGCCTCCTGTCCTTTCATATTATCAATTAAATTAATCATGAGTAATTTCTCAACAATTCTCCTAAAGGGATTTTGCTCATTTTCAGGATTTACATTGAATAACACATTTATATACACACTCTCCGGATACCTTCTGAAAAGTGTATATGCATCTTCGAATGCTTTGTGGCAATGACCGCAGGTTGGACTTAAAAACAGAATGATGTTTGTACTGAAATTAGGACTTCCGAATTCAATTCCTTTTAACTTATGCAAAGCAATTTCCGATTTCACTTCTTTGGTAAGGGATTGGAAAACTTTAAAATTTCGTTTAAATCTTTTTAATTTATTTACTTCTTTAGTTGCTTCAATTTCCTTTTCCAAAACAGGCTTCAACAGCATCCATCCTGAAAAAATGAGAACTGTAGAAAATAAATAGGCAGGCAATCCAACAGACAAATCGGCCACAACTCTTGAAATTGGGTAAAAAAGAAGACTCAAACCCTGCAAAAAAATGATCCCCGAAACGACCAGACAAAGCAAGCACCACTTTTTAATCTTTGCTTCCTGAATCCAGACTGAATAAACCAAAAAGGGAATTGCCAGCAAACTAAGTCCGGAAATAATACCGAGGGATTCTATGGGATGCATCAATAAGGTAAAGAAGTTAATTCCGAAAAACATTAGAGGTAAATCTGTAAAACCCAACCAATTTGTAATATGCCCCTGATCTGATTTAATTACCGAATCACATGACGCTTCCGGTTTCAGATTACAAAATTTGGAAACCAATACAGTTTTGATATCAAATTTCTCCTGTAATATAAAAACACTTATAATCAAACCTACAGCAGATGTTGCCAAAAGAAAGAAAGAATTAACAGTATTCTCATTCAGGTAAACTGAAGACAGGATTAATACAAAAACCGGCAACACATATGAAAGCCATTTATACTTATTTAAAATTGGCAGTTGCTTTTCTGAATTAGGTTCAATTGCAATAATAACCTGATCCCAATCCAGCAGAAATTCGTTAAAAATCAGTTTAGTCTTTTTCCCTTTTTCATCTTCAAGAATGACCAATTCCTGTCCTTTGAAAAGAAGTACCATTTCATTTTTATAAAGTGTCAGGAAAATTTCAGGTAATTCTACAAACTGCTCTTTCGGAATTTTAATTGCCACATTATCTATATTGAGCATATTCAGCGAATCGGTGATTGCAAATAAGCTTGGATAATTAGGATGTGAAGAAAACAGATCTTCGAAATTTTCAACAGTATCGTAATACTTGCTTTGAATCAAAAGTTTTTTAACTAAATGCATAAATATCTTCATTAACCTTTCACAATTATTTTGATGAAAGTGCAGCAAAGATTTAGCGGTTTTGGCGATAAAAAAAATGAATATCCTTACAATTTGTAAATTATAATGCTTACAATTTATAAATTATTTATGCCAATTTTCAATCTAATCAATTGATTTAAAAGACATTGTTTAAAAATAATATCACAAGAAGAACATACTTGTGAATGCAAATTGGTTTCCGGTTAAATTTGAGATTCAATTAAAACTTATTACCATTATGAAAACCAAAAAACCAAATCTTGATGATTTCACAGGATGTGAATTATCAACAATCCAAAAAACAAATATTAAAGCAGGTAAGGTACCGCCAATTGATGATGAAGATGGAGGGCCACGCAGCGGAAGTACAAATAACGGTGATGTAAAAGATCCTTCTTCTTACATGGTGCTTCCGGAAATACTGCTACAACCTGTTTTCATTCGTACTGGCCGCACCAGTCGTACCAGCCGAACTAGTCGCCGCTAATCTTTTAACAAACTGGGCAGGGGTTACCCCTGTCCTTTTATTAAAGGATTTTGTAAAAGAAACTGCGTTTTTAAACCCTACACTTTCAGCAATAGCCTGAGTAGAATATTTTCTGTAAACAGGGTTTGTGATCATCTCATTAATCACATAATTAATTTTCAGTTCATTCGAATATTCACTGAATGATTTATTAAACTTCTTGTTAACCACATAAGAAAGATAAGTGGTATTTGTTTTTATTTTTTTAGCAACTGCCTGTTGTGTAAAATCCGGCTTGAGGTAATACTGTTTTTTCTCTAAGGCAGCCAGCTTTTCCAAAATCTCATTCTCCTTTTCTTCATCCAAACTAATCGACACGCCTTCTCTTTTTACTTGATATTCTTTTTCCTCTTCTTTACCCACTTCTGCCATCTCATCCACTTCTGTCATCTCATCCGGTTCTGTCATCTCATCCATTTCTGCCAGAGCGCTCTTATGTTCCGGTTGCTGTAGTTTATACGCTTCAATAATGGCATTTACCCTATCATTGATTTTCTTTTTATCTCTTTTACTTTTAACATATAGCAGTATCACTACTGAGCAAAGTAAAAATCCTATGAGCACATATTTCAGTAATATATCATCCTTATATTTCTCCTGAATGTCCAACATTTCTTTTTTTACATCCTCATGATTCAGCTTTAGGTTAACTTCATAAGCTTCATTATTGAGCTTAAGTTCATTTTCCTCATAACTCTCAATATAAGTTTTAGAAAAGGTACTTGCTTTTTCAGCATCACCATAAATATTATAAATCTTCGCCTGATAATAATTGGAATTAACATATTGTATATTCTCAATTTTTTTTATTTTATAAATGGAATCAACTTTCTGGAAGTAAACAAGCGATTCTTCATATTCTTTGCGCTCGAAACATAAACTTCCCAAATCATATAAAGCAGTATAATATTCCTTGATTAAATTAGAATCATGTTTTGAAAGGAATAAAACCTCATGGTAGATATTTTTAGCCTTTTGCAGATCCTTTTTCTCAAAGGCAATATTACCGAGGTTTGTTTTTGCATTTATCTTATTAAAGGTAAGGTCTTTGGAATAATACAATGCTTTTTTATAGTAATATTCGGCAGAATCCAGAAGATACTTTTTCGATTTATTGCTACTGTAGTATTTTTCATAAAATGTCCCCAGATTAAGATTGAGATTACTCTTGCTTCTGATAAACTGATCTCCTGTGTACAGGTATTCAATTTTATTGGTATAGGCTTCCATTTCTTTTGAAGCTTTGATTGCCAATTTGTAATTTCCGACTTCCGAATTAATAAGCGCAATATTGTTGTTAAATTTCACGAACTGAATTAAGTCATCAGCCTTTTTGGAAAGTTCCCTCCCTTTGAGAAAACAATCCAATGCACCACTGAAATCAGATCTTTTCCATTCTGAAAGTCCACCAAAGTTAAGCAGGTAAGCTTCATTTTTATCTTTTTCAGAACCGGAAGGAATTTTATCAAGAAGCTTATAAGCAGCTAAATAACACTGCTTTGAACGAACACTGTCCCTGTCAATCTGATACAGATAAGACTTTGCCCCTATTGCGAATACCTTATGAATATAATTATCCGATTTTTCAATCCGGTTTGCAGAAACAAATGCACTTTTAATATCAGAGTTTATTGACGATCTGATCTGATCCTGTAATTCAAGGTATTGTTTATCAGTAAGGCTTGTTCCGTTTTGGGAAAAACCAACAGCAGAAATCAAAAAAGCGATACAAAGAATTGACAGTCTCATTTTGGGGAATATTTTTTAACAAAAATAATCTTTAAAAATACAAAGTCAAGTAACATAAAAAAAACAACAGTTCGATCTTTAAACATAAATACATCCGGATTTTAAAAAAAATGCATAATAATCAGCTGTATAGACCGGTTATCATGACGATTTGAAAATATTTATTTTTTTTTCAAACAAATAACCCAAGGAGACTAATTAACATGAAAAAAGGGGGAAATTCCCCCTTTTAATACTAAATCCTAGTACGGTGGTGGCGGAATATTAGGTCCGCAGAAATAGGCCTTACAAACTCCTGCTGAATATGAATAATTATATCCTTCAGATTTTGTTGCCTTACAATTCTCCAGACTTGTACCTGCCCAAGTTTGGTATTTGCAACCTACAGGAATTCCCCCGTTGATGCTTTTTTGCTCACGTCCTGAAAGTTCCTGAGCACCGTCTAAGTTTAAAATGTTTTTTAACATAAGTTGATTCATTTGATTTAAACAATTTCTAAAATCAATTAAAAATTGTCATCATGGTTAAATTAATAATTAAGGCTCTACCGAAAAACGGCAAGGAGGTGCACAAGACAAACTAATGTATTTACATGCTCCTGTCATTGGATCGATACAATCTCTTAATCCGCCTTTAATTGTTTTTTGCTCACGGTTAGATAATTCCTGAGCACCGTCTAAGTTTAAAATGTTTTTTAACATGGTTATTTATTTTATAGTTAATAATCTTATTGCTTTTTTTAAAAAAATCTGCATTAACAAGGAACGTAACCAATTGGTCTGCATATACTTTCAAAACGGCAATCCGTCACGCATTTAGAACCAGCCGGACAATAATTATTATCGACACCGCAAGCTAAACCTCCTTTAATACTTTTCTGCTCACCTTTGGTTAGTTCTTGAGCACCATTTAAGTTTAAAATGTTTTTTAACATAATTTAGCTATTAATCGTTACAATTAGTACTTGTGCCCAAAGCTGAACATTTGCGAGTTGTTGGATTCCAAACTGGCTGATGGACTGCAGAAAGTGACAAACATTGAGATTGTGTTGAGTTAAACACATAATAACCACAAATTTGACTTAAATCCGGTATCCATCCTCCTTTAATTGTCTTTTGCTCATGGTTGGTCAATTCCTGAGCGCCGTCCAATTTTAAAATGTTTTTTAACATAACTTATTAGTTTTTTGATTAGTCAATTTCCCAATCATTTAAAGACATTCGGGACTCTGTCCATTCTTGGCCAAGAATATTGTATCACACAGTTACTGTGCTGTTTTTATCATATTGTAATTGAGATTCTTCCTCAAAATCATTGATGAAATAATATAAATCTGCTATTTCGTATTCGTTAGGAAATAATTTTGAATTGACAATTTTAACCGGGGAATAATTGAATTCATTTTCAGCACACCAACTGTATTGACTGTGCATTTCATTATTTACCAGCATATCATGAACTTCAACGCCCCATTTTTCCTTCCAGGCATCGATACCCAATGCATTAATATGCCAGTCAATTAATGCTTTTTGTGCTTTCCCGGAATCAACCGAATTGATGTACAGTAAATTTTCAACGATTACTTTATATTTATTTTGTCCGTTTTCCGGATTGACATTAAACAATATTTTCAAACGGATTGTTTCCGGATTCTTTTCATAAAGCTTATAGGCATCTTCGAAAGCTTTGTGGCAATGACCACAACTCGGACTCAGAAAAAGAACAATACTTGTGCCTGAATCCCCGTTCCCAAACTCAATTCCTTTTAATTTTTGCAGATTATTTTCCGCTTTAACTTCTTTGGTCAGGGACTGAAAAACTTTAAAATTCCTCTTAAATCTTTTCAACTCTTTCACTTCTTTGGTTGCATTGATTTCTTTTTCCAAAACAGGTTTAATCAAAGACCAGCCTGAAAAAATCAAGACAACTGAAAATAAATAAGTAAGGAATGTTGGTAAAACTGCAGTACCAAAATTTAACGGATGAAATACAAAAGCAATTCCCTGTACTGATATAACAGCTGAAACCGCCAAACAAAGCAAGCACCATTTCTTGATTTTAACTTTTTGAATCCAAACCGAATACATTAAAAAAGGGATAGCCAATAAACTCAAACCGGAAATCACACCAACGGATTGTATCGGGTTTAATAGCAGGGAGAAAAAGTTTGCACCAAAAAACAGCAATGGCAGATCTGCAAAAGTCAACCAACCTGTTATCCGGCCCTGATCTGATTTTATAACCGAATCACAGGATGCTTCCTGATTCATATTACAGAACTTCGATACCAGTTCTGTTTTAATTCCGAATTTTTCCTGCAAAATTAAAACACTTAAAAAAAGACCAAAAACAGATGCCCCCAGAAGCAATAATGAACTGACGGTATACCCATTCAAAAAAGATGACAATAAAATCAATAACAACACAGGCAATCCCAATAAAACCCAATTTGGTTTTTTTGATACCGCAGTTTGCTTATCAGTATTGGGTTCCACGGCAATGATAATCTGATCCCAATCGAGAAGAAATGCATCAATCCCTAATTTTGTTTTCTTTCCCTTCTCATCCAGAATCGTAATTGCTCCATTTCCTTTTGTAAGCAAAACCAAATCTCCTTTATAAAGTGTCAGAAAGATATCAGGCAATTCTGCAAATTGTTCTTTAGGTATTTTGATCGCCAGGTTTTCAATTCCCAGCAAGCTTAATGAATCTGTAATTGCAAACAAACTGGGATAATTGGGATGTGAAGAAAACAAATCTTCAAATTCTTCAACAAAGTTCGAATACTTGTTCCCGATTAAAAGCTTTTTTACTAAATGCATACTTTATCCTTTAGTTTGTTTATTTTTTAAAAAAAGTCTTACAAATATTCAACGAATTTGGGAATAAAAAAATTGTTTTCTCTTAAATAATTTGTAAAATTTTTCTTAACATTTAAAAAGGAAAGCTTTGAAAAAAAATCATTTATAACAACCGGAAAGTCCAACAGAACAGAAGGCATAACCAGTAATCAACGGTGTTGTCGGCTAAATCATAAAAAAAGATAAAATCAAACCGTCAAAAAAATAAGTAGCCGGTTAAAAAATTATAACATTCCTTAATTGATTTGTTAAAAATCTTTACTTACTTTTGTGCCCTATTATTAACATACTGCTCCGCATAACTGCGTTGCACACAATGAATTAATTATGAAACCAGATTTATTTCAATCTCCTGATTATTACCTGTTAGATGATTTACTGACAGAAGAACATAAATTAGTACGTGACGCAGCGCGTGCTTGGGTTAAACGTGATGTTTCCCCAATCATTGAAGAGTATGCACAAAAAGCAGAATTCCCAAAACAATTAATCAAAGGTTTAGCAGAAATCGGTGGTTTCGGACCATACATCCCTGCTGAATACGGCGGAGCTGGTTTAGACCAGATTTCTTACGGATTGATCATGCAGGAAATCGAGCGTGGTGATTCTGGTGTACGTTCTACATCATCTGTTCAGTCTTCATTGGTAATGTACCCAATCTGGAAATACGGAAACGAAGAGCAACGTATGAAATACTTACCGAAATTAGCTACCGGTGAATGGATAGGATGCTTCGGTTTGACTGAACCTGACCATGGTTCTAACCCTGGCGGAATGGTAACTAATTTCAAAGATATGGGTGACCATTATTTATTGAACGGTGCCAAAATGTGGATTTCAAATGCTCCTTTTGCTGACATCGCTGTAGTTTGGGCAAAAGACGAAACAGGAAGAATCCATGGATTAGTGGTTGAGCGCGGAATGGAAGGATTCACAACTCCTGAAACCCACAATAAATGGTCATTAAGAGCTTCGGCAACCGGAGAACTTATTTTTGACAATGTAAAAGTTCCTAAAGAAAACCTTTTACCTAACAAATCAGGTTTAGGAGCTCCTCTTGGATGTTTGGATTCGGCCCGTTACGGAATCGCATGGGGTGCTATCGGAGCTGCAATGGATTGTTATGATACCGCTTTAAGATATTCAAAAGAAAGAATCCAGTTTGACAAGCCAATCGGTGCTACTCAATTACAGCAAAAAAAATTAGCTGAAATGATTACCGAAATCACTAAGGCACAATTATTAACATGGAGACTTGGTGTATTGAGAAACGAAGGAAGAGCTACTTCTGCCCAAATCTCAATGGCAAAAAGAAACAACGTTAACATGGCAGTTGAAATCGCCCGTGAAGCACGTCAAATGTTAGGTGGTATGGGTATCACAGGTGAATATTCAATTATGAGACACATGATGAACCTGGAATCTGTTATTACTTACGAAGGAACCCACGATATCCACTTGTTGATCACAGGTATGGATGTAACCGGTTTCTCTGCATTCAAATAATAGTTGCAAAACGGATATATATTAAAGAGTCTTATTTTTTAAGGCTCTTTTTTTTGTTTTGACTATATTTGATGTAAAACATTTCTTATGAAACTAAACGAATTTTTACTTCCGGAATTTCTTTACGAAACTGCAAACACAAGAAAATTACTGGCTTCCTTACCGGAAGAGCATTTCGGTTATAAATCAAGTGAAAAAGCGATGAGCCTGTCTCAATTAGCCAACCACATTGCTGAAATCCCAACCTGGGTTCCTGCCACTTTTTTATATCCGGAACTTGATTTCGGTAAAATAAAATATGAAGCTCCCAATCATAGCACCGTAACTGATCTTTTAGCCTATTATGATAAAAATATGGAAGAAGCAACGCAGTTAATGAAGGAAGTCAGCAACGAAACTTTACAGGAAAACTGGACCATGAGAAACGGGGAAACCATCTATTTCACCATGCCCAAACTATCGGTTTACAGAACTTTCATCATGAATCACACCATCCACCACCGCGGCCAGCTAACTGCTTATTTAAGAGCTTTGAATGTGAAATTCCCGGGCATGTACGGTCCAACAGCAGACGATGCCATGTAAATTAAACCCTATATAAAAAAATCAAATGTTAAAAGCTTCTCTATAACGGGAAGCTTTTTTATTTTTGTATCTTGTAAGAGAAAACCAAGATATTGTTTTTTCCGTAGATCCTAAAAAGCAGTCCCCCATGAATATACAGTCTATAAATCAGTCTATTGACAAGCAAAAACAACAATTGCTTAACCATTCATTATACTCAAAGATTAAATCAGTTGAAGATTTACACTTTTTCCTTGAGAACCATGTGTATGCGGTTTGGGATTTCATGTCTTTACTTAAGGCTTTACAACAAAAACTAACCTGTACTACCACTCCTTGGTTTGCAACCGAAAATACCGAAACCCGTTATTTAATAAACGAAATAGTTTTAGCCGAAGAATCTGATTTAACCATAGACGGCAAAAGACAAAGTCATTTCGAAATGTATCTTGATGCCATGAAAGCATGCGAGGCACCAACTTACGAAATCGAATCATTTCTTCAGAATGTACTGGAAACCAAAAATATTTTCATTTCCATCAAGAACAGTAATTTACACCCAAATGTGAAAGCCTTTTTAGAATTTACATTCCGGGTAATTGAAGAAGGAAAATCACATAAAATTGCCGCTGCCTTTACTTTTGGGAGAGAAGACTTAATCCCGAATATGTTCACCGAAATCCTGCGAAATTTCAAAGCAAACTTCCCCGAAACCGATTTATCCAAATTGATTTATTATTTCGAAAGACATATTGAATTGGACGCAGACGAACACGGACCGATGGCCATGCAGATGATCACCGAATTATGCGGTGACGACAGCCACAAATGGAATGAAGTTGAGGAAGTATCCATTTTAGCCCTTGAAAAAAGAATCGGATTGTGGGATGCCATCGAGGAAGCCATTAATAAAAAAGAAGTATCTTTAGCATAAACCATGCTATATGCTTTCATCACAGGACCGGTTAGACAACGCTTATAAAAACGCCAGACGGATTTCGTTCAATAACGATTCCAAATTTATCCTGTTCAGCGACTGCCACCGTGGTGATGCCAGTTTTGCGGATGATTTTGCCAACAACCGGAACATTTATTTCCATGCACTCACACATTATTTCAACCATCACTTCACGTATATCGAATTAGGTGACGGTGACGAACTGTGGGAAAATTTATTCTTCAAGGAAATCTTCGAAGCCAATAAAAACGTATACCAACTCATGCAACGTTTTTTCAATGAAAACCGTTTGCACATGCTTTTTGGGAATCATGATTTTGTATACCGTAACCCGAATGTGGTCAAGCGCAATTTATTTGAATATTTCGAACCCAAAACCGGTTTGAAAACACCGCTCTTTCCCAATATCAAATACGAGGAAGCTATTGTGCTGGAACATTCCGAAACCCAACAGGAATTATTCCTTACCCACGGTCATCAGGCAGATTTCATGAATTATGTGGGCTGGAAAATCAATCGTTTCCTGGTTCGCGTGTTATGGAAACCGTTACAGGTTTGGGGAATCAAAGATCCAACCAGCCCGGCCAAAAATTATGTGGAACTCATTAAAGTGGAGCGACGCATCAAAAAATGGATTGCCAATAACCAGAATAAAATCACGATTACCGGCCACACCCACCGGCCGCGTTTCCCAAAGCCTGAAGAAAACACTTTAAATTATTTTAATGATGGGAGTTGTGTGCATCCGCGGAGCATTACCGGAATTGAAATCGAGAACGGAAACATCGCTTTAATCAAATGGTTCATTGACACCAAAGAAGACGGAACACTGCAAATCAAAAAAGAATACCTTGAAGGTCCGGAGAAACTGGAACATTACCGCCGGCAATAATTTTAACGCTGCTTTTTTTATCCTTTAACTGCATATTGGTAACTTTACAACATGTATGCTTTAGTCGACTGCAATAACTTTTACGCCTCATGCGAACGGGCTTTCCTGCCCAAACTCATTGGAAAACCCATCGTGGTTTTATCCAACAATGACGGCTGTATTATTTCCAGAAGTGACGAAGCAAAAGCATCCGGAATTCCCATGGGCGCACCCGAATTTCAGGTGCGTGAGATGCTGAAAAAAAATAATGTCACCGTTTTTTCTTCCAATTATCCGTTGTACGGCGACTTGAGTAACCGCGTTATGAAAATTCTGGAGCAGTTTTCCCCCAATATAGAAATTTACAGTATCGATGAAGCCTTCATGAATTTTGACGGCGTACCTGTAACCGATTTCCATGATTACGGATTACAAATAAAATCGAGAGTATTACAATGGCTGGGCATACCGGTTTCGATTGGTTTTGCCGAAACCAAAGCACTTTCAAAAGTCGCCAATAAAATTGCACGGAAATTTCCCGAAAGAACCAAAGGGGTATACCGGATTGACACCGAAGAAAGCCGTATCAAAGCTTTAAAGTGGACCCAAATTGAAGATGTTTGGGGCATTGGGTACCGAACCACCAAAAAAGCAAAACTCCGCAACATCAAAACCGCTTATGACTTTACCTTACCCGAACACGAAAGCTGGATCCGGAAAGAAATGGGCATTACCGGACTGCGGTTAAAACAGGAACTGGAAGGCAAATCGGTACTGACATTAGAACCGCTTTCGGAACAAAAGAAAACCATTGCCATTACCCGCAGTTTCCCAAAACAGATTTCCGATTTCGATTTACTGAAAGAACGGGTATCGACATTTGCTTCGGTTTGTGCCGAAAAACTGCGCAGACAAAAATCCTGCTGCCAAACCATTATTGTAATGCTGGTGATTGATAATCACAAATACCAATCCGATAAATATTATTTCAATCATGCCGTTACGTTGCCTTTTGGTACCAATTCAACCTTGACAATTGCCAATACTGCGGTTAACATTCTCAAAAAACTGTGCGAAGGCCATGAAGGATTGAAATTTAAAAAAGCCGGCGTCATTGTAAGCGGACTCACGTCTGAAAACCTCAAGCAGTTTCATTTGTTTGAAGATGAAAACCCAAAACACCTTCAGTTAATGCAAACCATTGATTCGCTCAACGCGAAAATTGGCGGACGCAAAATCAAACTGGGCAACCAAAATCTTGAAAAAACCTGGGACATGAACCAAAATCATTTATCCCAACGCTACACCACTAGTTTTAACGAAATCCTCGAAATCAAATGCCAATAGACGACACCAATAAACTGACTTTTTTCACACCTGACTTCGACAGCAGCCAGCAGGTTCCTTATGCTTCGGGTGGTGTGTCAGCGGGATTTCCTTCGCCTGCGGCCGATTTTACCGAGACCAATATCGATTTAAACAAAGAATTGTCCAAAAACCAATTGGCAACCTTCTATATCAAAGTCAACGGCAATTCAATGATTGATGCGGGGATTAACGACAAAGATATTTTAGTGGTGGACCGGAGCATCGAACCCCGTGACAATAAAATTGCGGTGTGCCTTGTTGACGGGGAATTCACCGTAAAAAGAATCAAACTCGAAAAAGACTGTTTGTATTTAATTCCTGAGAACCCGGCTTACGAACCCATAAAAATTACCGAAGACAACCAGATCAGCATTTGGGGAATCGTGACGTATGTGATTAAGGCAGTTTGATTTTAGACTGCTTAGACTTCTTAGATCTTTAGACTATTAGATTTTCAGATTGTTCGATCCTTCGACCTTCTACTATTGAAAATATTTTGTGGCAAAATCATTTTCAAAAAATGGAATTCCTTAAAATAAAAAACCCAGAGCAAGTCTGGGTTTAGGTTTATTTTTTTAGAGTGCACTATTAAAGCGCGATGAATAATAAGGCACTATTGTTTAGCAAATGTATAATTTTTTTTCTGAATAGAAATATCCATTAAGAAAAAATTATATTATTGAAATTTATACCCTATTTCATTTTCAATAATACTCTTTGTAACTGGATTATTCTTATGAGATAAGAACAAATCATCTATTGCTTTTAGCATTTCATCATGGCGTGATGTAGAAATTTTATTTAAAATGAATAGAATAACTTTAATACACGAATCTAAATTATGTCTTTCATGTCCATTAAACTTTATTTCTGCAAATGCAGAGATACTTTTAGGTAAATTTAAATCAAACAAAATACTACTATGGGCACAGCAATTTCTAACGTATACTATAGTTTCAAAAAGATTGATAAATTTCTGATAATTTTTCACGCCATAAATTTCAGATATTCTTACTTTAACATCTTCTTCGTTGAGTGATTTATAAATCTTTAATATAGAACCAAAAGTAAAAAATTCTAAAGTTTTCCAAGCTGGAGCATACTTGTCATTTATATATTTTGCATGATGCTTTTTAATTGGTTTGTTATTATTAATAAAGTCATCATCGTAAAAATGATCAAATGCATCAATAAAATCTCTATTAATCACCTTAGAATCAATAAACCAAGTTGGAGATAGTTTATATTTATTAGAAACATAGTAAATCAATTTTGTTCTAAAATTCAACTCAATTCTGTAAAGATACTTTGTTAGAATACTTCTCAAATCAACATCTAAATAGTACAAATCTATAATGGATGAAAATTTTGTCCCTTCAGCAAAGTTATGATTTTCATCAATTTCAAAAGGATTCCAATAAAAACCCAATCTATAATATCCAATATCAAGTAAAATTTCTTTTATTTTATCTTCTTCCAAATCCAAATCCATCCCCCTGTTCTTCAGCTTTTGAATTTGTTCTTTTATACTTGTCGCAATATTCCCCATTTTTACATACTTAAACCAATACAAATTTTACCTTTTATTTTAAAAAATAAAACCTAAATTTATTCACAAATAAGATGAGTTTTTAACAATAAATCCATCATTCAGACTTACATTTTTAATCCCACATATTAACTTTCATTAATTTATTCAAAAAGACCTACAAATCCTGTGGCAAATCCATTTTCAAAAATGAAATTGCCACACTTTTTGTGGCAAAAAGAAATTCCAAAACGAAATTGCCACAACTTATCATAAAATATTTTAAGATAGCTTTTGCTTTTATTTTAGATCTGGATTACATAAAATGATTAATTTTATACCCGTGAAGTGGTTAAACATCATATTATCGATTTATTTAATCTTACTGGCCTCCATTCCCTGTGCGGATATGGAAGTCAATAGTCTTGCCCATGAATCAATAACGCAGGACATTGCCGACAGCGGCCATTCACACGATAAAGACAATGATATGTGTTCCCCGTTTTGCATCTGCAACTGCTGCGGCGCACAGATTTCAAACTATTCCCCGTCAATCAGTTTCGAATTGCCTTTGATTTCACAGGAGATCAAAACAAAAGAACCGGTTTACACCTCTGTTTTTGCTTCCAGTTTCTTTGGCAGCATCTGGCAGCCCCCTCAATTAGCATAATGAATACGCCCGGTTAATTTCGGGTTGGCTTGTTGCATCCCTATGCGACTGAACATTATTGTTTATACCCTATTCATTATACAAATGCTAAACAAAATCATTCAATTTAGTATAAAGAATAAATTCATTATACTTTTCCTCACTATACTTTTAGTGATCTGGGGCGGCTATTCCATAAAGAAACTGCCCATCGACGCTTTACCTGACGTAACCAACAATCAGGTACAGATTATCACAACTGCTCCCACCCTGGCGAGTCAGGAAGTCGAGCAGTTGATTACCTATCCGCTTGAACAATCGGTAAAAACCATTCCGAAAGTAATCGAGCTACGGAGTATCTCCCGGTTCGGTCTATCGGTCGTAACGGTTGTTTTCGAAGAAGACATTGATATTTACTGGGCACGGGAACAAATTTTCCAACGTTTAAAAGAAGCAGAAGAAAACATTCCGGATTATGCCGGCACGCCGGAACTAGCCCCCATCACAACCGGATTGGGCGAAATTTTCCAATATGATGTGTATGCTAAAAAAGGTTATGAAAACCAATACGATGCCATCAAATTACGGACAATCCAAGATTGGATCATCACACCACAATTACAGGGTGTACAAGGCGTCGCCGAAGTGAGTACCTGGGGCGGAAAACTAAAACAGTATGAAATTTCGGTAAACCCGAACCGGTTGAACAGTTTAGGCATAACCATCACCGAAATTTTTGAAGCTCTCGAAAAAAACAACCAAAATACCGGAGGCGCTTACATTGAAAAAGACCAGTATGCCTATTTCATCCGCGGCGTTGGGATGGCATCCGGGATTAAAGATCTGGAAAACGTCGTAATCAAAAACCGCAATGGGGCACCGGTATTGGTCAGGGATGTTGCGCAGGTACGCGAAGGAATTGCTTTGCGGTATGGCGCTTCGACCAAAGACGGTAAAGGCGAAATAGTCTGTGGATTAGTCCTTATGCTTAAAGGCGAAAACTCCAGGGCTGTCGTTGAAAGAGTCAAGGAAAAAATGGAACAGATCAACAAATCACTTCCCGAAGGCGTTGTCGCAGAACCGTTCATCGACCGCGGTAAATTAGTTGACAACGCAATTGGTACGGTAACCAAAAACCTTATCGAGGGTGCTTTGATCGTCATCTTTGTATTAATTCTGTTTTTAGGAAATCTCCGCGCCGGACTTATAGTTGCTTCGGTAATTCCTTTATCGATGCTGTTTGCCATTATCCTCATGAATCTTTTCGGGGTAAGCGGCAACCTGATGAGTCTGGGAGCCATCGATTTCGGAATTATAGTCGACGGAGCCGTCATTATTGTTGAAGCCACGATGCATCATCTTTACAACCTGAAGCGGAAGCAGGCCTTAACCCAAAAAGAAATGGATACGGAAGTATTCAACTCGGCTTCCAAGATCCGGAACAGCGCTGCCTTTGGGGAAATCATCATCCTGATTGTATACATCCCGATATTATCATTAGTGGGAACCGAAGGAAAAATGTTTAAACCCATGGCACTGACTGTTGGTTTTGCCGTGATCGGCGCTTTTATACTGTCGCTGACTTACGTGCCTATGATGAGTTCGCTGTTCCTTTCGAAAATAACAGAACACAAAACGAATTTCAGTGATAAAATGATGACTTGGTTAGAAAATAGCTACCAGCCGTTTTTGGAAAAAGCACTTAAAATCAAAAAAGCTGTTTTACTGCTGGCTGTATCGTTGTTTGCCGTTTCACTTGTCATTTTTAACCGCATGGGCGGCGAATTCATCCCGACACTTGAAGAAGGTGATTTAGCGATTAATGCCACCATCATGACCGGAAGTTCCTTATCACAAATGGTGGAAACCACCACAAAATATGAGCAGCTGCTCAAAGCGAAGTTCCCGGAGATTAAAAACATCGTAACCAAAATAGGAAGCGGTGAAATCCCGACTGACCCAATGCCAATTGAAAGCGGTGACTTAATTATTGTTCTCAAGGATAAAGACGAATGGACATCGGCAGATAACTGGGAAGACCTTGCCAATTTGATGAAGGAAGAAATGGAAAAAATCCCGGGAGCCAATATTGAAATTTCGCAACCCATCCAGATGCGTTTTAATGAATTGATGACGGGAAGCCGCAGTGATATTGCCATTAAGATTTTCGGGGATGATTTAGAAGTGCTGTCCAACAAAGCCAATGAACTGATTACAAAAATCAATTCCATTGAAGGTGTGGGCGATTTAAAAGCCGAAAAAACAACCGGACTTCCGCAAATCACCATCAAATATGATTACGATAAAATTGCACTTTACGGTTTGAACATTACCGATATCAATAAAATCATCCGCTCTTCATTTGCCGGGGAAAGTACCGGGAAAATTTATGAAGAGAGCAAACGCTTTGATGTGGTAGTCCGCATGGATAAAGAGCACCGTACCGATATGGCCGATGTAAGCAATCTGTTCGTCCCATTACCAAATGGCCAGCAGGTTCCGTTATCCCAGGTAGCTCAAGTCAGTTATGAACAGGGACCGGTTCAGGTGAGCCGTGAAGACGGTAAGCGCAGGATTACCGTTGGATTGAATGTCCGCGGCCGTGACATCAAAAGTGTCGTCGAAGAAATCCAGCAAAAAGCGGATGCCGATTTCAAACTGCCGGCCGGATATTACATGACGTATGGCGGCCAATTTGAAAACCTTACCGAAGCCAACAAGAGACTTTCGGTTGCATTGCCGATTGCTTTGGGACTTATTATCGTATTGTTATACTTCACCTTCAACAGCATCAAACAGGCACTTCTGATTTTCACTGCCATTCCGTTATCAGCCATCGGAGGTGTTTTTGCACTTTGGCTTCGCGGAATGCCTTTCAGTATTTCGGCCGGCATCGGGTTTATTGCTTTATTCGGGATTGCGGTATTGAACGGAATTGTACTCATCTCCTATTTCAACCAACTCAAAAAGGAAGGAATGAACGATGTGTTGCAGCGGATATACGTTGGTACCAAAGTCCGTTTACGTCCTGTATTAATGACAGCCGCCGTAGCTTCACTCGGTTTTTTACCGATGGCATTATCCAACGGCAGCGGTGCCGAAGTACAAAAACCACTGGCAACCGTAGTCATTGGCGGATTGGTTTCTGCAACCTTACTGACATTGATTGTCTTGCCTATTCTTTATTTACTATTTGAAAACAGAATGCACATGAAAACGAAAATTTCAAAATCTGTCATCACCATAATAGCCGTTGCTTTTTCAGTGAGCGGTTTTTCCCAAAGCAATCCGGTTTCTTTGGAACAGGCTATCAACATAGCAAAGAAAAACAGCACCGAATTAAAAATTGCCGACAAGGAAATCGAAAAGCAGAACACGTTAAAAAAAGCCGCTTTCCAAGCTGATCCGCTACAGGTTCAGTACCAGGGAGGCCAATTCAACAGCAAGGATTATGACAATAATATTTCCTTGCAGCAATATTTTCCCATTGGAGGCGCTACAAAAGCGAACCGTCAGTTACAGGAAGAATTGGCCAAACTGGCCGAAAAACAAAAAGCACTTTCGGAATATGAAATCGAAAAAGCGGTCACTTTAAGTTATTACCAATACTTATATGGTATATCGGCACAAAAACTGAACAATGAATTGCATGAAATTTACAGCAAGTTTCTTAAAAATGCCGAATTGCGTTTCAATACGGGCGAAAGCGGAAAAATTGAAGTGATCAGTGCAAAAGCCAAGGTCAAGGAAATTGAAACACTCAAAAGCCAGTTGGATTTCGATTTGATCCGGTATCAGAATCAGTTCCAATACTTTCTACAAACAACAGAAGCTTTTGTACCCGATGCCAAAACCGATTTACAGTATCCCACACAAACAACCGGCAATGAAAAAGCCAAAGAACTGATCACTGGTTTTTACGAACAGCAGGCCAATGTATACCAAAAAGAAGCCCAGACATTCAAAGCACAACGCATGCCAAAACTCGGCTTGGGTTATTTTGTACAGAGTTTAAACAAGGAACTCTATTTTCAGGGATTTACGGCAGGATTGCAGATTCCTTTATTCGGAAATGTGAACAATTCAAAAGCCAAAGCATCCGAAATCAGTTCTTCACAGGCGCAACTGGAAGCCGAAAAAAGCAAATTGACTTTCGGATTACAGCAGCAGCAACTTCAAAATGAGTTTGAGAAATACAAAAAAGGAGTAGATTATTACACGAGCGAAGGCCTTCAATACGCCGAACAAATCATTGCAACGGCACAAAAAAGCTATGCAAACGGCGACATGAGTTATTGGACGTACATCAGTTTTTTAAACCAGGCCATTGACATTAAGAAACAGCACACGGAAGCACTCAACCTTTACAATCAAAGCGCCATCCAGTTGCATTATCCAACCCTAATCAACAATTAAACGAAGAAGTAATGATACACTATAAAAAAACAGCATTCCTTTTACCGGCACTCGCAATGTTAGCGTTAGTCACGGTTTCCTGCGCCGATAAAAAAGAAACAGAAGCGCATGAAGAAGAAAAAACCGAAGGTGAAGTTGCTTTAACCGAAGCCCAGTTCAATACGGTAGGAATAGTCACGGGGTCGATTGAAAACCGGAACTTGAACACCATTGTCAAAGCAAACGGCTATACGGCAGTACCGCCACAAAACTCGGCCAGTATTTCGACGCTGATTTCCGGCGTGGTGAAAGATATTTTTGTATTGGAAGGCACATATGTCACCAAAGGAAAAGTACTCGCCACTTTACAAAACCTGGAAGTCGTTCAGATGCAGGAAGATTACAATTCGGCTATAGCCAATATTGAATACCTCCAGTTGGAATACAACCGGCAGAAGACATTGTCTGAAGAAGACGTAAATCCGAAGAAAGTTTTTCAGGAAATCAAATCAAAACTGGCGGTAGAAAGAGCCAAGGCACAGGCGGCAAAAACCAAACTACAGGCCATCAATGTCAATCCGAGAAGCAGCAGTTCATTGATACCGATTGTTTCGCCTATTAATGGCTATGTGGGCAAAATCAGCATCAACAAAGGAACTTTCGCCGAAACCGGAGTTACCCTGATCGAAGTCGTTGACAACACCCAGATGCATTTGGATCTGAATGTCTACGAAAAAGATCTGGGAACCATTGCCGTGGGCCAAACGGTTGATTTTGTACTGACGAATCAATCCAACAAAACCATCAAAGGAAAGATTTTCGGAATCAACAAATCCTTTTCGAATGAAAGCAAATCGGTTGCCGTACACGCGAAAATCAATCCCGAAGACACCAAGGGACTGATATCCGGGATGTATGTTTCGGCCAATATCAACATCAATAACAATACAGTTCCTTCCTTACCGAAAGATGCGGTGGTACGCAACGGTGACAAGTATTATATTTTTGTTCAGGAGGCAGCACACGAAGAAAAAGAGCAACACGACAAGAAGGAAAACCACCTAGAAGAAGCTCATGCCGAATTTCATTTCAAAGCCATCGAAGTAGTTCCCGGCGCGACTGACATGGGTTACACCGAAGTCAAACTGATTGAAGAATTACCAACGGATGCCAAAGTGGTCGTGAAAGGTGCTTTCTACCTGTTGTCTACGATGAAAGGCGGGGGTGAACATACGCATTAACCGCATGAAATTTTAAATCATTTCATTTCCTAAAATTTAAAAAGTCTTTACAAGTTTGATGCTTGTGAAGGCTTTTTTATTTTCAACTATTTTGTGGCAAAAAGATTTCCGGAAATGAAATTGCCACACTTTTTGTGGCAAAAAGAAATTTCAAAACGAAATTGCCACAACTTTTTGGCAGCAGAAAATTTTTTGCTTGGAATTTTTAAGACAATAAAAAAGCAAGACGGTGATGTCTTGCTTTTTTATTATAATTCCTGTATTTCTTCTTTAGTTCAAAGTCAAACATTCTACCGCAAAGTCAGGAGACTTTGCCTTTACTTTGAATTTGATAAAAAACTTTAAATTTATTCAAAGGAAAGCAGAGGTGAACTTTAGACTTTGCTGGATTAGAACCAAGCTACGCATTAGTCCTCTGCCTTCTCCTTGAACCCTGTTGAATTGCTTCAAATAGAATGATAGACATAGCGGTCTAATAAAGGCTCTAAAGAAGTTCAACATTTTGTTTATCCTAATCTCAAAGTTATGAAGAATT
>NZ_JAMLJL010000026.1 GCF_023634845.1 Flavobacterium amniphilum | reverse complement strand
CTGCAAGAAGACCTTAAGGTGGTTATTGCGGCGGGGCTCACCTCTTCCCATTTCGAACAGAGAAGTTAAGCCCGCCTGCGCAGATGGTACTGCAATCCTGTGGGAGAGTATGTCGCCGCCTTTCTTTAGTGAAGCCCAGCTTTTTTAAGCTGGGCTTTCTTTTTTTATAAATACCTGAAGTCCACTGGACTTCCTCCTCTTAATATCAAATACTCGATTCGGGCTATGCCCTCGGGTCTTTAGAAAACCCTATCCAAACGGATAGGGTTTTTTGTTTTGTATCATTTGATGTATCAAAATAACCTGAAGTCTACTGGGTTTACTACTCTTAATATCAAATGCCCGGTTTGAACTACTTCCCCTGGTCTTTTGAAACTCTATCCAAAACGGATAGGGTTTTTTGTTTTAATTGCTATAGTAGGAGAATTAATCATTCAACCAGTGCATAAAAAGGATTGTGTACTTTTGAAACTAGTGATTTTTTGAGGCATAAAAAAAGACTCTTGATGGAGTCTTAATTATTAAGTAGAAGGGCAAAACAAACTTTATCCTGTTTAGTAATGGTGAAAAAGTTTCTTTCGGTATTGGATAGAATCTCAATAGTGTCATTCCAATTTAATTCTTTTAAAAAGTTCATTTCCAGACTTCTTATTGATTGATTTAAGATGCATTTAGGAGATATTGTGTCTAAGCACCATTCTAAATATTTTGTATTATTGGCATGATTTACTATATCTAAATCGGATAATACAACTTTATGATCTTTTATTTTTTGGACACCTTCATGTAACATATTGATTCTGGAAAATGAAATTGTAGTAGCTTTCCAGTCAGGGTATTTCTCAAAATGTTCATGAGGTAATGCCAATGATTCTGATTTTCTCAATTGGGTATTGAATACAGCCCAATATGTTGTTGCACCGACTATTTTCTTTCCTTCCAGATACATTTCAATATTTCGTATGGATTTATTTCCTTCTAAGCTCTCAATCCACGTCTTTACAGTGACTTTGTCCATCCATTTGGGTAAGGCTTCTATTTCAATGCGGATACGGCTTAAAACCCATGCCTGATGATGGATTTGCATATCATTAAAACTCAAACCTCCTAAAATTGAATGCTCAGCAGCAGTCAATTGAAGTACATTGCATAAATCAACATATTTAAGAAGTCCATTAGGGGCACATTGGGTGAAATTAATTTCCCACTCATGTGAATATACTGAGGAAAAGTTATCTGATATTGCCAATTTAATATGCTTAATAATTAATTTTTGAATTTACATAACGGATAATTTCATCTGTATCTATTAAATAATCAAACCATTCTGTTTTTTCAGTCCGGTTAAACCAAGTCATCTGACGTTTAGCAAAACGGCGTGTATTCTTTTTAATTTCTTCAATTGCAAAGTCTAAACTGATATTTTCGTCTAAATAATCAAATAATTCCCTATAGCCGACTGTTTGCAATGCATTAAGGTTTTTATTTGGGTATAATTCTTTTACTTCGTCCAATAAACCTTGGCTCATCATTATATCAACTCGTTGGTTGATTCTTTCATACATTTTTTCCCGGGCAGCCTTCAATCCGATTATAATTGGAATAAAATCCCGCTTGGTTTTTCTAATGCCAATAAATGAAGAATATGGTTTTCCCGAACCTTGACAGACTTCCAGAAAACGTTTCATACGCTGGGGATTTTTTAATGTCTGGGGATTTTCCGATTCCAATTTATTATAGTAACCAGGGTCTGTTTTTTTTAATTCCGTTTGAAGGTATTCTATTCCTTCGTTTTCAAATTTTAAATTAATGTATTCTCTTACAGAAGGTTCTATTTCAGGGAATTCATCAAATCCTTTTAAAACGGCATCTACATATAAACCAGAACCGCCAACCATGATTTGGACTGTATTTTTCTTAAATAATGTGTCTAGTTTGTTTAAAGCATCAACTTCAAAATCCCCAACGGTATAATTTTCAAATATTGAGATGTTTTGAATGAAATGATGATTCGCCTGTGATAGTTCTTCTTGATTAGGAACTGCAGTACCAATGTACATTTCTTTAAAAAACTGACGGCTGTCACATGAAATGATATCACAACCGAAATGTTGTGCTAACTTGATGCTTAAAGCAGTTTTTCCTATAGCAGTCGGTCCTATTATGGTAATTAAATAATTCATTTGGTTCGAAATGAGAGTAAATAACCGGAATTAAAATTTTACAATCTTCATTACCCTTCTTTTGTTGATGTAATTCTGGATGATATTACGGGTATCTCTATTATTCTGCATTGAGATAATAATATTTTTTAATATTTCAATATTATTGATTTGGTAATTTAAATCGTAAAAGCAATACCCTTTATAAATGCCGCTTTCAATTAAAACTGCACTTCGTTCGTTTATATTTCGGCCTTTGTCGATAATGACCATGTTTTGATTGTTGAACTGATGGTTTTCAATAAAATCCATCACTCTATTATTATATTCCTCTGGATTTTCTTTATCGATACAAGCACCGTTACATTGTTTTATATCATACTGGAAACAATTTTTAGTTGTATCGTAAAGACCGTTTATTTTTTGACATAACTGGTACTTCTCTGTTATTTTGAAGAGCGCATTTTTGCCTTCCTGTGCAGTTGAAAATGATGTTATTTCTTTTTTTCTGCCGTCAGCTTTTAAAACTTTTAAGGATAGATATCCTTTTTTATCTTTTTCGGCATATAGTGCCCAAGGGAATATGGTTTTCCGTTGGGAACGATTATAAATTGGTTTATTGATTTTAATTTCTTCACTTTCTTTTAAAAGAGCGATAAGTTCACTACCGGTTTCTTCAAATGTAACGGTATAAACCTCACGTTGTATTTTTTTGCTTTTATTTGAAGAATTTGTAAAATGCTGATTGACCCTTTTTTTGATGTTTTTACTTTTTCCGATGTATATTAAATCACCTTTTTCATTATGGATATAATAAATACCGGTTTTTGAAGGTAAAGATTCAACAATGTCCAATAATTTTGGAGACATGCCAGATTTTGCCTCTGTTTTGATAAATGTTTTAACGATACTTTTTTTGGTATCTTTAGCTAAAAGCATTTTGAATAGTTTTACCGTTGCCATTGCGTCACCACTGGCTCTGTGTCTGTCGGCAACTGGTATTCCTAATCCCCGGACTAATTTTCCTAAACTGTAAGAGGGCTGATCCGGAATTAATTTTTTGGATAATTCAACAGTACAAAGTGTTGGTTTTTGAAAGTGAAAACCTAAACGTCTGAACTCAGTACGCAGAATTCTGTAGTCAAATGAAGCGTTATGGGCTACAATGGTACATCCTTCAGTTATTTCTATAATCCGTTTAGCTACTTCATAGAATTTTGGCGCACTGCGCAACATGGCGTTGTTAATACCTGTCAGTTTTACTACAAAGGGCTGTATGGGAATTTCCGGATTCACCAGACTTATAAACTGATCTACCACCTCATGGCCATCAAATTTATAAATGGCTATCTCGGTAATACCTTCTTCATTGTATTGACCTCCGGTGGTTTCTATGTCAAGTATTGCGTAAATTGTTCTTTATGTTTTTAACAGACTGTAATTAGCTTTTATTTATTGCAAAGGTAATGATATCACTAGGAAAAGTTGTACTAATTGCTTTTTGAAAGCGATTATCTTGTTCCAAAGATACTACTTCCTATGCGAATCATAGTACTTCCGCATTCAATGGCAATCTGGTAATCTCCACTCATTCCCATGGAAAGGATTTGAAAGTTTGGATTTTTTTCCTGTGTTTTATCAAAAACACATTTTAAATAGTTAAATTCATTTCTGATTTGCTCCTGATTATCAGTGAATGTGGCCATACCCATTAAGCCTACGACATTTATATTTGTTGCCGAATCATCATTTTTGATATAATCCAGAATTTCATTTAATTCACTTTCATCCAAACCGAATTTGGTTTCTTCCTGAGCTATCGAAACCTGCAAAAGGCAATTCACCTTTTTACGCCATTTAATTCCTAAACGGTTAATTTCTTTTAAAAGCTTCAGACTATCAACTCCATGAATTAATTTCACATAAGGAATCATGAATTTGATTTTGTTGGTTTGAACGTGACCAATCATGTGCCATTCAATATCTTTAGGCATTTCCTGCCATTTTTCGGTCATTTCCTGGATTTTATTTTCCCCAAAAATACGTTGTCCGGCATTGTAGGCTTCCATTAAATCACTTACGGGTTTGGTTTTTGAAACCGCAATGAGTGTAACATCAGTTGGTAATGATAATTTTATGTTATTCAGGTTTTCAGATATTATTGACATCTTAATAAGTCTTAAGTTTTAAAAATTTCTTTTCAAAAAAATGATAAGAGAAATATGAAATTAATAGTGTAAAGATAAACACAGAAAAGTAAAATACCACAACTGAAACATTTTCAGGAGCAGAATAATGTATTCCGCTTTTTAAGTAAACAAAACCCATGAACTGAAAAACGATCGGATGATACATATATATACCATATGATATTTCACCAAGTTGTTTTAATGTGTTATTTTCTAATGGCTTGATTGGTTGTAAAGACAAAAAATAAATAGTAATTGAAAAATTAGCCATACATAACATATTGTACATACTGCTATCAAGATTACTTTTTAGAATATCTGTGAAAAAAACAAGAATTGTTATACTGAAAGAAGTATATGGAACTAATTTAGTTATTTTACTGAAGTCTTTTTTTAAGGATATATAGGCCATGATACCACTGAATGAAAAGAAGTAAAAATACATTCCGTATTTTAGTAAAGTTTTATTGATGATACTGTAGTGAGAAAAATAAAAGTAAATTATAGTAAACAGAATAAGAAAAATAAAACTGGATTTTGCTTTTAAATAGTAGATTACTGGAGCGATAAACAAATAAAATTGTTCTTCTATACCAATTGACCAAAGTACTTCGATGATTCCTCCGGGTTTGTAAGTTGCCAGAATATTGGGGAAAAAAGTCAATCCTAAAGCTAAGCAAGTGGCTATGTTATAACTTGGATCAGGAATATAACCGAATTTTGGTGCTATTAAATGATAAAATATAAGACCAATGAAAAATACCAGATAATACAAAGGAAAAATCCTCAACATTCTTCTCAGATAAAATTTTTTCAGATTGATTTTATTTCCTTTTTTTTCTAAAAACAGATTTCTTATAATTAAAAAACCACTAAGTGAAAAGAAAGCATAAACTGCTTCAGTTCCCCTGAAAAATAAAGGGAAATCATTGAAGTAAGGAAAACCTCTGTTGATGCAATATTCCGGTAAATGAAATAAAACAACAAATGATGCTAAAAAAAAGCGGATTGAAGTTAAATTGGGAAGACGGTACATTTCAAACTGTCGTTACAATTCATACACCAAAAGACCACTTCTGAATTTCGGTTCGATATACGTACTTTTTGGAGGCATGATCAGGTTATTGTCGGCCAATAGTTTGATTTCATTGATGTCAGAAGGGTATAACATAAATCCGATTTCAAATTCGCCATCATCAATCATTTCCTTCATGTGTAAAATGGCTTGTTTTCCTGGAATATAATTGATACGCTCATCATTGCGTAAATCTCCGATGCCTAAAATCGGATTTAATACGGTATCATATAAAATCTGTGCGTCCAGATTTTCCAATATGCTTTTAGTTTTGTCTTTGAATTTGTATTCCAAGGCATAAAAACGGCCATCCAGATACATCCCGAATTCATATTTGTGTTTCGGTTGCCATAATTCACGCTTTTTATCTTTAATGATAAAATTTTCGGCCAGTAAACGGATAAAATCATCTTTATCGTGTCCGTTCAAATCCCTTATTACACGGTTGAATTCATAAATTTTCACATTGCTTTCGGCAATCAGAAAACTCATGAAATAATTCAAATTGGGGTTACCGGTTGATTTATCCTGATCGTAAAGCATTTTTGCTGAAGCCGAACGGTGGTGACCATCAGCAATATACAAATTGGGGATTTTGTCGAAATGGTCTACCAATAAATTGATTTCTGTTTCGGTATCTATTTTCCAAAGGGTGTGCTTTTCTTTATTCGTTGTCGAGAACTCGTATATAGGACGGCTTTTTTTGTGAATCGCAATAAAAGTATTGATTTCACTGCTGTCCGGATAAGTTATCAATACAGGTTCAGTATTAAATCCGGTTTGATGGAGGTAGTCTTTGAATAATTCGACACGATATTGAAGTGTATCTTCGTGTTTTTTAATCACATTTTGCTGATAATCTTCAATAGATGTTCCGGCTATTATTCCTGTGAATGTGTTGTTTTTGGTTTGGATTTCGTGTAAATAGAAAATAGGTTTTTCATCCTGAATCAAAATTTTATCATTTTTGAAATCCTTATACTTTAATGTAACTCCTTTAAAACGTTTGTCATTTGTTATACGTTGGGCATTAACATAAGCCGGATGGATGATATGCAGAAAGGAGTACGGATTAAAATTCAACCAGGCGGCAAGCTCGGAAGAACTGTAGTCATCATACATTCTGCAAGTCACCAAAGCCACTTTATCGGCAGCGGGGCGTACAGCTTTAAAAGGAATTATTTTACTCATTTATGCAATTGATAATCGACAATTAATAATTGATAATTAGCAGAACTATCAATTATCAATTATCCATTGTTAATTATTTTGAGAATTGTTTTGCTACTTTTTCAGCTTTTTTACTTTCGGAATAGTCATAAAAACCTTCTCCTGATTTTATACCTAATTTACCGGCCATTACCATGTTTACTAATAAAGGACATGGAGCATATTTAGGGTTTTTGAATCCGTCATACATAACGTTAAGGATAGATAAACATACATCCAACCCGATAAAATCAGCTAATTGTAATGGTCCCATCGGATGTGCCATTCCTAATTTCATCACCATATCAATTTCCTGAACACCGGCAACTCCGTTATATAAAGTTTCGATCGATTCGTTGATCATCGGCATTAAAATTCTGTTTGCCACAAAACCTGGATAATCGTTTACTTCCGTTGGAATTTTACCCAATTTTACCGATAAATCCATGATGATTTTGGTTACTTCATCCGATGTATTGTAGCCACGGATAATTTCCACTAATTTCATGATAGGCACCGGGTTCATGAAGTGCATTCCGATTACTCTTTCAGGATGTACAACCTGTGCAGCGATTTGGGTGATTGAAATAGAAGAAGTATTGGTTGCTAAAATTACATTGTGATCACAGATTTCACTTAATTGTTTGAAAATATTCAATTTTAAGCCTACATTTTCGGTAGCGGCTTCTACTACTAAATCACAACCTACCACACCATCTTTAACATCAGTATAAGTGATGATGTTACCGATAGTTTTATGTTTGTCTTCTTCAGTGATGGAACCTTTGGTAACCATACGGTCAAGGTTGGCAGCGATGGTTGCCATTCCTTTTTCCAATGATTTTTCAGAGATATCAATTAATTTAACGGTAAATCCTGATTGTGCAAATGTGTGGGCAATTCCGTTACCCATGGTTCCGGCTCCGATTACGGCTATATGTTTCATTGTATTATTTAGAATTATTTAGATGTAAATTATTTTTTCATTGAATCGATAATCTGATAAGCTACGCGTAACGCTTCAGTGGCTTGTTCCAAAGTAACTACAGGCGTTGTATTGTTGTTAATCGCAGCAGCAAATGACTCCAGTTCGTCCAATATGGCATTATTGGGTTCAACCGATGGATTATCATAGTAAATCTGCTTTTTAACACCTTCGGCATTTTGTAAAATCATATCAAAATCACCCGGTACTGCCGGCGCATCTTTCATTTTGACCACTTCACAGACTTTATCCAGATAATCAACCGAGATATAAGCATCTTTTTGGAAGAAACGTGACTTTCGCATGTTTTTCATCGAAATACGGCTCGATGTGATATTGGCCACGCATCCGTTTTCAAATTCCAATCGCGCATTGGCAATATCCGGAGAATCACTGATTACGGAAACACCGCTGGCATGAACCGTTTTTACTTTTGAATTGACAACACTCAAAATCGCATCGATATCATGGATCATTAAATCCAAAACTACGGGAACATCTGTGCCTCGTGGATTGAACTCAGCCAATCGGTGGGTTTCAATGAACATCGGGTTTTCGATTTTGTGTTTTACCGCTTTGAAAGCCGGATTGAATCGTTCCACATGTCCAACCTGTCCCTTGACATTATATTCATTAGCCAAAGCGATAATTTCTTCCGCTTCTTCAACCGTTGTGGCAATTGGCTTTTCGATAAAGACATGTTTGCCTGATTTTATCGCAACTTTAGCGCATTTGTAATGGGAAAGGGTAGGAGTTACAATATCCACAACGTCAACCGCGTGGATTAATTTGGCAATGGTATCAAATCGCTTATAGCCGAATTCGGCTGCTATTTTATCGGCATATTCGGCATTTTCATCATAAAAGCCTACTAATTCATATTGTTCAGATTGTTGAAGTAATCGTAAATGTATTTTTCCAAGGTGACCGGCACCTAAAACGCCTACTTTTAGCATATTAAACTATTTTTTATTTCATAACAGCTCGGGTTTCAGCCTCGAGTGAACAAAAATAAGTTTTTTAATTAAAAATTTGAGGTTTAAAGCAGAAAAATCATTGCATCAGGGAATTGAGTATAATTTTAAAATTTAGATTTTTAATTGTCAAATTCTTTCTAATTTTACCAAAAATAATACACTCCGAAATTGAAAGATACAGCCAAACATCAAGGACTTAGAAATCAGTTGGTAAACCTTCTAATCCAGAAAGGAATTACCGACAAGAACGTATTGGAAGCCATTAGAAAAATTCCGAGACATCTGTTTTTAAACTCAAGTTTTGAAGATTTTGCGTATCAGGATAAACCTTTTCCCATAGGTGCCGGTCAAACCATATCACAACCATATACAGTTGCTTTCCAAACCGAATTACTTGAAGTGAAGAAAGATGATAAGGTTTTGGAAATTGGTACCGGTAGTGGTTATCAGACAGCTGTTTTGTTTACAATGGGTGCCAAAGTTTTCTCAATTGAAAGACAAAATGAGTTATTTAAGAAAACGTCAGTTTTATTGCCAAAAATGGGAATCAGACCAAAGCATTTGTCTTTTGGTGACGGATACAAAGGTTTGCCGAATTTTGCACCGTTCGACAGTATAATTGTAACGGCCGGAGCCCCTTTTATTCCGCAACCACTAATGGCTCAACTAAAAATAGGCGGAAGGTTGGTTATTCCTGTCGGTGAAGATATTCAGGTCATGACTTTACTGATCCGAAAATCGGAGACCCAGTTCGAAAAACATGAATTCGGGGATTTTCGTTTTGTCCCTTTATTGGAAGATAAAAATTAAAAAGATTTTTTGATACGGTCCAAATCTCTTTTGTTATCGCGGTCTTTGATGGTTTCGCGTTTGTCGTAATTTTTCTTACCGCGGCAAAGCGCTATATCCAATTTGGCCAATCCTTTTTCATTGGTAAACAAACGCAATGGAATAATAGTTAATCCTTTATTCTGGACATCTTTCAATAAACCTTTTAATTCTTTTTTGTTTAAAAGAAGTTTACGTTCGCTTTTAGCTTTGTGGTTATAATGTGTACCATAAAGATATTCTTCGATATGCGAATTGATTACAAATAATTCAGTACCACTGAATTCACAAAAACTTTCGGCAATTGATGCCTTTCCTAAACGTATCGATTTGATTTCAGTACCGGTTAATACAATACCGGCTGTGTATCTATCAATAATTTCGTAGTCAAATTTTGCTCTTTTGTTAAGTATGTTAATCGTTTTCTGCATAGGGAAGCAAATTTAGAAACTTAATTCATATTCCTGATGCTTTAACTATGATTATTTTTTAATGTCTTGAAAGTGAGTATTTTGTAATTCATCGGTATTTTAGTGCATTTCATCGATTTTGTAGTATTAATATTACATAAAATTAATAGCTTAGAAATGTTAACAAACTAAAAACCAACCAAATGAAAAACAAATTTTTAAAATTCTGCTTCATTGCAGTAATTGGATTCAGTTCGTGTACCCAGGACGATTTACAATCAGATGAAATTGTAATAAGCGAGAGTCAGAAAAACCCATTGACAGCACAGGAAATTGTTACTCAGATTGATCAGTCTTTTGCAAAAAAAGGGTCTTTTAAATGGAATGAAGCCAATGATCACTTGCTTTGGAGTGCCTTGAAAAACGGTCATAGCATCTGTTCCATTGGATTTGGAGATACCAAAAACGATTTTGACAGAAGTAAATCCAATAGAGCTGTTGAATATCAGAACAGTATTTTGGATATTATCAGAAAATATGAGGGTAAAGAAACACCGAAATTTTTATTGGGTTCAGATCCATATTTGAATCAAATAGATGTAATTATCGAAAATCAGGAAACGGTTATTGCCTTGCGCAAAAACAAATTCATCCGTTATGTTGAGCCTTCTGATTTCAGGTATTTTGATTATAAAAACCAAAACCAAAGATCAGATTCTGGATCTAGTTCAGGTTGTGGGTATTCGACAGAAACAATCGGAACCGGCGATTATACAACAATTGCACCGAATGCAAAATTACCATGGGCTTTTCCAAAGCATAATATTCAGAATGCATGGACTTACAGCACTGGTCAAGGTGTTACAATCGGAGTTGTCGATACTGGTGCATCTACAAATAATTCATTGTTAAACGGCAGTTTCAATAATGGATATTCGTCAGGAAGAACTGTGCAGCGTTTCGGTGTTTATGTCGATTCAATCTGGCCTTGGAGCACAGGAACAGACGGTGTGGATGATAAGTGTGGTCACGGAACCAGTATGTCTTCTGTTGCAACTGCGCCAAGAAACGATAAAGGCCAGCCGTTAGGCGTAGCTTATAATGCCAATTTAATTGCTTACCGTGCCGCAGCTAACGTTGTAGTGGAAGGATATCATGAACATAACGGTGTAAAAAATGCATTCACAGGATTAGCTAATAATTCTAATGTGAAGATTATTTCAATGTCTATGGGACATATTATTTCCATCGGTAAAATTGAGGATGGTATAAAATATGCTTACAGTAAAGGGAAATTAATTTTTTGTGCAGGTGGAACTTCTACAAGCTTTACTTCTTTTGTAGGTGTTATTTTTCCTGCCTGGATGGGTGAAACAGTTGCCGTGACTGGTATTAAAGAGGCTTCAACCTATCAGGCTTGTGATGTGTGCCATACAGGGGGTAAAATTGATTTTACAATCATGATGCAAAGAACTTCAGGGAAAAGTGTTCCGGTTAACAGTTATTATGATGCAGGGGGAGATTATGTGGGAGGTTCTTCAGTTGCTACAGCCACAACAGCCGGTATAGCTGCATTGGTTTGGGCTAAAAACCCAGGTTGGAACCGTGATCAGGTACTGAATAAAATGCGCCAGACTTCACATTTGTATCCTAACAAGCATGCTGAGTTTGGCTATGGAATGCCTAATGCTTTACTTGCTGTGCAGTAATCTATATAAAAGTAAACAAAAATGCCCGGTTTATCCGGGCATTTTTAATTATAATTGATAAGATTAAAAACTTATCTTGGTTCCAAAGTAGATATTTCTTCCGGGAGCATTAATACCGGATGCAAAAACACGGTATTGAATATCCAAAATATTTTCTACACCGGCATACACTGATAGTGCTTTCATAACTTTTGCCCCAGCTTTGAAATTATAGGTTTGCCATGCAGGCATTCCGTTTGCAGGTGCATATTGTAAATTATCTTCTCCGCTGCTTGAGTAATCTTTTAAATCTTTTTTTCCGTTATATAACATGTTTAAATCCAAGTTCAGCCACTTGTTTTCGAAATTGAATCCTATTTTGCCATAATTTGGTGAAATATGGTCTAAAGGTCTTTCCGTTTTATCCTCATTAACCACACGTCCGTAAGTGAAATTGTAGCTTCCGTAAAATTTAAATTCTTTTATAATGTTCCATTTCAAACTTGTTGAATATCCGCATATATAACCCTGATCCCTGTTCTGTGATGCATAAACATCGGCAGGATATCCATTGTAGTCAATGGTACTTTGTCCTTCATAAGTAAATCGGTCGACAGCAATTACATCAAACAATCGGGTGTAAAATGCTATGTTTTCAAATTCAAGGGTCTTTTTGTTATTATAGATGGTAATTCCTAAATCACCCGTAATGTTTTTTTCAGGTTTGATGTTTGGATTTGGAACATAAAGTGTACCGTTTTGTGTAGGTGAACCGGTTGTGGTTTCAAATACTTTGGCTAAATCATCAATATTTGGTGTTCTAAAACCGGTTGCGATATTAAAGGCAACTTTTACAGTTTTGGTTGTATTGTTTACAATCCCTGCAGTTGCACTGTAAGTAAAGTTTTTTTGTTCAATTGTATTGAAAGGGAAAGGGAAGAATGTTTTGTCCTTAAATTCACTCGATAAAGTTGTATAACCAGCTCTTGCACCTAAATTATAAGAAGTCGATTCGTTGATTTTAGCAAAATAAGTGGCAAATGCATCAGTGCGTAATGTGAAATTTTTACCATCTGGATATCTTGTACTGATATCAGAAATAGCCCCCGTTTGTATATTTCTTGCATGTGCTTTTGAATTCAAATCGTCATAGAAGGCTTCTACACCATATAATAATTCACCATTTCCGATTTTTGCTTTTAAATCGGCATTTATTGAGTAAACTTTTACTTTTTCCACTCTTGTTTCTTCACTCGGATTGTTTCGGCTTCTGTTGATGCGGCTTTCTTCAATATCCTGGAAGTTAGCTCCAATTGACAAATCACTATTTAAAAATGCTTTGTCTTTTGTGAATTTATAGCCTGCCAAAATTCTTTTTTGCGGACCGTAATTCCAGGTTGCATATCTTAAATTTCCGTTTCTGATATCGGTTAAGCGGTCATAACGGGGAATATCGGATGTTGTTGAGAATTGAAGGTTTAAATTGTGTGAAGTGGTTTCATTCGGTTTGAACAAAATCTTTTGCATCGCATTGTATTGTTTGTAACCTGAAAATTTTTGTACATAAGGATCCGGGTTAGCAACAATATTGTCAACTCCGTTAACGGTTTCTACATAAAAAGGACGCAAACCGAAAAAATCATTATTTCCATTCTTTTTCTTACCCATTTTCAGGTCATCAAAATCATTGTAGGAAACAGCTGTTAATGTTGCCCATTTCTCTCCCGAATACCTGAAGTCGAAATAACCTGATTTCTCTTTGTTGACAGTTGCATATCTTGAATTCAATGAACCAGAGAACGCTTTACCGTTATTTTCGGAGAGAAGTAATGGCTTTTTTGTAATAAGGTTTATCGCTCCACCCATGGCATCACTTCCGTAAGGAGTCGAAGCTGATCCGAAAAGGATATCCGCATTTTCAAGCATGTTTTCATCAACCGTAATAACATTTTGTAAATGGCCTCCACGGTAAATAAGATTGTTCATGCGTACTCCGTCAACCAATAATAAAATGCGGCTTGATTCAAATCCTCTGATTACAGGACTACCACCGCCTTGTTGAGATTTTTGGACGAATAGTTTACCTGAATTGGATAACATTTCAGCAGTTGTCTGGAAATTGCCAAATTCAATCTCTTTTTGGGTAATAGTCTGTATTTGTTGTGGATTTCTTTTATTTGAAGTGATATAACGCTGTGTTTCCAGCTTTACTTCTTCGAGATTTTTGATTGAATCGTTTGTTTGTGAAAATCCTGTAAATGAACCGGCTAAGGCTATCAGGGATAACGTTTTTTTCATGGTTTGGTTAATTTTTTAGTGTGTTTGGTTTTGTTTGATAAATGTATTTAAATGGTTACTGTTTGTTACTTTTTAATAGTGAATAGATAACAGAATCGATGAATTTTCCATCATAAAATTCATTTTCTTTAAAATGTGCTTCTTTGACAAATCCGTTCTTTTCCAGAACTTTTGCCGAACCAAGATTTTCAGGATCAATAATTGCTTCAAGGGAATGCATGTTCATTTTTTCAAAACCATAATCCACAATTAGTTTTATGGCTTCCGTAGCGATTCCTTTTCCATGCGCTTCAGGTAAGAGCATATAGCCAATTTCAGATCGGTAATGTTCCCACTTTATTCTGTAGTGACCAATGATACCCAATAATTTATTGTTGGGTTTCAGTGTAATTGCCCAATTGATACCTTCATTGTTCTCAATTTTATCCTGAATCATTTTGATGTGGCCCAATGCTTCCTCATGATTGGTAACCAATGGTCTTGGAATGTATTTCATGGTGTCGGGATTGCTTCGTAATTCGAATGCTTCCTGAACGTCATCGGGAGTGATTTGTCTTAAAAGTAATCGGTCAGATTCTAAATTAATAAAGGGTAAAAATGAAAATGGTTCCATGGTTTATAGTATTGATATCGTTATTGAAGCTGTAAATTCTTCTTCTTTCTTTAAAATTGTAATGCCTTCTTTTTTGAAAATATCACCTGATGTATTGGCGTTATCGGCAAAACCGTTCCAGGGTTCGATACATAAGAAGGGAGCATCCGGTTTTGTCCAAACACCAAGATTCGGGAAACCATCAACTGTAACAGCTAAGTAAGGAATATTATTTTTAAGAATGGTAATTTTTTTAGAATTAAATTGTTTCAAGACAATAGCATCTTTTTCGAAATAGGAATAGGATAGGGGAAGACTTCCGTTTTGCAACTTAATAGGATAGGTTTTGCCTGAAAAATTTTCATTTTCAAGTTCATGCGAAATTAATACATGATCATTTTCAAAAAGTAAACCATAATCTTCAAAATGAGAGCCAATTTTAAATGCAGGATGGGCGCCAATTGAAAATGGCATTTCTCCCTCCGAATTGTTTCTGACTGTGTATTTAATTTCCAAAGTGTTATTTGATAAGGTATATTCAAGTATCAATTCAAACCGGAAAGGATATTCTAAAAGTGTTTTTTCATTCTCTTTCAATGAGAAAGTAACTGATGATTCACTTTTTTGCAATACTTCAAATTCATAATTTCTTGCAAAACCATGTCTTGGTAAGCTATATTGTTTGCAGGATAGGGTATAAATGTCATTTTTCAGTCTTCCTACAATCGGAAATAAAACAGGAGAGGTTTTGTTCCAAAATTGCTCGTCAATTGTCCAAATGTAGTTTTTGCCTTTACTTTGAAATTCAACTAATTCGGCTCCAAAAGGATTGATTGAGACATATGTATCAAGGTGTTTGAGTCTGATTGTCATTTTAATATTTCGTTAGGAAACCCTTAACAGGCTTTAAGATAAAATTCCTGCTAAATTAAACATTAGATTTTTAACATAGTATAAACGATTAATTAACAGCCGCATTTTGTAATTAGGGCTAATTTTACTTCAATATCTTTTTAATCTCCAAAGACATTATTTAATCATCAATCATTTCGTTTTCAAAAGTTGATTTTTGAAAGCAGTTTTTAATTTTCAATAATGTCTAATTTAAATTTTTAAGGTATGAAATTATCAATTCTTGCACTAGTTGTATCAATGTTTTCAGTTTCTGTTTTTGGACAGAGCAATGAAGAAAAAGAGTTAAAATCGGATGAATTACCAACAGTTGTAATTAAAAAAGCCGGTGAAGATTTTTCAGTTTATCTGCCTGATAAAAATCCAGACATGAGAGTCCGGGAAATGCAGAAAAAATTTATTGGGTATAATTTAGGAAAAACCCCTGACGGATATGATGAGTATTTGGTTTTCTTTGAAGCTGAAGATGCATCATTAGCTGCTACTTACAATGAAAAAGGAAAATTAATCAGAGTAGTGGAACGCTATGAAAAAGTGAAATTACCAAGAGAAGTTATTTTCTCAGTGTATAAAGAATTCCCAGGTTGGACCATCGTTCATGATAAATTCTTTTACACTCAAAGTAATGGAGATGTAGTGAAAAAGCAATACAACCTTAAACTAAAAAAAGAAAAAGATATTAAAAGAATAGTAGTTGACCCTAACGGTAGTATTATCGCAGGTATTTAATCAATCAAAAAATCAAAAAGTAAAAAAGGCTGACGGTAATCCGTGCAGCCTTTTTTATAACCAAAAAACTATAAAAATGAAAATGTAATTTATTTTTCTGACTGATTTCTGAAAACCAGTTCGTTGTCGAAACAATCCAGTAAGATGATACTCTCCGTAGTGACTTTCCCTGAGAGAATTTCTTTTGAAAGTTGATTCAGTACTTCTTTCTGTATGACTCTTTTTACCGGTCTTGCCCCAAAAGAAGGATCAAATCCCTTTTCGGATAAGTAGTCAATGGCTTCTGGAGTGGCATCCATGGTGATATTTTGATATGCCAGCATTTTGATTACACTTTTTAATTGTAATCCTACAATCTCTTTTATGTTATCATTGCTTAACGGTGTAAACATTACAATTTCATCAATTCGGTTAATGAATTCAGGTCTTACCGTTTGTTTTAACAATCCAAGAACTTCTACTTTTGCTGCTTCTGTTGCTGCTTCTATTCCCCCTTTAGTACCGCTCCGTTCGGCTTTGCCTCGGGTTAAGTTTTCAAATTTTTCCTGTATGATATGGCTGCCCATATTGGAAGTCATGATGATAATAGTGTTTTTAAAATCAGCCAAACGGCCTTTGTTGTCGGTTAGACGTCCTTCATCCAAAACCTGAAGCAGTATATTAAATGTGTCTGGATGTGCTTTTTCAATTTCGTCCAGTAGGACAACAGAATACGGCTTACGTCTTACAGCTTCTGTAAGTTGTCCTCCTTCGTCATAGCCTACATATCCCGGAGGTGCTCCCACTAAACGGCTAACGCTGTGGCGTTCCTGGTATTCGCTCATATCAATGCGGGTCATGGCGTTTTCATCGTCAAATAAATATTCGGCTAATGCTTTTGCCAGTTCTGTTTTTCCAACACCGGTTGTGCCTAAAAACAGAAAGGAACCAATTGGTTTTTTAATATCCTGTAATCCGGCTCTGCTTCGGCGAACGGCATCACTGATTGCAATAATGGCTTCTTCCTGACCAACAACTCTGTGGTGTAATTCTTTTTCAAGATTTAAGAGTTTGTCGCGTTCACTTTGAAGCATTTTGGTAACCGGAATACCGGTCCATTTGGCAACTACTTCGGCAATATCATCATGGGTCACTTCTTCTTTGATTAAAGAGTGACCTTTTTGATTTTCAGTTAATTGTGTTTGAAGGCTGTCTAATTTTTCCTGAGCTTCCTTGATCTTTCCGTAGCGAATTTCGGCTACTTTCCCGTAATCTCCTTCACGTTCTGCACGTTCTGCTTCCAGTTTGAAATCTTCAATTTCCTGTTTTACCGATTGGATGGCATCTACAACATCCTTTTCAGATTTCCAACGGGCAAAAATCTCATTACGCTCTTCTTTTAAATTGGCCAAATCCAAGCCTAATGACTTCAGTTTGATTTCGTCGTTTTCTCTTTTGATGGCTTCGATTTCGATTTCCAATTGCATGATTTTACGATCCAGAACGTCTAATTCTTCCGGTTTGGAGTTAATTTCCATTCGTAATTTAGAAGCTGCTTCATCCATCAAATCAATAGCTTTATCCGGAAGAAATCTGTTGGTAATGTATCGTTGCGATAGCTCCACAGCTGCAATAATAGCGTCATCTTTGATGCGTACTTTGTGATGTGTTTCATATTTTTCCTTGATTCCGCGAAGGATTGAAATGGCACTTTCCGTATCGGGTTCATCTACGTTTACCTTTTGGAATCGGCGCTCGAGTGCTTTGTCTTTTTCAAAATACTTTTGGTATTCATCTAAAGTGGTTGCACCGATAGCTCTCAGTTCTCCTCTGGCTAATGCAGGTTTTAGTATGTTAGCAGCATCCATGGCGCCTTCACCGCCTCCGGCACCAACTAATGTGTGGATTTCATCAATAAAGAGAACGATATCACCGTCAGCAGAAGTTACTTCTTTTACCACCGATTTCAAACGCTCTTCAAATTCTCCTTTGTATTTGGCTCCTGCAATTAACGCTCCCATATCCAGGGAATATACAATTTTATCCTTTAAATTTTCTGGTACATCACCATCAACGATACGATGCGCCAATCCTTCAGCGATGGCTGTTTTACCCACGCCGGGTTCACCAATTAGCATAGGATTGTTTTTAGTACGCCGGGTCAAAATTTGCAACACACGTCTGATCTCTTCATCACGTCCAATAACAGGATCTAGTTTACCGGTACGGGCTAATTCGTTGAGGTTTTTTGCGTATTTATTCAGAGCATTATAGGTTTCTTCTGCAGATGCTGAAGTTACACGTTCACCTTTTCTGATTTCAGCTATCGCAGCTTCCAGTCCTTTTTCGGTTACGCCCTGATCTTTTAAAATTTGGGCTACTTTACTTTTCGATTTAAAAATGGCCAATAATAAATGCTCAATGGAAACATATTCATCATTCATCTTTTTTGCAATGATGTTAGCTTCATTTAAAACGGTTCCTGCTTCACGGGACAACATGATATCTGCTCCTGAAACTTTAGGAAAATTTTCGAGTGTACTTTCCAGTATTTTTTTGAACAACTCAACATTTACGTTTAATTTTTTTAATATAAACGGAGTCACATTTTCATCAACTTCAAGGATTCCTTTAACTATGTGCTCGTTCTCCAGTTGCTGATGACCATAGCTTTGCGCAATTTGTTGTGCCTGCTGTAAAGCTTCCTGAGATTTTATTGTTAAATTTTTTAAGTTCATATCTTGTAATATTCTATTATGTTTTACGATAAGTTATTTGTTTAACTTTGTTTGCTTATCGACAATTTGTGTTCCAACGGGGAAAAGCAGGACAAATTGGCTGATTTTGCAAATTCTTAAAAAACAAAACAAGACAAAATGTCTTAAAATCAAATGATTGATGAATAAAGTTACATTTTTAATTGCCATAATTTCCGCTTTGTTTTTTTCATGTGAAAAGAAGGATGAGTATCAAAAGTTGGCTACAAATGATATTTTGCTTGAAAAGCCTAAATCTGGTGATTGGCTGGCTGATCATCCTGAAGACGGACAAACATTCGAAGCATATTCGAAGATGAGTCCGATGAAACCGAATGAAGACAGAAATAAAATTTATATTTTACCTATAGGAGGGCTAACACAACAGGAAGATTCACTGGTGAATTTAACGGTTGAATATTTGAATCTGTTTTACGGAATTAAAACTGTGAAAATGCAGTCAATCAAGGACGATATTGTACCGAAAGATAAAAGAAGATTGAATGAAAATGGGGAAGAGCAGTTAGATGCGAGTTATTTAATTCATGAAGTTGTACCTAAACTTAAGCCCAATGATGCATTGGCTATTATGGCAATAACCGGCAGGGATTTATATCCGAAATCATCTTGGAATTTTGTTTTTGGATTAGCAACTTACACTGAAGGTATCGGAATTAGTTCAATGGCACGTTATGATCCTAATAACAAGGATTACAGAGTTGGATTGAGAAGAATTATCAAAACATCTGCCCATGAAATAGGACATATGTTTAAAATGAAGCACTGTACGCATGCTTTGTGTGTGATGAACGGTGTGAATTCATTAAGTGAAGGTGATTCGAGACCAAATACATTATGCTCAATATGTCTTAAAAAGATGGCATGGAATTTGAAATTTGATAATAAAGAAAGATTTAAAAAACTGATTTCATTTTATGAAAAGCATGATCTAAAAAGTGATGTTGAAAAAATGAAAAATCAGTTGGAATTAATAGAATAGCAGTATATGAGTTTTTTTAAAAGTTTATTTGGAAGTGAAAATGAAAGCCAAAATAATTCACATAAGGTAAATTGGGTGAATTTAAATCATTTGGATCAGTTGGATATGATTGTCCAAAAATCCTGGGAAAAGTCTGTAGTGATTTTTAAACACAGTACAAGATGCAGTATCAGTAGGATGGCATTGAAGCAATTTGAGAATGGTTTTAATCTTGAGGGTAAGATTGAGCCTTATTTTTTAGATTTGTTGGAGTATAGGCCAATTTCCAACGAAATAGCTTCAGTTTTTGGCGTTATGCATCAATCACCTCAAATTTTGGTTATCAGAAATGGTGTTTCGGTATACAATGCTTCACATGATGCAATCCAAGCGGAGAGTCTGCATGAATTCGTGAAATGATAAGTAATAAAAAACCCCGAAGTAATTCGGGGGTTTTTATTGATAAAGAAATAAAGATTAACCTCTTCTTTCTTTGATTTTTGCTTTCTTACCAGTAAGGTCTCTGAAGTAGTAGATACGAGCTCTTCTAACTTTACCTCTTTGGTTCAATTCAATTTTTTGCAAAGCTGGCATGTTTACAGGGAAGATACGCTCAACACCTACAGCACCTGACATTTTACGGATTGTAAAAGTTTCAGTAGCGCCAGTACCTCTTCTTTGAATCACAACTCCTTTGAAGAACTGTGTTCTTGTTTTTTCACCCTCTTTAATTTCATAGTACACAGTGATAGTATCACCGGCACTGAATGCAGGGAAATCTTTCTTTTGAGAAATTTCGTTATTTACGAAATCTAATAAATTTGCCATTTTAATAAATTATTATGGTTTAAAATCTAAGCAACATTCACGGTTTTCGCCAGAGGTTGGTCAAATGTGGGTGCAAAATTAGGTAAAATTTCCAAACTAAAAAAGCAAAATCGTAAATTATTTGTAATAATAACCCGATGATAAGTGGTTGATATTTAGTGCTTTTCTTTTTGTGTTTTTGAAATTTTGTTTTTGGAATTTACTTTTTAGTCTTCCAAAAGATCGGGCCTTCTGTTTTTTGTATGTTCATAAGCCTTTTCTTCCCGCCATTTTTCAATGTTGGCAAAGTGTCCGCTTAACAATACATCAGGAACTTTGATTCCTTTGTATTCGGCAGGACGGGTATAAATGGGAGGGGAAAGTAAATTGTCCTGAAAACTGTCGGTCAGGGCTGAGGTTTCATCGCTTAATACTCCCGGAATCAATCGGATTAGTGCATCACATAAAACAATAGCACCTATCTCACCGCCTGAAAGTACATAGTCTCCAATTGAAATTTCTTTGGTGATATGCATGTCGCGCACTCTCTGGTCAACCCCTTTGTAATGTCCACATAAAATAATGATGTTTTCATACATCGACATCCTATTGGCCATGGGCTGGTTTAAAGTTTCGCCATCCGGGGTCATGTAGATAACCTCGTCGTATTGTCGCTCCGATTTTAGTTTTGAAATACAGTCGTCAATTGGCTGGATCATCATCACCATTCCGGCCCCACCTCCAAACTGATAATCGTCTACGCTCTTACGCTTATCATGAGCATAATCTCTTAAATTATGGAAATGAACTTCTACGAGTCCTTTTTCCACAGATCGTTTCATGATGGAACCTTCAAACGGACTTCTAAGCAGTTCGGGTAATACGGTAATAATGTCGATGCGCATGACTTAAAATTTAGGCAAAAATAGTTTAAAAGTTTAATTGAATAAAATTGTTTGGCCAATATAAAAAACTAAATTTGGGAAAATTAAAGTTAAAACGGTTGTACAGATCTATGAATATTAAGGACAATGTGAAGTTTGGAGAGGGAATTATAAGTGGATATACCTCTGTTTTTTTGGGTATACTTTCTTTTTTGGGTGTTTTTTGTTTTAAATATCCCGAATGGCTTACGACACCTGAGTTCCGGAATGTTTATACCGGTGAATCGATGAAAATACTGTTAACAGCAGTAATTATAGCTTCTCTTTTTTTTGGTGTAATAAGTTTTATCAGAAGCAGCAAGAAAAAATGGGCTTTGTACGGAATGGCATTTTGTGTTTTGGCTATTGTATTGGGTGGTTTTGATGTTAGTCCCAGAAGTGTAAATATAACCAAAGTCCATTTAGGTCTGGATTGGCTGATTTTAGATTTATTTTTGATGGCCATTATATTTGTTCCGATTGAAATCGTATTTCCGAAACGTAAAAACCAACCTACTTTTCACGAAGAATGGAAGACTGATTTGGTTTACTTCGTAGTGAGCCACTTGTTGGTGCAATTTTTTGGAGTGATCACCCAACAACCTGCAAAATTATTTTTCGGATGGATGGGATTGGAAGGAATTCAAAATTTTGTTCAGGATCAGCCGGTTTTGATACAATTGTTTTTCGCCTTTTTTATTTCCGATTTATTTCAATATTGGACGCACCGTATTTTTCATAGACATACTTTTTTGTGGCGATTTCATTCGATTCACCATTCGACCGAAAACATGGATTGGCTGGCAGGTTCGAGAACTCATTTTGTTGATATTTTTGTTACCAGATCAATGGCTTTCGTTCCGCTTTACGTATTGGGATTCTCCACAATTACATTCAATATTTATGTGATATTTATGGCTATCCATGCGGTTCTTATCCATTCCAATACCCGGATTAATTTCGGTGTATTAAAATATATTTTTGCCACGCCGCAATACCATCATTGGCATCATTGCAAGGATTCAGAATATTACGGGAAAAACTTTGCAACGATTTTCCCGTTTATTGATAGATTATTCGGAACATATTACTTGCCGGATAATGTTTGGCCGGAAGACACCGGTTTGCTTGAGGTTGATTTTCCTAAAGGATACGTCAAACAAGCGGTTTACCCTTTTACAAAAAGTCCGTTTGATAATGATTTAAATATGGAGGAATATTCTAAATCGACCCGATAAACTTAAACTCCGAATTGTCTTAAATGATGGTCCAGGTGTTTCCACTGAAGGTTATCCCATTCTTCTGAACTCATCTTTCCGAATAAAGGATGTCTGTCAGTTTTAATTACCTGTGTGCCGTCTTTGAACATTTGTACTTTTTCAATCAATTCTAATTTAGTCTTGTCAAAATCATACGTTCCTTTGCGTATAAAATCGGGTGCCGTTGGACTGTTTTTCTTTAATTCAGGCTCCTTGATGAGTTTATTTTTGATCATTTTCCCCAAAAGGCTGAAAAAGAAATTAACTTTTAGATGAAGGTTACCAAACGCGATATCGATTGGTGCTATGCAATGTGACATCATTTGGTCAACTGTCATTTTTCCCCATTGCGGTTTTGACTCTGGTGATAATTGGTTAATGCGGTTAATCAGATCCTGATTGTCATTAGGGTTGAAAATACTGGCCATGTTTTTATTTTTTAGTTGCTTCCAATGCAAATACCATTGGGATTTTATTTTGTAAATGTTTGATTCTGAATTTCCCGGGTTCAAATTCTTCGGTTTGATTAAAACAATTATAAGGCGAATAATTATACTCGTCAAAAGATTTTATTTCTAATCCGTTGTTGATCAGTGAATTTAAAACCTCTGATGTAGGATGATTCCAAGTCACCGAATTCGTTTCGATTGGTGCATCTTTATCGGCATAAGTGCCAGAAAATTCTTCTATGATGGCACCAGAATTAAAATAATTGAATTCAATTTCTTTAAAATCATAATCAAACATCCAAACTACGGGATGGAATTCCACAAAGACAAATTTTCCTCCTGGTTTTAAAAAGTAGGAAACTACATTAGCCCATTTGTTTAGGTCGGGTAGCCAGCCAATAGTACCATAGCTTGTAAACACAATATCAAATTTTTCATCCAGATGATTCGGTAAGTCATACAAATCACAACAAATGAACGTTGCATCGAGTCCCAATTGTTCATTGAATTCTTTTGCTTTTTCAATGGCTTTGTCAGCTAAATCAATTCCGGTAGCTTTTGCTCCCATTCGGGCAAAACTGATCGTATCCTGACCAAAATGGCACTGTAAATGCAATATTTTTTTTCCGGAAATATCACCAAGGAGGTTTAATTCGATGTCTTTAAGCGATGATTTTCCGTTTAAAAAGCTTTCATTGTCGTAAAACTCTGAATTTACATGGACTTCGGTTTTATTGTTCCATGTTTTTTTATTGATTTCAATATAATCTTCGGCTTTCATAATTATAGGGTTAATTCCATTTGGATGTCGGCTCTGTCATAATCAGTCTCATCCATTGGTACTTCAACAAAGTTGTATTTTGAATATAAATTTAGTGCAGGTTTTAAGATTCTGTTTGAAACTAAAAATATTTTCGTTGCATTGTGCTGTTTCGCAAATTCTATGGACGTTTCCATCAACAAATTGCTTAATTTCATTCCCTGAAATTTTTTATCAACGGCCATTTTGGCCAATTCATATGTTTTTCCGTCAACTTTTATCATGGCAACTGTTCCGGCAATTTCATTGTCTGCAAGACAGAAGAAGATTTCGCCTTCTTTTGCTATAATATCATTTTCAATATTATTGAAGGTTTCCAGGTCGTGGGGTTCCACATAAAAGTATTCTTCCAGCCACGCTTTGTTTAATCTGATGAAGTCGTTTTTGTATTGTGGATTGTATCCGATTATTTTAATCTCCATTTGAATATAAAATCGTAATTTTGTCTCTCAAATTTAATTATAATTACGATGCAAGACGGTATTTACGCAAAATTTAATACTTCAAAAGGGTCGATTTTAGTAAAATTAACTCATGATTTAACACCTGGTACGGTAGGGAACTTTGTTGGTTTAGCAGAAGGGAATTTAGAGAATTCAGTAAAGCCACAAGGAAATAAATATTATGACGGATTGAAATTTCACCGTGTTATTCCTGATTTCATGATTCAGGGAGGATGTCCTTTAGGAACTGGAACCGGAGATGCAGGATATAAATTCGATGACGAATTCCACCCATCATTGAAGCACGACAAGCCGGGCGTTTTATCGATGGCTAATGCAGGTCCCGGTACTAACGGTTCACAATTTTTCATTACACACGTAGCTACGCCTTGGTTAGACGGGAAACATTCAGTTTTCGGACATGTGGTTGAAGGTCAGGATGTGGTTGATGCAGTTGCACAAGGTGATACTTTGGAAAGCATTGAAATCATCAGAGTGGGGGCAGAAGCAGAAAACTGGAATGCAGTTGAAGCTTTCCGTACGTTTGAAGGTTCACGTTTGAAAAGAATTGAAGAAGCAAAACGTCAGGCTGAAGAAGCAATGGAAAAATTAGCAGCCGGTTTCGAAAAAACAGAAAGTGGATTACGTTATAAAATCATCCAAAAAGGAAACGGTAAGAAAGCTGAAGCTGGTAAAACAGTATCGGTTCATTACGAAGGATCTTTAGAAAACGGAAAGAAATTCGACAGTTCTTACGCCAGAAAAAAACCAATCGAATTCCCATTAGGAAGAGGTAATGTGATCGAAGGCTGGGACGAAGGAATCGCTTTATTACAAGTGGGTGACAAAGCCCGTTTTGTAATTCCGGCTTATTTAGGATACGGAGACAGAGGTGCAGGAGGAGTTATTCCGCCAAACGCAACTTTAGTATTTGATGTTGAATTGATGGATGTGAAATAATTTTGCGTCAGTCAAAAAAATAACGAAATCCTGGTTCATTTGAATCAGGATTTTTTATTTTTACGGCCAACCAAATAGTTTATCATGAAAAAATCGAAATGGACTGCATTGGCAGTTATCGGAATCATTTTATATGCCTGTGCACCAAAAGTTGTGACGCCACCGGCACCAAAAGAAGTTATTGCAGACGAACCAGTAAAAAAGACAGAGCCGGTAAAAGCGGTCTTGGCTGAAGGAACTAAGGAAGTTACGATGACTCCTGAATTGGCAGAAGGAAAAGCATTATATGAAAACAAATGCGGAAACTGTCATAAATTATTTGCGGCAAGTAAACATGACAAGGATGGATGGGAGCAAACTATGTACTATATGGCACCAAAAGCTAAGCTTACCGAAGATCAGAAACGATTGGTTTACAATTATCTGGTTGCAGGATTATAATATAAAACCCCATCAATTGATGGGGTTTGTTTTTAAAATCTGGAATTATACTTTCTTTGCTTCAACCACAACATGGTTGTTGATCAGCTTCCATTCGTTGTCAGTGTCTAAAACCAAAGAATTATAAGAAACAAAATTATTTTCAGCACTTTCCAAACGGATTTTAACCATGGCAATGGTTTTACTTTCGTCTATTAATTCTATTTCCATTTTACGTGGCAGACCACCAAAAATTCCTTTTTCGATATTGTTAAGATACCCGGCTTTGTCTAATATGGCAACTCCGGGTTCTCCTAAAAAGTTGTTGCTCGTTACCCTGAAATCTTTGTGTAACACGGCATTTAATAATTGGGTATCACTAGTGTCGCCACCTTTCACAAAACCTATAACGGCTTGCTTGATTTTTTCTGTTTTGGTCATATTTTTATAGAAAATGATTTGAGTTGAATTTACAATATTCCGTTTTCTGTTGATAAGTCTAAGTATCTTTCTTTGATAATTTTAATGTGGCGCAATTCATGTCCGGCAATATGATAAGCGAGTCCTCTTACCGTTCGGACATTAATAGTGCTTCCGTCATCGGCAATTCCGCCTCCGCTTCTCATGAAAGCATCTTCAGGCAGGTTTTGGAACAAAGAGAGAGTTGATTTCCGTACTGCTTCATACTCTTCAAAAATGCTGTCCAGACTTCTTTCATTGGCATAGGAATATTTAGCATAATCCTCCTGTTCAAAACCATGTAAGGAAGTGTTGTCGTTTCTTCCGTAACGTATGGCACGGTATGAAAAAATACGCTCATCATCTATAATGTGTAGCAGAATTTCCTTGATAGTCCATTTACCATCTGCATAGCGATGGTATAATTTTTCTTCGGGTAAGCTGTAAATCAGGGATTTTATTTTAGTTAAGTTGTCTTCCATATGTTGGAGTATCATACCATCGTCCTGAAGCAGGCTCATGTAAATCTCAGAATATTCAGGATATTCCCCTTTTATGGGTTTTTCAACTCTTCTGTACTTCGCAATTGTATTCATTATTTTAAAGGTTTGTTCATTTTGCAATTAAATTTTGTAGCTAAAATACTAAAAAAAGTAGTATTGGATAGCTTAATCAATATAGAAGTATAAGATATTCTCTGTTATGATTGATTTTAAGTTGCTAAATAAAAATTTATTGATAAACAATAAATTTTTATTTATATTTGATTTGTTAATTTAAAAATAATGAAACTATGGAAATAAAAATTGGCACAAAATCAATGCTGAAAGTATTAACAGTACTTTCATGGATAATCTTCATTGGACTTTGTATTGAAGTTGGAGGCATTTTGTTCAATACGGCTTTCTCTTTTTTTAAGCCAATCGGGGCAAAGTATTTTTGGAATTATTTGGATTTATCAAGCGTGTATCAATTTGATAAAGGTTACTTTTTAGTTGTTACATTCTTTATGGTTGTGGTTGCCATAATGAAAGCAATTATGTTTTATTTGATTATAAAAATTCTTCTTAATAAAGAACTGACTATTGTACAGCCTTTTACTGAATTGGTACGGAAATTTATAATAAAAGTGGCCAGTTTGTCAATTGGAATTGGAATATTCTCAAAATGGGGAAGTGGCTATGTTGAATGGCTTCAAAAACAAAGTGTTATTTTTCCGGATACCCAGTATCTGAAATTGGACGGAGCCGATGTATGGTTGTTTATGGGAGTCATTTTATTGGTTATCGCTTATGTTTTTAAAAGAGGTATTGAGATACAGCAAGAAAACGACTTAACAGTATAAGATATGCCGATAATTGTAAACTTAGATGTCATGATGGCAAAAAGAAAAATGTCATTGAATGAACTTTCAGAAAAGGTTGATTTGACTTTGTCGAACCTCTCTATATTGAAAACCGGCAAGGCTAAAGCGGTCCGTTTCAGTACGCTCGAAGCAATCTGTAAAGTATTGAATTGCCAACCGGGTGATATTTTGGAATTTATGGATGATCAAGATTAAAGAACAAAAAAGACCGGGAAAAAACGGTCTTTTTTTATGTTTTTGAAGTATGAGAATTTCTTTAGAACTTTTTCAATAGCTCAAGACCTTCGGTCCAGTTAGTATGACCACTCGCTGCGTTGATATGACCGGCATCTCCAATGTTTATAAATTCACTGCCCCAATTTTCGGCAAAGAACTTTGCTCGTTCTAATGATACCCAAACATCATCAGCACTGGCAACCACAATCGTTTTAAAATTTAGTTTATCAAGCGGAATAGGAGTAAATCCTGTAGCAGGGAAAGTATATTGTGGTGCTTCCAAATCACTTGGGGCAACCAGTAATGCACCTTTGATTTGTTTCCCGTATTTTGCAGCCCAGTGCGCAATGGTTGAACAACCCAGACTGTGACCAATTAATACAACATCCGAAAGATCGTAAGTACTAAGCGTTTTTTCAATAGTTTCGACCCAATCATCGCATTTTGGAGAATCCCAATCATTTTGTTGAATGCGTTTAAAATTATCTCCTGATTGCTCAAAAAAAGTCTGCCAGTGCTCCGGTCCTGAATTCCCCAATCCGGGAATAATAAAATAAGTTGACATTTTGGTTTTAGAATATGTATTATTGAGAGTTGGTTTTATATTTTTTCAAAGTATTCTCCTTTGAACTGATACTTTATTTTTTTTGTGGTAATTCGGCCATCTTCTTTTAATAAAGGGATAATAATGGTATTCGTTTTAGTGTCGTATTCCATATTCATGTAATCCCTTATATCTTCTCTTTGGTTTTCATTTGATGTGCCCGAAAGATCTATTTCGTATCCCAGAGTGTTTTTAATGCCACTTTTCGTTTTGATGAGTTTGGCTTTGGTATTGAGTTTGTTTTTATCGAAGGCAAAAACCTTGGCTTCAAAATAATAATTGGAACTGCTGAAAACAGCTATACTGGATGTAATGTAAAATGTTTTGCCTTTACTGGTGACTTGGTTTAATTCATAAAAATTACATCCGCTTTCATCAGAATCTAATTTATTTGCTTTGGAGTATACTTTTCCATCGGTTTTATACTGAAATATATTCCGATAGAACTGCATGGTACCACCACCTAAGGTATTCCAGGTATAAATCCTGAAGTTTCCGTCTTTGGAAGTCAGGATATTGATACCGTTCTTTTTTAGTGTTTTGAAATCGGATTTGATACTTTCAGGAAGCGATTCGGTTACTTTTAAAAGTAGCTTTTCAAATTCGGTATTGTATTTATCCAATGAATCGTATACTTCTAAATCACTGCTCTTACGGCTCTCTTCGTCCCAGTATTTCCTTTTCTCGATTAATTTGTTTAATTTCTTTTCGTAGTTTTTGTCAATCTGGCCTGATGCACAAATACTAAGCAAAAGTATAGTCAGTTTTACGATTTTTTTCATAGATGTAATTGTGGATTATTCTTACATTTTCAAATGTACAAATCTTAGCTTTTGATGCCTGTGTAAATGAAGAAAATTATTGAAGGGTAAGTGAAAATAGTTTTCTGGCTTTTTCCGTGTCAAAAGTTTTTGTTGTTGTGGTTTCCAGAAAATAGTCCAATTGCCATTTTTGGGTTTTCTCTGCCTGTTTATTTGTAACATTATCCCAAGAAGGATATATCCGCATTCCTCTTTTTCCTTTATTGGAACCACCCAGAATTATGTCTTTTTGTAAAAGAATTTCTTTCGGAAATACAAATATACCTGATTTTGATTCCAGTCTGGTTTCTATAATCATAAAATCAAAAGCATCTTTATTTTCATACGGTTGGGTAATTCCTTCGACATTCCGTTTCCAGATGGTCACAAACTGTCCCGCTTTCGTAGGTGTAATTTTTGCATTTCGGTACACTATGCTACATTTATTTATCCGGAAAGTATAAGCCGAATATTCCCTGCTTTCTTTTTCTTCTTTAATTTCGGTTAATTCGAGGTTTAAGGGGGAAAAAAAGGTGTTATTGATTTCAGTAAGGCTCAGAGGAAGTTCTGTTGCTGGCATTTTTTGATTATTTGTTTAACAAATCTAGGATAAAAATTGTAGCTAATATTGGTAAGTTGAAAGAATTTGATTTGTATTGAATGTATGTTCCTTTGGCTAAAAAGTCGATTGGTTGTAATCTTCTGTGCCAATTTTTGACAACAAAAAAAGCTAAACCAATTATGATTTAGCTTTAAATGTTTATTTATTACTGTTTACGATCCGGCAAAAGGAGTTCCGAAGATACCCACGGCCAGTTCCATCCAAACCAAAACAAGCAGGATGAGTACAATCCCGCAAAGGAGTAAACGGTGTTCTTTTTTCTTGACTGTTCTCAGGATAAATTCACATGTCAGGCCGGTTCCTCCCAATAAAATGGCTGCGCCGATAAAATCAGATAAAGTCCATTTCACTTCATTGGTAAATTGCATGGCAATTAAAGGAATCAGCAACAGTATTCCAACCGTAATCATGATACCTCTTAATCTTTTGTTTTTCATAATGTTACTTTTTTTAATTGATAATTGTGAATCGAATGCTTTATTATTCAGCAAATATAATTAACTTTGAAATACAAAGTACTTTTATTTATAAATATTTATAATTTAAACAGAATAATTTTAAAAGGGATGGAACATTTTGTAAGGGAAAACTCAGTAGTAAGGGAAATATGGGGGAAGAGTGATACGGTTCTTTTTATCTTTGGAGGAGCTTCTGCCGAATTTGCTCTTAACAAGGCAGTTGACTGGCTGTACTTTACGGGTAAACTGCCTTCAGATCCTTTAGGAAGACTTTTTTCAACAGTGACTTATGCCAGAAAAATTGTTTTTGCACCGGCAGATGAGGCACATCGGTCAATCGACATACTCCGCATGATTCATGGTACTGTTGAAAAGAATAGAGGATTTTCCATTCCGGACTGGGCTTACAGGGATGTGTTGTTTATGCTAATCCATTATTCGATTGCATCGTATGAACTGTTGGAGCGAAAATTAAGTGATGCCGAAAAAGAGGAAGTTTACGATGTTTTTTACAGAGTGGGTTTCCGGATGGGACTGAACGAATTACCAACAACCTATAACGATTGGCTGCCTGTAAGGGAATCTCATTTAAAGGAGAATCTCCAAAAAAGTGAATACACTGCCGATTTATTCAAACAGTACAGAAAACATTTGGGTTATATACGTTATGGTATTCTGGTGGAAGCACAGAAACTGGTTGTGCCTGTCCGGGTGGGTGTATTATTGAAGCGGGGAAAATTTTCATGGCTTTCTCCAATAATTCCATTGTATAAAATCAGCCGGTTCATCAAAATGGACTGGCTATTGAAAAAAGCATTGTTGCCTTCTGCTTATGAAGCCCAGATTAAGGCTCTGGACGTTCATGAACACTGATTTTTTTAATTCAGGAAAATGTTTTTTTTTCTGATATATGTAATGTAAGATTTGAATTTACTCTTAGTAATAGGAGGGAACCAACTTAAAAGTAGCGTCTTACCTTTTGCTTGTAGTCAATATAGTTTTGTCCGTGCAGACTTGTGAGGAAATCTTCTTCAAACACAATCTGAATTTGGATGAGTGTGTATCCTATGATTAAAAATATGAGAGTCAATACATTCGGTGTGGTTAAGAACAAACCGAGTAAACTGATGATCATACCGAGAAATATCGGATTACGGGAGTAGGAAAAAAGCCCTGATGTAATCAACTCTGTTTTGGTTTCTTCATCAATCCCGATACGCCAGGAGTTCTTCATGTGGGACTGGGCGATGACTGTCAAAATAAAAGAAATTACTAAGAGTGTAATACCGGCAAATTTGAAATACATAGTTTCCAGTTCTGGGAAGGGTAAGAAATAAGTATAAATTGAAGGAATAAATGCAAATACCAGAATATAAAGGAATAATGCGATGAGCATCATTTTGAAATAACGGCCTACCAATCCGTAAGCACTGTTGTCTTTCGGTAATACAAGGGGATTTTTGCCAATGCGTTTGGCTACAATAAGACTTTTGGCCACAAAGGCAATGCCAAAATAAAGAATAAAATAAAGGAGCAGGATAAAAGGAATAAGATTTGTCATACTTTTTTTCAGCAAATCTCAGAAAAGATAAAATGCAATGCTATTGCAAAGTTTCATCAGGGTTATAGAAACAAACTGTCTTTCGCCTCGCAAATTAAGCAATAGAGTTTCTATAAATGAATAGAAAATATTTGTATCCTGATTAGAACGATTTGTTTTTAATAATACCCTACGAATAAATCTTACTAAAAAAAGCTGCCTGAAAATTATTCTCAGACAGCCTTAATAATTATTTATCTTAGTTACTAATCTAATATTGCTCTTGAGAATAAATCTTCAATGAATGTTTTATTTTCACAAGCATTTTTAAAAGCGATAATAAAATCCTGTAAAGCTTCTTTATTGGAAGAATAAGCACAAAACATACTGCCTTCAGGGTCGAATTTAATCACATCAATGAATTCAGGTTTCTGTTCCTCTAAAAAAACTTTTGCAAGAGAAGCCCAATCATATCCATTTCCGTCAAAGCCCTCTTCTTCTCTTTTCTCAAAAAGTTCTTGTTTATAATAACCAACATTTAAACAAACTGAAAAACTATTAGAATGTTCAACCCAAAAAAAAGGCTCAATAACGTTGTTAATATCTTTTTGTGAATTCATTAATTTATTTTTAAGGCACCCAATATTGTTCTAACTCTTTAATTATGTTTTCTCCGTTTTCTTTTACTTCTTGCCTATACTTAGCCGGAATTTTTGAACCACATCTTTCGAACCATTCGAGAAATACTACTTTTATCTCTTTCAAATTAATTCTATATAATGTGTCTTCTGCACTTTGCGGATATCTTTTTGATAAAACTAGCAATACTTCTAAATGAACTAATATTGGTTGAACAGGTTCATTAGTTGTTTTCAACCATTCAACTATTTCATTTATTTGTTGAATTCCCAAATTAAAATATCTAACCGGTTCCATTGATGCCATTTCATTGCCTTCAGGCAAGCTACTGTAATATTTCATATTTAATAAATTATTTTATCCTGGACATTTAAATTTTAAACCTTCTACATTTGTAGGTGTCTCTAGTTTAGGTATATCTCCTGTAAATTTTCTACCTGGTACATCTATATCTCTACCACGATTTTTATTTAATAAGCCTGATTTTCTCAATCGGTCTTCTATAGAATCAGTTGCACTCCAATCTGCACTTCTTGCAGCTAATCTCCTTCTAATTAAAGTAGCTTCCATTGTTCTAGCTTGATCGTGATTTAATCCTTCAGCTAAAACTTCCATTTTTGAAAATACTTTTGGGTCAGTAGTTTTAGTTCCATTTATATGCTCTTGTCCTCTCACTAATGCTGTCCTTTCTGTTATTCCATAATAAATGACTTCGCCCTGATCATTAAGTAGTTGGTATACTAATTCAGATAATCCGAATATATCTACCCAATAATTGCTATCATGAACATAACCATAAAATGCATTGCCTCCTAAAATACCAATTGGGTCTTGAGAGATATAATTCCCAATAGTATAATCGTAATACCTGAACCTATTATAATAAAGTTCTGTTTCACCATCATCATATTGCCCTAATTGTCTAAAAGGAACAAACTGTCTTTCGCCATGCAAATTACGTAATCTTCCGTAAATATCGTACTCCGTTTCCCACATTAATGTACCGTTTTCATTGTACGCCTGTACGGGTCTTCCAATATAATCTGAAATGATACTGAACCGTTCTTCTCCTTGTATCTTAGCATTTGGTACAAAGGTATTTTCCTGATAAATCCAGGTAACTAAATTAGTAACAGTTTCTTCTTTACTTAAAAAGACTTCTCCTAAATCATTAACAGCGGTTTTAGGTTCTTCACCTTTTTGATAATACCACTCATGCAAAAGAACGTTTCCATCCCATAAAAAACGGTTAACTTTTTCGCCTGTGGTTTTACTGATTCTTCTACCTAAGGCATCATATTCAGAAGGAATTAAACTCCCGTTTGGTATTATACTTCAAAGTCAGGAGATATTACAGAGTTTTGAAAGAAGAAGTTTAAAATCAAATGAATTTCGGAACAATTTTTTGATAATCAAGAAAATAATTCTTAATGTGCTCTAATATTTCTTCTTTGTTAGCAATTAGAGTCTTATCATCCCATCTTTTTATACTTTTTGCAAAAATAATACTATCCCTTATTTGAATGTCACAAATAAAAGCCTTATTAGTTATTAAGTTATGATAAAATAAGCCTTCACCTCTATATACAATTCTTATTTTGTAACCGAGGTTTTTATTGTTTTGTATCATTAATCCTTCAGTTACATCATTCTTTAACTCATTTATATATTCAATTTCCATTTTATCTACATTTAATATGTCCGTTTTTAGTTTTTCCTCCTGCTTTGTTTCGTCTAAAAATATTTTTAACGTTTTTATTTTTTAATAATGCGGGCTTTTCAATACGCCACCAAGTCCTTTCTCCAAAAGGAACAAACATTTCATCGCCCTGCAAATTACGCAATTTGCCATAAATATCGTACTCTGTTTGCCAGATTAAAGAGCCGTTTTCATTGTAAGCTTGTACCGGCCTTCCAATATAATCGGAAATGATGCTGAATCGTTCTTCTCCCTGTATCTTGGCACTTGATACAAAGGTTCTTTCCTGGTAAACCCACGTTATAAGATTATGTATTGGCTCTGCTTCATCATTTATTAACTCTCCCAAGTCATTTAAGTAAGGACTTGGTTTTAGCTTTTTATCTAAATCCCATTCATGCAAAAGAACATTTCCGTCCCATAAAAAGCGTTTAATGTTTTCGTCGGTAGTCTTACTGATTCTTCTTCCTAAGGCATCATACTCAATACTTATAGCTTTTCATTATGGTTTGTTATACTTTCAGATGTAGTATTAGTTGGTTATGTATGAGCAATGGGGAACGGCAACTAAGAGAATTATGTTGCTTTTCAAACAATAAAAACAATAAAACCCGCAATTGCGGGTTTTATTGTTTCTCTTTGAGTAAACACAAAACATTTACTGTTTAGGCTTTATAGAGATTTGTTTCTCCAGTTTTCAAATTCATTTGATTTATCAGTTGAATTTAATTTTTTAATCCATTCTATTTCTTCAGAAGCAACAAAATAATCAGAAGCATAAAAAACTAATATAAAATCATCTCTTAAATCTAAAAATAAATTTTCTTCTTTAAGTTGTAATAATGAATTTAAAATAGCTGAAAATATCTCTTTTCTATATTCTGCAAAAGAAAGATTATCCGATGTTGAAATTTCGAAAAGCATTTTACTTAATGCATCTAATTCAACACTAGGAAGACCTTCTTCTTTCCATTCCGCGGGATACCATTTAAAATATTCAAAATCTTCATCGGGATCAGCATTACATTTTTTAACTAGATAATCTTTTGTATTATATGCAGCTGATATACTTGATGCATCAGAATCTGAGTATAAGCAAAATCCATTGATATTATCTTTTCCTACAGTTTCAAAAATATTTTTTAAAATTTTTAAAGTTCCTATTTTTAGGATTTCTTGAAATTGATCTAAATTTAAGTTTTTCATTTAATTACAAATTGTACCGTTAGCAAATTTTTCTCCCATTGTTCTTAAAGCTTCAACAATAGCTTCTTTTGTTCCTTTTTTATCTGCTTCTTTAAGAGCATCAAGAACTTTTTGTGCAGCTTCTTTACTATGATGTTTATTAGGTGCCCAAACTAAATTTTCTCTTCCTTTTAGCCAATCTATTCCATGTTTTTCTAATATCCCTTTACTTTCAGCAAGAATTGCTTGTTGATTAGCATGACCATTTTTAAAAACTATATGATTAGCATGAAGTCTTTCCATTCCTACAGGAGGCTCTGTTCCGGTCAGATCCTTAAGATATTTACCCCAGTCAATATCTTCACCAACTAATCCAAATATATCAACCCAGTTATTACTATCAAATACATAGGCATAAAAGTTAGGCTCACCTGATTTTAATCCAATCGGATCCTGACTTAAATACAGACCTATATTACTGTCATAATACCTAAACCTATTATAATAAAGTCCCTCTAATTCTACATCTTCATACTGTCCTAATTGCCTATTCCATTACAACCTTTGATAAAAATCCCATTCGTTTGGATTTATTGAATCTTGGTCATCATTGTCAAATTCTTCACAAATCACTTCAAGGGTATTAAAAAAAGGATCCTGAATTCTAGCAAAATATCCCCCAGGATGGGAAAGCATTGTTAGAATTATCACGTTATTATCAATTAGTTTTTTAATGAACTGTAAGAAATTGTTTTTTATTTCATAGCGGAATAAAGGGAATTTATCGAAATCAGTTTGTAAATATGAATATTTTTCTATCTGCTCATTTCGAATATTTTGATACAGGAGTTCAACTTGATTGTTACTGTTAGGCAGAAATATACAAGATTTTTCTTGAGTAAACTCTAATATTTCAATATAGAATTCATTAGCCTTTTCTTCATTAAAAATAGGTAAAAGTATACTAATCATAATTTATCCACAATTTATTTTAGATTTTGGTCTATTGCTTGTCTTTGCATTAGCTCTAGCTTTGTTTATTTGTCTACCACTACCTCTGTAAACGGTAGCACCTATACTTGAAAGAGTAGCCTTTTCTGTTTTATAGAAAGAACTTCTATGTGGAGCTGCATCTTCTCCAATATCAATAAATTTATAACCATCATTATGTCTATCTACTATCCAATCAGCATTTCCCTGATTTGCCTTCAATTCCCATTCTGCACTACCAAAAACTTCTTTATTAGCTCCCGAGTTTTTAACTATACTATTCCAATCTTTTCTTATTGTCCTAAATTCAGAATCAGGAAATAACTCCCTCATTTGTTTTGCATAGTTTTCTACAGCATCTTGTCCTTCTCCTAGTATAACATACATATCTAACCCAAACGGGTCAATATAGCTATTAGAGTCAGTAACATAAGCATAAAACGTTGGATTATTCCCAAGTAACCTAATTGGGTCCTGACTTAGATAAAGCCCCGTATCAGGACTATAATACCTAAACCTATTATAATAAAGTCCCTCTAATTCTACATCTTCATACTGTCCTAATTGCCTGAAAGGAACAAACTGCTCATCGCCCTGCAAATTACGCAATCTTCCGTAAATATCGTAATCGGTTTGCCAGAGTAAAGAGCCGTTTTCATTGTAAGCTTGTACAGGTCTTCCAATGTAATCAGAAATGATACTGAACCGTTCTTCTCCTTGTATCTTGGCACTTGGTACAAAAGTTCTTTGCTGATAAATCCAGGTTACTAGATTGTTTAAAGGTTCGGCTTCATCATTTATTAACTCTCCCAAGTCATTTAAGTAAGGAGACGGTTTTTGGTTTTTATCTAAATTCCACTCATGCAAAAGAACGTTTCCATCCCATAAAAAACGGTTAACTTTTTCGCCTGTGGTTTTACTGATTCTTCTACCTAAGGCATCATATTCAGAAGGAATTAAACTCCCGTTTGGTATTATACTTCAAAGTCAGGAGATATTACAGAGTTTTGAAAGAAGAAGTTTAAAATCAAATGAATTTCGGAACAATTTTTTGATAATCAAGAAAATAATTCTTAATGTGCTCTAATATTTCTTCTTTGTTAGCAATTAGAGTCTTATCATCCCATCTTTTTATACTTTTTGCAAAAATAATACTATCCCTTATTTGAATGTCACAAATAAAAGCCTTATTAGTTATTAAGTTATGATAAAATAAGCCTTCACCTCTATATACAATTCTTATTTTGTAACCGAGGTTTTTATTGTTTTGTATCATTAATCCTTCAGTTACATCATTCTTTAACTCATTTATATATTCAATTTCCATTTTATCTACATTTAATATGTCCGTTTTTAGTTTTTCCTCCTGCTTTGTTTCGTCTAAAAATATTTTTAACGTTTTTATTTTTTAATAATGCGGGCTTTTCAATACGCCACCAAGTCCTTTCTCCAAAAGGA
>NZ_JAMLJL010000025.1 GCF_023634845.1 Flavobacterium amniphilum | reverse complement strand
AAGGCAGAGGACTAATGCGTAGCTTGGTTCTAATCCAGCAAAGTCTAAAGTTCACCTCTGCTTTCCTTTGAATAAATTTAAAGTTTTTTATCAAATTCAAAGTAAAGGCAAAGTCTCCTGACTTTGCCTCGCTGCGCGAGCGTCCCGCTCGTGTCCAATCTAGAATGAAAACTTTATTAAAGAGTTATATTATTGAAAAAACTTTTATGTCAAGAGCGGGACACTCGCGTTAACAGGATACTTAATCAACTTAACGTTTTTCTTCACGAAAAACTTTATCTTTAATAGTAATTAATCATTCCATTGGCTTCGCAACTATCGCCAAGCCGTTGAACGTTAGCAACAGAACTTTCAGAAAATGTGTATAGTTTACAATACAATTGGAGCATTGAGTCACATAGAATCTCAGTTGTCAAAAAATAATTTTGATGAATTTAATTCCATTTCTGATTTAATAAATTTTGAAAAAAACTATTCCTTTACGGAAGAGCAAATAATCTTAAAACATAGATTATCAGTTCAAACAGAAAAAAAAGTTCTTGAAGATGATATTGTTATTTTGGTTAACGAAATTTCAAAATACAAAACTGAGCGAAATGAAAAGCTGAAACTAAAACTAGATAATCTAAATCAGCAATTAGACAAATTATTCTTACCAAAATCAAATCTCCTTACCATATTTAAAGACCTAGGCTTAAACATTATTGTTTGGACAAAAATTTGGTCAGCTCCTACTCTGACCCGAGCAAATATTTTTATCACATCCCGAAAACAAAACAAGGTTCTATTGCAAAAAAATATTCGGTATGATTTTGAAAAAAATGATTTTGAAAACGCAGTAAATCAAAGTTCTTCAAATGAGTTACAAAATCTTTCCAAAAGAAGGAGTATAATCAAAGAATTGAAAAGTTTTATCTATGGCGCAATTGGTGAACATAAAGTAGAAACAACATTATCAAAATTACCTGACGAGTATACTTTAATAAATGACTTTACTTGCTATTTTCAACCACCAATATTCAACAGCAAAGAAAAAGGCTACATAAAGTCCATACAAATTGATCATATTGTAATTTCTCCATCAGGGGTTTTTATTATAGAAACAAAAAATTGGAGTGAAAATTCGATACAAAATATTGACATGCGCTCTCCTGTCAAGCAAGTTCATAGAACAAATTTTGCATTGTTTAAGTTATTAGCAAATAATACACTAAAAAACCATCATTGGGGCAAAAGAAAAATTCCTATTAAGAATATAATTGTTTTTATCAATCACAAACCATTAGGAGAATTCGAATTTGTTAAGATTCTTTCTTTAAATGAATTAGTAAAATACATTACTTATTTTCCTCCATGCTTCTCAAAAGAAGAGGTTACTTATATCGCGGATTATTTACTCAAATATTGCGTAACAAAAGATGAACCTTGTAAATTGAGCATTCTATAATTACCAGCCATGCTGGAGCTAGCGAAATGCTCGTGCTAACAAAAAAGAAAAATAGTCATTCGCAAAATTACAAGCACGAGCGCGACACACCCAGCAGCAGGAGAAATTAGAAAATATTTTTCTAATTCCAACCTTTTGAAGAAAAAGCACATCTTAAAGAAATAATCTAAAATCAAACAAAATGAAAAAAATATTTTCTGCCATTCTCCTCTTACTGATTACAAAATCATTTTCTCAAAATAAAAACTTTATTGACCAGTCTTATATTGAAACTTCGGCTAAAATTGACACATTGGTTATACCCGATAAAATTTACCTTACTATTTTAATTTCCGAAAAAGATACCAAAGGAAAAATTTCAGTTGACGAATTGGAAACAAAAATGATTGAAAAATTAAATTCAAATGGGATTGATATAAAAAAACAATTAGTCTTGATTGATTTGTCCAGTAACTTCAAAAAGTATTTTCTTAAACGACAAGACATACAAAAAGCAAAATTATATAGTCTGACAGTGTATAATGCAAAAACTGCCGGATCGGTTATACAAAGTCTCGAAGAAGAAAACATCTCGAACATCACTCTCGAAAAGACAGAGTATTCAAAAACAGAAAAACTTAAACTTGAGCTTAAAAGTTTAGCAGTCAAAAAAGCACATGCAAACGCTTTATCCATGGCAAAACCTTTAAACCAAAAGGTTGGCAATGCAATTTTCATTTCTGATTTAGACACCAATACCATAAATTCTTTGGCTGGAAGAGTCTCAGGTATTCAAATCCGTGGAGCTTCAAGTATAAAAGAATCTAAATATGAATATACATCCGAAGACATCGAATTTGAAAAAATAAGGATCAGTGCTGAAGTTGGCGTAAAGTTTAAATTAGAAAATCCATAAGAAATCTTGCCCCCGCTGGCGCGAGCGTCCCGCTCGTGCCAACAATTTATAATATTTATCTACTTTTGAAAACGCTACAAGTAAACATATATACGTTAGCTACAATTGAATAACACTCAGCATATATGAAAAAGTTATCAAAAATAGTATTCTGTCTAATATTATTCCAAGCCACTCTTGTTCAGGCTCAAGAAGAATTATCACAAAATGATATTGACTCTCTATACGTCAAAGCATTGACAGAACGCATTGACTGGCAACTTTCCAGCGGTTATAAATATGTTGATTTAGAAGATCAGACTAACATTCCTGAAAATAAGTTTCAGAATGGAATGATAAAAATTTTACCACGAAATCAAATTATCAGTATCTCCCGTAAACAAGGCAAAGAACTAACTGTTTATACTCTCGACTATTCAATAATAAGTAAAGATACTGTCGATATAAATTTTCATCAATACTATCTAAAAGGGTTGAAAACAAAAAATAAAAAATCTCCTTTGGCAATTATTAGCGAAAATAAATGTCGACAGCCAGGAACTTCATACATTCCTGATATACGTTTTGCATTAGTTGATAAGAGGTGGAAAATTATTCAGTCGAAATTTCAAAAACATTAATTTTATCGAAAACGCAACTCCACAACACAAAATTCAAACCATGATAAAGCTTGAACCAACAAAATAAAAATAAATGATAAAAACAAAAAAATACTCAAATACAATTGCATTTTGGTCAGCAGTTATCGCTATTGATATTTTTATTTATCTGGTTTTAGGAATTTCACAAATGGATTATGACGACAGTTACCAAGGCCCCGAAGAAGAGTATGGTAGTTTAGCAAGTATGAATCCGAGACAGTTAACATTTTACTTTTTATTGCAATTTTGGAACATTTTAAACATAGCTGGGTTGATTATACTTACATGGAAAGTTTTTAAATATCAGAAACAAAAAAACAGCATCCAATAATATCGATCACTCCTGCTGGCGCAGAGAAATAATGTTTAAATTACAAAATTTAAACATTTTGTCCTCCATGCGATGTAGAAACGCCATGCATGGCGTCTCTACTTACCCCATCAAGTCACCAATCCCAGTGACAAACCCCTCCTTAAATCACGGTATTTTTCATTCAAAACGCTAAAAAACAACGATTTTTTCTTTTTTTGGCATGCCTCTTGTTTGTAAGAAAAACATTATGAACCAATAAATTACATCATTATGTATTCAATTGCAAAATTAACGCAACTATCAGATTGCGAAGCCGTATTAACTTGGGCACAAAACGAAAAAGAGAATTTGGCCTTAAAAAAGTTAAACGAAAGTAAACAAACACAAAATTATTCAACAGCCTCGTTGAACATTGACACCGAACTACAATCGGTAATTTCCCAAATGAACACGATCAATGCAATCCTGCCTACACTTCCGGAGGGCAGCATCAAGGAAGACCATCAGAAGAAACTCAGAAGACTGGATTACAGAAAATTTTTACTGGAGGACAGAAGAATCAACTATGGTATTGTGGCATTGCTGGAAAAGGAAGTAGATGTGGAACGCATTTCGAAAGAACTTGGGGAAATCGAAGCGTTCATTACAGCAGTCACGACCCACAAAGCGACGTTGTCGGTTTAAAATTTAATCCGCAAAAAAGGGGAACCAATTTGGTTCCCCTTTTTTTTATGGTAGAGACGCCATGCATGGCGTCTCTACAAATAATTTTAAAATTCCCGGATAGCATCCGGCCAAGAATCAAAAAATAATTATCTATTTTTGAAACGCTAAAAGCAACAGGCATACATCCAAAACATACCGGATATGCAACTTAGCCACAACCCTACCGGAAAAACCCAAAACATGAAAAATTTAAATCTCTTCATTATTTACCTGACCATAACTTTACTTATCAGCTGTACTGAAAAGTCTGAAAAAAAAGTAACACCAAAAGAAAGCACCACTTTTAATCCAATAAATAATGACAGCGTTGCATTAACAAAACTGATACGGCAGGCTTATGAATGGTACAATATTGAAGAATCATTAGTGCACGATTTTCCATACCAATATGACGAAAAGCAAGACAGTATTTTCACAGGGATTGATTGGGACAAATACCAAAACAATCTTCAACTTTTCAAACAGACGGATTTCTTCAGTACCGATTTTCTGAAAGGGCACAAAGCCATAGCCATGACAATAGATGCTTCCATAAAAAAAGCAGACATTCGTTGGCGAAACATAAACGATGGCATCCCGCTTTGGGAAACGGATGCAAACAATTGGTGCAGTTGTCAGGACTACCCTGAAGAATATTGGAAAGTACTGACGATTGACAGTTTAGTCATCAATCAGGACAGGGCCGACTTCGTTTGGACCTGGGACAAAGATCTTTCCCATACCTATAGGGTAAAAGCTAAAAAAGAAGATGGGAAATGGAAAATCAATGAATTAAGTGGCTTTAACTTTTTCCGTGACACTGACGTTGACGAATATGATAAAATGATGAAAGATTAAAACAAGTGCGATAGCTAACCGATAGCGCGAATCTACAATCCATACTCTATAAAACAACAAAAGACTACAACAAAACGTTATAGTCTTTTTTTATTTTAAACAGATATGGACACGAGCTGGACGCTCGCGCCATCTACAAGTCAAAATATTTATCTATTTTTGAACACGCTGCAAAACAGCAAGCACGCAAACACATCCTTCCTCCCAATGAACACCATCACACTTCCTGACGATCTACCTTTAGACCACTCCCAAGCGGTTCAGGTTTTTGATTATCAGAGTGCGAAAGAAATAGCGAAGCAACAAATCGCGTTAAACCGGAACACCTTCAGTTTCCTGACCGAAGGAACAAAAGAAGTAGTGTTTGATAATTCGGCTTTAGCCATTGACAACTCCCAATTCCTCATCATGAAGTCGGGACACTGCCTGATGACCGAAAGACTTTCAGGCAACCGTAATTATAGTAGTGTACTCTTATTTTTCAGCAACGAAACCGTCATGCAATTTCTCCGCAAAAACGGACTGACTGTCAACGGAGCAAGTGGATACCCATCGGTTCACTCCTTTCGTTATGACGAGTTCATCCAGCGGTTTGTGAGCAGTCTGCTGGATATTGCAAAGCTTTCAAAAGTCACCCAAAAGAAACTGATCGAGGTCAAGCTCGAAGAGATACTGCTGTATCTGACCGAAATTCACGGTACCGGATTCCTGCATGCGCTAACGGCCAACAGCGATAACGCTACACAGAAATTTATCCGGACAGTGGAAATGAATCAGTGGAACAAACTCACAGTAAACGAACTGGCTTTCCTGTGTAATAAAAGCGTCTCCTCTTTTAAAAGGGAATTTGAAAAACATTATGGTGAATCGCCTATCAAATGGTTTCAGAATAAGAGACTGGAAAAGGCATACCATTTACTGCATCAGGAACACAAAAACGCCTCGGAAATTTATTTTGAAGTCGGTTATGAGAATTTATCGAGTTTCATCCAGGCGTATAAATCCAAATACGGAGTCACACCCAAACAACATCATAAAAGCTGAACTTCCGGCAACAGTTTTTGAACCTCTGTCTCCATTGCGTCTGTAATGCTGCTATTATTTTTGCTTTAAATTTTAAATCATATTACAATGAAAAAAGCAAATTGGATGGTAGTGCTGACATTGATTGTCTCCACCACACTTTTCGGACAAAAGACATTTACATTATCCAGTAAAGATCTGGGCGGTGAAGCGACCAAGACGCAGGAATTCAACGGCTTTGGATGTTCGGGAAATAACCTGTCACCACAGTTATCCTGGAAAAACGCCCCCGAAGGCACCAAAAGTTTTGCCATCACCATGTACGATCCTGATGCGCCCACAGGAAGCGGATTCTGGCATTGGGTGGTGTTTGACATTCCGGCCAACGTTAACGAATTAGTGACTAACGCAGGAAACAGTAAGCTCAATCTAGCGCCGAAGAGTGCTATTCAAAGTATAACTGATTACGGGATCAAAGGATTTGGCGGTCCGTGTCCGCCCGAAGGACATGGCTTGCATCACTACATTATAACAGTATATGCCTTAAAAACAGATAAACTGGGACCCGACGAAAACACCAACCCGGCTGTTGTGGGTTTTAATCTTTGGAATCAGACGCTGGCCAAAGCAAGTATCGTAGTGTATTATAAACGGTAAATAAAAATAAAACGGATTGAGAAGTGTACTTCAATCCGTTTTATTTTTTACTCACTATTTTAAAAATCCATTGACAATTGGACACGGGCTGGAAGCTCGCGCTACATTTAGGCTTCGAGAACCTCAGCCAACGAAAGAAAGTGGCTTCGAGTGCCTCAGCCACCGGAAACCGAGAGCTCCTACTTAAGGAAACGGTGACTGAGGTTCTCGAAGTCACCAAACCCCAAATCAATTATGCACCGTCATCCCGTGCGTAATCTCACCATCCTCAACGGTAACCTTATACAGGTTCCCAAATTCCGACTCGGCCATATCAGGATACACATTGGATCCTATATACGTATTGATCAAAGCCGGGATCGTATTGCTGTGTCCCACAATAAAAATATTTTTTCCCGGATGGGCTGCTACCACACCTGCGAGTGTGAAACTTGCAGGATTGTATAACACCACCGTCTTCCCGTCCCGGGTTGCCGTGGGCTGTATCGTTTGTTTCGTTCTTTTATAGTCGGTGCTGTAAAAAGCATCGAAAGTCACATCGTCTAAGATGACCGCCCAGTTGTTGGCGCGTGTCAAACCCGCCGCAGATAAATCCGGGTCGGCACTGGCATCAGCCTTTTCCGCATGACGGATCAAATAGATCACCGTTTTTACCGGTTCCTCATTTTCTGAATTACTATCGGACGAACAGCCAAGCATAGCGAATAAACTTAATAAGATGAAATGTATATTGATTTTCATAATCATTGTTTAAAATTGAATACAATATACAGCGTTTTAATGATTTATTGTATTTTTTAATTTGATTGCCGGAATCAGTTTTTTAGGGAAGTGGTATCGCTGGCGCGAGCGTCTCGCTCGTGTCATACAAGTTTGCCCAATAAAACAACTTCAATTATTTATTTGTTCCATTTAGCATTGGACTCGAACTAGAAGCTCACGTCAGCATTGTGATAGTATCAAATGATAGTAAAAAATATACGGACACGAGCGGGATGCTCGCGTCAGCTTTTGAGAACAGTGGCTTCGATACTTCGACAAGCTCAACAACCACTCGGTCACCGGAGCCGGGAATTATTATCTCAAGAAACGGTGACTGAGCTTGTCGAAGTCCAATCACCCCTTAATAAACCGTGCGTAATTAAGATTATTATTTATTTCCCGGTCTAAACTACCGTTCCCCAATAATTTCAGGGCCGTCATATGCGACCTGAACGCCTCATAAACCGTTTTGTTTTCCCTGTAGACTACACCATATTCGGCGGCAACTTCCTTAAGAATTCCGGTCAGTTTCTGATAATGGATATGACAGATATCCGGGCGGAGATGGTGAATGATGTGAATGTTCAATCCGCCAAAAAACCAATTCGACAGCTTGTTCTCAACCGAGTAATCGGCTGTGGTCGCAAAAACATGGTACACATAGTTTTCATATTCGGAGTTGTGTTTCGGAAAATAGGTTGAATCTATGATATGTGTGGTCTGAAAAGTAAAAGACATCACCAATCCGATCATAAATAAAGTAAACACAAATGTAAAAAGGATAAAAGCCCATCCGAAAGGCAACAGTACCAATGGCAGGACAAGCATATACAAAAGATAAAAAGCTTTTCCGGCAAAAAGGATGATCCATTCTTTTACGGGATGTTTAATATCCTTTAAGTGTATATTCTTTTTATTAAAAAAGTATTTGAAGTCTTTATAGAAAACATAATACAACAGGTACAAACCATAAATAATAAAAGAGTAATACTGTTGGTACTTATGATAAGGTTTTAATTCCTGCTCATTTGAAAGCCGGAAAAAACCCGCTGTTTCAAGCGACATGTCTTCTCCCGTAACATTCAGGCAAGAGTGATGTCCCTGATGGTGCATGAAACGCCACATATAGGTATTCACACCCAAAAGGTCATAGCTGTACGCCCATAATTTATTAATGCGTCCTTTTTTTGAAATAGCATTGTGCAAAGCATCATGACCCACATTAAAAGAAAAGAAAATATGTCCCCATCCGTGAAAGACATACAACAGGAAAAAAGAAAGTTTGTCAAAAGAAAACAGATAAATGAACAGATACGAAAGTGACCACCACAGCAAACCGGTAATCATTTTGATTTTCATCTCCCTGTTGGCTTTTACCGAAATATCATTTTCTTTAAAATAATTGTTTATCCGTTCCCGGAGTGTCTGGGCGAAGGAATCTTCAAGGGGTATTGTTGACATAACAGTTGTTTCGTTTTTAGTTGTTTATCAAAACAATATACCTCTATCCGAATTTTCTGACAATACGTATTTATACGTGAATTTTATCTGACAGTGTAGCAGGTTCAAACTGTTATTTATTTAAAAAAAATAAAAATTAATAACGGTTTATGTTACTTTTTTGGAAAAAATAAAAATTAATAACAGTTTGCGTTATTAATTTGGAAAAAATATTTTTTTGTAACAGGAATAAATTGCAGATGTGGCTTCGAGAGCCTCAGCCACCGAGAACCGAGAATTATTATCTCAAGAAACGGTGACTGAGGCTCTCGAAGTCACCACAACCGAGAACTATCATCGTAAGAAACGGTGACTGAGGTGTCACACTGAGCTTGTCGAAGTGTTCTCGAAGTCACCACAACCGAGAACTAGCATCGCAAGAAACGTTGACTGAGGTGTCACACTGAGCTTGTCGAAGTGTTCTCGAAGTCACTTAAACAAAGACTTCGGCATCACTTCCTTAATAGAAATAATTTTCAAAACATAATTCGCCACAGCAAAAATCACAAAAGCGACAGCCGGTTTATAACAAAGCGTTACAAATTTATTGGGTGTATCCGGCAGGAAATATCCGGTAACAAGTACAACCGCTAATACGGCCAACACGTACACATACTTCATACTGAACGGGTGCACACCGAATTTTTTATAGTTGAAAATAATTTTGATCAGGTTGTACGTTGTCAATGATATCGCTGTCGCCATAGAAACCCCCACGATTCCCATTTTAAACCAGAACAGGAAGATCAGATTGGTGGTTACGGTCAATATTGCCAATGCAACAGTTGTCGTGTTATTGAATTTATAATACTTCGAATTGGAAATAATATACCCGTTGAATCCGGTGGCGAGGTCAAACAGAAACGCAAACCCCATGATGTACACGACCGGCAGCCCTTTCGCGAGTTGGTCCCCGTTTTTCATCATTGCAAACAAATCGTCCATGCCAACGGCTACGAGTCCGAACAACACCGTCCCGATCACAAAAAGATAAAACGACGTTTTGTGGTGCAGACTTTTTAAGTCGGCCATATTATTCTCGGAGATGTAACCGGCGATAATCGGAGCTGAAATCGTATACACACCCAAAGCCGGAACTGTAATCATGCGTACCAGGTTGAGTGACGTATTGTAAATCGAGACTTCCTCGAACGTCAGCATTTCACCAATCATATAGGTATCAATGTTCAACGCCACAACCGAACCCATACTGCCTAGGAATGTGTAAAACGAATACACCATCAGTTCGCGGCCAAATCCTTCTTTCCGTAAGAATGAAAAATTAATTTTCTTGGAGACTTTTTCCAGACGGTTCAGATAAATCAGCATACCGGCCAAGGCCAATACGAAAAACGCCATATAATACAGCATCGAGTTTTCTTCGGAATATCCATAAAATACAAAGAAAACAAAAGCGGCAACCATTCCCAGTTTCGGAAAAACATTCTCAAAAATATTCGGAACAACGATTCGCTTTTTGATGGAAATGTATTTTGAACACAGCTGAATCAACGCCAACAGTAACGCCATCGGTAAAATATACTGGCTGTATTCCCAAAAATCCATTTTTTTGATTTGCGGAAAAACCAGCGTGGCCAAAAGTAAAATCGCGACACCGATAAAAAAATTACCAATGATGAATACAATCGAAAATTTGAAAAGTTGCTGCTGCTGGTTATCGGCAGACATTTTCGGAAAGAAGCGCACATTGGCATGCATAATTCCCAACGCCACCACCGGCAGGATCAGCATCGCAGTCTGGAAAACGAACTGTAGCTTACCGGCAAACTCCAAGTCGTTCGGGTATAGGAATACCGTTGACAGAATGCCAATAAAAGTACTGAAATATCCTATCAGACTGTATTTTATGCTTTGACGTGCAACTACCGACATTTTGAGTTATGAGTTATGAGTTATGAGTTATGAGTTATGAGTTATGAGTTATGAACTAAATTTTTCTTTGAAGTGATGATGATACTTCTAATGATTTTTAAAACTTCTTTTGCCTGATCATAAATTGGTGAAAATTCTTGTTCAGTTACAATATTTGTATCTTTTAATAACTCTAACCAATAAATACTTTCATCACATTCTCTCTGTGAGATTGACAATTTATGAATAAAATCTGCTTTTGATTGCGCATTAATTGCTTCTCTCACATTTGCGCCAACAGATGTTATGGAACGTAAAAATTGTTTACTTAAAACAAACTCTCTTTTATCATTTTGCAATAACTGAAAAAAACGAACTCCTTCAATTGCTAACTGATAACTCTTATTCTTTACGATACTCTCACTCATAACTCATAACTCATAATTTATAATTCTTTCGGAACGAATATAAAATTATTAATGTAGGTATTAAAATCATTCAAATATTCATCCTTCTGGAGGTCGGCCATTTGTGACACTTCAAAAGGCTGTAAGCTTAATGCTTTTCTGTCGAAATAAAATACTTCGTAACCAAAACCAATGATGAAATCAAAAATATCCTTGATTGGATAATGCGCATGACGCAATTCGATTTCGATGATGAAGATTGGTTTGAGGGTTTCCAGAATCGTTTTACATCCTTTAACCGAATCAAACTCATGGCCTTCGACATCAATCTTCACCAAATCCAGTTTGGTAATATTGTTTTGTGTGGCCCAGTCATCGAGTGTTATGGTTTGGATTTCAATCCGTTCAACCTCATCCCCCATATCTTCCAATGAAGCACGGGTATCCTGTAAACCGTTTCCTTTTTTGGGAATATGCAACACCGATGTTCCGGTGCTCGAAGAAACCGCCAATGGAAATAATTCCACTGCAGGAAATAATGGCTTGATATAATTCACCAGACTGGTATTCGGTTCGAAGCCGTAAATTTTTCCGGATTTGATGACTTTTTCCGCCTGATATAAATAAATTCCTTTATTGGTTCCGATGTCTACAAAAACAGAATCTTGTTGCAACACCTGATGCAGGTACAACAATTCGGGTTCGCATTTGTAATTCCCGGTCGATAAGGAACCCAAGGTTTTATAATATCTTTTTTTGTATAAAGACGGCCAGTAACTGTAGGCCAGTTTGATCAATGACTGTAACATTAGTTATGTGTTAGTTCCAGAAGCTGTGCTTCCAATTCATTTTTAACTTTTTCAAAAGTATATTTTTGAATGTATTCCTGCAAATGGGAATATTCATCGCGTAATTTTTCAACCGTCAGCGTATTTAAAATAGCCAAAAGCTGCTGTTCGTTACCGTAATATAAGTTATGCCAATCCATTTTAGGATAGCTTTCCGGGAACAATCCAATTTTTCCGTTGTACATACAATCGGCTTCACTCCCGCTGACTTTCGTGCTTCCGTAAAATTCATCCACCCAGTAAAAGGAAGTCTGCTCTTTTATCGGACACAATAACAAATGTGCCTTGCTGATGATTTTACTGTAACTCACCCATGGGATGAACTGACTGAAGTAGGTAATCCTTATATTGGGATGGCAATTCTTTTTCAACTGTTCCAATTGGCCGCGCACCGAATCATTTTCAGGTTTGCCCAGAAATGTAAACTGCAGTACCGATTGTGGCTCCAATTGTAAAATAACCTTCAACACCAGATCGACATCCTTCCGTTTATTGGAAACATTGCCCGGCATTACGATGTGGACTGCCTCATCTTCCGGAAATTCCGACTGATGACAGTAATTCATCTGAATCAGTTTCGATTGGTTTGAATAGCTACCGTCTTTTTTTATGCTTTGCAATGCCGCCTTTGAAATTACACCGAATTGTTTGACTTTCAGAATTACTTTCCGGCCGGACGCCACTTTTTCCTTGAGGTATAATTTCAGGAAATAGGTGAATTTTTCCTTTTCTTTAAAAACATTAGCCAGTGAAATACTTTTAAAGAAGAGACTGAAGTTCAGGTTATGAACCAGACACAATACCGGTTTTTGTCCGAATAATTTTTGGTAATCTTTAAAATCGCGGTGTAAAGTGTTGATCACAATTCCGTCAAAATGCGAGAAGTCTGTCTCCGGAACGGAAAGAATCTCTGAAATATGCTCCTTTGGAATAGCCGTAAGTTTGTCGTTTACCTTCGGACTTACAAAAAAATGAAAATCGACAGCCGTCATTTCTTTGACTAAAAGATACCACTGCTCCAACAAAGCCGAATGGGTTTCCATCTCGATAAAAGCGATTTTCTTCATTGTTTTTCTGTTCCCACAAAAATAAAGATATTTCCGCTTTAAAACTTATTTATTTATTAAGGTAAGCGGGAACTTCAGATAAAATGTATTTTTAAAATTTTATGTACGTTTGTAAACTAATTAGTGAGAATGGACTACTATATCGTCATACCGGCACATAACGAAGAAAAATTTATCGGTTTAACATTGGAATCATTGGTTAATCAGACTGTTTTACCCAAAAAAGCAGTTGTTGTCAATGATAATTCAACCGATGGAACCGCTGCAATCGTTCAGGATTATATTGCAAAACATTCCTGGATTTCTTTGGTTGAAAAAAAATCGGATGCCATTCATTTACCGGGAAGTAAAGTGATTCAGGCGTTTCAGGCCGGATTGGAAACGTTGGACGACAATTATGATATTATGGTAAAGGGCGATTCAGATTTGATTTTCCCTCCCGATTATTTTGAAACCATCATCAAACATTTCAAAAGTGACAGCAAAACAGGAATGGCCGGCGGATTTGCCTACATTGAAAAAAACGACGGATGGATTTTGGAGAATTTAACCGATAAGGACCACATCCGTGGTGCTTTTAAAGCTTACAGAAAAGAAACCTTTCAGCAAATTGGCGGATTGAAACCCGCTATGGGTTGGGACACGGTTGACGAATTGCTGTGCAAATATTACAATTGGAAAGTCGTGACCGATGAATCTTTAAAAGTCAAACACCTCAAACCGACTGGAGCCAATTACAACAAAGCTTCGCGTTACAAACAGGGAGAAGCGTTTTATACCTTGGGCTACGGATTTTTCATCACGGCGGTTGCATCATTGAAATTAGCGATGCGAAAAAGAAAACCATTGTTATTCATTGATTACATCCGAGGTTTTTGGAAAGCAAAAGCCGAAAATAAAGGCATGTTGGTCACACCCGAACAGGCAAAGTTCGTCAAAGCCTACCGCTGGAAAAAAATGAAAGAAAAAATATTCAAATAAAAAAAACCTCACGATTGTGAGGTTTCTTTTTTATCACTGCTGCTTTTAATTCAGCGAAGTCATATCAATATATTTATGCACCACCGATTCGAAATCTTTTCTGTTGACCGGTTTTGAAAGATAGCCGTTGAATGCATTTCCGTAATCATCCTTATCCTCTTTAAACGAATAAGACGACTGTGCAATAATCGGAATTTCGGGCGCTTCGTGTTTAATCAGTTGGGCAGCGACATAACCGTCCACCTGCGGCATCCGGATATCCATCAAAATCAAATTGATATCAGGATTATTTTTGTAAATCTCATAGGCTTCTTCTCCATTTTTGGCCCGGATGATTTCCACATTTCCTTTATCCAGTAATTTTTTCAGCAGCATAAAACTGATTTCTTCATCTTCTGCAATCAACACTTTGATTGTTTTTTTCTGAGCTGTGCTTTTTATTTTTCTTGCTGCCGGAACATAGGGGACTTCAAAATAGAAAGCACTTCCTCCACCCGGTTCCGATTCTGCTTTCAATGTTCCGCCCAGCAAATCAGCATAATGTTTCACTGTTGAAAGCCCCAAACCGAATTTAGTTTCACCGTCGATTATCGCTTCATCACGGTTCAGCGAACCAAATAGCTTTTCTTTAAATTCCGGATCAAAACCCACTCCGCTGTCTTTCACATAAAAACTGATCCGGTTGTCGATTACTTGGTAACCCATTTCAACAAATCCCTGATCGGTAAACCGTAAAGCATTATTGAGCAGACTTGTAAAAACCTCTATCATGATATTTTTATCGATCATTACCCTATCTTCATCCGGCAATCCTTTCACCAATTTGAAAGTCAGTCCCTTAAAAAAAACCTGACTGCGGAATTTCTCTTTCAGGCTATCCAATATTTCATTGAGTGAAACTTCATCGTTTGTGATTCGTATTCCATTTTGCTTTAAGGAACTAAAACTCATGAACTCAGAAAATGCACCCTGAAGTTCATTGGAACAATTGTTGATGATTTTTGCCAGATAAGCTCTCTCCTCAATATCCAGTTTAGCCGTGCTCATCAGTTTAGCCAATCCGACGACCGTATCCAGAGGTGTTTTAATTTTATGCAAGACTGCGTTTATAAAATCATGGCTCACAGGGGGATGACCACCGGGGTTTTCCAAAATTGACCGTTGGGAAGTTAGATAGGTTTCTTCCAATACGGAAGTTAATTCATCTACTTTTTGCTTTAAATCAGTTATTCTGCTTTTAAGCTCTACATAAGTCATTTTAATTCCTTCCATATCTACTGATTTTAATTACCAATGACTGGTTCGAAGGGTAAATTTATTGAAAGGAAAAAATCAAAAACAAAATTCAAATTCTTGATTACCACAAAGTTAGTCACTTGCACATTAAAAACAACCCGAATTAAGAAAATCTTCACTTTTAAATTCAAACCCGTTTAAAAAGAAAATTCCCACTCAGATCTCAATACCGTACCAAATCTGATTATCCAAAAATACCTTCAGGAACATTCAAACTCATAACAATTTCGTATTTTCGCTTTTATTTTAAAGCCAATGATGTTAATACGCTATTTATCGCAAATCGGGAGATATTTTATAATGCTTCGTGAAATTATCAAGAAGCCCACAAAATGGTCGATGATGCGCCAGTTGATTTTCAAAGAAATTGATGATTTGATAATCGATTCCTTGGGGATTGTATGTTTTATATCCTTTTTCGTTGGTGGGGTTGTGGCAATCCAGACCGCTTTGAATTTAACCAATCCGTTAATTCCGAAATACTTAATCGGTTTTGCAACCAGACAATCGGTTATTTTGGAGTTTGCCCCTACATTCATTTCGATCATCATGGCCGGTAAAATGGGTTCGTTCATTACCTCAAGTATTGGAACCATGCGTGTTACCGAACAAATTGATGCCTTGGAAGTAATGGGTGTAAATTCATTGAATTATTTAGTGTTTCCAAAATTGATAGCTTTATTACTATACCCATTCGTGATTGGAATCAGTATGTTTTTAGGTGTTTTGGGCGGATGGATGGCAGCCGTTTACGGAGGATTTACTTCAGCTGACGAATTCATCAACGGAATCCAGGTAGAATTCATTCCGTTTCACGTGACTTATGCCTTTATGAAAACTTTTGTTTTTGCCTTTTTACTGGCAACCATTCCTTCGTTTCACGGTTATTACATGAAGGGTGGTGCATTGGAAGTTGGAAAAGCCAGTACGGTTTCTTTCGTTTGGACTTCGGTAGTGATCATTTTATGCAACTATATTTTAACCCAACTCCTTTTAGCTAATTAAGTATGATTGAAGTAAAAGACATAAAAAAATCATTTGGCGAACAAATGGTGTTAAAAGGAATTTCAACCACTTTGGATGCCGGAAAAACCAATTTGATCATTGGACAATCCGGTTCGGGTAAAACCGTATTCTTAAAGTCACTTTTGGGAATCCACCATGTTGACAGCGGAACCATTTCGTTTGACGGAAGGATTTATTCCGGCATGACCGATGATGAAAGACGTGAATTGCGGACAGAAATCGGGATGGTATTCCAGGGAAGTGCTTTGTTTGATTCGATGACGGTGGAAGAAAATATTGGTTTCCCGTTGAAGATGTTCACCGATAAAACCAAGAAAGAAATCAAGGAAAGAGTTGATTTTGTAATCGAGCGTGTTAAACTGATCGATGCCCATAAAAAGAAACCTTCGGAAATTTCCGGCGGTATGCAAAAACGTGTGGCGATTGCCAGGGCGATTGTGAACAATCCGAAGTATTTGTTTTGTGATGAACCCAATTCGGGACTGGATCCGAAAACGGCAATCGTAATCGACAACCTGATCCAGGAAATTACGAAAGAGTATAACATTACGACGGTTATCAATACACACGATATGAACTCGGTAATGGAAATTGGTGACAAAATCGTCTTCCTTAAAAATGGTTTAAAAGCCTGGGAAGGAGACAAAAGCCAGATTTTCAAAACAGACAACGAAGCCGTTACCGATTTTGTATATTCATCCGAATTATTCAAAAAAGTAAGGGAAGCAGTATTGAAAGAAGGAATTTAATCTATTCTAAGATATTAAAAAAGGAGTCAAAAATAGAGTGCCCCAAAAAATTTAGACAAATTTATAATTAAGTTTGATAATAATGAGCTCGGTATTCCACCGGGCTCATTCCTTTTAAATTAAGTTTAATTCTCTTGTGATTATAATATTCTATATATTCTTTGATTTCCTTTTTCAATTGATTTACACATTTGTATTTTTTAAGATGGAACAATTCAGATTTGAGTATCCCAAAGAAGTTTTCAATGATAGCATTATCAAGACAATTGCCTTTTCTGGACATGCTCTGTATGACTCCTTTTTCTTTTAAAAGTCTTTGATACTGCTTCATTTGATACTGCCATCCTTGGTCAGAGTGCAAAATTAGATTTGTATTATTTGCTATTTTTTTAAAAAATGCCTTGAGCATCGTAAAAACTTGTTTGCTATCAGCTCTTTCCGATAATTCATAACTTATAATCTCTCCATTGAACAGGTCAATTATCGGAGATAGATATAGCTTTTTACCTAACACATTGAACTCGGTAATATCAGTAGCCCATTTCTCATTAGGTCTATCTGCCTTAAAATTACGCTGCAATACATTTGGAGCTATCTTCCCCTGTTCTCCTCTATATGATCTATATTTCTTAACTCTTATCAGACTTTTTAAACCCAGAACCCTCATCAATTTCAATACAGTCTTGTGGTTGATTATTATGTTTTTTTGTTTTAGAATTAAAGTAATACGACGATAGCCGAATCTCCCTTTATGGTCATGGTAGATCGATTTTATCAACTCTTTAACTTGGCTATATTTATCTTTTAATTCAGCTTTTGCATGATAGTAGTAGTAACTGCTCCGAGCCATATTCATATGATTCAACAATAGTTGTAAATCATATTTATGCCTTAATTCGTCTATGGCTTGAGCTTTTTGCTTTGCTCGATTTCCTCGGCTTGAATTAAGGCTTGCAGCTTTTTTAAAAGTTCATTCTCTGCACGTAAAGACTCATTCTCCAACAAAAGTTCTTCTTCTCTGGTTAAGGGTTTGTTTGATTTTCTTTTAGCTCTTTTGTAAGTCATAACCTTAGACCTGCCTTTAGGTTTGTTTAATAAGCCATCTGAACCATATTGATCATATCTTGTTTGCCAATTGATAATGATAGAATTGCTAGGGATATTAAATTGCAGACAGGCTTCATTCAAAGATAAAAACTTATTTTTAATAGTATCCAAAACCTTTAACTTAAAATCAGCTGAATAAATTTGAGTTGCTCTGGGGATTAAACCTGACTTCCCTTGTTTTGAATAAAAACCTATCCATAACCTAAGACTGGATTCATTCAATCCGTTTGTTCTGGCTACAGATTTAATCGAACCATGACCTTTTAAAAACTCCTCTACGCAATGAAGTTTAAACTCATAACTATACTTGACTTTTCTTTCCATAAAAATACCCCCAAATAGTATCTAACTTTTTGGGGGCAGTTCAAAATGACTCCTTTTTTATTTAATAGTTCAGGTATACCCAACCCGATTTAAAGCTTTCGTCATTAAATGTAATCAGGTAATAATAAGTAGCGGTAGGCAAAAGACGTCCTTGCTTGTCATATCCGCCCCATTCATTCAGATAATTGTCTTTTTCAAAAATGAGCACCCCATACCGGTTAAATATTTTGACATTTTTGAAATTTTCCAAACACTGCAAATCAAAATAATCGTTTTGATTATCCCCGTTTGCAGAAACACCTTTTGGAATATTTCCGCAGGAATCACATTTTACATTATACACCAAGTTAGACGGACAACCCTCCTGATTTAAAACCTCAACCGTATAAGCACCGGTATTACCGGCAGTAACAATCAAAGGATTCCCATTTTGGGTGCTGCCATCCGGTAAAGTCCAGGTAAAACCCGTCAGATTTTGTCCGTTTCCATTTGATAATGATTGCACGTATAATTTTTTAATTCCATTTTCGCAGGCTTCGGATACTGTAATTTCAGATGCTTTTTTCACATCAACCATAACAGAACTTACTTCTGACGGGCAACCGTCTTTTATAACAAAAACGGTATAAACACCATTATTTACATTTGACAGGTTTGTTATGACCGGATTTTGCAAAGCAGAAGTAAATCCGTTAGGTCCATTCCAGACATAAGTCGCCCCCGCAACAGTACTTGCATGCAAATTCAAACTCCCGTTTTCACACAGGACAGGATCAAATGTCACATCGGGTTTCATGGGTAACTCCTTAATTTCAATTGTGACTTGTGCTTCATCCTGAACCCCACACAATCCATTAACAATATATTTAAAATGATAAACACCATTTAAGGCTGATGCCGAATCCCATAAATTATTATTCAGAAATCCGCTGTTTGTTGTTTCTTCCCAATGTCCGCCTGTATCGTAATCTCCAATCAACAAGTTATATAAATTTATCATCCCCTGTTTACCACAATAGGAGACACTGTTGTCATCCCCTGCATCAGGAGTCAACAAATCAGGTGAAATTGTATAATCAATAACTTCATTGATACAGGAATTAGGATTGCCCGGATTAGTTATCCTTACATGGTAAATCCCGAAATCAGCCGGCACATTAAACGGATTCAATTGAAGTACATTGGTTGTACTGAGAATAGTAGTTGTATTATTATCCTTCCACCATTCGTAATGAAGGAAAGGAAAATTAGGTAGAGACAAAGAACCAGATTGTCCTGTACACAATTCAGATGCTGTTATCGGGAATATAATTTCATCACCAATTTCAAACACTCTGTTCAAAATATTACCGCAGGCATCTTCCACCTGGAAATTGTAAATACCGGGAGCTAAACCTGAGAACAACGGTGAATTTCCATTATTAAGGACAAAAGCCAGCCCGTTTTTTGTAGTAATCCTGTAAGTCATAGGCCCTAACCCTTCTGCATCAACGAGAACTTCATAAGTACCGTTTGGACAGGCGAAAGAATAGAAATTATTAATCACCGGATCTGTTGAGTATCCAAATTTTTTAATAACCCTTGTACAAAAAAATTGTGCTTCCCTATCATCAGATATTACGATTCTGTAAGAACCTGTACCAACAATATTAGCTGTAATACTGTTATTTCTGATAGCCATGGAATTTAAGTTATCAGGTCTTGTATTGGGCATATAAGTAAATCCTGTAATCGGGTGGCCCCATGTATTCGTGGAAGGATCTCTTTTTTGCAGCCAATAATAAATATTACCTCCTGTATAATTACTGCTGTGGGAAAAATTAAAATCAAATGAATTACAATTCCTAATCAGTTCAAAATTTACAACTTCCCTATATCCCTGGGTTGAAATTCTATGGGTAGTAATATTACCACAAACATCCCGAACTCTAATAACATAATTCCCTCCAGGCAATGTCATTATAAATCTTCCATTAAAAATATTACTTGAAACATCGTATGGAAGTGTATTTGAATATGTAGCAGGTGCAGATATTATGACAGCTGACTCTAATGAAGTCCCAAAACTCATAATCTGACTCATCCCAGTTTCGCAACCTTCAAAATAACGAAAAAAGGGAAGTTCGGCAGGACCCAATATTCTATTTTCAATCCTTACATTGCCACAAAGATCTGTTACAGAAAATGTATAATTACCCGCAGGAAGGCCCGTTGCACTTGCCGATAAATTACCGGGAGTAAATGAGTATGGTAAAATCCCGGGAAATGTATTAGGCGCTGAAATTATGGATACTCCCAAAACCCACACATAAGTAACATTGAATATACCACAACCAGTATCGCTTTTGACTAAAATAGGAGTTATATCGGAGTCAACAACAATATTATTGTTTCTGTAAATATTTCCACACCTGTCTGTCACTTTTATATTATAAGTATAGTATTGGTAAGGATAAAGTGGCATTTGCTGTGAATAAAAAAATGCATCATTAAGTCTGTTAGGACCATTGACTGTTTGATTATAAACTAATGGAGTTGCTCCGCCCGGAGGAAAAACAGTACACTCTACAGCTAAAGGATAAAGAATATCCGTGGTAGCTGAATGACTGAAAAACTGATGCTCAACAGTCTCACTGCAACTTAAAAATTCAATATTATTTGGCGAGGTTATTATTAAACCTGAAGAAATTAAAGAAACAACATAGGAACGTACCACTCCTTCCCCGCAAGCGTTAAAAACCCTTACCTGATAAGTCCCAGCTATCAATCCTGTGAAAACATTAGAAGCCTGTAGTGGTCTTATCACCGGACCAGAAAAGATTTCATAGGATACCGCGTTCCCCTGAGTTACATTTGCTGTTATCATTCCGTCGTTACCACAAACCTCATTTTGGCCAACCAAATCAAAAGTCAATGGAACAATTTGACTGACAATGACAATATCTTGTTGTTGCGAATTAGATTCAGCCCCTAAAGACTGGGTAGCTACCACCCTGTAATTACCTGCTATCAGTCCGGTAAAACTATTGGCACTTGTTACAGTAATTGGCGTTACAACATCCGGTAATTTAAAAACAGTGTATACCACTGTCGCTCCTGCTGTCGTATTGGAAACCGAAAAATTCAATCTTCCGTTACCTGGACAGCTTTCATTGACTGCGGTAACATTTAACGTAAAATCAGATAACTGGCCAAAAGACAGATTAGCCAGTATCAAAAAAAATAGTATCAGCGTTCTTTTCATAAAGTCAACAATCATACTGAATAAAATTTTTCAATCAAATTAATAGTTCAGGTATACCCAACCCGATTTAGGCTCACCATTGTAAAATGCAATAAGATAATAATAAGTCCCGACAGGTAACAGACGGTCATTTTTATCATATCCTTTCCATTCGTTTATATAATTATCTTTTTCAAAAATGAGCACTCCGTAACGGTTAAATATTTTCACATTCCGGATATCATCTATACAACTCAAATCAAAACTATCATTGGCGTTATCTCCGTTTGCCGAAACTCCTTTGGGTATGTTACAGAAAGTACAATTAATTTCAATTGTTTTTTGGACATCACAACCGTTAAAATCAGTAACAACAACCGAATAATTTCCGGTTTGCCCATTAACCACTTCTATCGATTGGGTTCCCGGATGTATGCTTCCATCTGGATATACCCAGTCGTAACTGTACAGATTTTGGTTGGCATTCTGATTGACAAAATCTACTTTGATCATCTTATTTCCTTCGCACCATGTTTTCAACTGAAAGTCCGGAAAATCATTGATGGCAACCACAACAGAACTTGGCACAGATTCACATCCGTCCAAAATTGCCTTCACTGTATATGTTCCCTGCATTAAAGAGTTAACATTATACAACACCGGATTTTGGTCATTTGATGTAAAACCATTTGGTCCTGTCCATACATAAGTTGCTCCAAACACCGTTGAAGCATATAAATGCAATTCCCCGAGCATACACACATGACTGTCTGAAAAAGCATTCGGGCTTTGCGGTTGGTTTTTTAAATTAATTTTTATAACCGCAAGATCATCCCTATCACACAGACCGTCAACTTTGTATTGAAAAGTATAAGCTCCTGCCGCCACATTTGTTGAATCCCAGACACCGTTTATCAATGACACACCGCTGTTACTAATTTCACTCCACATTCCATTTGAATCATGGTTGGCAGAAAGCAGCAAATTCAGATCAATTATACTATGGGCTCCGCATATGGTAGTTTCGGAATCATTACCGGCAACAGGATTATTTAAAGAATTCTGAATGGTATAGTCCAAAACAAAATTAATACATGTATTTGGGTTACCCGGATTTGTTATTCTGACATGATAAATACCTGCATCAGTATTAAAATTAAACGGACTAAAAGCAAGCGTATTCAAAGTACTCAGAATTTGCGAAGTGTTGTTACCTTTCCACCATTCGTAATGTAGATACGAAAAATAAGGAACGCTTAGATTTGCAGTACTTCCATTACAGAATTGAGTTGCCATTACCGGCAGGATAACATTACCGCTGACTTCAAATAATCTGTTTTTTATGTTATTGCAATTATCCGTAACCTTAAAACTGTAAACTCCGGCCGACAAACCATTGAATACACTTGAATTGGCATTATCAATATAAAACGGCTGACCGTTTTTGGCAACAATTTCGTATCTGAAAGGCGCGGCACCTCCTGCTTCGACAATCACCTGATACGAATTATTACTGCAGGAAAAACTGTAAATATTATTAATTCTTGGTTCCAGATTGAAATCAAAGCTCTTAATTTCCTCGAAACAATAATTCGTTGTACTTGTATTTGATGGGGTTGGCAATTTATAAGAGTAAAACTTCTTCATGACCCTGAACTTCCCGGTTATGGAAACTGCATTACTTATTGCATTATTATTCAGACTTATTGCGTTTAAACTGTTGACATCATCATTTGAAGACATTCCCGTAACCGGATGTACCCATTTATTTGTTGCCGGATCAAATTTCTGAAGCCAAAACGATGCTAAACCCTGTGTCACATTTGAGATATTCAACAAATCAATTTTAAATGAAGCACAATCTTCAATAACATTTACATTATTGGAAATTGTATAATATCCTACAGCCTGTGCAGAAACATTGTGGATATTCCCGCATCGGTCGGTAATCTTAAATCTGTATTCTCCGGAAGGCAAATTTTCCATGATAAGTTCTCCCTGATAAATATTCGAATTAAGATTGACTGGAAGTGAAGTGACATAAGAAACCGGAGCTGCCACCAATTCAGCAGATGTGATCTGGTACAATGAACTATTGGCAACCATTGAAAGCGAAGAGAAACCTTCCCCGCATCCTTTCAACTGGGATACAATTATGGTTGGTGCTGGCAATACATTATCAATAGTAAACACAACATTATCTGTCTTTCCGCAGGAATCTGTTATCTGTACATTATAACTTCCAGTTGGCAAATCTACAGATGAGCTGTAATATGAAATGACATCAGAATTAAATGTTGGATGGGAATTATTAAACAAAACCGGATTAAAGCCTGGGGGGCTGCTCAGGAAATTGACAGTAAACGGAGGAATACCAAATGCATTGATGTTAAGCTCGACTCTTTTTTTTGTACAGGCAACCAAATTAATCTCGGCAAAAACCTTCATGGAAGGATTATAACTTATCTCACCACTGTTAAAAATATTTCCGCAAGCATCTGTCAATGCAATTCTGTAACGGTATATCTGGCCGTTTTGAAAAGGGACAATGCGGATTAACGACAATGATTCCGGATCGCCTGAATTGATAACCTGCGAAGAAACTGTTGTGGTTCCATTCGGCTGATAGACGGTATACTGAACTGTTACCGGATAATATATTTCATCCTGCGCAGTAACCAAAACGCTGTCACTTAAAAAATTACAATTCATTAAAGACAATCTATTTTCTCCAAAAGCCAGAAGAGCCCTGGAATTTTCGATCGTTACATTTTGAATAATGAATTCACCGCAACCATCCACAACCTTTACAGTATAATTCCCGTTTACCAGATCGTTAAAAACATTTGAAGGCTGCGGAGCAAAAGTAATTGGTCCGGAAATAATTTCGTAAGACTCAGGATAACCTGAAATTGTCGCTATTGTTATTGAACCAAGATGGGTACAGGTTTGATTGACTTTTTGAAAATTCAATTGCATTTGTGCAATCCTATCAAGAATCAAAACATCTCTTTGTCTTGTATTTATTGTTCCGTTTGGCAATGATTCAGTAGCAACAACCCTATAGTTTGCCGCTACTAATCCTGTAAACGTATTTGCCTGTGTAGTAACAATTGGTGTAGTAACATCCGGTAATTTGTAAACCGTAAAAATTACTGTTCCATCTGCCGCTGCATTGGAAACAGTAAAATTTAACCTTCCGTTACCCGGACATGTTTCATTGACTGCAGTTACATTCAATGAAAAATTCAATCCTTGGGAACTGCATACGTTTACCCATAGGATTATGAAGAAAAAATAGATTTTACCCAAAAGAAATGAATTATTTAGCTTGCAACTTTGCCACTACAGCTTTAATATCCTGTTCCTTACTTTTTGGATAAATCAGTAAAACATCTTCTTTGTCAACAATAATATAATTTGTTAAACCATCGACAACAACTAATTTTTTCCCTTCAGTACGGATGATATTATTAGATGCATTTTCAAGTACAACGGTTGCGTTGACAACAGCATTATCTTGTTCGTCTTTTGGTAATTTGTCATATAATGAACCCCAGGTTCCCAGATCGTTCCAGTCAAAAGTGGCCGGAAGTACATACACATTCTGTGCCTTTTCCAAAATGGCATAATCGACCGATATATTTTGCGCCAAAGGATAATTATCCTGAATAAAAGCATTTTCTTTATCTGTATTCAAAGCTTCATATCCGTTCATAAAATGGGCATACATGGAGGGTTGAAATTCTTCAAAAGCTTTTAAAACTGACTTGGCACTCCATACAAAAATCCCTGCGTTCCAGAGAAAATTTCTGCTTTGGATAAATTTACGTGCCGTAGCATAATCCGGTTTTTCACGGAACTGTTTTACTTTTTTTACCGGACGTGAATCCAATTTATCGAATTCAATATATCCGTAACCGGTATTAGGAAACGTTGGCAAAATTCCCAAAGTCATTAAATTTTCATCTCTTTCACAGAAATCAAAAGCATGTTGCAGGTTTGCGCAAAACTGCACTTCATCTTCAATCCAGTGATCGGATGGTGCTACAACCATTACGGCATTCGGGTTTTGCTTTTTTATTTTTAATGATGCATACAAAATACAAGGAGCGGTATTCCGCATGGCAGGTTCAAGAACAATTTGCTCCTGTTTTACCATTGGCAACTGTTCCAAAACAATATCATTATAACTCTCGTGGGTCAGGATTAAAATATTTTCCTTCGGAATGATTTGTGATAAACGTGCAAATGTTTTTTGTATTAAAGTTTCACCGGTTCCCAACATATCGTGAAACTGTTTTGGAAACTCGGTTGTACTCACTGGCCAAAAGCGGGAACCTACCCCACCGGCCATAATTATAGCGTAATAATTTTTGTTCATAGTTTAAAAGTTACAACGTAACGAATCGGCAAATATACGAAGAATTTCAGCTAGTTCGGTAAAAGTTCGACTTCGGCATTAGGGTTAAACAAATACACCTTTCCGGTCGCAACTTCCAGACATTCGATTCGTTTGGTACGCAAGGCGATTTTTTTAAATATTTTACCATTATGTATTCTGAAGACACTCCCGTACGGAATTTCAAATACATAATTTTTATCATTTTCCGGATCAAATTGTTTTAAGGCCAAGGCCAAAGTTGCATCAGTATCGCTACTCGCTTTCGGATTTCTGAAATGTCTGGCGATTAAAGGCAATAACTGTTGCGGAAATATTTCAGGCCGTATAAACGGAACCATCAACCGCTGAAAAGTCAGTTTCCATTCATCACCGTGTGGTTTAATGTGTCTTCCGTATTTTTCAAAAGCAACTAAATGTGCAATTTCGTGAATCAAAGTAATCAAAAACCGGTATTTATTCTGACCTGCGTTTACCGTAATCAGATGAAATCCCTGCGCATCCCTTCGGTAATCCCCATGACGCGTTAGGCGCTCATTGACAATTTTAAGATGCACATGATTCGCTCTGATTAATTCAAAACACAAGGGAACGGCATGTTCGGGTAAATATTTTAGAAGAACCTCACTCATTCTTTAAGGCGTGGTTGAAGAAACCTGCAACACTTTTCCGTTATAGTATTTATTTCCGGTCAAAGCAAAATCAAAAATATAATCGGCCATTCCTTTAGCAGAAATTGGAGCTTCATAACCCGGAAACGCTTCCTGAAGCATTTCGGTCTGGACTGCACCCAATGCCAGTACATTAAAGGCGATTCCTTTTTCCTTATATTCTTCTGCCAATAATTCCGACAACGTAATCACAGCTCCTTTACTGGAACTGTAAGCTGCAAGCCCGGGAAATTTCATACTTCCCTGAATACCGCCCATCGAACTTATCGTTACAACATGACTCCCTTTTTGCAGATACGAAACACAAATACGGGTTAAGTTAGCCACTCCGAAAACATTTACTTTGTAAACATTTTCAAACTCTGCCGCCGAAATCAATTCAAATGGCTTGTGTAATAAACTCCCTGCATTGTGAATCAACACATCAACCTTTTTCCAGGTTTCCTGAATAAAAGTTTCCACTTTCTGCAAATCTTCATCAACAGATAAATCAACAGACAAACAAGTAATATTAGGATTTTCAATTAAAGTCTTTGGTGTTTTTCTTGAAATAGCCAAAACGTTGTGGCCGGCATTCGCAAATAATAAAGCTAATTCAAAACCGATTCCTCTTGAAGTTCCGGTTATAATAATATTTTTATTTTCCATCTAACAGAATTTCTTTTTGTGGGGCATTAATCATTTTTTCCAAAACCGGAATACAGGTATTGACAACTTTCTGAATGTGCTTCAAATCCATTTTTTCGAATTCATCATCCACATGGTGGTAGAAATCATAGTTCTCAAAATCAAAAGTCGAAATGGTATGTGCCGGAATATTGTATTCCTGGTAAAAAGGGTAATTATCTGATGCCTTGAATAATTGATAATGTGTTTCCGCCGGAATATAACCCACCCATTTTTCACCGGCATATTCATTCATTCGTTTTGCCATATTCGATTTTGTGATTCCTGTCATATACACCAGCATATCCTTTCCTTTCATCGGAACACCGATCATTTCAAAATTGAACATGAAATACACATCAACTCCGGCTTTTTTCATGTTTTGGGCCAAATGGCGTGAACCCAACAATCCTTTTTCTTCAGCAGTAAACAATGCCAATATGATGGAACGCTTATTATTTTTATTTTTTCCGAAATACTTAACCAATTCGGTTACAGCAGTTGTTCCCACGGCATTATCATTCGCACCGTTTGCAATGATATCACCGGCAACTTCCTGTGCCTTTCCTATATGATCATAATGTGCCCCAATAACAACGAATTCATTTTTCAGAACCGGATCATTCCCTTCAATCACACCGACAATATTATAGGCAGGTTGCTCAAAATTTGACAATTTATCCCTATACGTTTCATAATAAGGCTTCACATTATTGTCTTTGTAAATCTGTTCCAGATAACTCATAACATTTTCCATTTCCGGAGTACCGGGCTCCCTTCCTTTATTCGCATCGGATGTCAGGAATGATAATGTTTTCGAGATACTTTCTTCCGAAACAATTTCCTTTTTGTTTTGTCCAAAGGAAAGATGTAAGGATAATAATGTCAGAATAACAATGGTTAATCGCATACTTTAAATTTTGAATTATGTAAAAATAAAAAATCCCGACGATACTTCGACAAGCTCAGTATGACAATCGGGATTAAATATGTTTTAATTTTTTATTACGCTAACATCGTAACCGGGTTTTCCATAAACGCTTTGAACGTTTGAAGGAATTGTGCTCCGGTAGCACCGTCAACAGTTCTGTGGTCACATGCCAATGTAACTGTCATGGTATTCCCAACAACGATCTGACCATTTTTAACTACTGGTTTCTCAACGATAGCGCCTACCGATAAAATTGCAGAGTTTGGTTGGTTGATAATTGAAGTGAAGGACTGGATTCCGAACATTCCCAAGTTAGAGATCGTGAATGTACTTCCTTCCATTTCTGCCGGTTGGATTTTTTTAATTTTAGCTCTTCCCGCCATATCTTTTACGGTAGCACCAATTTGAGTCAGTGTCATTTGATCCGTGAATTTCAATACAGGAACAACCAATCCGTCTTCAACTGCCACAGCCACACCAATATTTACATGGTGATTGATGATCATGGCCTCTTCCTTCCATTGTGAATTTACCTGAGGATGTTTTTTCAATGCCATAGCTGATGCTTTGATCACCATATCATTGAATGAAACTTTAGTATCAGGCAAACCGTTAATCATATTACGGGATGCAATTGCATTATCCATATCCAACTCGATAGTCAGGTAATAATGCGGTGCAGTAAATTTAGATTCTGACAAACGCTTAGCAATAACTTTTCGCATTTGTGAATTTTTCACTTCCTCCTGGAATACTTCACCCGCAGGAACAAATGGCTTAACAGCAGCAACGGCAGATGTAGCTTCAACCAAAGCCTGAACCGGTGTACTCACCGCAGCTGTACCCGGAACAAAATTCTCAACATCAGCTTTTGTGATTCTTCCGTTTTCACCTGAACCGTTTACCTGAGCTAAGTTGATTCCTTTTTCCTGAGCAATTTTTTTAGCCAATGGAGAAGCAAAAATTCTTCCCGAAGTGTTATTATTTGAATTAGGTTCAACAACATTTGTAGTTGTTGGAACTGTTTTTATTTCTTCAGCCTTAGGAGCTTCAACAGCACCTCCAACTTTAAAATTAGCCACAACACCTGAAACGTCAGTTCCTGCAGGGCCTAAAATTGCCAATATACTGTCAACAGGAGCCGAACCACCTTCTTCAATTCCAATGTACAATAAAGTACCTGAATTGAATGATTCGAATTCCATTGTTGCTTTATCCGTTTCGATTTCCGCAAGGATATCTCCTTCTTTTACGGCATCACCTACTTTTTTCAACCAAGTCGCTACAGTTCCTGTAGTCATGGTATCACTTAAACGCGGCATCGTCACCACTTTAACACCAGCCGGTAATTCGGCTGATTTAGGAGCTTCCGCTGTTTTTTCTTCCGCAACCGGTGCAGCTGCTTCGGTTTTAGGAGCAGCACTTCCGCTTAATAAAGCTGAAATATCTTCACCTTCATTACCAATGATTGCTAATAATGAATCAACCGGTGCAGATTGTCCTTCTTCAATTCCGATATGCAATAAAGTTCCGGCATTAAATGACTCGAATTCCATTGTTGCTTTATCAGTTTCAATTTCTGCAAGGATATCACCTTCCTTAATTTTGTCACCCACTTTTTTAAGCCATGTTGCCACGGTCCCTTCCGTCATAGTATCGCTCAAACGCGGCATTGTAATTACTGTTGCCATACTGATTATAATTTATGAGGAATGAATGGATAATTTTCTTGTTCGTATACAACGTCATACAACTGTTGTGGATCCGGGAATGGAGATTCATCAGCGAATTTCTCACACTCAGTCACTAAATCGGCAACTCTCTGGTCGATCGTTTCGATTTCAGCATCAGTAGCATATTTATTTTCTTTAATCAAATCAAGAACCTGAGTGATAGGGTCGATTTTTTTGTATTCTTCCACTTCTTCTTTGGTTCTGTATAATTGCGCATCAGACATAGAATGTCCTCTGTAGCGGTACGTTTTCATTTCAAGGAAAGTCGGTCCGTCACCTCTGCGAGCTCTGTCGATAGCCTCATGCATAGCCTCAGCCACTTTGATAGGATTCATTCCGTCAACAGGTCCACATGGCATTTCGTACCCTAAACCTAATTTCCAGATATCAGTATGGTTTGCTGTTCTTTCCACAGAAGTTCCCATTGCATAACCGTTGTTTTCAACGATAAAAACAACCGGTAATTTCCAGTTCATTGCCATGTTGAATGCTTCGTGTAATGACCCCTGGCGCGCAGCACCATCACCAAAATAAGTCAGGGTAACACCTCCGGTTTCAAAATATTTATCTGCAAAAGCGATTCCGGCACCAACAGGGATTTGAGCTCCCACGATTCCGTGACCACCATAAAAGCCATGTTCTTTAGAGAAAATGTGCATTGAACCTCCCATACCTTTAGAAGTTCCGGTAACTTTACCATACAATTCAGCCATTACTTTTCGTGGATCAACACCCATTGCAATTGGCTGTACGTGGTTACGGTAAGCGGTAATCATCTTGTCTTTCGACAAATCCATTGCATGAATCGCTCCGGCAAGAACTGCTTCTTGTCCGTTATATAAATGCAAAAATCCCCTAACCTTTTGTTGGATATAAACTGCAGCTAATTTATCCTCGAATTTACGCCAAAAAAGCATTTCTTCGTACCACTTTAATAAAACTTCTTTTGTTACTTCTTTCATGTGACTTTGTAAAGTATTGTGTGTAATTATTTTATAAAACGCAAAAAATTGACCTCACACAAATTTGCGAAGAGCAAAAGTAAGACATTCCAAATAATTGGTGAAATTTAGAGCGTAATTTTTATAATTATAAATAGTTTTTATCAAAAGTTAACGGCAATAAATTCTGAATCGAATCTGATTTATAGACTTCTCCGGTTTCACCCATGAAGAATATTTCAATAGGAGTGTCTTGTCTGAACTCATATTCAAAAATAGACTGACGACAGGCACCGCAAGGAGGAATTGGCTTTGTAGTCACATTATCTGTTGCCCCGGCAGTAATTGCCATCCTTATAATTTTAGCATCAGGATAAACCGCTCCGGCCTGAAAAATAGCCACACGCTCAGCACATAATCCCGACGGATACGCAGCATTCTCCTGATTTGAACCTACCACCACTGCTCCATTATCCAACAACAAGGCTGCACCAACTTTAAATTTAGAATAAGGCGCATAGGCATTTTTCCTTACTTCAACCGCTCTTCTCATCAAATCCTGATCTTCATCAAAAAGCTCTTCCATGGATTGGAAAACCAAGATTTTCGTGTCAATTTTTATTTCTTTCATACTTTATAAGGGAAAAAAAATCCAAATCTCACAATTGAAATTTGGATTAAGTTTTAATTATTTATTCTTATTAATATTGGTCGTAATCATCTCCGAAGTTAAACGTCAATGAAAAACGCAATGTATTTTCTAAAGGATTTTTAACTCTCGACATTGAGAACAAATACGAGGCATCGATTTTGATTGCATTGTATTTGAATCCGGCACCTAAAGTAGCAAATTTTCTGGCTCCTTTATCTTTGCTTTCATTAAAATATCCAGCTCTCAGCGCAAACGAATCTTGATACCAATACTCCAAACCTGTAGAGTAAGTCAACTCTTTTAATTCTTCTTTGAATCCGTCCGGAGCATCACCAAATGATTTGAACATACCCGAAACCCAACCTACTTTATTATATTCATCAGCAGCAGCCTGATATTCAGGACCGTCGATAAAACCATCACCATTCGCATCTGTTACGATTTGCGGAGTAGGAACCAACAATTTTGTAAATTCAAGATTCGCAGTTACTTTATTGTATTCATCAAAAATGAAATCAAAACCTCCACCCAATCTCAAGTTAGCCGGCAAAAAATTAGAACTTCTTTCCACATCTCCATCGTAGGAAATTTTCGGCCCCATATTCTGCAAATTGAAACCGGCTCTCCAACGACCGTTAAAATCATTGTATGCAATCTCAGAAGATTCGTAATAACCTGCAACATCTACAGCAAAACTATTAGCCGCTGAAGCATCACCGGATGAAGAAGCAATTTTCAGGTTAGAACGGATATATCTTCCGGCAACACCCATTGAAAATTTATCACTTAACTGCAAAGAGTAAGACAAGTCAAAAGCCAACTCGTTCGGTTTTACCGATCCGGTTGAATTTCCATTTTGATCTGTCAATTCGATATCCCCCAAACCAAAATATCTCAAACTTCCTCCAAAAGCACTTCTTTCATTAAATCTGTTGAAATAAGTAATCTGGCTTAATGAAATATCATTCACCAAGTCGGTCAGATAAGGCGTATAACTCACCGAAAATCCGCTTTTCTTCAAAGAGAAAGCATATTTTGCCGGGTTAAACTGTTGAGAAAATGCATCCGGAGATGTTGCTACACCGTTATCCCCCATTCCCGCAGAACGGGCATCGGCAGCAATCAATAAAAAGGGTACTCCTGTTGTAATTGGTCTTTCATTCTGGGCGAATGTGTTAGAAGAAGCCAACAACCCAGTAAAAAGTAAGATTAGTTTTTTCATTATATTTTTCAAAATATTCAACAAATATATACTTTTTATTAAAGTATCACTAATTTCTCAAATTTTTCAACCTTTTTGTTCGTGAGCGTTGATTTCACGGTCAACTTATAAACATAAACTCCTTTACCAATACGGTCACCGTAATCATCCCGGCCGTCCCAGGTAATATCTCTTGACGTAAATCCTTCAGTTGTGATTGTCTGGTTTTTACTCCACACCACTTTACCACTGATAGTCAAGACCTGAACCTGAACTTCAAGAGGCTCAAAAGGTTTATTATGTGTAAACCAAAATTCTGTATGGTTCACAAAAGGGTTAGGATAATTCAGAACGTTTTTCAAAACAAGCTTTTCATCATCCACCACTATAAACTGTAACTCAGATGTAATCAAATTATTGTATACATCCCACGCCTTAAATGTCAAAGTATGCAAACCGGGAGTTAAATTCTGGAACGGAAACTTCAATTTTCCTTTAGTATAATCATCCAATTCGGTCTCATAATAATCATTCAGAACATACTGTTTTGTTTCATCGCCATCAAGATAAGCGATGATATCATGACCGATTCCACTTGCGGTATTAATTCCATTTTCATCTTCGAGAAAAGCCAAGAACATAGGCGATTCATTAGTTATACCACCCGAAACAAACGATTCGTCATTCATATACAAACGAACTCTTGGGGCGGTATTATCAACTTCTGCACTTGTATTCAGCCCTCCGATTCTAATCGTTGTATCAAAACCCGTCTGGTCTTCCATCGCATTGTTCTTTTTGGCATAAAAACTTACCTTACCATTTCCTTCTGCGATTTTAATATCCTTTGGCACTACAAAACTAAATTCAAACAATCCGTTTGTAACCGAAGCATTTCCTCTGAAGATAGTTTCTCCCAATGTTTTGAAATTCATTTTATGAACTACTCCTCCAACCATTGTCCCATCATTACCCAATGTTGTACGGTCAATTTCTTTATCAAAAATATTAATTGACAATTCTCCGTTATAATTTGACAGAAGCGTATTAAATTCATCTGTAACCTCTCCCGAAAGCTTTACAAGACTCAAAGCTTTTAAAGGCTCTGTAACAGCATTTACCGGAACATCATTTATTTTAGTCAAAGTAATTCTTGGTCTAGGGATTGCCAATTTCAAAGCCGGATCACCGATATAAAAAACAACATTATTACCCGAATTCAACATACTTCCTTTGGTTAACCTGACAGCTTCAGCAATTGAAACATAGTTATTTGAACCATAAGCGAATAAATACTGAGCTAATCGCTGGTTGAAATTTTCACCGGTACTTTGCCCTATCTGTCTTGTAGTGGTAACCATGGAGACAGCTCCACCCGAAGGATTCCAATACGTAAATTCGCCCCCTGTTTTATGGAACGGATTATCAAAGCGTGTAAATTCACAAGTAACTGTTATAAATAGAGGATACTTATATTTATTGGATAAATTTTGAGCATCAACATTTTCAAAATAACGTTCCTGAGCTAAAACATCCTCACTTCCATGACCCAAATAATCAAAAATCAAAGCTCCTTGTGCAAACGAATTAATAAAATCCTCCTTGGCTTTTGGATATTTCTGCCCTCCTGAAGTAGTTTCCTGCACATAAGAGTCGGCATGAATTTTCTTAGCATTGAAAAAAGGCTTATTCGAAGTAACCGTATTGGCCAAATTATCGACAACAGACTGTAAAGTAGCATCACTTTCCTTATCTACATCATCTGAAAAGAAAACCAGATTATTACGCCATTTCCCGTAAGATTTCTCATCATGGTAATCGATTACTTTTGAAACCATTTGCTCAGCCTGGGCCAGTGTTGAAACCAACATTCTTCCCACGGCAATATCCAAACCTTGGGCAGACAACATATTCCCTTCATTATTATCCATCATTCCGAAGTAGTCATCGGAAATAAATGACGAAACCAATGAGAAACTATCCAAACTGTAAAAGACAGGTACAATATTAGTATTGTTTGCAATTCTGTTCTTAAAATCATAAGAAGCATCACCAAAAAGGCATACATATTTAATTTTCTTCGTTGGATCTGAAGCGTTTTTATAAATATACTTCACAAAATTTCTTATGGCACCGATATCCTGTTTTCCGGAAGAAAATTCAGTGTATAATTTTTCAAGCGTAACCACTTTAACCTTTAACTGATTTGTAGTTCTGTGAAAATTAGCCAATCTTTCAGCTTGGGACAATAAAAATTGTGGTGTAACAATCAAATAATCGACATCCTGAAAATTCCCTTGACTATCTTTAAAAACATCACCTTTCAAATCCTGATTAGCTACTGACGAATCACTATCCCTTAAAGGCGAATAGAAATCAGAATTATCTATCGCAATATATTTCCTAGCTTCACCCATGGTTGCCAAAACCGAAAACTGACTTTGTCCATTGTTTGATTTCGCCGATACATTATAAATATCAGTAACATCCCACACCTGACTAATTGCAGAAGCATTGGCAATTTGATATTCACAAACACCAACATTAATAGCTACTTCATCTACATTAAACAGGAACTGCTTACCAAAACCCCGCAACTGCGATTTTGCTCTTACACTGATATAATCCAAATAACCAGTTGCCGAAGGCACACCATTATTATTATACTTCAATTTAACCTTAAACCCTCCACTCGTAAGATTAACAGAATACGTCCCATTATTAGACGAAGCATAGACCGGTCCGTCAGGATTAATCGCACTAAAAGTCAAATTTCCTTGATCTTGACCGCCAACATTAACACTAAAAGATGTACTTACTGCTCCGGAAGCCGCACCATTGACATTTACTAATACAGGTGTTGTAGTCACCAAGTTCGGAAAATTGAAATCAAAGTCTTTTTCGTTTTGCGCACTAAAGGAGTCACCATACCATTTTCTGCCCAATCTTACGATATTTACCTTATCTTCTTCAAGGAATTTATAATCATCAAAAGATGTATACACATTATCCGGAGTTGTCACCGGCTCGGAAAGCGATTGAATCCTTTTTCCGTTACCGGAAGAAGAAGTAACATAATAATAAGCTTTAGTCGCATATAAATTTAAATGGGTCTGATTTTCATCACTCCAATTATCAAGACCTTTAGCATAAAATAGAATATAATCGGAATCATTAAAAACACCATCATCTTCACCAACAAACTGAATTGCATTTTCAGTCAGATCTTCCTGATAAGAAGCAGAATTCAACAAAGGCAACATTTCTCCACCACTTCCGTACAATTTTATTGTCCTGGGATCAACATTGACAGCAAAACCAAGTTCACTCAAAAATTGCTTGGAAATTTTATAAACCCCAGATTTATCAACATAAAACTTTTTCCAAGTCCCTGAACTCAAAACAGAACTAGAAACTGCTCTTCTGGTTTCTGAATCGAATTGCCTGTTTGAACTTGAAACAAAATTATAATCCAACGACTTTACTCTTTTATATATACCATTCTCCAATATAATAGGAGAAAATTGCAATACATTTGAGAAATCATCACGGCTTCTGACCACTTCTGAATAAACATTAATTGCATTCGGAATACTTTTCTTATCCAATTCCCCTAACTTTTCAGCAGAAATAGTTTCATAAACCACATTCGAAACTTGAATTGTATTACCTGAATAGCCGTCACTAATTTTTAATATTTTAGTAAATACAATAACCTTTCTTGTCTCATCATAAGAAAAATTCTCATTCTGGAAATTAGGAATTGTGAATTGGAACCGGTCATTCAACTTATAAGGCTTTTCGCTCCATTGCAAAGAAACACTCCCACTTCGTTGAGCAGAAAGAAGTTGAAAAAAGCATAACACCAGAATATATAAAATCTTCTTCATACAGATTACTAACGCTAAAAAAGCTATAAATATTTTAATCGGTAAAAATAGCCAAATACACAATATAAAAAACAAGTTTACGTTATGATGTGATGTTAACGTCTAAAATTTTAAGATTTTTTTAAAATATTTATTCATTTAGTGTTGCAGTTTAATGGTTAATTATTATATTGCGCCACAAAATAATTACCTACTAAAAGTATGAAAGTAAACAAAACAATGACGGTAAAAGTACTTTTTTCTATGATGGTACTGTTAAGTTTTACTACGAGTTGTAGTAAAAAGTCAAGCACGAAAAACACTTCGTCTGCTACGGGCTGGAAAATTAACGATCCCAACGGAGGTTTCCAGTACAACTCCAATTTTACAAAACAAGAAACGGCTCCTGGCCTTATTTTAGTTGAAGGTGGTACATTTACTATGGGTAAAGTACAAGATGACGTTATGCATGATTGGAACAACACTCCATCACAACAACACGTACAGTCATTCTATATGGATGAAACTGAGGTAACCAACATCATGTACATGGAGTACTTGGATTGGTTAAAAAGAGTATTCCCTCCTGCGGATGCAAACTACCGCCATATTTATGAAGGTGCTTTACCTGATACTTTAGTATGGAGAAACAGATTAGGTTATAATGAAACTATGACCAATAACTACTTAAGACACCCAGCTTATTCACAATATCCTGTAGTAGGTGTTAACTGGATTCAGGCTACTGAGTTTGCTAAATGGAGAACTGACCGTGTGAACGAGGCAATCCTTGAAAGAGAAGGTTATATGAAAAAAGGGGCTAAAGTTGTTGATGTTGATGCAAACAACACTTTCAACACTGAGCCATACTTACTATCTCCATCAACATCTTTTGGTGGTAACGAAGAAATTATTTTACAAAAACAAATGGGACGTGCCGCAGGTAAGTCTAAAAAAGCCAAGAAAGCTGATACAACTTCAACTGCCGGCGCAGATGGACCTAAAAATGTATACGCACAAAAAACTTCAGGTGTTTTATTACCTGAATACAGACTTCCGACAGAAGCTGAGTGGGAATATGCTGCAGCTGCTGACGTAGGAAACAGAGAATTCAACATTTACAGAGGCCAAAAGAAATATCCTTGGAAAGGTCAATACACACGTTCTGGCAACAGAATCACAAGAGGTGATCAATTAGCCAACTTCAAACAAGGCAAAGGTGATTACGGAGGAATTGCTGGATGGTCAGATGACAATGCTGATATTACAGCTGCTGTTAAATCATACAAACCAAATGATTTTGGATTATACGACATGGCAGGTAACGTTGCAGAATGGGTACAAGACGTTTACAGACCTATGGTTGATGACGAGGCAAATGATTTCAACTATTTCCGTGGAAACGTTTATACTAAAAACAAAATCGACAAAGAAGGAAAAGTTGAGTTCGTAACAACTGAAACAATGAAGTACGATACTTTAAGTAATGGTAAAATTATTGCTCGTAACAAACCGGGAGAAATTGCTCAGATACCTGTTGACGAACAAGAAACTTACTTAAGACAAAACTTCTCAACAAGTAACAATATCGATTACAGAGACGGAGATAAATCATCAACTCGTTTCTTTGACTTTGGAAGCAGCGATGGTACTGACGCTCCAATTTCAGAAAAGAAAAGAATGTATGACTCTCCAATCCATAAAGTTTCTTCAGTTAAAGATACTGTTTCAGGAACAAAATCAATGGATCGCAAATTCGACAAATCAGTTAAAAGAACAACTTTAATCGGAAATGACGTTAGAGTTTACAAAGGAGGTTCTTGGAGAGACAGAGCTTACTGGCTAGACCCTGCATCAAGAAGATATTGCCACCAAGACATCGCTACTGACTACATCGGTTTCAGATGTGCAATGTCAAGAGTTGGTCCTAAATCTGATTTCAAGAAAAGACCAAGAAATTAATCATACTTTCATACAAAATAAGAGCCCTATTTTTAGGGCTCTTATTTTTTTAGTACATTCGCTATATGAAAATAGAAGAAATTTACCAATGCTTTTTACAATGTGAATCTATTTCAACAGATACACGCAAAATAGAATCAAATTCCCTTTTCGTAGCACTTAAAGGCGATAATTTTGACGCAAACACATTTGCCCAGGAAGCCTTAAACAAAGGAGCTCTTTTTGTAATTATCGACAATAAGAACTATTATTCTGATCAAGATAAAATGATTTTGGTTAATGACAGTTTAAAAACATTACAGGATTTAGCCAATTATCACAGAAACCAACTCGGATTACCAATTGTTGCTTTAACAGGCAGCAATGGAAAAACAACCACAAAAGAACTCATCAATTGTGTTCTTTCAAAAAAATATAACACTAAGGCTACAATCGGAAATTTAAACAATCATATTGGTGTTCCCTTAACCCTACTTTCATTCGATGAAAATACCGATATTGGAATTGTCGAGATGGGAGCAAATCATCAAAAAGAAATTGAATTACTTTGCAATATAGCTGAGCCTGATTTCGGTTATATCACAAATTTCGGAAAAGCACATTTGGAAGGATTTGGAGGATTTGAAGGTGTTATAAAAGGAAAAAGCGAATTATATACTTACTTGCAGGAAAATCACAAAACTGCTTTCGTAAATCTTGATGATCCTATCCAGGTTGAGAAGACAAAAGCACTAAACAAATACACATTTAGTAGCTCAGATAATAGTGATATAAAAATCAATTCGACAATTGCTAATCCATTAGTTAAAGTAGATTTTTCAAACAATACCACCATACAATCTCACCTAATTGGCATTTATAACGCAAACAATATTAATGCAGCTATCACAATTGGTAAATACTTCAACATTGAAGATATCGACATAAAGAACGCAATAGAAAACTATATACCATCAAACAACCGCTCTCAATTGATTGAGAAAAACGGTAATCACATTATACTTGATGCATATAATGCCAACCCTTCAAGTATGAACGCCGCATTAACAAATTTAATCCAACTGGAATCAACTCAAAAAATAGCTGTTTTAGGCGACATGTTTGAATTAGGCAGCGAAAGCATTGAGGAGCATAAGAAAATCATTGAAAGCTTAAAAAAAGAAGAAAACATAAATGTGTACTTTATTGGCAAAGACTTCTATCATAATAAAGTTTCCCAAAAGCATCTTTTCTTTTTCGAAACTTTTGACAATTTCAGCAAAGAATACCAAAATAAAATACAAAATGCAACAATACTTATTAAAGGATCACGCGGTATGGCACTTGAAAGAACATTAGAATTACTATAACTTTAATCCAGCTTTTGCTGGATTTTTTTATTCTAAATATATGGAATGGACAGAAAAACTACAGCCTTTACTCGATAAATACGAAGGTAAAAAGCATCCTCTGGATTATCATAACACATACCAATTACTAATCATGGTAATACTTTCTGCTCAAGATTCAGATGCAAATATCAATAAAATTACACCAGTATTATTTGATGCCTTCCCTAACATGGAAACTCTTTCCGTATCAAATATAGAAACCTTGAGACCTTATATTTCAAAAGTAAGAAACTTCGAAACCAAAGCCAACTGGATTATTGAAATAGCACAATTATTAAAAAAAGATGAAAATGTTCCTCTAACAATGGATACTCTAACAGCATTAAAGGGTATAGGGCGAAAATCAGCAAATGTAATTATGCGTGAAAGTAAAGTTGAAGCCGAGGGTATTATAGCTGATTTACATGTTATCAGAGTTGCCCCCAGAATAGGATTAATTAACGAATCAAAAGATGGGAATAAGGTAGAAAAGCAATTAATGCAAGTTTTAGACAAGAACATCTGGGGAGAAATCGGAATGTCAATTTCTTTTCTTGGCAGGGAAATTTGCAGACCAACAAATCCTAAATGCGACATATGTCCGGTAAACAACCACTGTAATTATTATAAAAATAGATTATTATAAAAAAACACCACCTTCATCATTAGATAAAAGATATTGAAAATATTTAAGGTTTAGCCGAACTAAGCGAAGCCAACTAACAACATACATCAAGATAAGGAATCCCGGCCCATTAGACTTCAGGTTATTTTGATAAATCAAAACAATGCAAAACAAAAAACCCTATCCGTTTGGATAGGGCTTTCTAAAGACCCGAGGGCATAGCCCGAATCGAGCATTTGATATTAAGAGGAGACCCGAGACCGAAGGTCGAACGGTATGAAATAAAAGTCCAGTGGACTTCAGGTTATTTTGATAAATCAAAACAATGTAAAACAAAAAATCCCCATCAGAAATGATGGGGATTTTTAAAAGAAAGGCGGCGACATACTCTCCCACAGGATTGCAGTACCATCTGCGCAGGCGGGCTTAACTTCTCTGTTCGAAATGGGAAGAGGTGAGCCCCGCCGCAATAACCACCTTAAGGTCTTCTTGCAG
>NZ_JAMLJL010000024.1 GCF_023634845.1 Flavobacterium amniphilum | reverse complement strand
ACGGAATATAAGATCTTCCGGTTTTTAAAATTCCCAGTAAGAGTGCCACCATATCGGCTGATCGGCTCAACAATACGGCAATCGGTGTTTTGTCATCTTTACCGTAAACTGTCAGAAGGTATTCGGCGATTTGATTTGAAAAATGATCAAGTTCGGCATAGGAATACGATTTCGATTCGTCTTTTAATGCTTGATTATTAGGCGTTTTTTCAGCTTGTTCAGTAAATAAACCAACAACTGTTTTGTCTTTTGGATAAGCAACTTCTGTGTTATTAAATCCTTCAACTATAGATTGGATTTGTTCTAATTCATCATTTGAGGTTAGAGAAATCTCTTTAACTTTTAAATCCCTTCCATGAGCACATTGTTCTATGATGTTTAGAAGAAACTGATGGTATTTAACAACGGTATCTTTTGTGAATAAATCGGTGTTGTATTCTAACTCGTAGAACAATTCGTTGTCAGAATCAATGAATCTGAAAAACATGTCAAATTGGGCTCCCGAACTATTATCCAATTCATAATGCTTAAATTTTAACTCATCATTGGTTAAATTATCCAAGCTTCCTAAAATATCAATGTTCAGGAAATTTTGAACGGTAAATACAATATCAAACAACGGTGAATGGCTAAGATCTTTTTGCAACTGCAATTTTTCCAATAGCAGTTCAAAAGGATAATCCTGATGCTTATAAGCCGATTTAAAATTATTTGAAATGCCTTTAATGAAATCCTTAACCGATAATTGTTCGTCAAATCTGGATCTGATTGGTAATGTATTCAAATAAAGGCCAATTTGATTTTCCAATTGGCTAAGACCTCTGTTTGTAATTGGTAATCCGACCGTTATATCCTGTTCTCCGGATAATTTCGATAAGAAAAGATTTAGCATCGATCCGAAGAACATAGCCAAAGTTATACCTTCTTCTTTCAGAAGTCCTTTAATCGAAATCACTAATTCCTGAGGAATTTTGAAGTGATCTACATGTCCGTTATATGTCTTCATTGCCGGTCTGCTATTCTGCAATTGCAGATCCAACATTGGGTATGAATCCTTAAACTGTTCCATCCAAAAAGATTCACTTTGCTGAAATGCAGTCTTTTCAGATTCTTTCAATTGCCAGGCCGCATAATCCTTATAGTGGATTTTTAAAGGTTCCAACTGAACTTCTTTTGGAGAACATAAAGTATTGTAAATACTGAAAAGCTCTTTTTGGAATACCGTAACCGACCATCCGTCACAAATCAAGTGATGCAATGCGATCGCAATAACATGTTGGTTCTCTTTAACTTTAATCAGGTTCGCCCGGATTAGAAGACTGCTTTCAAGATCAAAAGGAAGAATGATTAAATCCCGTAGGTAATTATTCAATTCTTCGGTATTCAAATCTTCTTTTACTTCATATTGAATACTGTTTTGGATTGCATCAAATTCATGAATTTTTTGTTTCAGTTTATCTTCAGTAAAGACAAATGAAGTTCTTAAAGATTCATGTCGTTTGATAACCGTTTGATAGGCTTTATTCAGATTAGAATAGTCTATATTTCCTTCAATCTGAATCATCATCGGAACATTCAGACTCGAAGTATTATCAGACATTTTGGCAAGTAACCAAAGTCTCTTTTGGGCAAATGAAACATCATAAAACTCTTGATTTTCAACTTTTTCAATGCCTTCAACAGCCTCAATTTTTTCGGTTTGAATTGATACTTTCTTGTTCTTTTCCAACTCCGATTCAAGAGCTGCCGCCATTTCTTTCGGTGTACCATTATCAAATAAAGTATCAATGGTAAATTCTACCGAAAACCTTTTATTTATCTTATTGATTAATTGTAATCCGTTTAAGGAATGTCCTCCGAATTCAAAGAAATCATCATCTTCATTCATTTCGGTTTTTAAGATTTCACTCCAAAGTCCCAACAGCTGATCAATAATTGGCAGTTGGTCAAAATCTTCAGTAATTTTTACTTCGCTTGAAGTTGTTACATTAGCCGAATTAGTACCATTTGGATTGTATGGATTATCTGTTGTGCGAAGCCAGCATCTTTTGCTGTCAAAACTGTACGATGGCAATTCTACTTTCGAGAATTTCTGATTACCGATAAATACCCTTGGTTCAAAATCAAAATTCAGGGCAAATAATGTTCTTAAATTTTTGTGTAGTGGCTGACCGTAACCAATAACAAAATAATTCAACATGCTGTTGGTCAATTCTTCAAAAATTGAACCTAGTATACCTTGATATCCGACTTCAATTATATTCAAACCGTTTGGATATCGGCTTATTAATTTTTTGGCCCGAACTTCTAATTCTTCTTTGGTGTCTTGATTTTCCTGAGTAGAATTGCTTAAAGTTTTCAGAGCTTCCTCTAAAGAAATTTCGTTCTTTAATATTTGTATAACGGTTTTTCCAGTACCGATTCCGATCATTTCGTTGATACGAACTCCCGATTTTAAAAGAGTTTGATAACTGAAATATTGGACAAACAATGATTTTTGAGCATCATTAATTAAACTGTTCTTATACTCCGAAAAACCATCTATGCTTTCCAGCACTTCATCAGTAATGATTATTTTATCATCAAATACCAATATACTTTCCTGAATATACTCGGTACTGTTTGTAATAATCTCATTGGTGTTACCTTCTAAAATCTCAAGTAAATGTTTTTTACTCTTTGTCGTTGCTGAAAAGCGGTATTGGTATAATTCCCTGTTATTGTTTAAGGTGAATGAAATATCATGTAAGCTATCATTCGTGCTGTTTAAATAACTTTTGAAAGACTCCAGATGGTTGATTAAACTTACCTTACTTTTTGCGCTAAAGCATAAAGTATATTCATCATGAAGATTTTCTAAAGCTGAAGATTCAGTTTTATCGTATGATTCTAATATCAAATGGGCATTTGTTCCCATTAATCCAAAAGCGCTGATTCCGGCACGCTTTTTATCAGTTTTTCTAACTTCGTCCCAACTGATAGCTCTTGTAACTACTTCGACTTTAGCCTTTTCAAAATCGATAAACGGACTTAACGGCAGCGCATTGACTGACGGATATAAGACATTATTTTTGAAAGAAAGTAATACTTTCACAACTCCAACAATACCGGCAGTTCCGTCAGTATGACCAATATTTGATTTAACGGCTGAGACATATACTTTTTCATCATTTTTGAGTACCGGACTGTAGACTTCTGCAATTCCGGCAATTTCGATTGGATCACCCAATTTAGTTCCGGTTCCGTGTGCTTCGATAAGCGTAATATCATTCGGTTGAAGTTTGGCGTTTTTTAAAGCCTTTCTGATAACATCAGCCTGCGCATCACTGCTTGGTGCCATTATACTCGACGACTGACCACCGTCTTGGTTCAATGCGAATCCTTTAATTACTCCGTAAATGATATCACCATCGGCTAGAGCCTCTTCCATTGATTTCAATAACACACAGCTAACTGCTTCACCCATCATGGTTCCCTCTGCATTTGCGGAAAAAGGATTGCAGCTTTCATTCTTAGCTTCAACCCCCAGAACTACTTTATTGTCTTTAAGTCCGGGAACCGAATCAATATTGGCACCACACACCAATGCCAAATTTGTCTCTCCCAACAATATATCTTTACATGCCAATGTTATTGCCGTTAATGAAGACGAACACGTCGTATCAACATTTATTGCCTGACCTCTTAAATCAAAATATCTTGAAATCCTGCTGGCCATCATCGCTGATGTATTTCCCGCTATTAATGTTGGCGAAGACTCCTGTGCTAACATAAAATAATTAGTCAGTGTATTTGCTACGTAAACAGCAGTATTGGATCCTTTTAAATCTTTTGGTCTATAACCTGCGTTTTCAAAAGTCTTATACGCTTCATGCAAAAGCAATCGCTGGTGAGGCGTCATCTCTTCGGCTTCACCCAAAGAAATATTGAAAAAATTATAATCGAAAAGCGTAATTTCCTCTAAATAACCTGATTTGCGAAAATTAGGTTCATCAGAAACAGCAGTATTGAACAACCTTGTTTTTGATATCTCTTTAATAGAGCATTTTCCATTTAATAAATTTTCAGAGAATTCATGTACAGAATCTGCATCAGGGAATACACCAGAAAATCCAACAATAGCTATCTCTTTCATTTCCATGATTTATAATTAATTCAGGTTGATATCGGAAAAACTGTCATCGATTTTAGATACAACATCCAATATTTTATTAAGTCCAATAGCTAAATTTTCCATAGTAATAGTCAAAGGAGTTAAAATTTTAACCACTTGACCTGTATTACCACAAGTCTCAATAATAATACCTTTTTCAAATAATATAGTGGAAACCATTTCGGCCAATTCACAAGAAGTAAACTCAATACCCCAAATCATTCCATACCCCCTTACATCTACAATGTGAGAACAACTATCTAAACATTCTTTCAGTTTATTTTGAATTAAATCGGATTTTATTTTAATATCTTTAATTAATACATCATCTCTCCAATAGTCAAGTGCTTTTGTTGCTGTACATAAAGACAAATTATTTGCTCTAAAAGTACCATTGTGCTCCCCTGATTTCCATATATCTAGTTCTGGTTTTAATAATAAAAGGGCTAAAGGCAAACCAAAACCACTAATAGATTTAGAGAGAAGAATGATATCCGGACTTATTCCAGCTCTTTCAAAACTAAAAAAATCACCTGATCGCCCACAACCAACTTGAATATCATCAACTATTAATAATATTCCATTCTCTTTAGCGAAATTGGTTAATTTTACCAGCCATTCTATACTGGCTACTTTTATACCGCCTTCTGCTTGTATCGTTTCCAGAATTATTGCAGCTGGTAACTGATTTCCGGAGCCCTTAGTTTTTAACATCATTGAAATGTAATCCATCGTATCAATTTCAGCTCCCATATATCCATCATAAGGAAGAAATATAACATCTTGGGATGGAATATCATTATGCTTTATTTCCTGACTTGCAGAAAGTGCCAGTGAAGTGGCAGTCATACCATGAAAAGAATTAGTAAAGGATACAATTTTTGATCTTTTAGTTACTTTTCTGGCTAACTTAATTGCTGCCTCTACAGCATTTGTTCCTGTGGGACCTGTAAATTGAATTTTATAATTCATATCCCTAGGTTTCAATATTACTTTGTCAAACTCCTCCAGGAATTTTAATTTCATTACAGTATCCATATCCAAGCAATGTACTGGCGAATCTGAATCTAGAAATTTAATTAACTCGTGTTTCATATGCACATTGTTATGACCATAATTTAGTACTCCCGCACCACTAAAAAAATCAATATATACCTTATCATTATAATCTTTAAGAATATCATTTTTAGAATATTTGAAAATGGCTGGAAATGATTTTGCATAACCATTTACATTAGATTCATTATTACCTTGCATATAAATATTAGATTCAATACTGCTTTTTGTTAAATTTTCCATCCTGTTGTTTTTTAAGTTGTTTTTTTAATTATTATATTTTTTTAATTATTTAGAAAGCAATTTCAACAATACTCATCTTATCCTCTTCAATAGAATTTGCTGAATATTTATTTATAAATTGGGCTTGTAAACGAACGGTGGTCATTGAAAATAAATGGGTAACATCAATATCGTCTGACAGCTTTTGTTTGATAAGTTCATATAGTTTGATGATTTTCAGACTGTGCCCTCCCAATTCGAAAAAGTCATCTTCCACACCAATTTCTTCAACTCCCAATACTTCCTTCCAAAGGCCAATCAATTTTTCTTCTGTTTCATTTTTAGGAGCAACATATTGACGTTTGATAAGATCATTCTCAAGTATATCCGGTAACGCTTTTCTATCCGCTTTACCACTTGATGTCATCGGTATGGTTTCAATACGAACATAGAAACCCGGTTGCATATAGTCCGGAAGTTTTGCTCTTAAATACTTGCGTAATTCAGCTTTATCAATTTCAAATCCAGCTTCTGTCAGATAATAAGCAGCAAGTACATTTTCGTTGTCGACTATTTTAGCAGCTACAACCGCTTGCTTGATTCCTTCGTATTCCAAGATTGCATTTTCAACTTCTCCCAACTCAATTCTGTTCCCTCGAATTTTAACTTGGTTGTCAATTCTTCCCATGTATTGAATGCTTCCGTCGTGCTTCCAGTAGGCCACATCACCCGTGCGGTATATTTTATTTCCTTCTTTGAAAGGATCTGCTATAAATCGTTCGTTTGTCAGTTCAGGAAGATTCAGATATCCTTTTGCTACCTGTACACCGGAAATCAATAATTCACCCGGAATCCCGGCCGGCAGTAAATTCATCTTATGATCAACTATGTAAATACTGGTATTCCAGACAGGACGGCCAATGGTTACACCATGACTTACATCAGAATCTGTAACATCCAATGCTGTTACGTCGATTGAAGCCTCCGTTGGTCCATATAAATTATGGATTCTTGCCTGTGGCATTTTTTCGCGTACCTGTTCTACCATACGGGAAGGCAATTCTTCACCGCTGCATATCACGTGCTTTAGTCCTGAAACATCTCCTTTGTTGATATGTTCCAAAAAGGCTCCTAACATCGATGGAACAAAATGAATAACAGAGATTCCTTCTGATTCAATTGTTTGTTTCAGGTATTCAGGATCTTTATGTCCTTCGGGAGCGCATACCACTAAAGTTCCGCCGCTCATTAACGGCAGGATGAACTCCCAAACCGACACATCAAAAGTGTATGGTGTCTTCTGAAAGTAGATTCCTTTGCTATCTGTTCCTAAATAAGAGGCCATCCATAATAAGCGGTTGTATAAACCTGAGTGAATATTTACTACACCCTTTGGCACTCCTGTTGATCCGGAAGTGAAAATGCAGTATGCTGATGATCCCGGTTTTATATCATGGATAAAACCATCAGGATAATGAGTATGATTTTCGAAGAAATTAGTAACTTCAGATTCTCTTATCACCGTTTTAATACCAGAGTCATTAAGGATTTGAGAAACACGTTCTTCCGGATAATCCATTCCGAGAGGCACATAACAACCTCCCATTTTTAAGATTGATACGATTGCAATTACCATTGCTGAACTGCGGTCTAATTGCAAACCAACCAAATCTCCGGAAGAAACTCCGTGCTCATCTTTCAAATAGTGACAAAACTGATTTACTAAAATACCCAGTTCTTTATAATTATAGTGCTCTTCATTATAAACCAATGCCAAGGCATCAGCGTTTGAAGCGAACTGTTCTTCAATTAAATCCACAACGGTTAAAGTTGGATCTAAAGAAACTTCGGTTGAATTGAATCGCATGGTTTCATCCATTACGGTTGATTTATCTGCAATAGGAACTGTAACCAAATCCAGTTCCGGATTATCCAAAACAGTATTTAAAACGAATTGGAAACCATGAAGCAATTGTTCAATCGATTCGCGGTCATAAATATCAGTATTGTATTCAAATTGGACCGCTAATGTATTTCCTTCTTCATAATGGTTGATTTCAAAATCAAACTTGGAATAACATTTTCCGATTTCAATTATCTGTCCTAATTGTCCGTCTAAATCAACCGAAACATCAGAAGAATTTTGAAGCGCAATCATCACATCAAAAATTGGATTTCTTGAAAAATCTTTATCCAATTTTATATCATCAAGCAATGCATCAAAAGGATAGTTTTGGTGATTGATTGCTTCAAGCGTATTTTTCACTACCGATTTATAAAAATCCGCGAAATTATCTTCGGGATGTATCGTGTTCTTTAAGACAATTGTATTGACATAAAATCCAATCTGACTTTCCAGATCAGTATGGAATCTTCCTGCATAAGGAGTTCCGATTATCAATTCTTCACTTCCGGTATATTTGTAAAAAATGAAATTCCAAATGGCTAAAATTGTATTGAACAAACTGCCTGAATATTGGCTACTGAAGTTTTTTAACTTCCTGAATTCATTTTCCTGCAGGTAATATTTCAACTTATAACCTGAGAATGTTTTCTCCAAAGGTCTGGAATTAGCACTTGGAAAATGAAAAGTTGAAACCGGATTTTTTAATATAGTTGACCAGTATTCTTTAGATTCTTCACCTTTTTTGGAATTTAATAAATTCTGTTGCCAAACGGCAAAATCTTTATACTGTATCGCTAACGGAGCTATTTTTTCTCCTGAATTATTCTTGAGCACGTTATAATGACGGATTACATCTGTAGACAAAACTTCCATTGACCATCCATCACTTATGATGTGATGCATGTTATAATAAAAGACTGTTTCGGTAGGACTGATTCTAAAGAATATTGCTCTTAAAAGTGGTCCTTTTTCCAAATCAAACTTTTTATATGAATCTTCAAGTATTGCATTATCTGCCAAAGATTTTGGATCAGCAAACTGGGAATAATCAACTACCTCTGCTTCAAAAGAAAACTCAGAAACCGGAATAATCCATTGTCTGATTTGACCGTTATCATTAGATTTAAAAACCGTTCTGAGAATTTCATGTCGTTCTATTACACAGTCTATAGCTTTTTTCAGTAATGGAATTTCGTAACTGCTGTCCAACACAATATGGAAAGGCATATTGTAAGCCAATGAAGCTTCCTCAAACTGACTCAGAATCCATAATCTCATTTGAGAAGAGGACAACTCATAACTTTCTGATACACCAGCTGTTGGAATGTTCTGAAAAACATCTTGCTTCTGTACCTTTTTTAGGTAGTCTACCAACAATTGCTTATTACTTTTCAGTAATTCAATTATTTCATCTCCAATTTCATCCTGCTCAAAACTGATTTCCAGGTCTTCACCATCCAAGGATAGAAAAACTTGATTTTCCTCGAGTATGTTTAGTATTTTTAAGATGTCCATCAGATTTTAATTTTTTTAGTTTGAGCTTGTGGTGTATTGATAATATTTTTAAACTTGGCCGTTACTTCAATTTTGGCGCTTATTTCTTCAATAGTTTGGGATTCATACAACTCAGGCAACGTCAGTTCAAAAGCAAACTCTTTATTGATTGCATTCACAATTGACATGGCTTTAAGGGAATCACCGCCCAAATCCAGAAAATTATCTTTGATTCCTATGGGTTTATTTCCGAAGAATGTTTTCCAGATTGTTACTAATCCTTCCTGCGTTTTATTTTCCGGCTCAACATATTCAGTGTTCAAGCGAAATCGGAAAGCTTCATCCGATGAGAATTCGGTTTCTTCATTTGAAGCAGATTCGAAAAGATTGGTGTTTTCTTCAAAAACTGAACTGAAATCCCCATTTTCAATCCCGGCCAAACCGCCTGATCTCTTGTTTAATATTTCCAAAACATTGATTCTTGACGGAAGGATGGTTTCATCAAATACATAACCCGGAACCGGAATTTTAGACCATTTTGTATCATATAGATTCTCTATTTTCACGTTATGACCGAAACTCCATAAAACACCTAAATTGTTTAACCATTGTTCGTAATCGTTTACATTTTCCCTTCTGTTTCTAAGCATTGAAATTGACGATACTTCTTTATCCGAGATTTCGTTCATGAAGTTTGAAAGTGCTTTTCCGGGACCAACTTCAATAAAAACAGCATCCGGATAAGTTTGTAAAACCTGATTGATTCCTTTTTCAAACAAAACTGCATTCCGTAAATGTTTTACCCAATATTCCGGAGTAACGGTTTCATTTGCATCCCACATATTCCCTGTCAGGTTTGAAACCATCGGAATCTTAGGAGTTGAAAAATTGATTTTCGCTAATTCATTACGGAAATCTTCCAAAATATCATCCATCATAAAAGAATGGAATGCATGGGACGTTTTCAGGATTGCAAAACTGATATTGCTTTTCTCCAATTGGGAAATAATATCCTGTTTACCCACTTCATCACAAGCAATAACACATGATTTAGCCGTATTTACAGCCGCAATTGAAAATTCACCGGAAACGTTATTCTGCACATTTTCTGAAGTTTCCATAACCGCTATCATAGTTCCCGGTTTTGCGCTGTTCATCAATTGTGCTCTCTTATAAACAATTTTCAATGCATCTTCAAAAGAGATGACATCGGCAAGACAAGCTGCAACATATTCACCCAGACTGTGACCAATCATTGCGTTAGGTGAAATCCCAAAAGTCATAATCGTTTTGGCCAATGCATACTCGATAAGAAATAAAATGGGTTGTGTATACAATGTATTGTTGATAGTCTCTTCGCCAATAGTAATATCTTCACTATAACCTAAAACCGACTTGAAATCAATATTGGAAGTGTCTTTCAAAATCTCAAATCCCTCATCCATTATCTCTTTAAATGTGACAAGGTTGTGATACAGGTCCTTACCCATTTTAAAATATTGTGAACCTTGTCCCGGAAATAAAAAGACTACATTTTTAGAAGTCGTGTTTGATGTAAACTTTTTATATAATTGCAATTTGGATGTTACATTCTTTTTATCATTCAATACCAAATAGTCTCTGTAAGGAAATGTTTTAGATGATTTATTGTTAACAGAATAACTGATTTGCTGTTCTGTATTATCTTCAAAAGCGTCAATAAAATCAACCAACACTTGTTTGTATGATTTTAAAGACTTTTCCGTTTTAGCAGACAAGAAAAAGACGTTAATCGGATTCGTATTTTTTTCAACGCTGCTTAAATGTTCCTCCAATATGGCATGGCAATTCGTTCCACCTATTCCGAAACTACTCACGCCAGCCCTGAAAAGATCATTTTTAGGTTCGCAATTCTGTAGTTTTGTATTGACGTAAAATGGCCCGTCCTGGAAGTTAATTTCCGGATTGGGTTGATCAAAATTTATTGATGGCGGAATTTGCTTTTTATTTAAAATCAAACAGGTTTTAATAAATCCGGCAATTCCAGCTGCTGCGTCTAAATGACCCATACTGGATTTAACCGATCCAATGGCACATTTTGTGTTTGTATCAAATTCAAAAGCTTCATTCAAGGCTTCCAATTCAATTGGATCTCCAATTTTTGTTCCTGTTCCGTGTGCTTCTATATAATCAATTTCACTGGCTTTCAATTCGGCAATGCGAAGCGCAGTTTTAATACATTCCGCCTGACCACTTACGCTCGGTGCTGAATAACCAACTTTTCTTTTTCCGTCGTTGTTTACGAATGTGGATTTGACAACAGCATATATATAGTCTTTATCCCTAACAGCATCTTCATATCGCTTCAAAACAACTGCTCCTGCACCTTCTCCCCAAACAGTACCGCTTGCTTTCTCATCAAAAGCCCTGCAATGACCGTCTTTTGAAGCAATCATTCCGCCTTCATATAAATATCCTTTCGGCTCGATGGATCTAACACTTACACCTCCGGCAACAGCCAATTCGCATTCTTTTAAAAGTAATGCCCTGCAGGCCATATGAACGGTGGCAAGTGAACTGGAGCAAGCAGTATCAGTGTAAATACTTGGTCCTTTTAATCCTAACTTATAAGATATCAGCGTACTGATAAATTCTTTATTGGCATATTTCTCTGTCAGAAACTTCGATGCTTTCCCTCCGGGATACATCATTTCGAATATTCTCCAGTTTAAATTATCAGAAGACGACAGGTACAAACCTGTTATTTGATTATCTCCTTCAATATAACCGGCATCATCAAGTGAGCGGTATACTTGCTGGTGCATAATTCTGACCTGAGGATCCATATATTTTGCTTCCTCATCTGTATATCCGAAAAAATTATAATCAAATTTATCTTCGTTCTCAACCCGGGAAATTGCAGGAACATACTGTGGATTCCCAGCAAGAATCTGGTCTTGTTGTTCATTATCCAGGAACTCGATTAATTCTTTTCCTTCCAGTAAATTATTCCAAAATTCATTTATGTTAGCCGATTTCGGGAACATTCCTGAAATTCCAATTACAGCTATATCTTTTTTTCTATTAACAGTCATTTTCGGTGTTATTAAAATAAATCAACCATTGAATCCATGTCTTCAGATACATTTTCGTGAAATGTTTCTGATTTTTCTTCTTTCTTATCCTGTAAGTTTTCAACCAACATTTTTACATTTGGAAACTGAAACAAATCCAATAGCTTCACTTCTATCCCCAAATCTTTCTTGATTATGTTTGTCACTTTCACAATGGAAAGAGAGTTTAATCCGATTTCAAAAAAATTATCCGTCACACCCACTCTTCCTTGATTCACAGGTGTCATTTCATTTATGATTGCCAAAATCTGTTCTTCAAGATCATTAACCGGTGCCACATATGTTTTCAAAACAGCATCATCTCCTGTAACTGCCGGTAATGCTTTCCGGTTAACTTTTCCGTTGGAAGTCAATGGCAGTTCTTCTAAGTAAACAAAGTAGCTTGGGATCATATATTCCGGAATTTTACCCAATAAAAAACTACGCAGTTCTGATTTCTCAATAGTGGAATTTGACACTAGGTAAGCAACCAATAGCTTCTCGTGGTTAATCTCTTTAACATCAACCACTACATGCTTCACTTCATCGGAATACTGTAATATTGCATTCTCAATATCACCAAGTTCGATACGGTAACCCCTTATTTTAACCTGTTGGTCTTTTCTTCCCAGATATTCAAGATTTCCGTCAGGTAACCAGCAAGCTAAATCTCCCGAATCATACAAGCGTTCGCCTTCTACAAAAGGATTTGGAATGAATTTTTTGGATGTTAATTCAGGCAGGTTTAAATATCCGCGAGCTAAGCCTAATCCGGCTACATATAATTCTCCCGTAACACCAATTGGAGCCAAGTTTTTATTAGCATCTAAGATGTAGCAATTTAATGTTGGGATCGGTTTACCGATATTGGATTGCTCAGAGCATATTTCTTTTTCATTAATCTCCTTGTAAGTAACATGTACAGTAGTTTCAGTAATACCATACATATTGATCAGTTTTGCATCAGGATATTTTTGATGCCAATCCTGCAACAAAACTGGATTTAATGCTTCTCCTCCAAAAATGACATATCTAAGTGTATGACATTTCTTTTCATCTTCAATTTCGTTATTGATCAGATTATAAAAAGAAGAAGGTGTCTGGTTCAATACTGTTACCGATTGATCCTGTAATAATCCTAAGAATTCCGGTGTGTTTTTTGCAATCAATTTGGGTACAACAACCAATTTTCCTCCAAACAACAAGGCTCCGTACATTTCCCAAACAGAGAAATCAAACGCATAGGAATGAAACATTGTCCAAACATCCTTTTCGTTAAAGTCAAACAAAGGCTTATCGGTAAAAAACAATCTCACAACATTTTTGTGTTCCAATAATGTTCCTTTTGGATTTCCGGTAGTGCCCGAAGTATAAATCACATAAATCAAATCATCCGGGGAATTGACTCCTTCAGGATTTGAAACTGAATATTTTTCCTGATCCACATAAAACAAATCCAACTCATTATCATCAATAACAAGTTTGCTGTTACTGTCTTTTTCAATATAATCGATTCGGTCCTGAGGGTTAACCGGATCAATTGGAACATAAGCGGCTCCAGATTTTAAAATTCCTAAAATCGAAACAACCATTTTCTCACTTCTTTCCAGTTTGATTCCGATTAAATCGTCGGGTTTTATATCATAGTTTTCTCTTAAATAGTATGCTAAGCGATTAGCTTGTTCGTTAAGTTCTTTATACGTTAATTCAATATCTTCGAAGACAACTGCAATATTATTTGGTGTTTTGTCAACTTGTTCTTCAAATAAATCAACGATCGTTTTATCTTTTGGGTAACCAACAGTAGTATCGTTAAAATCAAATAATAGTTGATTTTTCTCTGCTTCTGTCAGGTAATCAACCTCTTCAATAAATATTTCAGGCTGCGTTAGTGCTTTTTCCGAAAAATTAACAAAATGTGAAAAAATACGCTCAATCAGGAATGCATCATAAATGTCTGTATTGTATTCTATATTTAATCCAAGCTGATTATCGGTTTCCGAAAAGTTAAAACTGATATCAAATTGAGATGATTTCTTATGAAGATCAAATTTTTCAAAACACAAATTGTCAGCATCTTCTTTTTTACTTCCTAAATTGAGTAAAGACTGGTTTTGGTAAACCACCATTACATCAAACAGAACAGAACGTCTTAAATCTCTTTTTACATTGAGTTTGCTTACCAATTCATCCAGCGAATACATCTGATGCTCATTTGCTGCAATCAAATTGTCTTTCTCTATTTGCAGAAGCTCTGCAAAAGTGTTTTTCTCTTCAAATTGGGTTCTGATAGCCAATGTATTCACATACATTCCAATCTGGTTTTCCAAATCAGGGTGTTCCCTTCCTGCAATTGGTGTTCCGACAATAATGTCATTCTGACCCGAATAACGGTATAATAAAGCTTTGATAACGGTCATCAAAGTCGTAAACATTGTTACTCCCTTCTCTTCCGAAAACAACTTCATTTTAGTTGTAAACGCTTCCGAAAAAGTATGCGAAAGATCATTTCCGTTAAAAGTCTGAATAGCGGGTCTTGGTCGTGAACTCGGCAATGTAAGCGGAATTAAATCACCTGTAAATTTCTCAATCCAGTATTTCTCAGATTCCTGATACTTTGCATTTTGCTTTTCTGCTTCCAACCAAGTAGCATAATCTTTATATTGAATAGCAAGTGCCTGAATAGCATTCTCTTTTTCTGCCAATAAGTTGTTGTAACGTTGGACAATCTCGGAAACCATTAATTCCATGGACCATCCGTCGCTAATAATGTGATGCATACTTAATAAAAAGACATACTCATTTTCAGCAGTCTTAATTAATGACACACGCAGTAGAGGTCCGTTTTCAAGATCAAAAGCCTCTTTATTCTTAAGCTCAAGATAATTTTCCACTTCTTGATGACAATTAACTTGACCCGAAAAATCAGGTTGCTCAATGGTAAAATCAATTTCATTTAAGCCAACAATAATTTGTCTTACGTCCTGAGTTTCATCATCGGATTTGAATAAGGTTCTCAGAATTTCATGGCGTTCAATAAGTTCTTTGAATGCTTTTTCAAAGTAAGCAACATTTAATTCTCCTGTCAACTTGGTAACAAAAGACATATTATAAGCCTGGGATCCTCCTTCAAACTGACTTAGTACCCATAATCTTTTTTGGGAAGACGTCAAAGGATAGCTATCCATTGCCGCTGCTTTAGGTATAGGCTGATACTTTCTAAAATTTATCTTTTGCAGAATTGCTTTTTTTAATTCTTCTTTTTGCTCTTTTAAAGATTCAAAAAGTTTATCGTTAATTCCTGCTTCGGGCAACTGACACAAAAGTTTGTCTCCCTTTACAGAAAGTTTTACATTATTATCAAGCAACTCTTTTAATAATAGCTCTATACTCATAATTCAATGAAATTATTATCAATAGTATTATTCTCTATTTCAATAGATTCTACCAACTCATTAATAGCATTTTTCGAATCAATTAAAACTGCCAATTCTTTTATCGAAACACATTCTGACAATTCCCTGAAAACCAATGTAATTTCAAATTCATCCGACAATTGTGTCAGTAATTTTGTGGCCAATAAAGAATTTCCACCCACTTCAAAATAGTTGTCCAGTATACCTACCGGCTGATATCCCAAAATGCTGCCCCAATGTTCTGCTATAATTTTCTCTGTGTTGGTTGCAGGTGCTACAAATACACTACTGACGTTTCTCTTCTCATTAAAGTTTATTGTGTCTGATGAAACTTTCTCAATGCTTGGTAAAATCTCATCATACATTGCCTCAACCCTTCCGTCAATACTGTTTTCAGATGGGAAAAGCTTTTTAATGTTGTTTAGATATTCGGTATGTAAATCGTTTAAATTCTTTAAAATTTCAGCAGAAATTGTATTTGTATTACCAAGTTCAATTTCGATGGTACTTCTGAGTCTTTCTCTTTGGTACTTATCTTCAGTGTAATGATAAGAAGTAGTTATTTCTGAGAAATTATCGTAATTGATAGTCGCTTTTGGTTTCCAAAATCTGGTTTTTGAAAAGGCATAACCTGGCATCGAAATTCTTTTTCCGTCATGAGCTTCCGGTAAATCGAATACTAAACCTTTTGCAAAAAGAATAGCTTTTGCTGTATAAAGATTATGCACTGAATTATTGTTATTTGATGGTTTAGGAAGAAGATTTACCGAACTGATACCATTGTTGAAAATAGTTTTAACAAAAGATGATAAACCATTTCCGGGGCCAACTTCAATGAAAACCGGATTTGAAAAATAGTCGGCTGCACTTTTTGCGGCCTGAACAAACTTAACCGGATGAATGATCTGGTCCAACCAATACGCTACAGAACAGAATTCACTTGGTTCTACCTGATTCCCTGTAAATGTTGAAAAAATTACTGTATCAAAACTTTTAAATTCAACCTGGGACAGAACCGTCTCAAATTCAGCCAATGCATTACGCATCATTTGTGTATGATAAGCATGTGATACTTTTAATTTTCTGTATCCGATACTGTTTTGTTCCAATAATACAGATTGTGTTTGAATGGCATCTTTTGGACCACCAATTACAATACTTTCGTCTGTATTAAATGCACAAACCGAAATAGGATCCAATAATAAAGACTTCAGGTTTTCTTCGGTAGATTGAACCAAAAGCATAGCTCCTTCCTCCATTGAACCCATTAATCTTCCACGGTGGTAAACCAGTTTTAGCGCATCATCCAATGATATACATCCCGCAATGCAAGCTGCCACATATTCTCCCAAACTGTGACCAATGATGGCATTTGGTTTAATACCGTTTCTCATCAACTCTTTCGCAAGACAATATTCAACTATAAATAATGCCACCTGGGTATTTTCGGTTTGGTCTAACAAATCACTTTCTTCTGAAAAAATGATTTCCTTGAAATTAGTCTGACTTAACGATTTCAAATGCCCGAAGCAGTAATCCATGTCATTTTTGAAGGCTTCGTTGTTTTGGTACAATTCCAAAGCCATATTGGTATATTGACTTCCTTGTCCCGGAAACATAAATATGTTTTGCGTTGTTTGGTCATAACCTACATAACAACCATCGTTTTGTGTTCCTTTTAACTGGGCTTTCAATTCGGCTGCGTCCCTGCAAACCGTACTAAATTTATGAGGCATTACTTTTCGTCCATATAAACTTGTAAACTCTAAATCAGCAAGATTCACATTAGGATTTACATCGATATATTCAGCAAGTTTTTGTTTTTGCTGCTGAAGATTTTCTTCATTTAAAGATGATAAAGCAACAATATATGGGCGCTCAGCCATCTCTTTTTCAGCAATCACCGGAGGCTGCTCAATTATCACATGAACATTCGTTCCGCCAACTCCCAAAGAAGTAATTCCGGCTCTTCGAAGTTCAAAATGTTCCGGCCATGCAGCATTCTCCTGACTCACATAAAAAGGCGAAGTATTCAGATTTAAAGCTGGATTTGCTTCCGAAAAATTCAAACTTGGAACCAAAATCCCTTTATTTACGCACAAAGCCGCTTTTATAATTGAAGCTATTCCGGCTGCTGCATCCAAGTGTCCGATATTACTTTTTACTGAACCGATTGCGCAATATTGCTTCTCATTTGTAAATTCACGGAATGCCTCAGTAAGAGCCGAAACCTCAATTGGATCACCAATGTAAGTTCCCGTTCCATGTGCTTCAATCATTCCAATGGTCTCCGGATTAATATCAGCTATTGACAAAGCTTCCAAAACCACATCTCTTTGAAAATCAACACTTGGAGTTGTATATCCTTGCTTATTGGCACCATCATTATTTACGGCACTTCCTTTGATCAATGCATAAATATGGTCATTGTCCCTAACTGCATCAGTAGCTCTTTTCAATACAATTGAGCCTACACCGTCTCCGCTGATTGTTCCGCTTGCCTTACTGTCAAAAGGACGGCAGACCCCATCTTTTGAATAAATGGATTCCGGCATGTGTATATAACCAACTCTCTCATCTGAATCAAAAGAAACACCTCCGGCCAAAGCCATATCACATTCATAACTTAACAAACTTTGACAGGCTAAATGAACTGCTAACAATGAAGTTGAACAAGCCGTTTGTACACTAAATGCCGGACCAGTCAAGTTTAATTTGTAGGAAATCCACGTGGCCAAAAAGTCTTTTTCGTTTAATATTCTATAAAGTAATAAATCGGCTTGTTCATTAAGTGTGCTCGATTTCAAAACACTCATCAGATAGGAATTCGTGGACATCCCACAAAAATTACCAACAGATCCTTCCAGTCGGTTTACATCATAACCGGCATCTTCAATGGCATGCCAACTCGTTTGCAACAATAACCGGATTTGCGGATCCATAATAGTGGCTTCACTATTGGCTAATCCAAAAAAATCGGCATCAAAATACTTTGCATCGGCAAGCTTTGAACTTGCATTAACAAAACGCTTGTGGTTAAGCATTTCTTTGGAAACACCTGAAGCAATAATCTCTTCTTCAGTTGCTTCATTGATACTGTTGACACCATCAACCAGATTTTGCCAATACTCCTGTATATTTTTAGCATCCGGAAAGCGTCCTGCCATTCCGATGATTGCTATATCATTTTCGTTAACTTGTTTCATTTTTTCCAACGTGGTGTCAATTAAGTTCTGTTTGCTCTTGCGTTTCTTCTGGCCATTCCTTTGTTTACTGCTTTTTTCATCGCTTCATCATTACCTGCGGCCGTGTTTTGGTTAATTGCATTTTGAATTAATTTGGCCTGCTGTTCAATGGTAGGATTACGGAAAAGTTCGATCAATGAAAAAACAATTTTGAATTCGGCCTGCATTTTTTCATGCAGCAAAACAATTTCAATTGAATTTCCTCCTGCTTCGAAAATACTCACGTGATAAGGGATGTTTTCGCGCTTTAAAACTTCACACCAAAGGCGGTAAATGTCTAATTCTAATTTACTGTTAAGTGTGGCTACAGTATTTTCAGTTGCTTTTTGAGGTCGAATTTCCTTTAACTTCACCATATTAACCTTTCCGTTTTCCATTAAAGGAATGGAAGGAACCATAATAATATCTTTAGGATTCATATAATCCGGAAGCATTTTTTTCAAGTAATCCCTAATCGATTTTTCATCTGCCTGTGCTCCGAAATTTTGTACCGCATCACCATTTTCTTTAGTGGAGAAATTAGGAAGGATTGCATAAAGCATGTACGTATTATCATCGTTTTCAGTCGTGGCATCACTCATCAATAACTCATCAACGTTCACATCATAACCTTTCTCATTGAGTAATTTTACAATTATGTTCAAGTTACTGTCACCATCGACTTCAACCGCCAACTGATGAATCATTGGCCAATGTTCAGGTCTGATACCCTCTAAAACAAGGCATTCACTCTTCTCGGCATCAACTTTCAATAAATCAATTGATTGGATATTCAATTCATCGATAACATCCGAAACTGTAGTCAATTGACATTCAACTTCTTCAGTTTGATATAGTGAAGCGATGTATTCTTTGTATTCCTCTGATAATCCTTTTGAACCGTCAAATGAATTATAAAAAGATTTTACGATTTCGTTTTCATCACCTGATAATTTTACATCATCAACTGATGTTTCTTTATTATTCTCTATATATTTTTCAACAGCGTCCACGATTGTGTCCTTATCGGCAAATCTTCCGGATAAACCTGACATTTCCGGATAATAGTTAAATACTACGCTCTCTTTTTTGTTTGAAACACCATAATTTAAAATACGTCCTTTGATCTGGCGGTGTTCAAAGTTTTGTTTCAAGGCAGAGAAAATTTGCGGAATAGGTTCAAATGCAATAACCGATGCGCTTGGCTGTCTTTGGTTAACATCGATACAAAATCCTCCAACGTTTGAACCTACGTCCAAAACCAATCCGTTTTCAGGAATTGATATACCGTGTTTGAAGTAGATTCCGTCTTCGAATATTTCATCATACAACATCGCTAACTGGCGGTTGGACTGGTGGTATATTAAACTGCCATCGGCAAAATAGAAAGGCTTGGCTTGTTTTTCTGCCGGAAGTTCTTTGTAATCGCCGTAAACAATCTCTTCTTTAACAACATAAGCCGATAAATGAGTGGCATCATTTTCTGTAATTGCTACAACCTTACAATCCTTAACTCCTGATAATTTTGAAGTTACGCTTTCAATTTCTCCAAGTTCGATACGGTAACCGTTTACTTTAACCTGATTATCTTTACGTCCAATGTATTCAAATGTTCCATTGGCAGTCAATCGCATTAAATCACCGGTTTTATAGAATCTGTTCCCGGCGAAATTAGGGTTATTGATTTCTTTAAAACTCTTCTCCGTAAGCTCAGCATTATTATAATATCCTTTAGCAACTCCTTTTCCGCCAATGTAAAGTTCACCTACTACTCCAACCGGAACCTGTTGTTCAAATTCGTTTAAAAGCAACAAATCAGTATTGTGGATTGGTTTTCCGATTTTGAAATCATTACTGCTGATCTCTCTCCATGCTGACCAAACCGTTGTTTCTGTTGGTCCGTACATATTGTACAACTTACAATTAACGGCTGAACTCAGATTGAAAACCAAATCTGTACTTAATGGCTCCCCACCAATAAACCAATGCTCGACAGATGACAATTCTTTTGTTTGGGTCTGGTTATACAAATCAATTGTAAGTTTAGCCTGTGATGGTGTCATTTGAACGTGGGTTATCTTATGGTCATCAATCAGATCCAGTTCGGTTTTTTGATTGTCAACATCCAGTAATTTTGCTAATTCAACCTGTGATTGATATAATGTTTTAGCTTCAACTATTTTTTCCAATCCGGCTAACACTTTTTCATTATCAACACCGAAATCAACCAAGCACGCAATTTCAGTCACACCGATATTCTGAATATCAAAAAGCATTTTCTGGCAAGATTCAGGCGAACCGATCAGCGTGTTGTTTTTACTGAATTTTTTATAAGCGATATCAATGATTTCATCTGTTTGCGTGTTCAAATCCAATCCCATTTCTTTCGCCAATGGTTCCATTAGTTTAATCGAAGATTCCAAATAAGATTTGAAAGGTTTTTCACTGATATTCAAAGCAGTCTGCTCAGATGAATCGATATACGTATGAATCATCAGTGTAACTTTTTTGTCTTCAATACTGAATCCGTTATCGCTAAGTGCCTTATGGTAAGTTTTGATGTTTTCAGCTAACTGCTCCATCGATTGTCCCAAAATATGGGTTAGCACATTGGCACCTATTTCCCCGGCATATTTAAAGGTTTCGGGATTTCCTGCGGCAGTAACCCAAATTGGTAATTCCTGTTGTATCGGTGTTGGTCTTACTTTAATTGTAAAATCATTACCAACTCCGTTTTTACGCACAATTGAATCACCTTTCCAAAGTTTTTTAAGTTCAACGATTCTTTCACGCATTTCCTGATGACGGTTATTGTAATCTGAATTTGCGAAAACGAAATCATCCGGATGCCATCCTGAAGCAATACTCAAACCGGCACGTCCGTTACTTAAATTATCAACTATCGCCCATTCTTCGGCAACACGGATTGGATCATGTAGCGGAAGAACAACACTTCCTGAACGGATACTGATATTTTTGGTCAAAACAGATAAAGCAGCACTTAATACTGAAGGATTTGGAAACGCACCACCAAACTCACCGAAGTGGCGTTCAGGTGTCCAAATCGCCGTAAAATCAGCGTTATCAATAAATTTTGCCGTATCTAATAATAAATCATATTTATGTTCTTCCTTTTTATCGGCACCAAAGAACATGACACTGAAATCGATGTTTTTTGCAGGCACCAACCTTTCATGCGACAATAATTTAAAAGGATTAGACTTTTGTAAAACAATCGAATGTCCTCTTGAAATAGTCCAGATAAGTTCCAAAACAGAAATGTCAAAATTCATACTGGTTTGGGCAAGCCATTTTTGACAGTCATCACTGCCGAAAGAACTGTCCAGACTGTATAATAAATTAGAAAGATTCCCTTGACTTACTTCGATACCTTTAGGTTTTCCCGTAGTACCTGAAGTAAAAATAATATAAGCGCTGTCATCATTTGAATAATCAACTGATTCTAACTGAACAGAAACTGAGGATTCCAGATTGTCAACGTATGTAAAACTTTGTTTTGTTACTTTACTTAAATACAAACCTTTCAAAGCCTTCAAAGTAACAATCGTCTTAGGCTCTGCATCTTCGATTATCTGATTGATTCTCTCTGATGAATAAGCAGGATCAAGTGGAATATAACAAGCTCCCAATTTGAAGCATGCAAAAATAGCCGCTACCATTTCCACATCACGCAACAAACAAATTCCGACCTTATCGCCTTTCCCAACACCTTGGTTCGTTAATAAATTTGCAATTGCATTAACTTTTCCACCTAATTGCTTATAGCTGTATACAATATCATTACAAGTAACAGCAGTTTGGTCAGGAGTATTTTTTACATGATTTTCAAATGATTGAATTGCATTCTCTTTTTCAGTAAAATCAAGTACTTCCCCTTTTAAATATTGATCAATAACATTGATTCCGTTCTGACCAATCATATCAACTTTAAAAATGTTTTGATCTGGATTATTCAGTAAAGAAACAAGTAATGCATTGAAATGATCAGCCATTCCAATAATCGTTTGTTCTTCGAAAAGATCTGTATTATATTCCCAGGAAAGTTCCAATCCGGTAGTTCTTTCGGTAATATTCAGGGTTAGATCATACTTGGCACTGTTTGTACTTTTAAAATGGACAGATTCCATAGTTAAACCACCCAATGAAAGGGCTTCCTGCTCATTATTGTGAAGCGCAAATAAAACCTGGAACAGTGGATTATGACTCAGATTTCTTTTCACACCCAATTCCTGAACCAATTTTTCAAAAGGCATTTGTTGGAATTCATAGGCTTTTTCCAACATCTCTTTGCTTTGTCTGATTAATTCACGGAAACTCGGTTTTTGTGACAAATCACTTCTTAATACAAGAAGATTCATGAAAAAACCAACTAAATCCGCTGTTTCGGCTTTTTCACGGTTAGCAATCGGACTTCCGACAACAATATCATTTTCATTACTATAACGTGCCAATAAACTACTGAAAGCAGCGTGTAACCCCATGAATAATGTTGCTACTTCTGATTGGCATAAATCATATAATCCTTTAAGTGTATTTTTATCTATTACTGAATTGTAAACATCGCCGTTGAAACTTTGTGATAACGGTCTAACTTTATCCAATGGTAAACCGTGAACCACTGGTAAATTGGCTAATTGTTTTTTCCAGTAATTTGTTTGGTCCTCTAAAACATTTCCTTTGAACCATTGTTTCTGCCAATAAGCGTAGTCCGAATACTGAATACTCAATTCCGGTAATGGATTGCTCTGTTCTTTACAATAGCTGTTATAAAGAATATTAAATTCTTTAACCAAAATTCCCATAGACCAACCGTCTGAAGCAATATGATGCATAGTTACAATCAAAATATGCTCTTCATCACTGATCATCAATAATCGGATACTTAATAATAGATCTTTGGACAAATCAAATATTTTGAATGTTTCTTCCTCAACTATTTTGGCAATATATTGTTCACTATTTTCAGAGGCAGCATCTACTTTTTCAACTGCAACATTATAATCATTTACTTCCTGGACATTTTGAACCGGTTCTCCGGATTCATCCACAAAAAAGTAACTGCGTAAACTTTCATGTCTTTGAAGAATCGTATTAAAAGTTTGGTTTAATGCCGTGTAATTAATCTTGCCCGTTAATTTAAAAGTTGATGTAAGATTATAATGGGAACTACCGCTATTAATCTTATCAAGAAGCCATAAACCCTGTTGGGAAAAAGAAAGCGGGAGCTGACTGTTTTTATCCGCTTTCCGGATTGTTGGAACTTCTCTGGTTTGACTTTGGATTAAAGAAATAATTGCTTCTTTATTATCTTTTAAAAATTGCTTTTGTTCGTCATTTAATGAACTTAAATCACCTTTTACCAAAAGTTTATCCTGGGAAAGTTCAAAATGAATCCCTTGCTGAATTAGTGTAGTTAATCGTTGTTTTATAGTTAAAGTTCCCATACTTCTATGTCCTTGTTGATTGTTTCGTCGTTTGTTTTATTTGTTTTTATTCCATTTTTGAATGCTATTTCGGTTTCAATCAATTCCCCTAAAGCTTCAACATTTTGCAATGCCAAAACATTCTTCATCTGTAGTTCTATTCCGAAGCTTTCATTTATTTGGTATAACATTTTGGTAATCTTGAGTGAATGTCCGCCCAACTCAAAAAAGTTATCAGTTATTCCTATTTTTTCAATTCCCAAAACTCCCTGCCATATCCCAATCAGCTTTTCTTCAGTTTCATTTCTCGGTGCTACATATTCTTTTCTGATAATATCTTCGGAAGTAATTTCCGGTAATGCTTTCCGATCAATTTTCCCATTTGGTGTTAAGGGTAATTCATTCAATGCCACATAAAAACCGGGAACCATATATTCCGGTAGTTTTTCCTGTAGAAAAGCTCTTAACTCTGATTTATTTACATCTGCAACCGAAACAAAGTAGGCCGCGAGTACTTTTTCCTGATTGTTTTCTTTAACTTCAACAACCACTTGTTTCAAATCTTCAGAAAATTGCGAAATTGCATTTTCAATTTCCCCAAGTTCAATTCTGTATCCCCTGATTTTAATTTGCTGGTCTTTTCTGCCCAAAAACTCAATATTTCCGTCAGGCAGCCAGCAAGCCAAATCTCCGGTTTCATACATTAGTTGGTTTTCTGCAAATGGATTGGGTATAAATTTCTCGTTTGTAAGTTCGGTTCTGTTTAGGTAGCCTTTCGCTAAACCTACTCCTGAGACATATAACTTCCCGGAAACACCAATTGGCACCGGTTTTAACCTTTCGTCCAAGATGTAAACCTGCAAATTGGAGATTGGTTTTCCTATTGGAATAATGGACTTATCTATATCATCCTTGGAAACTTTATAAATCGACACACAAACTGCACATTCAGTTGGACCGTAAGCGTTATAATAATCGGTTCCTGAAGCTACAACAGCATTTGCTTTAGCAGGATTAGCCGATTCTCCGGCAGTGATAATACACCTTAGGCCCGAAATTTCTTCTTCAGACAATAATCCTAAGTAGCTTGGAGGAAAAGTAACCACCGAAGATTTTGTTACTTTTATAAAATCGACAAACTGATCTTTATCTTTTATGGTTTCTTCCGTTGGTATAGTAAGTGTTGCACCGCTATACAAGCTCATCATAATCTCAGATATCGATGCGTCAAAAGCAACCGAAGCAAACCAAACCACTTTATCACTTTCAGTAATTTCGAAAGTCCTGATCTGGTCTAAAGACATATTTACATTGCTGGTATGCGAAACCACGACTCCTTTGGGAAGTCCGGTAGAACCCGAAGTATAAATTAAGTATGCTGAATCATCAGAAGAAATAACTGAATTGAGATTATCACAGCAGTAATTTTCAAAATTTATTTCATTGATATTCAAACAATCACAATTATCAATTACTAATCCAGCTGTATCACTGATAACCAATTTTAATCCGCTGTCTTTAATTAAATGGTCAATTCTTTCCTTGGGATAATTAGTATCAATTGGTAAATAAACCGCACCCAATTTCAATATTGCTAGTAATGAAATGATTCCGGTATCAGATTTTGGTAAAAACACACCGACAATATCACCCTTATTGATAATGTCTTTTGTAATGATATAATTCGCTAATTGATTAGCTTTTTTATTTAATTCCTCATAAGTCAGGTGCGATTCCTTAAATACAACAGCTAGATTATGTGGAGTTTTTGTCACCTGATCCTCAAACAAATCAACTATAGTTTTATCATCCGGATAAGCAACATAAGTCTCATTAAAATCAACTAACAATTGAGATTTTTCCTTTTCGGAAAGCAGATTAAATTCTGATAGATTAACATCAATATTGCTTTCTAAATTAATCAGGAAATCTTTAAAAGATTTAATAAGAAAGTTCGCAACAGTATCTTTAACAAATCCTTCCAAATAGGAAATTTGAATCTCTAACCCATCATTTTCCGTAATCTTTACATTAAACAGAATACCGTTACAATCTGATTTAGAAAGAGCATTAATGTTAATACCATAATTAGACAACAAGTTCAAATTATCAAAACCTGCCTTTTCAGCAATTACTTCTTTATCAAAGTCGGAATGATTAAATGTTTCTAAGATTTCAAGCTTTACTTTTTGAAGATACTCTTTAAAAGTAGATTTCAAATTTGTTGGAAATGCCAGAAGCAAAGTATTAGAATGACCTTCATAATCTGAAACAACATAACCGTCAAATTCACTTATCAGTCTCTTTAATAAAAAAGAATAAACCGTAGTTATGACTGTTAGCCTGGCTATTGTGTTTTTATTAGTAAGACTATTAAAGTAATTCAACTCATTAGTACCGATAGTAATAGAAGGCAGATTATTCTGTTTCCGGTTTCTTAAAAAAACACCCTCTCTGTTGGTTATTTTTTTCTTCCAATACTTTGAAACCAAATTAATGCTATTCAGCACCACATTGTTATCCATAAATTAAACGCTCTTATTTTTTTGACCACAATCAATATTCTCCGTACAGCCTCAATTCGAGGGATTAAAAGAGCTCATCGTTTGTATTTTACTATTTTATACAAAGTCAAAAGCTTCCTTAAAATCATCCAAAAATTACTTTTTCAGGTTTAAGTACAATTGATTTTGCGCGAAAATAAGAGTAAGGTTCATCTAAAAATTACGGACTTTTCGTATAAAAATTACGGACTTTGTCTTATAGTAATTAAAACACTAATAATAAACACAATAGCTACACAGAATATCATTTTGGAAGTGTTATTTTAATACAAAATCAACAAAAAAATAACATCGTTTTGTCAAGGATAATTACGATGTGTTAATTGATTATTTTTAACAAAATTGGATAATCATTTTTAGTTCGATCAGTACGGAGTAAAATATAAAAACATCAGGCATTTAAGGTTTGCCTGTTTAAAAATTCGGGAGTTTTAGATGATAAGAATTAATTGTGTTCCGAATTAATTCAAATAGACTTGATGTGAATCACTTAACAAAATGATTCCATATAAGATTGATATTTATAAATAAGCTTGAAAAATAAAATTAGGCCTAAATAATGCTGAAAGGAACTTTTATATAAAAATTACTATGCCTGAAGACAAAGTGTGACTTCAATCTTTGTTCCTTCGCCGATTTTTGATTCAATATTAAATTGGCCGTTTAAAGAATTAGCTCTTTCTTTCATATTGTTCAATCCAATACCGCTTTTTCTGGTTTTAACATCAAATCCTTCACCGTCATCGCTAATACTCAGAAGTAAAGTAGTATCATTTTTTCTCAGGATTTTCACATCACATTTTTTTGCATTTGAGTATTTGTTAATATTCAAAATTGCTTCCTGCACAATTCGGTATACATTAATCTTGTATATATTTTGAATAGTTCCCCATTCAAAATTTCCATCATTTATATATTTAAATTCGGTGCGGCTTATGTCTTTTTGATTTTCAATTAAACTCATCAGCAACACATTGAAATCATTACCGTCAAAAAAAGAACTTTTACTTATATCGTGTGATATACTTCTGATTTCATTTTCAATATTCTGCAATTCAAAAATATATTCTTTTCTTTTTTCAATGATACTTTCCTCAATTTTAGAATTAAAAAAGCCCAAATTCATGCGGACACCATAGATTTTATTCATAACGCCGTCATGTAATTCTTTTGCTATTTTGGCTTTTTCGTTTTCTTTTGCAATATTGATCTTTTTATGCTGTTCGGTTAGTAACATATAAATTTCTTCATTAGCTTTTTGCTGTTGCTGCAAAAACTCCAATTCTTTATTTTTATATTTCAAGTACCTCAAAACAAAAAATATCGCCAGAAATAAAATCAAACCAAAAGAGATAATCAAAATATAAAAATTATTTTTGGTCAGCATTCTGTTTTCATCTTCAATTCTTGAAGTTTCATACTCAATCCTTGCATACTTATTATGGGTGTTTTTTTGAACCGTATTAATACTGTCGCTAACCCTAATATATTCGTTGGAATAAACCAGACTGTTTTTTGTATCCGCTTTTGAAAGTAATTTTAAAGAAGTTAAGATTTCGTTACTGCTTTTAATCTTAATTGCGAGTTGATTCGCATCTTTTAAATTTTGAATTGATTTAGCTGTATCCCTTTGTGTTAAATAATATTCCCCTATCCTGATTTTTTTATATAAAACATCAGATTCAACTCCAATACTGTCAACAATTTTCAAAGATTCCAAAAACATAGATTCAACATTCTTGAAATCTCCGCTTTTCATCTTCGAATACGCTAAATTACTTAAGACATTAGCATATAAACGGGGCTGTTTTCTTCTTAAATCTTCCGAAAGCAACCTTTGTAATTTTTCCACTGATTCTGAAAATTCTCCTTTCAAATCATATAAATTACAGATGTTAATTGTGGAAGTAACATTATAAACTTCTATTTCATCCTTATCACCAACTTTCATCTTTTCCAGTTCCCGTAAAGCCAATTTGTGGTATACCAATGCTTCATCATAACTGACTAATTTCTCCAAACAATTCCCCATTAAATTGTTACAGGTATAAATCAGACTGTGATTCTTTGAATTTTTTAAATACTGTAATGCTTTGGAAAGCTCTACTTCACATTCAATATAATTTCCGTCATAAAACAAAACATGGGCTTTATTGAACAGCATCCTGCCTACATTATCATAATCTGAAATTTTTTCATAAATTTTTTGAGCCTGCAGGTAATAAAAATAAGCGCTGTCTTTTTTATTGTTTTCATAACAATCCCCAATATGATACAACGACTTGGCCATCCGGACACTATCTTTAGCCATCTTTGACAAATTGAAAGATTTCAGACTAACATCCAAAGACTTTTCAGAATTATTGATGTAGTAGTATTCAGAAGAAATTTTTAAATACAAATCCCTGACAACCGAATCATTATTCTTAATTTTCAGTAAATTAACAATTGAATCTAAATACTTTTCTCTTTTGTTTTCCGATAAAGTATCAATATGGTTTTTATCTAACAGAACTTCTGTTTTCTTATGACAGGAAAAAACAAAAAATAGTAGGAACAGGCAGAAAAATTTGGTTGGAGTTGTCAATTGTGCAGTTATTTTTTTAAAACATCAAATATAGCCCTTTAAAAACAAAGGCTATGCGATTACAAAAAAATCGCGTAGCCTTAATTAAATAATCTTTGGAATAAATTTAGCCTCTTGGTGGTTTTGGATTACTTGGATCTCCGTCATCGGCATTATCTTTTTCATTAATAATTACAGAAGTTGAGTCCTTTGCTATTCCTTTCAAATCATCATTCTCCCCAGTTTGATGTGAAAATTTAACATTATTGCTCTTTCTCTCGACTGAATCAAAATCATAATCATCTGAACAAGAGAAAAATAACAAAGAAACAAAAACAAGTCCTGCAACATGCAATTTGCTTTTCATAAAAATTTGTTTTTTTAGTTTTGTTTTATTTAACACAAAAAAACAACAGTAATTTCATACACTTTTACGGTAAACCCGTAATATTTAATTAATTTTGTGGAAACTGGATAAATAATGAACATGAGCCTTAATATTTTGATTGTCGATGATCACCCCATGACAGTTGATGGATATATAAACCTGTTATCTGACACCGACTTTCAAAAAAATGAACCAAATTTTATAAAGAGTTACAACTGTGAAGAAGCATACAATAAAATAAATTACCACGTAAAACAAAATACCAAAATTGATTTTGCATTACTAGATATCAGCCTTCCGTCATACAAAGAATTTAATATTAATAATGGAGTCGATTTAGCCATACTGATCAGAAAAAAATTTGCTAATTGCAAAATAGTACTGCTTACGATGCACAGCGAAGCGTTAACAGTAGACAAAATCATTAAAGAAGTCAAGCCTGAAGGATTCATTTCAAAAAGTGACATAAACTTTGAATTGTTTCCTGTAATATGTAAAAAAGTCCTTGACGGTGAAATATTCAGAAGCAAAACCATAATACAGTCACAAAGAGAATTATTCAAAAGAAATATAAATTGGGACAATCATGACAGCCAAATTTTGACCTTAATTTCCCAAGGTGTAAAAACAGTAAATCTTCCCAACTACATCCCACTTTCCATGAGTGCCATAGAAAAAAGAAAAGCGAACATCAAAGACCAGCTTTTAAAGGAAAAAGGAAGCGATAAAGATTTGATTGAAATCGCTAAAAAGCTTGGTTTTTTATAGATTTTCAATTAATAAATGCTATCCAATATTATATCGGATAGCATTTATTAAATTGATTTTATTAAGTTAAGAGTTTAATTCTTCATAGGATTTTTTAGCGGTCTCATATCCTATTTTATAGATCATATCCATTTTAGCCTTACTCGTTTCAAATGTTCCGAATTTTGCTAATTCTTCAGGCTCAATAACCCAATCACAAATATTGAATTTATGTGTATTCGAATTAGCAGAAAGCAAATCAAAAGCCCTTGACGTAACCGAACGGATACTGGATAAATCTTTGGCCTCTATTTTTTGGATCGGACTCACATAAACCCCAATCAGCGATTCACATCTACCTTGAAGAATATCTGTCGGGAAATGATTTAATATACCTCCATCACTGTACAAATTCCCGTCAATTTCATAAGGTGATAAAACGCCGGGAAAAGAAGAAGAAGCCAAAACCGCATCAACAACTTTTGTATGTTCCCCGAATACTTTCAGTTTTCCTTTTACTAAATCGGTAGCAGTAATATGCACTTTCATTTTAAGGTCTCCAATGGTTTTATTCCCGAAAATGGAATTAAAATAAAGCTTGAATGCATCCGAATCAATTATTCCGGCCTTCTTGAAAGTAAAATGCTTCCAATTAAAAAAATAAATCGATTTGAAGAATTCCAAAATTTCGTCAGGTGATTTACCACCGGCATACAAAGCGGCCACAATCGCACCGGCGCTGGTTCCTGCAATTTGAACAGGAGTAATCTGTTGTTCCTCAAGAAATTTCAATACGCCGGCATGTGCCAAACCTTTTGTTCCGCCTCCCGAAAAAATTAATCCAATAGAATTTTTATGTAAATCCATTTATATAAAAGTAAATTCTTACAGCAAATATAGGAAAGGAAGATCAGCAGCAGCATACATTAATAAAAAAACCCGCCGAAGCGGGTTATTATGTTGTATTTCATAATTATTCCAATCCAAAAGAAACATTCACATTTGCAGTGATTTCAATTTCCCCGATAGCTAATGTTTCTCTCGGAGCACCCGCATCCATTGCTTCAGCTCTTGCTCCTTTGTACATAACCGGATGAGGATAATAAGTACTTGAGTTATCAGTAATCAATAAAACCTTTCCAACTTTCAAATTTAAAGCTGATGTATAGTCTGCTGCTTTTTGTTTAGCAACCAACATTGCTTTTTTACGCGCTTCAGCTTCATACTGCTCTAATTTTGATGATTTGAATTCAATTCCGCCAATATTAGTTATTCCAGTATCGGTAATATCCATCATGAACTCATCGTATTTTTTCAAATCCTTTAATGTAACCGTTATGGTTTGGCTTGCCACATAATTATTTTTCTTTTTTTCATAATCGTAAGTTTTATAAAGACTCACCTGTGTTGTCTGAAAATCAGATTGTGGAATATTGTTTTTCTTGATATATTTTAAAACTTTATCAATTGTTTCGTCGTTCAATTTCTTAACTGTAGCAGCATCTTTACCTGTATTTTCAACTCCAATCGATATAGTCGCCATATCAGGAATTACTTTTATTTTACCTTCCCCGGAAACATTTATCTGTGGAACTGGATTCGATTTTTGGTCTTGTGCGTAAGTCATCACGGTTAAGAATGTCATTAAGGTTACTACTAAATTTTTCATATGTTAATTATTTAATTTGTTTTGGGATATTCAAAAGTTGTGCCAATTTATATTTTCCCTGATTTTTCAAGTATAAAAAGTAGTATAATCGGAATAGCCAAAAGCACAACCATGAGCAGATTTTCCGTCAACATCAGAGGATCTTTTATTAAGGTAATGGCATATCCTCCTATCGCACCTCCGAAATGAGCCGTATGTCCAATATTGTCATTCTTGGCTTTCATTCCATAAATCGAATACAATAAATAACCAATACCAAAAACATAGGCCGGTATATCAATAGGAATAAAAAACAATCTCAAATCCATATCGGGATTTATCAATATCGCCGAATACAAAATTCCGGTAACAGCTCCTGAAGCACCAACAGCCCTATAGCCAAAATCATTCTGGTGGAAATATATCGTTAATAAACTGCCGGAAACCAAACTGCCGGCATAGATCAATAAAAAGGTGAAATTCCCAAAGTACCCAATAACTCCGGGTGCAAACATATAAAGCGTAAACATATTAAAAGCCAGATGCATATAATCAACATGTAAAAATGCCGAACTGATCATTCGTATTTGTTCACCTGATCTGATACTGCCTATATGGAATTCATTTTTCCTGAAAAAAGAATAATCAGTAAGACCTTTATAACTAAAAAGAACGTTGGCAATTATGATTGCAATAAGAAAAAGATTCATAAAATTAATTTTACAGTAAATATAGCAAAAACCAATTAAAGCGATTAAAACCTAAAACAAGAATAAAGGTTTATATTTGTATCAAAATTTTTATCAATGCAATTCTTAGTTTTTGTCATTATTTATCCGCTTCTCTGGATTATTTCGATACTTCCTTTCAGGCTTTTTTACTTTTTCTCTGATTTTGTTTATTTGATAGTGTATCGTTTAATCGGATACCGAAAAAAAACAGTACGTAAAAACCTTGAAATAGCATTACCACATTTATCAGCAAAAGAAAGACTTGCTATAGAAAAAAAGTCTTATCAACATTTATGTGATATGTTTCTGGAAATGATCAAAACCCTGACAATTTCCGAAAAAGAAATGGACAAGCGTTTTACATTTAAAAACCTTGAGGTTTATCAGGAACTAGAATCCAAAGGAAAAAGCATTACTTTAATGGCTTCGCATTATGCCAGTTACGAATGGGTAATATCCATGAACAAATATGTTAATTTTAAAGGTGTTGGTATTTACAAAAAGATTGCCAATTCACATTTTGACAAATTAGTCCGCGATATCCGTTCAAAATTTGGAGCTGAACTTGTAACCACCAAAGAAACCAAAGCAACTATTCTTAAAAACCACAAACAAAACACATTATGCGTATATGGTTTTGCAAGTGATCAGACTCCCAGACTTAACAAAAGAAACCATTGGGGCAATTTCATGGGAATAACAACTCCTGTACATGTTGGTGCCGAGGCATTGGCCAAAGAATTTGACATGAATGTAATTTTTTTAAAGGTAAAAAAACTTAAAAGAGGGTATTATGAAGCTTCTTTTGAAGTTTTGGCAGAAGGAAACACAGCATCAATCCCGGATTACGAGATAACTGAAACTTATATAAAAAAGGTTGAACAACAAATTATGGAAGCGCCCGAATATTATCTTTGGACACATAAAAGGTGGAAACACAGAAAATAAAAAAAGCTCAGTATTAACTGAGCTTTTTTGTTATAAGGTAAACCAATTTTTGATTAATTCCTTTTCGGGATTTTGTGCCTCTTTGTGCAAATATTCATTACTTTTTGGGTTATAATTGTAATCATTTGCCCATTCTTTGTGGTATTGTGCCAAAGCACGGATACATTCACACACATAAGCAATTTCATCATTTGTCGTGGTTGGATGTATCGACATACGGATCCATCCCGGTTTTTGCTCCAGATTTCCAGTATCAATATTACAGGTAATACTGTTTGATGTTTCCTGATCCACATGTAGTAAATAATGACCATAAGTCCCTGCACAACTACATCCTCCTCTCGTTTGGACACCAAAACGGTCATTCAGTAATTTCACTCCGAGATTATAATGCAAATCATCAATATAAAAAGAAATTACTCCCAAACGGTCTCTGTGCTGACCCGCCAGAATATTAATATTGGACTCTTTGGACAATTCCGAAAAAACATAATCAACGATTTCATGCTCACGGTCCAGAATATTCTGAACACCCATTTTTTCTTTCAATTGAATAGCCAAAGCGGTTTTAATAACCTGTAAGAAACCGGGAGTACCACCATCTTCCCTATCCTCAATGTTGTCGATGTACTTGTGTTCGCCCCACGGATTCGTCCATGAAACCGTTCCTCCTCCTGGGCAGTCAGGAACATTATTTTTGTAAAGATTTTTATTGAAAACCAAAACTCCTGAAGTACCGGGTCCTCCTAAAAATTTGTGCGGAGAAAAGAAAATAGCATCCAAATAAGCTTCCGGATCTTCCGGGTGCATATTGATATCCACATATGGTCCTGAACAGGCAAAATCAACAAAGCAAACACCTCCGTTCTGGTGCATCACTTTAGCTACTTCATGGTACGGTGTTTTGATACCGGTTACATTTGAGCAAGAGGTAATCGAAGCGATTTTAAAACTTCTTTCCTGATACTGTTCTATCAGTTTTTTGAAATTCTCCATACAGAACAAACCGTCTTCATTTGCCGGAATAACCACAACATCTGCAATGCTTTCCAACCATGAAGTCTGGTTGGAATGGTGTTCCATATGCGAGATAAACACAATCGGTTTTACTTCTTTCGGGATATTCGTGAATTCTTTAAGGTTTTCGGCTACACGCAGACCTAAAATACGTTGAAATTTATTAACAACACCGGTCATTCCGGTACCATCGGTAATCAGTACATCATTGTCATTTGCATTTACATGGTGTTTAATGATATGGCGTGCTTCATGGTATGCCATCGTCATTGCCGTTCCTGAAACAGTGGTTTCTGTATGGGTATTTGCTACGAAAGGGCCAAATTCATTCATCATTTTTTCTTCAATCGGACGGTAAAGTCTTCCTGAAGCAGTCCAATCCGTATAAATGATTTTTTTATCCCCGAAAGGCGACACAAATCCTTGGTCAATACCAATAATATTATCCCTGAACTGTTGAAAATACTGTTCTAATGAAGTCTTTTTTTCTGTAGCAATCATTGTGTTGAAATTTGTGCCAAATATACATTTTTTACCAATTTTATAACGTTACTATCTTTGAAATATCCCTAATTTTGAAGATTATAACAAATTTATCTACGATACCCTGTTTATGCAACTGCAAGTCCGAAATATTTTCACCGATACACTCCCTTCCGATCAGGAAAAAACCAACGAAATCCGTAAAGTCTTTAATGCGTGTTATTCGTTTGTAAACCCTACACCTCCTACAAACCCTTCATTAATCCACGTTTCAAAAGAAGTCGCACAATCAATTGGAATAAATGATGACGATATAACATCAGAAATTTTCTTAAATACTTTTTCAGGTAAAACCGTTTATGAAAACTCAAAACCTTATGCCATGTGTTACGGAGGCCACCAGTTTGGTGTCTGGGCAGGACAACTAGGTGACGGAAGAGCTGTCAATTTATTTGAAAGTAACGACCAGACACTACAGTTAAAAGGCGCCGGAAAAACGCCTTATTCCAGAAGTGCTGACGGTTTAGCCGTTTTACGTTCTTCAGTCCGGGAATATTTATGTGCCGAAGCGATGCATCACCTGGGAGTTCCAACCACACGTTCCTTATCGCTTATCTTGAGTGGAAATGAGGTACTCCGCGACATCATGTACAACGGAAATCCGGCTTACGAAAAAGGAGCCATTGTTTGCCGTGTTGCACCATCCTTCATCCGCTTCGGGAATTTTGAATTACTCGCTTCGCGGAATGATCTCACTAATTTAAAATTACTGACTGATTTTACGATTAAGGAATACTTTCCACATATCAATTCGGAAGGAAAGCAAAAATATCTTGACTTTTTTCAATCGGTAGTGAGCAGCACACTTAAAATGGTTGTAGAATGGCAACGTGTAGGTTTTGTACACGGCGTGATGAACACCGATAATATGTCCATTCACGGTATTACCATCGATTATGGTCCTTACGGATGGCTGGAGGATTTCAATCCTAACTGGACACCAAATACAACAGACAACCAACACAAAAGATACCGTTACGGGAACCAGCCCGAGATTGCTTTATGGAATTTATACCAATTAGCCAATGCTTTGTATCCCCTTATAAATGAAGCTGAAGGACTTGAAAAAATTCTGGAGCAGTATCCGAAGGATTTTGAGCACCACTACCAAAAAATGATGCAGGAGAAGCTTGGTTTTTCAGGTATGAATGAAGAACAGGAGCAAATTGTCAATCAATTGGTTCAGATTCTTCAGCTTTCAGAAACCGATTATACGATTTTCTTCCGTTTACTTTCGGATGTTAAAAAAGAAGACAATGTTACCGGCGCTCTTGAAAAAATCAATTATGCTTTTTATAATTCTGAAGAGATTCAGGGTGAGATTTTATCTTACTGGAACCAATGGATGAATGACTATTTACAACAATTACAGAAAGAAATACGTAATGATGCTGAACGAAAAGTTACAATGGACAAAATCAATCCGAAATATGTCCTCCGTAACTACATGGCACAATTAGCCATTGATGCTGCCGACAAAGGAGATTATTCAATCATAGACGAATTATACACCTTATTACAAAATCCCTATAACGAACAACCCGAATATCAAAAATGGTTTGCCAAACGCCCGGATTGGGCACGGGTGAAAATTGGATGTTCCATGTTATCCTGCAGTTCATAACGTATGAAATCAATTCTATTAGCCGCAATCACCGGATTATTAGTTCTTTCGGCTTGCAATCAAAAACAAAATGCTTCATCTGAAAGTAAAAAAATCACCATTATTTTACAACCTTTTGATGATTTTCCGGAAAGCTATCTGAAGGAAGTCCATAAGAATTTAAAAACGGTTTATTCTTCCGTTAAAGTTGCCGAGAAAATTCCTTTTCCTAAAGGAACCTGGAATCATAACAAAACCAGAAGAAGAGCCGATGCATCAATAGCCTACTTAACCAATATAGCCGGTAAAAATCAGTTGGTCATCGGACTTACTACCAAAGACATCAGCACTTCAAAAGACGGAAAACCGGATTGGGGCGTATTCGGATTGGGTTACCGCCCTGGAAAATCCTGTATTGCTTCCACTTTCAGGCTAAAAGGAGATAAAACCGGAAAGTTATTCAAAGTTGCCATACATGAACTGGGACACACCCAGGGACTTCCCCATTGTCCCGAAAAAAATTGCTTCATGCGTGATGCTGAAGGAAAAGATGTTTTAGATGAAGAACATGAATTTTGTGACTACTGTAAAACAGCTCTTATCCGGCACGGATGGAATCTTAAATAAAACCAAAACAGTTCTTTAAATTGTTGAAATTATCCTAAATTTAGGTTTTTAAAATTCAGTGGATGACAAAAAAGTATACCTAAACCTACCAAAGAAGGTTATCTTTTTGCCGATTTAGACGGATACAGTTAGCGTATAAACTAAATGAATTTTTCAAAAACTCAAAATAATCAATAAACAACTATGAAAACAATTCAATTTACTGTTGAAATTAAAGCTCCGAAAGAGAAAGTATGGTATTCTCTTTGGGATGATGAAAATTATGAAACCTGGACAGAAGCTTTTTGTGAAGGCAGTCATGCCGTTTCCGGTTGGGAAGAAGGAAACAAAATTCATTTTCTGGATCCGAAAGGTTCCGGAATGGCTTCAAGAATTGTAGAGAAAAAACCCTATGATTCGATGGTGTTCACCCACATTACCGAAATTGTCAATCATGAAGAACAACCTATCAGTGAAGCCATCCAAAAATGGAGCGGCTGTAAGGAACAATACAAACTGACTGGTGAAAACGGGACAACTACTTTAAATGTCGAAGTTGAAAGTATTGAAGAATACGAAGACTTTTTTAATAACATGTTCCCAAATGCATTACAGAAAATAAAAGCAATTGCCGAAGATGGCAAAACAAAATCAATTGCAGTAAGAGTTTCTCTTGATTCACCAGTTGAAAAAGTCTGGGACTATTTTACAAAACCGGAACATATAGTAAACTGGAATTTTGCAAATGATGACTGGCATTGCCCAAAAGCAGAAAACAATCTGGAAGTAGGGAAACAATTTGTATCGACCATGGCATCAAAAGACGGTGCGAACAGTTTTGACTTTTCGGGAACCTATACCGAAATCATTCCACACAAAAAAATTGCCTATACTATGGGCGACGGGCGTAAGGTAACCGTAAAATTCGATGTTCTGGACGGAAAAACCATCCTTACCGAAATCTTTGAACCGGAAAGCACGAACAGTCTTGATTTACAAAGAGGCGGCTGGCAATGTATTTTGGACAATTTTAAAAAATATACAGACTAAAAAAACAAGTATTAAACAAAAAACAAATAGTATGGCATCAGTAAACGTTTATCTTACCTTTAACGGTAACACAGAAGAAGCATTCAATTTTTACAAATCGGTATTCGGGGGTGAATTCACTTACATTGGGCGATTCAAGGATATGCCTGCCGATGACAACTGTCCCCCGCCAAGTCCGGAAGAAGGTGATAAAATAATGCACGTTTCCCTTCCCATCAGCAAGGAAACCGTTTTAATGGCAAGTGACAGTACCGGATTCAGTGGTTCTGTGACATTCGGGAATAACTTTTCGGTATCCATCAACGCAGACAGCAAAGAAGAAGCCGACCGTCTTTTCAATGGATTATCGGCAGGAGGAAAAGTAACCATGCCGATGTCTGATACCTTTTGGGGGGCTTATTTCGGGATGTTTACAGACAAGTTTGACATCAATTGGATGGTAAATTTTGATGAACAACCAAAATAATTGCTACATTTAAGCGTTTTATAACCTTAAACTAAACATTATGAAACCAGTATTGAGAACTTTTATCATTGCAGCATTCCTGTTTCTGGTTGTACCGGAAAACATGTTTGCGCAAGGACCGCCGCCATGGGCTCCAGCACATGGTTACCGTGCCAAAACAAGGTATGTTTATTTCCCGGATGAAAATATGTATTATGATTTACGTTCCAGAAACTACATTTACCTGAGTGGCAGAAACTGGGTAGTGCGGACAGCTGTACCGAGAATATTCATTGGAATTAATCTTGGAAAAAGTGCCCAGATTGAGCTGGACTTTATAGGTGAGCGACCTTATGTACAAAATCACATCCACGTGGTGAAATACAAAAAGTACAAAAAACCTAAAAAGGTGAAAGTAATAGAGGTACACGACCATCATGACCATCACGATGACCACCACCATCACAAACATGGTAAAGGTCATGGCAAACATTAAAATAAAAAGGGTAAGAAGATTTCTTACCCTTTTTATTTACTTATAAATATCGTTTAAGATCCATTCCAGTTCAGGATCTTTCTTATTCACTTTGTCTTCGATAGTCTGGATAATTTCCTTATCCGGGTAAATACCGTGTCCTTTCACATCAGTCTGTTTAACCGGTTTGATATGCATCAAGCCCAAACGCCATTGTATTTCAGAGTTTGGCAATTTGAGTACCGGCATGATACCGGCCACCGTACCATTGAAATCACCGCCGGTTTCTTCACCCACGAAAGTAATATCCTTATTGGCTTTCAGTGCTGAAGAAATGATACAGGAAGCCGAGAAACTACCGCCATTGATTAGCACGTATACTTTACCGTTGAAGTGATTGGGATTGTGTTTTTGTGTCTTTGAAGCACTTAAATGATAGTAATATTTCCCATCGTCTCCTTTCTTGACTTTGAAGTATGAAACCCCCATATAGACAGGGTAAAATGCGCCGATAAAAGGATAAGCCAATTTAGGAACCCTAGGAAAAAGTCCCAACTTCCATAAGCTTGTTTTAGAGGTTACAACTGCCGGTTCTGTCATGATAAAATCTTCAGGTGTCAAATAGGAATACAGGTTAAGTATTTCGCTCATTCTTCCTCCGGGATTGTCCCTTAAGTCCATAACAAGCGTTTTGCTTCCACTCTTTTTTATGGAATCAAAAATGACTTTGTATGCCTTCTTAAAATTACCGTCTACAAAGTCATTTATTTTAAGATAAGCCACTGTGGTATCTTTTCCGATGAAGCGGAGCGATTTACTGAATTCTTTAGTTTTCTCATCATAACCAAAGATTCTTTTGTTCTTATTCTTCTTTTTGATGATGTCTTTGGTAACCAGGCGTTCTTCCTGTTTTTCGGTAAGCGGTTTATTTTCCTTCTTATCCTTCTTTTTACGGCAGATCATTTTATCATAAACCGAATCTTTATACTTCAATGTAAAAGAAAGACTGTCGTTAAAACCAATTTCCTCGGTTAAGAAAGTTGTAAAACGCTTATTGAAGTATTTCCATAAAAAGGTTGTGTTGTAACCATCGGAAGTGACACTGGCTTTGTATTTAGCGTATATTTCCTGAGGTTTCCTGTCTTTTATGGAAAGGACTTCGGTACCTTCTTTAATCTCTTTTACATTAGAGTTATTTTTCAGGATATATAACTTATTGTTTTCCCATTCGAACTTAAACTGGGAAAGCGGTCCGTCACCGGCCTGTTTATACTTTTTTTGTTGCTCCTTTGTGAGTTTCACACTCATGGGCATCATTGCCATGTGTCCCTGGCGCACTGAAGCTACCACAGGGCTTATTACCGTATAAAACTCATTACTGGTCATCGGTTTGTTGACTACCTTGCGGATACTGTCAAATTTAAAGGCCAATTGCTCTTTGGTGATGTATAAATCGGAGCCGGGGTGCAGTTTTATAAGTTTGTTCTGAACGTAATCGATATCTTCCTGTAATTGGGCAACAGGAATAGGTTTCAATCTTTTCTCATTGTGTTTTTGCACAGAAGCGCAGCCGGCAAACAATACAGGCATTGCAAAAAGAAAAGTCCGAAATGATAATTTAAGAAACATAAAGATGGTTTGGATACGAATTTAGTCGGAAAAAACCGGAATTGTTACATTTTTACATTTCTTTTGGATAAAATACAAAAAAACAACCCTGAGTTGAAGCCCAGGGTTACTTTATATTTATTATCGGATTAAATACCGGCGATTTGTTTCAGTTCGTTTACGAAACGTTCTGCGAGAACATCAGCAGCCTGTTGAGTAGGTGCTTCGGTATAAATACGGATTATAGGTTCAGTGTTAGACTTACGCAAGTGAACCCATTCGTTTTCGAAGTCGATCTTCACTCCGTCGACGGTAGAAATCTGTTCATTTTGGTACTTTTCAAAAATAGTCTTCAGGACAGCATCCACGTCAATTTGCGGTGTCAGTTCGATTTTATTCTTGCTCATGAAGTATTGCGGATACGAAGCCCTTAATTCGGCAACGGACTTCTCCTGATTAGCCAAATACGTTAAGAATAACGCCACACCTACCAGTGCATCGCGGCCGTAGTGGCTTTCAGGGTAAATGATACCACCGTTTCCTTCCCCGCCTATTATAGCATTGGAAGCTTTCATCAACTCTACCACATTCACTTCACCCACGGCACTTGCCTGATAGCTACCGTTATGCTTTTCGGTGATGTCGCGTAAGGCTCTTGAAGAAGACATATTCGAAACGGTATTACCCGGTGTTTTGCTTAGTACATAATCGGCTACAGCCACCAATGTATATTCTTCCCCGAACATTTCCCCGTCATTAGAGATAAACGCCAGACGGTCTACATCAGGGTCGACCACAATACCGAAATCGGCTTTCTCTTCCACCACTAATTTACAGATGTCACCCAAGTGTTCTTTCAACGGTTCCGGGTTATGCGGGAAATGGCCGTTAGGTTCGCAGTATAGTTTTACTACTTCTACTCCCATTTGTTCCAGTAACTTCGGGATGATAATACCGCCTGATGAATTGACTCCATCGACCACTACTTTGAATTTCTTCTGTGCCACAACTTCGGCATCTACCAAAGGTAATTCCAGAACCTCATCGATATGGATGTCCATGTAGGCATCGTTTTCGGTTACTTCACCAAGGAAATCCACTTCCACGAAGTCGAATGCTTCATTCTCTGCAATCTCCAATATCTTGGCACCATCGGCACCACTCAGGAATTCACCTTTGGCATTCAGAAGCTTTAAGGCATTCCATTGTTTCGGGTTGTGGGAAGCGGTTAGGATAATTCCGCCGTCTGCCTGTTCTAAAGGAACAGCGATTTCGACTGTAGGCGTTGTTGAAAGTCCGAGATCGATAACATCAATCCCTAAACCCACAAGGGTATTCACCACCAGATTGTGAATCATGGGTCCGGAGATACGGGCATCACGTCCTATGCATACTTTCAGACGGTCTTTCTTTATATTCTGTTTCAGGAATGTTCCATAAGCCGAAGCAAATTTTACTGCATCTACCGGAGTCAGGTTGTCCCCTACTTTACCTCCGATTGTTCCTCTTATCCCTGAGATTGATTTGATTAATGTCATATTCTAAATTATGAGTTATGAATTATGAGTTATGAATTATGAGTTATGAATTATGAGTTATGAATTATGAATTATGACTGTTTTAAACAGTGAAACAAATATATGAATTTAGACTCTTTTGAAAATCATCTGAAAACTAAAATTCTTGGTATAAAATAACTATATTAGGCGTATGAACTTTTTGGCACACATCTACCTTTCGGGGGAGCACGAACTGATTAAGATTGGTAATTTCATGGCAGACGGCATCCGTGGGAGCCATTACAAGGAATTCCCTACCGCGATACAACAAGGCGTATTACTGCACCGTACAATCGACAGTTTTACCGATGCGCACCCTACCTACCGCAAGAGCAAGCACCGTTTACATGAGCGCTACGGGCATTATTCGGGGGTGATCATGGATATTGTATATGACCATTTCCTGGCGAAGAACTGGAGTAAGTACCATGAGACTCCGCTGGAACGTTATGCCGAAACCTTTTACCAGTCGCTTATTGACAACTACGATTTGCTGACCGACAAGGTGAAGAAAATGATGCCTTACATGATTAAACGCAACTGGCTGGTGAGTTATGCCTCGCTGGGCGGACTTGAAATGATCTTGTTCCAAATGGATTACCGCACGCACCACCGTGCCCATATGCAGAATGCGATTGCGGAACTACAGGAGTTTTATACCGAGTTTGAAGAGGAGTTTACTTTGTTTTTTGAGGAATTGAGGGAAGCGTGTGATACACGGTTGAAGGAGATTCTAAATTATGAGTTATGAGTTATGAGTTATGAGTTATGAGTTATGAGTTATGAGTTATGAGTTATGAGTTATGAGTTTGTTTTGATTGAAAGATTATCGGTTCAATTATTCGACTGGCTCAGTAAAAGGAACTCAGCCACCGTACGAGATAATTGACGGGATTGAAAGACTCTGTTGTTTTGTCATCTCGACGAAGGAGAAATCACATAAACCAAAATCCAAGAAATCTAAAAAACTAATTGTCTAATACTACTTGGCTTCGAGAGCCTCAGCCACCGTCGGCTACTTTGATACTACTTTGATACAGAGACGCCATGCATGGCGTCTCTACTTATTTATAAGATAGCTCGGATATGAATTACTTACGTCACCTCGTCCCGATAGTTATTGTTTATTACTCAACAAGTTTCGAAAGTTAGATTCTACAGGTTTCGTCACCTCGAGTGTTTTTACGTAGAGAAACGAAGTGAAAATGTATCGAGAGGCTACAACGTGTAACGGTTCTCGATACAATTTTACCTCCACGATGTTACGGTAAAATCACTCGAACTGACGAATCCCAGTCACAAAATCTCCCTGCTACCAAGAAAGAAATTCTTAAAACCGTTATAAAAACTTCAAAGCGGAAGCAAAAAAACTCTGTGCGGAAGCAAGAACGCTGAATGCGAAGGCGAAAAAGCTCAGTGCGGAAGCAAAAACGCTCAATGCGAAGGCGAAAAGACTCAGTGCGGAAGCAAAAAAGCTCAGTGCGAAGGCGAAAAGACTCAGTGCGGAAGCAAAAACGCTGAATGCGAAGGCGAAAAAGCTCAGTGCGGAAGCAAAAACGCTCAATGCGAAGGCAAAAACGCTCAATGCGAAGGCGAAAAGACTCAGTGCGGAAGCAAAAACGCTCAGTGTGGAAGCGAAAAAGCAAAAAGTTGCAGCATTATTTCAAATAAAAGCATAAAAATACCCTATCACTGACCGGATGTTTCCAATAGTGACAGGGTATTTTACTAATACAGCTTTAAAACGCTTAATTCACCGAGGGATTTTTAAACAAGCACTTTTAAAAGTACAATACCAAGTGTGAATGGGTTAAAATCATGACTCGCTACGGTTTTTCCTTTTTAAACCGTATACCGCTAATTTCTTTGAATTGCACACTCTTAACTCCATAAGCTCCTTTTACATAATCTTTTACTTCCATGGCGATATCTACAAGTCCGTTGTTGTTGGCATAGAACGTTTGGTTTCTTTCGTTACGGGCATTGCTGACAGAAGAATGGGCTACCGATACGGCATCGTTTTTTTCCATCAGTTCATTTTGCTTGGCCACCAATGCCTCGATTTTGAGTTCGACCTCGTTTGGCTTATAACTTACCTCTGAACGCAGTACCGCAATGAGTCCCATAAAATGTTGGACCTGTTGATCGTATGATTGTTGGCTGGCGCTGATTGTTTTGGGAGCGGGAGTATTAGGATCTGTGTGTTCAACAATTTTTGAAGCTCTCTTACCCTGTAATTTCCGGATAAACCCTCTTGCATCGTCAATTCTTTGAGGCGGTGCATCGGTAATTTTTAATGTGTTGACCAAGCGTGTGGATAAGGATTGCAGGTCCTGAAACGCCAGAGCCCTGTTTGCAATGGCTACGTTAAAATCGGAATTTTTGTTGATAACGTTGGCCAGTTCTGCGCGGGCTTTGATGACTATGGTGTTGAGATGGGGGATTTTGAGAGTGTCTTTTGGGGGATTGTAGGTGGTCCCGAAATGGTTCAGTTTGTCGATCAGTGTCTTGAAGTTGACCACATTTTTTGCGTGACCGGTTTCGAATTGTGTACTCATGTTTTTTAGTTTTTTATTATTTCCGTGATGCCCCTCATCACGGTTTGTTTATTTGAGAGAATTGGATTACAAATGTTGTGCCAGAGTTTTGGATTGTTCGATTATTCGTTTATTGGATTGTGGCTTCGAGAACCTCAGCCACCGGTTTAATTAACGGGAATATTAGGTTTTTGCGGGAAACCGTAAGGGTTTATGGCTTCGATACTTCGACAGGCTCAGCAACCATACCTCAGCCGGCGTAAAGTGAAATTCAGTAGAAATACGTATTATGGGGTTGGGGGTTTCTTTGATTATTTGTTACCTTTTTAAATCCGTAAGTATTTGAACCTTGAATAGTTTACTTATGAATCCTACTATAAATATGTGTTTTCAATGAGGTGTAAACTATTGTATTAAATCACTTTAAGTATCCATTCAGGTTAATTTTTATATTTGCATTTATATAAGCCATTAATTATGAATTGGAAAGCCAAAACCTTACTTCACAAAGGAATACCACGTATTGCTGTTTATTTCGATAAAAATCGCGCATTAATTACGCGCATTAAAACTTTTGAAGATGCCCGCTGGAGTCCGAGTCATCAGTATTGGCATTTACCGGATACAGAAGCGAACCGATTATCATTTCAACTACCTTTAGCGAATACATTAGTTCCTAATTCTGAGGGAATTCAGAGTCTTACGGCTTTCAAACATTATTTATCATCGAAACGTTATAGTCCCAATACCATTACGACGTATTGTGAAGCATTGAAATCATTCTTAATCTATTGCAATACAAAATCTGTAAAATCAATCACAAATGAAGATGTGATTTTATACAATAATGACTATATTTTAAAGAATAATTTGTCTTCTTCCTATTAGAATCAGATTGTAAATGCCATTAAACTATATTTTAGAATTGTAAGAGAAACATCCATTGAAATTGACAAAATACATCGTCCGAAAAGAGAAAAAGCACTTCCAAATGTTTTGAGCAAAGAAGAAGTAAAAAGTATACTTTCGGCACATAATAACATTAAACACAAAACCATGTTAAGTTTAATTTATTCTTGTGGATTACGTTGTGGCGAGTTATTAGCATTAGAGCCTGTTCATATAGATTCAAAAAGAAACATTGTGTTTTTAAAAAAGGCAAAAGGCAAAAAAGACAGAATAGTTCCATTAAGTGCCAAAATATTAGAAATGTTGAGAGAATATTATAGACTTTACAAGCCAAAAGTTTATTTATTTGAAGGACAAACGGAAGGAAAACCTTATGATGACAGAAGTTTGCAACAAGTTTTAAAGCAAGCCCTCAAGAAAGCTAATATTTCTAAACCAGTTACATTACATTGGTTACGTCATAGTTACGCTACCCATTTGTTAGAAAGCGGTACGGATTTGAGATATATTCAAGAATTACTTGGTCATAACAGCAGTAAAACAACCGAAATTTACACACATGTCAGCACTAAAAATATTCAACAAATTAAAAGTCCATTTGATGATTTATAAAAAATATCCAATATATTTGAAAGCGCTACTTTGTAGCGAGTATACACCCAAAATTAAAGGTATAGGCGCTATAAAGTAGCGAGTATATACTAGTTACCTGCCATTTCAAAAACCCTGCATTATGAACGAAACTATAGTTGAAATTCTTATCGACAAATCTGGAAGTATGGGAACTATGACAAGAGTTCCAGAAAATGTTGGCGATTATCTAATTGACGGAGAAACCAGAATGTCAATTATTAAACGAATTCTTTTAGAAAACATATTACCAACAATTCAAGATTATACTCAAAAAGTATTTATAAGAACATTTCGTGGTACTGCAATAACTAAAGATAATCCTAAAGCTGAAGGATTAGATATTGAATTAATCTATGAAGGTAATTTTATAAAAGAAGATATTCAAGAAAAAATAAACCAACTAGAAAATCCACCAAGTGGCGGAACACCAATAACTGCCGCTCTAAATTCTTCATTACACAATCTAACAAAATTTCCAGCTAGCGACAGAAAAATTATATTATTGACTGACGGAGAGGAAAATGGCGGTGGAGATTATTTAATCGCAGCTAACAACATTAAATTAATGTCAGGCATCGAATGTAAAATATTTGTTGTAGGACTAGCTCTAGAAGGTGAAGCAGAGTCAAAAGCACAATCGATTTCTTCAGGTGGTTATTTAAACATAAAGTCAAGAAACATAATTCAAAAAGATGTTCAAAAAGTATTCGAACCTCTTAAAATAGCTGTCTTATCAGATTCAATTAAGAATCTCAAGCAAATGTTATCAAATCAACATGAAAACACAAAAGAACTAGCTTTAAATAAGAATATAGATTCAACAACATTAACTATCGATGAAGAATATAGCGAGCAGATCAGATTGGTTAGTGAAAACTATATCTACAATTTACTTTGCGAAAAATATGGGAACAGTAATGTAAACTGGCTAAATCAAGTGACAGAATCATATAACCCATATGACTTCGAAATTATAGATAATAATCAAACAAGATTTATAGAAGTAAAAGGAACTGTAAAAGAAAAGCCAACGTTCTACCTAACTGTAAACGAATGGGATTATTTTCTAAACAATAGGGATAAATTTGAAATTTATAGAGTTTTTAATTGCGACGATGAGAATAAAATTGGGTATTTTCATATAGAGAATTTATTAGAAAATTTATTGACCAAAAGAGTTGTTCCCTATTTGTTATCTCCTGAAACTTTAAAAGAAGAACGAGTGTTTTTGACAATAAGAAACGGCAGGTAACAGCGGTAACTGTTGCACAACTACTATTTTTTCAAAATAACTCCAAAAAACATTTTATAAAACCTCTTTTTAAAGCCATTTAAAGGAGGTTTTTTTTTACCTTACTGCTACAATTTCAAAATTGGAATG